>NZ_JALCYY010000077.1:0-3596 GCF_022690685.1 Anaeromyxobacter terrae | reverse complement strand
GGGGCCCCCCGTTTTGGGGGCGACGGCCCCGGGGGGGGGGGGGGGCCCCGGGGGGGGGGGGGGGGGCCCCCCCCCCCCCCCCGGGGGGGGGGCGGGGGCGCAGCCCCCGTCTAGAGAGGAACTTCAAGGACGATGGTGCCGATCAAGAAGAGCGCCTCCGAGGCGGAGATCGAGGGCGTCTCGGAGCCGTACGCGCTCGCCTCGCTGGAGCTGCACCCGGGCCGCACGGTCGTGACCGTGGGCCGCGGCCCGGGCGCGGTCGCGTTCGGCGGGAGCCGCGTGCCGGTCGTGGCGGGGCCGTGCGCGGTGGAGAGCTGGGAGCAGCTCGAGGCGGTCGCGCGCGCGGCGAAGGCGGCGGGCGCCCGCCTGCTGCGCGGCGGGGCGTTCAAGCCGCGCTCGTCGCCCTACACGTTCCAGGGGCTCGGCGAGGAGGGCCTGAAGCTCCTCGCCCGCGCGCGCGAGCTCACCGGCCTGCCGGTGGTGACCGAGGTGATGAGCCCCGACGCGGTGGGCCTCGTCGCCGAGTACGCCGACTGCCTCCAGATCGGCGCGCGCAACATGCAGAACTACGACCTCCTGCGCGCGCTCGGCTCGGCCGGGAAGCCGGTCCTCCTCAAGCGCGCGCTGTCCGGCACGATCGAGGAGCTCCTCATGTCCGCCGAGTACGTGCTCGCGGCCGGGAACCCCGACGTCATCCTCTGCGAGCGCGGCATCCGCACCTTCGAGCGCGCGACGCGGAACACCCTCGACCTCTCCGCGGTGCCGGTCCTGAAGGAGCTCACGCACCTGCCGGTGCTCGTCGATCCCTCGCACGGCACCGGAAAGCGGAGCCTCGTGCCGGCCATGGCGCTCGCCGCCATCGCCGCCGGGGCGGACGGGCTGCTCCTCGAGGTGCACCCGGATCCGGCGCGCGCCCGCTCCGACGGGCCGCAGTCGCTCACGCCCGCGGGGCTCGAGGCGCTCCTCCCCCGGCTCGCCGCGGTGGCGGCCGCGGTCGGGCGGGAGGTCTAGCCCCGTGGCCGCGGGCCCGCTCCCTCGCACGATCGGCGTCGCCGGCCTCGGGCTCATGGGCGCGTCGCTCGCGCGCGCGGTGCGCGGCGTCGATCCGGCCGTGCGCATCGTCGCCGTCGAGCCGCGCGACGACGTCCGCGCCCAGGCGCTCGCCGACGGGGTCGCCGACGAGGTCCGCGCGGCGCCGGACGCGGCGCTCGGGGCCTGCGCGCTCGTCGTGCTCTGCACGCCGGTGGCGGCGATCGAGGCGCTCCTCGGGCCGGTCTCGCGGCTCCTGCCCGACGGCGCGGTGCTCACCGACGTCGGCGGCGCGAAGGCGCACGTCGTCGCCGCGGCGCGCGCGGCGGTCCGGCCGGGCGTCGCGTTCGTGGGCGCGCACCCGATGTTCGGCGGCCACGGCGGCTACGCCGGCGCGAGCGCCGACAAGTGGAAGGGCGGCACGGTGGCGGTCTGCACCGACGCGCCGGCCGAGGCGGTCGAGCGGGTCGCCGCGCTGCACCTCGCCCTCGGCGCGAAGGTGGAGCGCTGCACCGCCGCCGAGCACGACGCCGCGGTGGCGATGGTCTCGCACCTCCCATACCTCGTCGCCTCCGCGCTCGCGGTCGCCGCGCGCGAGGCGGGCCCGCTCGCGCTGAAGCTCGCCGGCCCGGGCCTCAAGGACATGACCCGCCTCGCGGCGTTCCCGTTCGACATCCAGGGGGAGGTCGCCCGGCGGAACGCGGGCCTCCCCGACGCGGCGGCGCGGCTCGAGCGCCACCTCGCGCGGATCCTCGCCGCCGTCGTCGAGTCACCCGAGGCGGCGCGCCGCGCGCTCGAGGCCGCGCGAAAGGCGCGGGAGGAGCTCTTTTGACCACCGGAACGGGACCGCTCACCTGCCGTCGCAAGGGGCCGCTCCGCGGAGCGATCGAGGTCCCGGGCGACAAGTCCATCTCGCACCGCGCGCTCCTCTTCGGCGCCCTCTCGACCGGCGAGACCCGCGTGCGCGGCCTCCTCGACGCGGAGGACGTCCACGCCACCCGCCGCGCGGTCGAGGCGCTCGGCGCGACGGTGCGCGCCGAGGGGGACGAGCTCGTGGTCGTCCCGCCCGCCGCGCTGCGCGAGCCCGGCGACGTCGTGGACTGCGGGAACTCCGGCACGAGCCTCAGGCTCCTCACCGGCGTCCTCGCCGGCGTGCCGGGCCTCTCGATCCTCACCGGCGACGCCTCGCTCCGCCGCCGGCCCGTCCGCCGCGTCATCGATCCGCTCCGCCGCATGGGCGCGGACCTCTCCGCGCGCGACGGCGACCGGCTGCCGCCGGTGGTGGTGCGCGGCCGGCCGCTCGAGGGCGTGCGCCACGCGCTCGAGGTCGCGAGCGCCCAGGTGAAGAGCGCGTGCCTCCTCGCCGGCCTCTTCGCGGAGGGCGAGACCTCGGTGGCGGAGCCCGAGCGCTCGCGCGATCACACCGAGCGCATGCTCGCGGGCATGGGCGTGCCCATCCGCGTGGACGGGCTCGAGGTGACGGTCACGCCCTCGCGGCCGCGCGGCGGTCGGGTCGACGTCCCGGGCGACATCTCCTCCGCCGCGTTCTTCCTCTGCGGCGCCGCCGCCCTCCCCGGCTCCGAGGTGACGGTGCGTAACCTCGGGGTGAACCCGACGCGCACCGGCCTCCTCGACGTGCTCGCCGCCATGGGCGCCGGCGTCGTGCGGACGAACGAGCGCGAGGTCGCGGGCGAGCCGCGCGCGGACGTGACGGTGCGCGCGGCGGCGCTCGAGGCGACCGAGATCCGCGGCGCGATCATCCCCCGCCTCATCGACGAGCTGCCGGTCGTGATGGTGATGGCGACCCAGGCGCGCGGCCGGACCTTGATCCGCGACGCGCGCGAGCTCCGGGTGAAGGAGTCCGACCGGCTCGCCGCGATGGGCGAGACGCTCGCCCGCGCAGGCGCGAAGATCGAGCTGTTCGACGACGGCTGCGCGATCGAGGGGCCGACGCCGCTCCGCGGCGTGACCGTGCAGACGCGCCTCGACCACCGCATCGCCATGTCGATGGCGATCGCGCAGCTCCTCTCGGGCGAGGAGGTGGTGCTCGACGACGTCGCCTGCGTGGCGACGAGCTTCCCCTCCTTCTTCTCGCTCCTCGACGGGCTCTCGGGGAGCGGCGCGTGATCACCGGGCGGACCGCGCTCTACGGCGTCGTCGGCCAGCCGGTGCGCCACAGCCGCTCGCCCGAGCTGCACGCCGCCGCCTTCGAGCACCTCGGCGTCGACGCGGTGTACGTCGCGCTGCCCGTGCCGCCCGAGCGGCTCGAGGAGGCGATCCGCGGCGCGCACGCGCTCGGCTTCCAGGGCCTCAACGTCACCGTGCCGCACAAGCGGACGGTGGTCGCGCTCTGCGAGGCGGTGGACCCGGTCGCGCGCGAGGTCGGGGCGGTGAACACGCTCCGGCGCACCGAGCGCGGCTGGGAGGGGTTCAACACCGACGCCGCGGCGTGCCTCATGCTGCTCGGCGAGGAGGGGCTCCGGCCGGGCGCGCGCGCGCTCCTCGCCGGCGCGGGCGGCGCGGCGCGCGCGGCTGCCTGGGCGCTCGTCCGCGCGGGCGCGGCGCTG
>NZ_JALCYY010000076.1 GCF_022690685.1 Anaeromyxobacter terrae | reverse complement strand
ACCGGAACGCGGCCGGCGCCCGCGCGAGGACCCGGCCGCGCTCGCGGCGGGCGGAGGGAGGCTCGGCGTAGGAGCGGAGCGCCTGGAACGTGTCGTTCGTGACGAGCCCGCGCCAGACGAGGTCCCACAGCGCGTCCACCGTCTGCTGCTCGTACCCGCCGCCCGCGGCGGCGTGCAGCTCGGCGAAGAACGAGGCGCCGCGCCGGGCGAGGTGGTCGAGGATCCGCCCGGCGCGCTCGCCGTGGGGCGCCTCCGCCGCGGGGCGCGACGGGGGCAGGAGCTTCGGGAACGCGTCCGCGAGATAGAGCGCGATGCGCCCGTCGCGCTCGCCGATGGGCTCGAGCCCCACCCAGAGGACCTCGCCCGCCGCCGCGAGCGCGTCGACGTCGCCCCGCAGGTAGCCGTCCACGCGCGCAGGCAGGATCTCCGTCTCGAGGAGGGAGGCGGGGAGCGGCGCGCCCTGGAGCTTCTCCACGGCGTCGAGCACCGCGTCGAGGCCGCGGCCCTTGCGCGGGATGCCGTGCCAGCCGAGCAGCATCCGCGCGAACGCGCGCGGCTCGACCGGCTCGATCTCCTCGCGCAGCCGCGCGAGCGAGCGGCGCCGGAGGCCGCGCAGGACCTCCGGATCGCACCACTCGCGCTCGGCGCCGTGCGGACGGAACGCGCCCTCGAGGATCCGGCCGCGCTCGAGGAGCCGCCGGAGCGCGCCCTCGGCAGCGGCGCGCGGGATCCCGAGGCGCGCGGCGAGCTCGCCCGTCGTGAACGGCGCGTGGCGGCGCGCGTGACGCGCCGCGAGCCCCTCGAGCGCGTCCGCCACCGGCCCGAGCAGCGCCTCGGGGACGCCGGGCGGCAGCGGCACGCCGAGCGCGTCCCGGTAGCGTGCCGCGTCCTCCACCGCGACGAGCCGCTCCTCTCCGGCGATGCGGAGCGGGATCGCCCGCCGCTCCTTCACGAGCCGCTCGGCGCCGGCGGCCACCTCCGGGGTCGCCGACCGGCGGGCGAGCTCCTCGCGGGAGAGATCCCCGAGACGGAGCAGGAGATCGGCCAGCCCGTCGACGCTGCGCGCACGCGTCGCCGGCGCGAGGTGCTGGAGCTGCGCCTCGAGCGCGACGAGCGCGTCCGGGTCGAGGAGCTCGCGCAGCTCGGCCTCGCCGAGCAGCTCGCGGAGCTGCGCCTGGTCGATGGTGAGCGCCTGGGCGCGGCGCTCGGCGAGCGGCGCGTCCCCGTCGTAGATGAAGCTCGCCACGAAGCCGAAGAGCAGCGAGGCGGCGAACGGCGAGGGGACGCGCGTGTCGGCGGTGACGACCCGGACGTGGCGGGCGCGGACGTCGCGCAGGACCTCCTCGAGCGCGGGCAGGTCGAACACGTCGCGCAGGCACTCGCGGTACGCCTCGAGCAGGAGCGGGAACGCGCCGTAGCGGGAGGCGACGGCGAGCAGGTCCGCGGCGCGCTTGCGCTGCTGCCAGAGCGGGGCGCGCTGGCCGGGGCGGCGCTTCGGGAGGAGCAGGGCGCGGCCGGCCGCCTCGCGGAACTTGGCCGCGAAGAGCGCCGTCGCGCCGAGCTGGCCGACGACGAGGTCCTCCACCTCCTCGGGATCCGGCAGCAGGAACGAGACGTCCGGCGGCTCGTCGGACCCGGGCAGCCGCACCGCGAAGCCGTCGTTCGTCCAGAGCGTCTCGACGTCCGCGCCGAGCCGCTCGCGCGCGCGGACCGTCGCCGCCATCGCCCACGGCGCGAGGACCGGGCTGCCGAGCGGCGCGAGCAGGCACACGCGCCAGTCGCCCAGCTCGTCGCGGCAGCGCTCGACGAGGAGGGTGCGGTCGTCGGGGACCGCGCCGGTCGCCTGCGCCTGGTCCTCGAGGAAGCGGAGCAGGTTGTCGGCGGCGCGCGCGTCCAGGTCGTGGGCGCGCACGAGCCGCTCGCGCGCGGCCTCGCGCGGCGTCTCGCGCAGCGCGCGCACGAGCCGCCCGATGCGGCGGCCGAGCTCGAGCGGCCGCCCCGCCGAGTCGCCGTGCCAGAACGGCATCTTCCCCGGCTCCCCGGGCGCGGGCGAGACGAGCACGCGATCGTGGGTGATCTCCTCGATGCGCCAGGTCGAGGCGCCGAGGAGGAACGTCTCCCCCACCCGCGACTCGAACACCATCTCCTCGTCGAGCTCTCCGACGCGCGTGTGGCCCGCCTTCCCGCCCGCGAGGTAGACGCCGTAGAGGCCGCGGTCCGGGATGGTCCCGCCGTTCACGACGGCGACGCGCCGCGCTCCCTCGCGCGCCCGCAGCTTGCCGCGCACGCGGTCCCAGGTGACGCGCGGGCGCAGCTCGGCGAACTCGTCCGAGGGATACCGGCCGGAGAGCATGTCGAGCACGCCCTCGTAGACCGAGCGCGACAGCTCGGCGAACGGCGCGGCGCGGCGGACGGCGTCGTAGAGCGCGTCGACCTCCCAGTCGTCGAGCGACACCATCGCGACGATCTGCTGGGCCAGGACGTCGAGGGGGTTGCGCGGGTAGCGCGTGGCCTCGACCTCGCCGGCGTGCATCGCCTCCGTGAGGCCGGCGCAGGCGAGCAGGTCCGCCCGGTACTTGGGGAAGATGACGCCGCGGCTGGGCTCGTCGATGCGGTGGCCGGCGCGGCCGATGCGCTGCATCCCGCTCGCGACCGAGGGCGGCGCCTCGATCTGCACGACGAGGTCGACGGCGCCCATGTCGATGCCGAGCTCGAGCGAGCTCGTCGCGACGAGCCCGCGGAGCCGGCCCGCCTTGAGCGCGTCCTCGATCGCCACGCGCTGCGGGCGCGCGATCGAGCCGTGGTGGGCCTGCACGAGCAGCTCGCCCGCGAGCTCGTTCAGCGCCGCCGCGAGCCGCTCGGCGATGCGCCGGCTGTTCACGAAGACGAGGGTCGTCCGGTGCGCGCGCACGAGCTCGAGCAGCCGCGGGTGGATCGCGGTCCAGATCGAGGCCCGCGCGGGCGCCTGGCTCGCGTCGCCGCTCGCGAGCTCGAGCGCCTCGCCGATGCGCGACATGTCCTCGACGGGCACCTCGACGCGGAGCTCGAGCGCCTTCCGCGCGCCGGCGTCGACGAGGGTGACCGGCCGGTGGCGGAGCGCGCCGCCGGTGCGGAACTCGGCCATCGCGGACGCGCCCGGGCTCGCGACGTCCTGGGAAGCGCCGCCCTCGCCCGCCGCGCGGCGCGCCCTCGCCCGCGCGGGCCGCCCGGCCGGGGCGGCCTCGGCGCCGCCGAGGAAGCGCGCGACCTCCTCGAGCGGCCGCTGCGTCGCGGAGAGGCCGATGCGCTGGAGGGGCCGCCCGGCGAGCGCCTCGAGCCGCTCGAGGGACAGCGCGAGGTGCGCGCCGCGCTTGGTAGGGACGAGCGCGTGGATCTCGTCGACGATGACCGTCTCGACCGAGCGCAGCACCTCGCGCGCGTTGGAGGTGAGCACCAGGTAGAGCGACTCGGGCGTGGTGATGAGGACGTCGGCGGGATCGCGCGCGAACCGGGCGCGCTCCGGCGCGGGGGTGTCGCCGCTCCGCACCGCCACCGCCGGGATCCGGTGCGCGTCGCCCCGGCCCGCGGCGACCTGGGCGATGCCCGCGAGCGGCGCGCGCAGGTTCCGCTCGACGTCCACGGCGAGCGCCTTCAGCGGCGAGACGTACACGACCCGGAGCCGCTCCTTCCTGGGCGGCTCCGGCGCGAACATCAGCCGGTCGAGGCAGGAGAGGAACGCGGCGAGGGTCTTGCCGCTCCCGGTGGGCGCGAGGAGCAGCGTGCTCTCGCCGCGCCGGATGGCCGGCCAGGCGAGCGCCTGCGCCGGCGTGGGCGCCTCGAACGCCCGCGAGAACCACTCGCGGACGGCGGGCTGGAAGAGCTCGAGCGCGGCCGCGCGGGCCTTCGCGTCCATCCGCCAGGTTTAACTCACGCGGCGCGCTTCTGCGCGGGCCGCGGCACGTCGACGCCCTCGCCGCGCGCCGCCGCGGCGAGGCGCGCGAGGGCGTCCTCGCACGCGCCGCAGTCCGAGCCGGCGCCGGTCGCCGCGACGACCTCCTCGATCGTCCGGCCACGGCGCACCGCCTCGCTCAGGTCCCCGTCCGACACGTCCCGGCACAGACAGATCCTCATGCCCGCACCTGCGAGGCCCGGCAGAGCCAGCAGCGGCCGTACACGGTGAGCGAATGTGCCTCCACGGCGTGGCCGCGCGCCTCGGCGCGGGCGTGCACGCCGTCGAGCAGCCCCGGCGCGTCGAGCAGCGTGACGCCGCCGCAGCGGGTGCAGACCAGGCGATCGGCGCCGGCGAGGGGAGGAGCGGAGGGGGAGGAAGTTACGGGACCTGGGTTCACGCGACGCTCGGAGTAGGGCCGAGGCACGATGCGACGGCCATGAGACTCAATCTCAGTATCACGTCGCGCGCGGACACGGCATGACCTGGATCAAGAGGCGCCCCAAGTGCAAAGGTGCACGATTCTTCGGGAGAAACCGGAGGGCGTCCCTGTTCGGGGGCTTGGCCACAGGAGGTGGGGCACGGCGCGACAGAGGCTCAACCACCCTCCCCTCGAGCTCCGCCGCCCTCCCACGGCGCGGACGCCGCCCCGGTTGGGATGCGCGCCGCCGCCGGCCGTTCTTACCCTGATATCCGCAACCGCCCGTGGGCGGACGCTTCTTCCATGCCGAGGCGCCTCCTCACGCCCGCGCGGGCCGCACTCCGCCACCACCTGACGCCCGCCGTCGTGCTGGCGCTCGGGCTCGTGACGACGCTCGCCGCATGGGCGCTCACGCGCTCGACGCTCCGGATGCAGGCGGAGGAGCGCTTCGCCGACGAGGTGGACCGGACGAGCGCCGCGCTGAACGAGCGGATGGCCGCCTACGCGGCGATGCTCCGGGCGACGCGCGGCTTCCTCCGCGGGGTCGGCGGCGAGCCGTCGGCGCTCGCCTTCCGCGGCTTCGTCGCGAGCCTCGAGCTCCGCGAGCGCTACCCGGGCATCCAGGGGATCGGCTGGAGCGAGCTCGTGCGGTCCGACGAGCTCGCGGCGCACGAGGCGGAGCAGCGCGCCGGCGGCCGCCCGGACTACCGCATCTGGCCGCAGGGCGCGCGCGAGGTCTACTCGAGCATCGTCCTGCTCGAGCCGCTCGACTGGAGGAACCAGCGCGCCATCGGCTACGACATGTTCGCCGAGCCGATCCGGCGCGCCGCGATGGAGCGGGCCCGCGACACCGGCGAGCCCGCCGCGACCGGGCGCGTCGAGCTCGTGCAGGAGACGGGAGAGGACCGGCAGGCGGGGTTCCTCGTGTACGCGCCCGTGTACGCCGACACGCCCGCGACGGTCGAGGAGCGCCGGGATCGGCTGCGGGGATGGGTGTACGCGCCCTTCCGCGCCGGGGACCTCCTGCGCAGCGCCTGGGGCGAGGCGGCGTCGCAGAAGGTGCGCCTGTCCGTGTTCGACGGCGCGCAGCTCCGGCCGGAGGCGCTCCTGTTCGACGGGGGCGGATCCGCCGACGAGGTGCGCATCACCCTTCGTCGCGTCGAGATCGCGGGCCGTCCCTGGACGCTGCGCTTCGCGGCCGGCCGCGCCTTCGAGAACGCGACGGAGCGGTTCCTCCCGTTCGGGGTGGCCGTCGCCGGCCTCGCGCTCACGTTCCTGCTCTTCTGGGCGACGCGCGAGGAGGTGCACGCGCGGGGGCGGGCGGAGGCCTCGGCGCGCCGAGCCGTTCTCCTCGCCGAGGCGAGCAAGGTGCTCTCCTCCTCGCTCGACTACGGCGCCACCCTCCCGCGCGTGGCGACGCTCGCCGCCCAGCGGGTCGCGGAGCTCTGCATCGTCTATCTCGAGCGGGGCGTACCGCGCTGGAGCGTCGGCCATGGGACCCCCGAGGTCGCCGCACGGATGCACGCCGCGCTCGAGGGGTCCCACTTCGAGCTGGACGTCGAGATCGGCCCGGCCGCCGCGCTCCAGGGAGGCCACCCCCGCGCCCGGAGCGGCTTCGACCCCGGCCGGATCGCCCTCGCCGCCCGCGCGCCCGCGCTCGCCGGCGCGCTGCGCGAGGCGGGGGTGGGGTCGTCCCTCACCGTCGCGCTCGCGTCGCGCGGTGAGCGGCTCGGCACGATCACCCTGCTCGCCGGCCCGCGGCGCCGCTTCACCCGCGGCGACGTCCGGCTCGCGACCGACCTCGCCCGGCTCGTCGCGGCCGCGGTGGACACCTCGCGCCTCTACGCGGCGGCGCAGGCCGCCGTCCGCGAGCGCGACGAGTTCCTCTCCATCGCCTCGCACGAGCTGCGCACGCCGCTCACCTCGCTCGCGCTCCAGTCGGAGAGCCTGCGCGCCAAGGCGTCCCGGCTCCAGCTCGACGACGTCGCGCGGAAGGCCGAGGTGATCCGCCGCAACGTCGACCGCCTCGCCCGCCTGGTGGCGAGCCTGCTCGATCTCTCGCGGATCACCGCCGGCAGGCTCGAGCTCGAGCTCGAGCCGTTCGATCTCGCCGAGCTCGCGCGCGAGGTCGTCGCCCGCTTCGAGGACGAGGCCCGCCGCGCGGGCTGCACGCTCGAGCTCGTCGCGCCCGAGCCCGTGCCGGGCTCGTGGGACCGGCTCCGGCTCGACCAGGTGCTGACGAACCTCGTGTCGAACGCCATCAAGTACGGCCCGAACCAGCCGGTCGAGGTGCGCGTGGAGGGGAACGGGGATCGCGCCGTCCTGGTGGTGCGCGATCGCGGCATCGGGATCTCGCCCGAGGACCAGGCGCGCATCTTCGAGCGCTTCGAGCGCGCCGTGTCGAAGCGCAGCTACGGCGGGTTCGGCCTCGGCCTCTGGATCGTGCGGGAGATCGTGGAGTCGCTCGGGGGGACCGTGCGGGTGGAGAGCGCGCCCGGGAGCGGCGCGACGTTCACGGTCGAGCTCTCGCGCCGCGCGCACGCCGCGGCGCGATCGCCTTCCGCCGGCTTGAGCCCGGCTGCGCCCACCGCGTGACTCCGGCGCGGCGCGCGCACGAACGCGGCCGCCTCCGTGGCATGATGCGCCGTCCCGGAGGACTTCAGCCGATGCGCCGCCTCTCCCTCGCTCTCCTCGCCGCGCTCCTCGCCGCGGCGTGCCGCTCCCCCGCGGAGAAGCTCGTCGATCGACGCCGCGATCTGCGCGAGACGCTCGACCGGCTCTACGCGGAGTACGCGGAGAGCGGCTCCGGAGCGGACCGGCGTGGAGATGGGCGGGAAGAGAGGCCCGCGGGCGGCGGCGTCGTCGGCCGCTTCGTGCAGGAGCTGGATCGCTCGCACTTCGAGCAGAGCTGCCTCGCCGTCGGCCGCGGCGAGCGGCCGTTCCTCCTCTCCGATCGGCTGGAGGCGTTCCTCGCGGACGGGGGCCACTCGCGCGACTGCCGCGACGCGGCGCGGATCGACGCCGACGTCGCGGCGCTCGAGCGCGAGGTCCAGGCCCGCCCGTGAGCGGCCCCACGCGAGAGGGTGCGCGCGCGGGACTCCTCGCACGGCTCGGCCTCGACCGCCCCGAGCTCCGCGCGTGGGTCCTCTACGACGTCGCGAACTCCGCCGCGGTGACGTCCGTCCTCACCGCGATCCTGCCCATCTACTACGCGCGCGTCGCCGGCGCGGAGCTCCTCCCCGCCGTCGCCACCCAGCGCTTCGCGCTCGCGACCACCGCCGGCCTCGCGGTCGTGGCCGTGCTCGCGCCGGTCCTCGGCACGCTCGCCGACGTGACGCCCGTGAAGAAGCGGCTGCTCGCCCTGTTCGCGCTCACCGGGGCGGCGGCGACCGCGGGGCTCTTCGCGGTCGGCCCGGGCGACTGGCTCCTCGCCTCCGCGCTCCTCGTCGTCCTGAACGTCGGGCTGAACGGGAGCTTCGTGTTCTACGACGCGCTCCTCCCGCACGTCGCGCGCGAGGACGAGCTCCACCGCGTCTCCTCCGCCGGGTTCGCGGCCGGGTACCTCGGCGGCGGGGTGCTGCTCGCGGCGCAGCTCGCCTGGATCGCGCGGCCGGGGCTCCTCGGGCTGCCCTCCGGCGGGACGCCGTCGCAGGCCACCCTCCCCACCCGGCTCGCGTTCCTGTCGGTGGCGATCTGGTGGGTCGTCTTCACGATTCCCCTCCTGCGCCGCGTCCGCGAGCCCGCCGTGCGCGCGCCGGAGGGCGCCGGGCGGGAGGGGACGCTCGCGCGCCTCGCCCGGACGGTCCGGCAGCTCCGACGCCACCGGCAGGCGGCGCTCCTCCTCGCCGCGTTCCTCGTCTACAACGACGGGATCGGGACGATCATCCGGATGGCGGCGATCTACGGGAGCGAGCTCGGCCTCCCTCCCGGCGCGCTCATCGGCGCGATCCTCCTCGTGCAGTTCGTCGGCGTCCCGTGCGCCTACCTGTTCGCCGCGCTCGCCGGGCGGCTCGGCGCGAAGCGCGCGATCCTCGCCGGTCTCGCCGTGTACACCTGCATCGCGGTGCTCGGGTACTTCACCCGCACGGCGGCCCACTTCTTCGCGCTCGCCGTGCTCGTCGGGCTGGTCCAGGGCGGGACGCAGGCCCTCTCGCGCTCGCTCTTCGCGAGCCTGGTACCGCGCCACCTCTCCGGCGAGTTCTTCGGGTTCTTCGCGGTGTCGGAGAAGTTCGCCGGGATCTTCGGTCCCGCGGTGTTCGCCCTCGCCATCGCGGTCACCGGGTCGAGCCGTGCCGCCGTGCTTTCCGTCATCGGCTTCTTCGTCCTGGGCGCGGCGCTGCTCCTCGCCGTGGACGTCGAGCGTGGACGGCGCGAGGCGCGGGCGGCGGAGGCGCTGTGGGCCGAGGGCGCGGAGAGGCTCGCGTAGCCTGGCCGCGCGGCCCTTTGCCCAGGCGTCACGTCGGGTTCGGGCCGCGCGGGAGGCTGCCGCGGCCGGTCGCCCGGACGGCCGCGCGCCGCCGTCCGTCCCTGCCGGGCCACGCGCGAGAGCGCACCTCACCCGGAGGTTCCCGGCGCGCCCCTTTTCGCGCAGAATCCACCTCCCGTTTCCACCGACCGCCCCGACCGCGAGGAGCCCATGAGCCGAAAGAAGAACTTCAACGCCGGTCCCGCCGCCCTCCCGCTGCCCGCGCTCGAGCGCGCCCGTGACGAGCTGCTCGACTTCGCGAACAGCGGCATGTCGGTGATGGAGCACAGCCACCGCGGCAAGGAGTACGAGGCCGTCCACGACGAGGCCATCGCGCTCCTGCGAGAGCTGCTCGCCGTGCCCGCGACGCACGAGATCCTCTTCGTCCAGGGCGGCGCCTCGCAGCTCTTCGCCCAGCTCCCGATGAACCTCGTGCAGAAGGGCCAGACCGCGGACTACGTCGTGACCGGCGCGTGGGGCGAGAAGGCCCTCTCCGAGGCGAAGGTCGCGACCGCCATGCTCGGCGGTGCGGTGCGCGTCGCCTGCACCACCGGCACCGGCGAGGGGAAGGACAAGTCCTACGTCCGCGTGCCCCGGCCCGACGAGGTCAAGGCGGACCCCGCCGCCGCGTACGTGCACGTGACGTCGAACGAGACGATCCACGGCGTCGAGTTCGAGGTCGATCCCTCGCGTCCGTTCCCCTCCGTGGGCGGCGTGCCGCTCGTCGCCGACATGTCGAGCGACTTCCTGTGGAAGCCGTTCGACGTCTCCCGCTTCGGGCTCGTCTACGCGGGGGCGCAGAAGAACATCGGCCCGTCCGGCGTCGTCGTGGTGATCGTCTCGAAGGAGCTCGTCGAGCGCGGCCGCAAGGACATCCCCAAGATCTTCCAGCTCCGCACGCCCGCCGAGAACAAGTCGCTCTACAACACGCCACCCACCTTCGGCATCTACATGATCCGGAACGTGCTCGCGTGGCTGAAGGGCCTCGGCGGGCTCCCGGCCATGGAGGCGCGGAACCGCAAGAAGGCGGCGCGCCTCTACGGCGCCATCGACGCGAACCCGAGCTTCTACCGATGCCCGGTCGAGAAGGAGAGCCGCTCGGTGATGAACGTGGTGTTCCGGCTCCCGACCGAGGCGGACGAGGAGCGGTTCGTCGCCGAGGCGAAGAAGCTCGGGATGGTGGGGCTCAAGGGCCACCGCTCCGTCGGCGGCATCCGCGTCTCGACCTACAACGCCGTGGAGCCGGAGTGGGTGGACGCGCTCGTCGACTTCATGGGCGCGTTCGCGAAGCGCGGCTGACAGGCGTGAAACGACCTGGCCGCCGTCCAGCATCTCGGACGGCGGCCTCGTTCACGCCCGGCCGGGTAACCGTCACCGCGAGAGGACGTGCACCGGCGCCTTGGGCGGCTGCAGGAGCCCCGACTGCTGCAGGACGACCGTGAGCGCCGCCGCGCCGCAGTAGCCGAGCAGGACCGCGAAGGCCCACGCGGGGAGGAGCGTGGAGACGTACATCACCATCGCTGCCATCACCACGCCGAAGAGCGCCACGTATCGCTCGGCGCGAGTGAGCGACACGCGGTCCGGTACGATCTCGACGAGACCGTCGCGGGGCCTGCGGCGAACGATGGCGTGCGACATACTGCCGCTATTTTGTACGCCGAGCGCGGCACTGACAACTTCGTGCGAGGTCCCTCCCCCCGCAGTGACGTCCCGGTGCGTGCACGCGGCAGGAAGACGAAACGGCCCCGGTCGCCTCGCGGCGCCGGGGCTTCGTATTGGCAGGAGCGCCTGTCTTTCGAACGGGCGCTCCTGCCAGCGGGGCGGGGGCGCAGCCCCCGTTCTAGAAGAACGCCACGACGCCGAGCGCGCCGCCCTGGGTGAGGCCCGTGTCGAAGTTGAAGTAGCGCGTGCGCGAGTAATCGCTCTTCGTCTCCGTGACGCCCGAGGCGGTGGTGACGGTGCGATCGGCCTTGCTCGAGGTGTTGCTGAACGCGGTGACGCCGACGCCGTACTCCGCGAAGAGCGAGAGGCTCTTGTGCACCCGCCACTCGAGGCCGAGCTGGCCGAGGAGGCCCACGCCGAAGGTCCGGTCGACGTTGTTCACCTGCTCGCGGCTCGTCGGCAGGTTGGTCTTGTCGTCGTACTCCTTCTTGTCCGTCGAGTAGCCGAGCGACAGGCCACCGCCGAGGTACGGCGCGAGCGCGGCCGTGCCGAGACGGACGAGGTACGAGCCGCTCACGCCGACGTCGAGCGTCGAGGTCGGGCCGGCGGGGACGTCGAGCGTCTTGTTCGTCGTGGTCGGGAAGCCCGGCGCGCTGTACGTGGTCTCGCGCTCGACCGGCGGGTTCGAGGTGCGCGACGCGTCGACGGAGAAGCGGAGCGCCGTCGTCGGCCCGAGGTTGTACTGGAGGCCGATGCCGCCGCCGTAGCCCTCGAGGATGGTCGAGCGGGTGAAGACGTTCTGCAGGCTGAAGAGCATGCCGTACTGGCTGTTCCAGCCCGCGTCGACCGAGCCGGAGATCGGCTGCACCGCCGAGATCGGCTGCGCGCCCTGCGGCGGCGGCGGGAGCGGCACGGCGTCCTGGGCGACGGCGCGGCCGGCGGGCGCGAGGAGCGCGGCGGCGGCGACGGCGAGCGCGAGCTTGCGAACCACGTTCATGGTGTTCCTCCTTGAAGGGAGACGTTCCCTCGGCCGCTCGTACCCTTCACGGGGAGGCGGCCAGCGCCCGCAGTGCTAGCCCACGCCCCGTGTAGGGGTGCAAGCGCCAGGATGCCTCCACTCGAGGACGGCAGCGGGCTGTCCCGCGCGCGCGGGACGCGCGCCAGTGTTCACGGTCGGGAAACCTGCGCACGGAGTGGGAACCCACGTCCGTCGCGCCTCGGCACGAAGGACCTCGGCCGGCGCACCGGAGTAGCGCTTCGCGGCGTGGCCGGGCGCGGACGTCGACTCGAGACGAGACCGCGGAGCTCGTCGCCTGCCGCCCGAGCCCCCGAGGAACCCGCCGCCCACCGCGGCGGGACGGGTGTGCCCCGGGATGGCCCTGTGTGGGAGGCGGTGAGGTGGCGAACGCCCGCGGATCGCGCTACGGAGAGGGCCATGCGACGCCTCGCCTCCTTCCCCGCCCTCCTCGTGGCCGTGCTCACGCTCGCCGGGTGCGACGTCCTCGGGCGCTTCCAGAACGACCACGTCCTCGCCGGCGTGCTCATCGAGTCCCCCGGCGTGAGCCAGCCGGACCAGGGCGTGAACCTCTCCGGCGCCGCCGCGGCCACCGTCTTCTTCGGAGAGGTCGACAAGGGCGCGAACCCGGCCGACGCCGCCTCGTGGCGCACGACCGGCCTCGACGGCGCGACGGTCCGGATCACCTGGGACGGCGGGAGCGCGACGCTCGCGCCTGCGGGCGCGGCGGGCCAGTACGCGCTCACCGGCGGTGCGCTCACGTACGTGCCCGGCACCGCCTACACCTTCCGCGTCGAGTACGGCGGCGAGACCTACTCGGGCACGGTCACCGCGCCGGCGCGGCCGGTGCTGCAGGACGAGAGCGGCGCGCCGCTGCCCGTGGTGCAGGCGCCGATCGCGTACGCGCAGCTCCCGGATCCCTACGTGCTGCGGCGGGACGGGACGCCCCCCGTGCCTGTTGCGTTCTACGCCATCACCGAGCTCTCCTCCGGGACCGGCGCGGTCGACGCCTCCGCCGCCACCTGCACGAACGCGCCGGACGTGACGGATCCGATGGCGGTGCTGCGGCTCTTCCTCGACGACGGGGCGTGGCGCACGCCGACCTTCTCGCTCGCGAAGGCCGACTGCTTCCCCGCCCCCGCGCCGCAGTACGGGTACGGCCTCCTGCTCACCTCCGTGAACAAGGTCGGCGGCACGAACCTCTCCTCGAACCTCTTCCTCGGGAGCGGCGTGGTCGCCGGCTCCAGCGCGGCGAGCGTGCTGCCGGTTCATTAGATCCACCGGATGCCCCAGGTCACGATCCCGGGCTCTTCCGTCGAGCCCGGGCGCGCTCCACTCCATGTGAACGTCCGGGAGCGCGGGCGCGGCCCCGCGGTGCTCCTGCTCCACGGAGGCTGGGGCCACGAGGCCTACCCGTTCGATGCGGCGGTGGAGGCGCTCGCGCCGCGCCACCGCGTGCTCGTCCCCGACCGGATCGGCTACGGCGCCTCCGACCCGCTCGCCGAGCTGCCGCGCCACTTCCACGAGGCGATGGCGGACGAGACGGTGGCCCTCCTCGACGCGCTCGGGATCGAGCGGGCGGCGCTGTGGGGCCACTCGGACGGCGCGGTCGTCGCCGCCTGGGCGGCGATCCGTCACCCCGGGCGCGTCACCGCCCTCGTGCTCGAGGGGCTGCACTTCTTTCGCGCCAAGCGCGCCTCGCTGGAGTTCTTCCGGACCGGCGTCGAGGCGCCGGAGCGGTACGGAGCGGGCACCGTGAGCGCGCTCGAGCGCGATCACGGCGCGCGCTGGCGCGAGGTGGTCGCGCGCGGCGCCCGCGCCTGGCTCGAGATCATCGCGGAGGGGGAGCGCGCGGGCGGCGACCTCTACGACGGCCGCCTCGCCGAGGTGTCCGCCCCCACGCTCGTGCTGCACGGCCGGCGCGACCCCCGCAGCGAGCCCGGCGAGCTCGAGGCGGCGCTGCGCGCGCTCCGGCGCGCGGAGCTCGCGCTCGTCGACGCCGGGCACAGCCCCCACACGAGCGCCGCCGCGGGCGCCGAGTCCGTCGCGCGCGCGGCTGAGTTCCTCGCGCGGGCCCCGGCGACCGCTGCTGGCGCCGCGCGCGCCCGTTAATGGCGGCGCGCGCCAGCGTCCGGCGGGACCTGGCCCGGCTGTGGACGCGCCTGCCCGGGCGAGGTCTGGCCGGACATCCCAGCCTGCCCCGCCTGCGGCGTCGTCGTCTGGGCGGGCTGCGTCGACGTCTCGCGGCGGAGGCGCAGGTGGTTGTGCACCTCGTCCACGCCGAAGACGTCGTCCGCGATGTCCTCGAGCATCCGCTTGTCCCAGCGGCTCTCGACGAACCCGCTGAGCGTCACCTCCCCGTGCTCGACCGTCACCTCGACGTCGCTCGCCTCGAGGTCGCTGCGCGCGATGCGTTCCGAGACGTCCTCGCGGATCCGCTCGTCGGAGCGCTTGTAGCCCTTCGGCCCGCGCCCCGTCATCTTGCGCCAGCCCTCCCTCACGCGCTCGCCGAGCCGCTCCATGGGCCCGCGCTCCTCTCCCCCGCGCCCCCAGTCGCTCCGGCCGCGGTACTCGTGGCCACGCTCGCTGCCGCGGCCGAAGTCGCTGCGGGCCTCCCAGCGTCCCCGCCCCTCCTCCTCGCCGTAGCGTTCCGGCCGCCCGCCCATGAAGCCACCGTACTCCCCACCGCGGCCGTGCTCCCAGTCCTCGCGGCCGAGGCGCTCGCGTCCGCCGTAGCGGCCCTCGGGGCCCCAGGAGCCGGGCGCCTCGCCCGACGGCTCGAACTGCGTGCTGCGGCGCCAGCCGCTCTCTTCGCGCTCGTCCGGCTCACGGCCCCGGCCGAAGGCGCCCGCGTACCGGCCGCCGGCCTGGCCCCGGCCCGATTCGCGATCGTGCAGCCGATCCCACTCCGCGCGCCCGCCGGGCTCGCGGCCGATGCATCGAGCCTGCCCTCCCCGCGCTCGTCGCGGCGCCAGTCGTCTCGCTCCTCGGCCTCCCGCCAGCCCCCGCCGCGCCAGGTGTCGTCGCTCCGCCAGCCGCCGCGCTCCTCGCGCCCGCGCGCGCCGCGCTCCTCGTGACCGTGCCGCTCGCGACCTTCCCACCGCCCCCGCTCCTCGTCCCATCGTGCCATGGCTCTCTCCCTCCGCCGCGCGGTCAGCACGGCGCCTCCTCCAGGTTCGGTTCCGCTACGGGAGAAAATGTAGACACGCGCGAATGGGCCGAGCGCGCTCGCGCCTCGCCCGGCCGGGCGGCCCGGGCGGCGCACGCGTCGAGCGCGGACGAGCGGAGGCCCCGCGCGCCGAAGGCGGCGGGGCCTCGCGATGGAGCGGGCGTCGCGCGGGGGCTTCGCGCGCGCCCGCGAGAGCGCGTCGTCCTACACCGGCTGCGACGCACCCTCCGACCCGCCCTTGTCAGGGGCAGGCGCCTCCGCGCGGCGCGCGCTCCAGAAGCGCGCCGGCAGGAGGGCGAACACCATGAGCACGAGCTGCGAGGCGACGAAGGCGGACAGCGCCCAGAACGCCTTGTCCATGAAGCCGTACGAGTGGAGCCCGACGCCGAGCATGTTCACGCCGAACCACGAGAAGCTCGTGATGACGTTCCCGAAGATCGCCATCGCCATGATCCCGCGCTCGCGCGCGTACCCCGCCCAGCGGGAGTGCAGGATGATGGCGTTCCACAGGACGATGAGGAGCGCGCCGTTCTCCTTGGGATCCCAGCCCCAGAAGCGGCCCCAGGACTGGTCCGCCCAGATGCCGCCCAGCACCGTGCCGACGAAGCTGAAGAAGAGCGCGAAGCAGATGATGCCGTAGGTCATCGCCACGATGGCCTTGCTCGCGGCGGGATCCGCGCGGCGCGCGAGGTGCCGCCGCACGACCCAGCCGATGGCGAGCGCGCCCGCGAGGAAGGTCCCGCTGTAGCCGATGGTGATCGTGACGACGTGCGTGGCGAGCCAGAAGTTCGAGTCGAGCACCGCGCGCATCATCTCCATCGTGTCGCCGTCGACGGAGAGGTGATGCGCGACGATGAGCGAGGCGAAGCCCGAGGCGGCCGCCACCGCGGTCGCGAAGCCGCGGCGGTACATTCGCTCGAGCACGACCCCGAGGAGCACCGCGGCCCAGCCGACGAACACCGCGGACGAGTAGAGGTTCGTCACCGGCGGCCGGCCCTGGATGAGGATGCGCGAGGCGAGCCCGAGGGTGTGGACGACGGTGCCCGCGACGAGGAGGCCGAACGCCAGCCGCTGGAGGAGCACGGGCCGCCAGGCCCAGGAGACGAACACGGCGAGCAGCGCGAGCACGTAGATCACCATGCCGGAGTAGAACGGCTGCGCGGCGTTGAAGAGCCACTCGTGGCCCGACTGCGCCACCGCGTCCGGTCGGCCGAGCGCGGCGGTCGCCCCGAGATCCGCGACGGAGCGGTTGAAGCTCGCGGCGTCCTGCGCCTGGTACGCGAGGCCGAGGCGGGCCCACTGCTCGAGCCCGGGCTCGACCGTCGTCGTCCCCGCGAGCGCCTCGCCCACCGAGCGCCACGCGTCGCCGGTCGGCGTCACGGGCAGGAGCGGCTTGAAGTGCGCGAGCTGGGCGAGCATCTCGTGCCGCTGCGGCGCGCCCGGCCCCGCCCGCGCCGCGATCTCGGCGGCGAGCCCCGGCGTCCCCTCGAGCTGCACCGTGTTCTTGAGCCGGTGGTAGAGGAACATCCGCTCGAAGAGGTTCACGACCGCGGACTGGAAGTGGCTGCGCACCTTCGCGTCGACGGGCTCGGCGGCGACGTACTGGCGCTGGATCTCGTCGATGCGGGGGGCGAGCGTCGCGAAGCTGTAGTAGCGGTTCCGGCTCTGCTGGATGCCGAGGAGCCCGAGCACCTCGGGATCGTCGATGACGAAGAGCTCCTGGCGGTCGGCGACCTCCGGACGGAACATCACGTCGAGGAGCCACTCGTCGGGCCCGATGCTGCGCCCCTCGGAGCTCACCGACTGCTTCCCCCGGATCATGAGCAGCGCGTTGCGGGCGATCGTGTCGAGCGGCTTCACGCGCCCGCCCTCGAGCACGGGGAGGTGGCCGAAGGCCTCGACGTCGAACCCGCGGGGCTTCGCGGAGGGGATGAGCGACACGGCGGCGCCGGCGAGGGCGAGACCGAAGGCGATCCAGGGCACGGCGCGCTTCAGGTTCATCTTAGGCCTCCGAGTCGGCCTGCCGCCGCCGGCTGGAGCGGCGCAGGGTGATGGCGAAGTGGACGATGAGCCCGATCGCGACGAGGACGCAGGAGACGTACGGGATGAGCCAGCCCGGGTTCTCGACCACCTGCAGGATCGAGAGCGTGTCGCCCTTTCCGAAGCTCGCCTGGTAGAAGGCCTTCCCCTCGTAGCGGAGCGGCTGGTTCATGTAGATGAGGACGTCCCGCTGCTCGCCGCGCGACGGGTTCGCGATGGTGACGAGCGAGGAGAAGTTCTTCGGGATCTGAGTGCCCGGGTAGACGTCGTGGCGGAAGTGCTTGAGGGTGACCGCGAAGGGCAGGTACTCGCGGCGGCTGCGCAGCTGGAGCTGGTAGGTCCGCCCCTCGTGCGTGAACGACTGCGGTGCGCCGAGGCCGTTCGAGACGAGCCACGTGCCGTAGCTCCGCCCGCCCGCCACCGGCTCCACGTACGCCGCGGCCTGGTTCGTCTGGTCGTCGCGCGACACCGGCGGCCGCTCCCGCACCGCGACGCCCGTGCCGACGCCCGCGGTCACCGGCGACGGCGGATCCGCCGGGCCGCGCGGCGCGAGGTCCGAGTTGCGGAAGAAGCGGCGCACCTGGATCGCGACCGGCGTGCCGGGGATCGGGATCGAGCCGCCGCGCTCGAGGCGCGCGGCGGGCACGCTGTAGACGTCGTCCATGGCGGCGTCGGTCACGTCGATCACCGCGAGCTCGAGCTCGCGCGGGCTCTCGACGAAGTTGACCGTCTGCCCCTCCTCCACCGCCAGCTGCGACTCGACCTGGAACGCGCCGGTCACGAACTCGCCGAGCACGAGCAGGATGAGCCCCGCGTGCGAGATCCACAGGCCGACCTTCTTCCAGGCGAGCTCGAGCCGGACGAGCTGCGCCAGGAACAGGTTCACGAGGAGCACGAGCCCGACGAGCGCGCCGCCCGGGAACACCGGGATCCGCCACTCCGTGCCGGGCACGTCCCACCAGACGAACCAGGCGCGCATGTAGATCTCGACCGCCGGCCAGGTGCCGAGCTTCACCTGCGCGAGCGTGCAGGCCATCACGAGCACCATCAGCGCCGCGAGGAACGCGATCGTCAGCTTCAGCGAGACGAAGGCGCGGACCACCGGGTTAGTCGTTCGAAGCGTCACGGCGGAGGCTCTCCACGATGCGGAGGAAGTCGGGCCGGGCCGCGTCCACGGCGCCTGCGTCGCCCGTCATCTTGATGAACCAGCTGTTCCCGTCGACGACCGTGAGCCCCGCGACGACGCGGCTCTTCGTGGCGCCCTCGCTCGTGAAGTCGTAGAGGGACACCGTGCCCGCCTTCGTCTCGAGCGGCCGCCGCGCCTTGGCGAGCGCGGCCCCGTCGAGCGCGGGGAGGCCGATCTGCCCGCGCCAGCGGTTCACGTTCGCGAGCTCGCCTCCCGCCTCTCCGGGGAGCACCGTCACGGACACGTCGAGGCGGCCGCCGACAGGCGCCTTGAGCGTCGCGTAGCGCATGCCGCCGCCGGTGGTCTCCGTCCAGCGAGCCGGCAGCGTCCAGGAGAGCTTGCTCCCCGCCACCGGAGACGGCGGCGCGGGCACCTGCCCGCTCGCCGGCATCATGGGCGAGGAGGCGGCCGCCGAGCCGGCGGAAGCGGAGCCGGAGGACTTCGGGACGCGGTAATGGGCGATCTCCTCGCCGCGGCACGCAGCGAGCGCGAGGGTCGCGAGGGCCGCGACGAGCGCGCCCGACCTGCGGGATGGGGAGTCCAGGCGTGGCATCAAGGGCGTCTGACCTTCCTCGGGACCGGCGGAGCGCTCACCACTCGTGGGCGAAGGCCCGCGGGGCTCCGCCGGCACGTTAGCGCCGGTCCTGATCCGGATCAAATCGTTGTCGGGGTGCTGACGCCCGACGTTCCCGGTCTCTTCAAAAGCGGCGATCCCCCGGGTCGCCGGGCAGGCGTTCCCCGTTCCCCGGCGCCGCGCACGAATCATCCCGGCGCATCCCCTCGCATTTTCGGCTCGGGATGCGATACGGATCGGGATCCCCGGAGGGAGCGCACCGCCATGCAGCAGACCGAGAACCTCAACGTCGCGGCATTCGACCTGATGCCCTCGCCCGACGAGGTGAAGGCGCACGTCCCGCTCGACGAGCCGGCAGCCCGGACCGTCGTCGAGGGACGGCGCACGCTGGAGGCGATCCTCGATCGGCGCGATCCGAGGCTCTTCGTGGTCGTCGGCCCGTGCTCGATCCACGACCCGGTCGCCGGCCTCGACTACGCACGCCGCCTGCGCGCCCTCGCGGACGAGGTCTCGCGCACCCTCTACCTCGTCATGCGCGTCTACTTCGAGAAGCCGCGCACCTCCCTCGGCTGGAAGGGCTTCATCAACGATCCGCGGATGGACGACTCGTTCCGGATCGACGAGGGCATGGAGCGGGCGCGGCGCTTCCTGCTCGACGTGAACGCGCTGGGACTCCCCGCCGGGACCGAGGCGCTCGACCCGATCGCGCCGCAGTACTACGGCGACCTCGTCGCCTGGACGGCCATCGGCGCGCGCACGTCCGAGTCGCAGACGCACCGCGAGATGTCCTCCGGCCTCTCCACGCCGGTCGGCTTCAAGAACGGCACCGACGGCGACCTCGAGCCCGCCGTGAACGGCATCGTCTCCGCCGCGAGCGCGCACTCGTTCCTCGGCATCAATGACCAGGGGCGCTCCGCGGTCGTGCGCACGCGCGGCAACCGCTACGGCCACATCGTCCTCCGGGGCGGAGGAGGGCGGCCGAACTACGACACCGTGTCCATCGCGCTCGCCGAGGACGCGCTCGCCAGGGCGAAGCTGCCGAGGAGCGTCGTCGTCGACTGCTCGCACGCGAACTCGCGCAAGAAGCCGGAGCTCCAGCCGCTCGTGCTCCGCGACGTGGTCCACCAGATCCGGGAGGGCAACCGCTCCGTCGTGGGGCTCATGCTGGAGAGCTTCCTCGAGCCGGGGAACCAGCCGATCCCGCCGGATCTCTCGAAGCTCCGCTACGGCTGCTCGGTGACCGACGCCTGCATCGGCTGGGACACCACCGCCGAGATCCTGCGCTGGGCGGACGACGTGCTGCGCGACGTCCTGCCCCGGCGCCCCGCCCCCTGACGGCGCGCGAGCGCGTTGCACGCTCGGGCTGAGCCCGTCGCGAGGCGCACGATGGCGTCGCCGAGGTAGGCACACGAGGACCGAGCAGCGCAGACGCCCGGTAAGGCCTCAGGGTTCACACATCCCAGGGCCCACCGCCCGGAGGGCCGTACGCCGATGGACCGGCGTATGGATGCGCACATCGAACTCGGGCATCGACGAGGTGGGATCGCGCTGTCCCGGCACCGGTTCCGATCGCCCCAGCCGGGGTGGCGGGTGCAGGCGAGCGTCTCTCCACCGAGAGCGTCTTGCCGCGGGCGCTCGCGCCCACGCGCGGAGGCGAGCCCCGAAGCGGTGCAGGCGCCTGCGGCTAAGTTCACTGTCCGTAACAGCTATCGCCAGAGATAGCGCCGGTGTCGTACGCGCTTCATGACGATGTGAACAATCCGTCCCAGTTGCGGTGCGTGAAGGAACGCCCTTGACTGCTCCTCGCCGAAATCCCGCTCCTGGGTTCGAGGCGGCGCGACAGGGCCGCTCACGCGCGCGCACCCTGGTCCTGGCGCGCGAGTTCGACGGTAGCAGCGGGTCGCCGAGGGCACACCGAGAAAAGCCGCGCTCGCGCGAGCCTGGAGCGCCTCCGGAGCTCCCGAAATCGCGTGTTACGAAGGGTGCATATGGAGGTGCACCTTATGTCTTCCCCCGCCTCACTCGACTCGGACGCCCTCGCCGTTCGCTTGCGCCAGCTCGCCGGAGAGGAACGAAACGTCCAGGTCGACTTCCTCCTCCACCTCGACGAGTTCGACCGACGGCGCGCCTTCGTCGA
>NZ_JALCYY010000075.1 GCF_022690685.1 Anaeromyxobacter terrae | reverse complement strand
CGCCGCGCCCGCGATCACCACCTTCCCGAGCCCCTCGACCCGCGGGAGCGCCCCCGCGGCGGCCGCGCCGAGCGCCACGACCGCCCCCATCTCGAGGAGCTTCGCGACGAGCTGCGAGGAGATCGCCGCCGCGAACGGCTCGCGCGAGCTGCGCGAGAGCACGAACGCGGCCGCGAGCGGCCCGAGCTTGCCGGGCACCGTGTTGTGCACGAGCGCGCCGAGGGCCGTCGCGTGGTAGGCGTCCACGTACCGCGGGCGCGGCGGGGGCGCGACGAGCCGCCAGACGAGCGCCCGCCACGCGAACAGCGAGGCGGCGAGCGCGAGGAAGCCGGGCAGCCAGCGCGCGTGCTCCGGGAGCCGGCGGGCGAACGCGCCGAGGTCGAAGCGCGGCACGAGCGCGAGCCCTCCGCGCCACTCGAGCCGGAAGAACACGAGCGAGACGAGCAGCGCGCCGGCGGCGATCCCGGCGGACACGACGACGGCGTGTCCCGGGCGGAAGGAGCGGCGCGACATGCCGGCAAGGTCGTCATCGGAGCGCCACCGGCACACCCGGGTGCCGTGCCGGCGTGGAAGGGGGTGCAGAACGTTCGATCGTGCGACCGGGTCCCATCCTGGCAGGGCTCGCGACCGCCGCCGTCGCGGCCGCGTTCGGCGGTCACCTCACCCGCCGGCTCCGCCGCGCCCAGCTCTCCCGGCGCATGCTGAGGTTCGCCGACGAGGTCCCGCTGGACGTCCTCCTCGAGCGCGAGGTGGGGGTGCCGGTGCGCGATGGCAACGCCGTCGAGCTCATCGAGGACGGCGCCATCTTCGACGCCCTCGAGGAGGAGATCAGGAACGCGCGCGAGCACATCCACGTCTGCGAGTTCATGTGGATGGGCAAGGGCGAGCCGTCGGCGCGGATCGGCAAGGCGATCCTCGAGCGGCGCAGGGGCGTCACCTGCCGGATCGTGCTCGACTGGTTCGGCTCGAAGCGGCTCGCCGAGCCGCGCTTCGACCCCGAGCTCGAGCGGCGCCTCCTCGCGAGCGGCGTGGAGCTCCGGATCCACCGCCCCTGGCCCGACCCCTTCCGCCTCTCGCACCGGCGGATCTTCGTGTTCGACGGGCGGACGGCGTACGTGGGTGGGTTCGGGATCTGGAAGAGCTGGCTCGGCGGCGGGGCCGGGCCGGGGGAGTGGCGGGACACCGCGTGCCGGGTCCGCGGCCCGATCGTCTCCGACCTGCAGCGCGCCTTCGACCACAGCCTCCAGGCCGCCGGCGGCGAGCCGCTGCCGGGCGACGCCTATCCGCGCCAGGAGCGCGGCGGGGACGTCCACGCGGCGGTGGTGGCGAGCACGCCGAAGTGGGCCCGGACCACGACCGCGGCCCGCATGTACTACGCGCTCATCGCCTCCGCGCGGCGGCGGCTCCTCGTCGCGAACTCCTACTTCGTGCCGGACCGCTCGCTCCAGAACGTCCTCATCGCGCGCGCGCAGGCCGGGGTCGACGTGCGCGTGCTCGCGCCCGGACCGCACCACGATCAGCCGCTCGTGCGCGCGGGCCAGCGGCGCACGTACTCGCGCCTGCTGCGGGGCGGGGTGCGCATCTGGGAGTACGGCGCGTCGATGATGCACGCGAAGACGCTCGTCGCGGACGACGTGGCGGTGATCGGGTCCACGAACATGGACTCGCAGAGCCTCTCGTTCCTGTGGGAGGCCTCGGTGGTGTGCGACGCGCCGGGGATCGCGCGGCGGATCGCCGAGCGTTACGCGCTCGACCTCGAGCGCTCGAGCGAGATCCGCCTCGAGGCGTGGCGCCGGCGTCCCCTGAAGATGCAGCTCGGCGAGCGCGCCGCGGGGATCACCGAGCCGTGGCTCTGACGCACCCGGGGCGGGGCGCGAGCGCCGGGGACCGAGCGCCGACGACACGACGGCCGGCGCCGCGGGGTCGCGGGCCGGCCGTCGGGTGAGGCTTCGGGAAGCGGAAGCGGACTAGCGCTTCGAGAACTGGAAGCGCTTGCGGGCGCCGGGGCGGCCGTACTTCTTGCGCTCGACCGCGCGGGCGTCGCGCGTCATGAAGCCGGCCTTCTTGAGGATGGGCCGGTACTCCGGGTTGATGTCGCAGAGCGCGCGGCTGATGCCGTGCCGGATCGCGCCCGCCTGGCCGGAGAGGCCACCGCCACGCGCGGTCACGAGGACGTCGAGCTTGCCCATCTGATCCACGAGCTTCATCGGCTCGACGAGGATCATCTTGGACGTCTCGCGGCCGAAGTACGCGTCGATCGCGCGGCCGTTGATCGTGATGTTCCCGGTTCCGGGCACGAGCCGCACGCGGGCCACCGACTCCTTGCGCCGGCCGACCGAGATGTTCGCCTGAGTCGCCATCTTCGTCTTTCCTTACTGCGCGAGGGGGAGCGCCTCGGGCTTCTGCGCGGCGTGCGGGTGCTCGTCGCCCGCGTAGATCTTGAGCTTCGTGAGCATCTGCCTGCCGAGCGCGCTGCGAGGAAGCATGCGGCGGACGGCGTTCTCGAGGATATCCTCGGGGTGGCGCTGGCGCAGCTTGTTCATCGGCGTGAGCTTCTCGCCGCCCGGGTACATCGTGTGCGTGAAGAAGACCTTGTCCGTCTCCTTCTTGCCGGTGAACCGGGCCTTGCCCGCGTTCACGACGACCACGAAGTCGCCGGTGTCCATCGAGGGCGTGTAGAGCGGCTTGTGCTTGCCCTTGAGGATCGAGGCGATGCGGGTGGCGATGCGCCCGACCGTCTGGTCGTTCGCGTCGACGAGCCACCACTTCCGGCCCTTCAGGGCCTCGGCCTTCGTCGCGCTGTGGGTGGTGCCTTTGGCCATGGATAAACCTGCGGAAATCCCGAAATTGGAAACGCGCCTTTTAGAGGAGGGCCGTCCCGTTGTCAAGGGCGAACCCGGCCGCCGCGCGGTCGCGGGCGTCGTCCTGCTGAGGCCGGCGCAATCTACAGGCTCCGGGCCGCCCCCACAAGAGGAGGCGTCTCCTTCCCCGACCGTCGTGCCGCGAGCCGCCCTTGCGCCGCCGCCCCGCGCGGTGTGAACTCGTCCCCGATGCGCGCCGCGATCCCCCTCGTGCTCGGCTCCGCCGCGCTCCTCGCGGCCTGCAGTCACCCCCGGCCGCGACCAGCGGCCGAGGTGGCGTGCCGCGCCGTGCGCGCCGACCCCCTCCGGCTGCGGGCGGACGTGGAGGCGCTCGCGAGCCGCTTCCACCCCCGCAGCGCGGCGCACCCGGGGAACCTCGCCCGCGCGGGCGCGTTCCTCGCCGAAGCCTTCCGGGCCGCGGGCGCCGAGGTGGAGGAGCAGTCCTACCCCGCGTTCCGGTCGACGTACCGGAACGTCCTCGCGCGCTTCGGCCCGGACACGCCGGAGCGGATCGTCGTGGGGGCGCACTACGACGCGGCGGGAGACGATCCGGGCGCGGACGACGACGCGAGCGGGGTGGCGGGCCTCCTCGAGATCGCGCGCATGCTCGCCCAGAGCCCGCCCCCCATCCGCGTCGAGCTCGCCGCCTACACCCTCGAGGAGCCGCCCGGGTTCGCGACCGAGGCGATGGGGAGCGTCGTGCACGCGCGATCGCTCAAGGCGGCGGACGTCCGCGTGCGGCTCATGCTGTCGCTCGAGATGATCGGCGCGTTCTCCGACGCGCCCGGGAGCCAGTCGGTCCCGGTCGGGATGAAGCGGAGCGCGTACCCGACGACCGGCAACTTCATCGCGATCGTCGGCCGGAGCGGCCACGCCGGCATGGTGGCGGAGATCGCCGCGGCCATGCGCTACGCGTCGTCGGTCCCCGTCGAGACGCTCGTCGCCTCGCGCGACACCCCCGGGGTGGACCTCGCCGACCACCGGAGCTTCTGGGATCTCGACTACCCGGCGGTGATGGTGACGGACACCGCGTTCTTCCGGAACCCGCGCTACCACACGCCGGAGGACACGCCGGAGACGCTCGACTACCGGCGCATGGCGGAGGTGGTCGAGGGGGTGCACTGCGTGGTGCAGGCGGTGGCGAGGCGTTGAAACACTAGGGGTTTAGTTCGAGCACCGTCGGTAGCTGCGACGACCGTAGGAAAGCACAGAGGGGATCGGCTCCGGCCGATCCTCTTTCTTTTCTCGCGCAGTTGCGCGGCTCGGTGCGGTGCTCGGCACCGATGGCCGGCGCGAGCCTCCGCGGCTGAGGAGCCGGTGCGACGGTGCTCGTGGCGTCGGCGCCCGTCACATCCCTGCCTCGCCGTTCGTCATGTCGCCAAAGGAGCTGGAAATGAAATTCATGCTGCTGATTTACCAGGGGACGACGCCGCTGCCCGGGTCGGAGCGCTGGAAGGCGCTGCCGGAGGCGGAGCAGAAGAAGATCTACGCGGACTACGCGGCGCTCAACGACACACCTGGGCTGACGCCGGGGCTGCCGCTGGGCCTGCCCGACACGGCCAGGACGGTGCACGTGCGCGACGGCAAACCGCAGATCAAGAGCGGGACTCATCTCGCCGAAGGGCTCGCCGGCTTCTTCGTGCTCGAGGCCGAGAGCGAGGAGGAGGCCGTCGCGATCGCCACCCGGATCCCGGCCGCGCGGCTGGGTGGGGCGGTGGAAATCCGGCCGACCGAGAAATATTGGTGAGCCGATGAGCGACTGGCTGGCGGAGCGATTCGACGAGAGCCACGCTCGTTTGCGGGCAGTGGCGCAGCGAATGCTCGGCTCGGCCAGCGAGGCCGACGAGGCGTGCAAGAGGCGTGGCTCGAGCTCAGCCGGGCCGACACGCGCGCCGTCGAGAATCTGAACGGTTGGCTGACCACGGTCGCCGCGCGCGTCTGTCTGGACATGCTGCGCGCGCGGCGGCCGCGGCCCTAGGGTGCGCCGGAGCCGCCGAAGGCTGCGGTTGCGCGCCTCGGGCCCGCTCATCCCGAGCGTAGCTCCGCCGCGCAGCGGCGGAGCGGAGTTGAGGGACGGTCTCCTGCGCCTCGCGGCTACTCGCGGCTAGCTCTTCGACGCCCCGCCCAGGCGTGCCCGCAGGGCGGCCATCACGCTCTCCGTCTGCGCCGCCACCTGCTCCGGCGAGGACGACAGCGCCGCAGGATCCACCCGCTCGTGCGCCTCCGCGGGCAGGTCGTCGAGGAAGCGCGACGGCGTGCGCGGCAGGAGCTTGCCGCGCTTGGTCCGCGTCGCGGACCGCGTCAGGTAGAGCCGCTCGCGCGCCCGCGTGATGCCGACGTAGGCGAGCCGCCGCTCCTCGTCGAGGTCGCGCGCCTCGCCCTGGATCCCGGCGCAGGGGAGCAGGTCCTCCTCGACGCCCACGAGGAACACGACCGGGAACTCGAGCCCCTTCGCCGCGTGCAGCGTCATGAGGGTGATGCCCTCGTCCGCGGCGGGGTCCTCCTCGGAGCGCGAGTCGAGCGCGAGCCGCTGGAGCCAGGTCGCGACCGACGGGCGCGCGGTGCGGTGCTCGTACGCCTCGAGCGAGCGGAGGATCCCGTCGAGCGCGTCGACCTTGCGCTGCGCCGCCTCGAACGACTGCACGCTCGCGCGCGCGTGGCCGTAGAGGTCCACCTCCGCGACGAGCGCGCGCGCCGCCTCGGCGACCTTGCCCTCCTCGAAGCGCGCCCGGAACTTCTCGACGAGCGCGACGAACGCGGCCATGCGCTCCGGCGCGCCGCGCGGCAGGTCGGGGATCTCGGCCGCGCGGCGGAGCGCGTCGAAGAGGTGCACGCCCCGCTCGACCGCCCAGGCGTGGACGCGCTCGAGCGACGCGTCGCCGATCCCGCGCGCCGGCACGTTCACGATCCGCGCGAGCGACACCTCGTCCTGGGGCGACACGCAGACCTTGAGGTACGCGAGGAGGTCGCGCACCTCCGCCCGGTCGAAGAAGGCCGGCCCGCCGTGCACGAGGTACGGCATCGACGCCTCGCGCAGCGCCTCCTCGATCGGCCGCGACTGCGCGTTCAGGCGGAACAGGATCGCGAAGTCGCTCCAGGGCCGCCCCTCCTGGCGCAGGCGGGCGATCTCCTCGGCGACGAAGCGCGCCTCGTCCTCCTCCTGCCCGAGCGCGAGGACCCGCACCGGCTCGCCGGGGCCGGCGGCGGTGAACAGCCGCTTGGGCTTCCGCTCCGCGTTCCGGGCGATGACCGCGTTCGCGCAGTCGAGGATCCTCCCCGTCGAGCGGTAGTTCTGCTCGAGGCGGATCTCCTTCGCGCCGGGGAAGTGCTTCTCGAAGCGGAGGATGTTCCGCACCTCGGCGCCGCGCCAGCCGTAGATCGCCTGGTCGTCGTCGCCCACCGCGCACACGTTCCGGCGCTCGCCGGCGAGGTGCTTCAGGAGGTCGAGCTGCGCGACGTTCGTGTCCTGGTACTCGTCCACGAGCAGGTAGCGGAAGCGCCGCTGCAGCCGGCCGCGGACCTCGGCGTTCCGCGCGAGGAGCTCGACCGGCTTCGCGATGAGGTCGTCGAAGTCGACCGAGCGCTGCGCCCGGAGCGCCTGCTCGTAGCGCGGGTAGACCTCGCTCGCGACGAGGTCGTAGTCGTCCCCCTGCCCCTCGACGCCCACCGCGATGCGCTTCTTGCCGGCGTTCTTCGCGCGCGACACGAGCGAGAGGACGCGCCCCGCGTCGAACGCGCGGTCGTCCACCTTCACCTCGCGCATGCAGCGCTTCACGAGGGCCGCCTGATCGCCGGCGTCGCAGATGGCGAAGCGCTTCGGGAGGCCCGCCGCCTTGTGCTCCTGCTGGAGGATCCAGAGCCCGAACGAGTGGAACGTCGAGACGAACACCTCGACGCCCGGCGGCCCCGCGAGCGCCGCGACCCGCTCGCGCATCTCGCCCGCCGCCTTGTTCGTGAAGGTGACCGCGAGGATCTCCTCCGGATCGACCCCCAGCTGCAGGAGGTAGGCGACGCGGTGCGCGATGACGCGGGTCTTGCCGGAGCCGGCGCCGGCGAGGACGAGGAGCGGCCCCTCGGTGGTGGTGACGGCCTCGCGCTGCGGTGGGTTGAGCGTCGAGAGGTCCAGCATCGGAGCCGCGCGTTGTGACACGCGCCCGCCCGCCCGACAAGACTTGACTCTCCGGAGCGCGCCGGGCGGCGTGGCGCAGCGTCCCACGGGGGACGCGAGGGCGGCGCGCCGGCCCGCACGGCACGCGCGAAGGACCACGTTCGCGGCGCGCGCCCGCCCTGTTGCCGAATGTGCGCGCCCCGAGTCTCGATCGACGCTCTCTCAGCCCGCGTCGTCGATCACAAGGCCGCGCAGCCGCTCGGGATCCGCGAGCACGTCGAGCTCGACGATCTTCCCGCCGGCGACGGTGAAGCCGAGCACCGAGTACGGCCGCCCCTTCGCGTCGAGCGCGACGAGGCCCGCGGCGCCGTTGACGCGCGCCGGCCGCGTGGACGCCGCGCGCCGTGCGTAGTGCACCGACTGCTCCGCGACCTCGCGGGCGCCGCGGACGACCTTCGAGCCGCCCGGTGCGGCGCCGCGGTCGGCCCGGAGAACGACGTTCGGATCGAGCACCGCGAGCAGCGCCTCGAGATCCCCCGCCCGCGCCGCCACGAGGAACGCGTCGACCGCCGCCCGTTGCCGCGCCGGGTCGGGATCCGGCTCCGGCGTCGCACCCTGGACGCGGCGGCGCGCGCGGCTCGCGAGCTGCCGCGCCGCCACGGGGGACCTCCCGACCATGGGCCCGATCTCCTCGAACGGCACGCCGAACACGTCGTGCAGCACGAACGCGATCCGCTCCGCGGGAGCGAGCGTGTCGAGGACCACGAGCAGCGCGAGGCCGACGGAGCCCGCGAGCAGCGCCTCGGCCTCCGGGTCCCCGCCCTCCCCCGTGACGATGGGATCCGGCAGGTGCACGCCCGCCGGCTCCTCGCGCCGGGCCTGCCGCGCGCGCAGGAGGTCGAGGCAGACCCGGGCGACGACGGTCGTGAGCCAGCCGCCCAGGTTGCCGATGCCGTTCACGTCGGCGCGCTCGAGGCGAAGCCACGCCTCCTGGACGGCGTCGTCCGCCTCCGCGAGCGAGCCCAGCATCCGGTACGCGACGGCGCGCAGGTGCGCGCGGAGGGCCTCGAAGCGGTCGCCCAGGGTCTCGCCTTCGCTCATCGGTCACGTTCCTCTCGCCTGGCTCGTCAACGCGATGTCGAACGGGCCCGGGCCGACGTGACGGCCGCGCACCGTTTTTCTCTCGAACCCGGAGCGTTCCATGGCGCGCATCTCAGGAGTCCCTGGCCGCGAAGCAGGGCCCTTCCTAAAGCTGGCCTACCACTTCACCCGCCGCCAGCTCGCAAGGCTGGCGGGCCGAGCCCCCGAGCGGATGATCGAGCCGCTGGAGCTGTTCGCGCTCGTCCCCGGCCTGATGCGCGGCTACGGCGGCCTCGAGCAGGCGGCGGCGCGGCTGCGGGGCGTCCCCGAGCGGCTGAAGATCCTCGCGGAGCTGAAGGCCGCGACACTCACGCACTGCGAGTACTGCATCGACCTCGGCTCGCAGATCGCGCGCCGCGCGGGTCTGAGCGACGCGCAGCTGCTCGCGCTGCCCACGTACCGGCAGAGCGCGCTGTACACCGACGACGAGAAGCTCGTGCTCGACTACGCGGTCGCGATGAGCCGCACCCCCGTCGAGGTCACGGACGCGCTGTTCGCCGAGCTGCGGCGGCGCTTCGCCGACGCGCAGTTGGTGGAGCTCACGTTCGTGATCGCCCTCGAGAACCTGCGCGGGCGCTTCAACCTCGCGCTCGGCGTCGGCGCGGCCGGGTTCAGCGAGGGGATGGTGTGCGCGGTCCCCGCGACGCCGCCGCCGGCGTCGCGGGCGGGCGAGGGCGAGGGCGCCGCGGCGTCGCCCTCCCCTGCGGCGCGCGGCTGAACGGCCGCATGACACGAGCGCGCCGGGCGCACGGCGCAGGGTCCCGCTGGGGGGGGCCGGGGCTGCGCCGCCCGCACGGGCGGCGCGCGCCCGTCAGCGCGGCGGCGGCCCCAAGGGTCCCCCCGGCGGCAGTGCGCGCGCTGCCCGCGCCCGACGGCGGCGACCCCACGGTCCCCTTCCCCGGCGCCCCGGTCCGCGCGACGATCTCCTCGGGCCGCAGCCTCGCCCGCCCGAGCGTCCGCTCGGAGTCGGGCGGACGGCGACCGCCGCGCGCGAGCGCGAGCGGGCGCGCCGCTCGAGAAGCGAAGCGACACGCCTCCGCCGCGTCCGGCGCGGGAGGAGGTGGATCATGGCAAGGGTCGAGAGGAAGGAGCACGCGCGCGAGCGGGAGGCGTCGATCGTACCGGCTCGCCCGGCGCTCGCGCTGCCGGACTGGATGGAGCGGTTCGAGAACATGATCGAGCGGACCTGGGCCCCGCTCCTGCCGGCGTTCCGGATGCCGCACGAGCTCGGGCTGCTCGAGGTCCCGCCCATGGACGTGTACGAGGAGGGCGATGAGCTCGTGGTGAAGGCGGAGCTCCCGGGCCTCACGCGGGAGGAGATCGACGTGACGATCGCGGGCGAGCTCCTCACCGTCGCGGGCAGGAAGGAGAAGGAGGAGAAGGTCGAGCGCAAGGACTACCACCGGCTCGAGCGGTCGTCGGGTGCGTTCACCCGGACGATCACGCTGCCGGCCGAGGTCGAGATCGAGAAGGTGACCGCCACCTTCACGAACGGCGTCCTCGAGATCCGCGCGCCGAAGAGCCCGGAGGCGAAGTCGCGGACCCGCAAGATCGCGGTGACGTGACGTGATGCGCCACGACGTGGGCGCGCTTGCGACCGGTCAAGTCCGGTATGCTGCGCGCCCATGATCCGTCGAGCCCAGCTCACCGTCCCGATGGCCGCCCTCTCGGCGGCGCTCGCGCTCGCCGCCCCCCCGGCGCGGGCCTGCACGAACATCCTCGTCGCCCGCGGCGCCACCGCCGACGGCTCGACGATGATCACCTACGCCGCCGACTCGCACGAGCTCTACGGCGAGCTGTACCACACGCCCGCCGCGACGCATCCGCCGGGAGCGATGCGCGACGTGTACGAGTGGGACACGGGCGACTACCTCGGCAAGATCCGGCAGGCGGAGGTCACCTACAACGTCGTCGGCAACATGAACGAGCACCAGGTCGCGATCGGCGAGACCACCTTCGGCGGCCGCGAGGAGCTCGTCGACCCGAAGGGCGGGGTCGACTACGGCAGCCTCATGTACATCGCGCTCGAGCGCGCCCGCAGCGCGCGCGAGGCGATCGACGTCATGACCGGGCTCGTCGCGGAGTACGGCTACCGCAGCGAGGGCGAGTCCTTCTCGATCTCGGATCCGAAGGAGGTCTGGATCCTCGAGATGATCGGCAAGGGGCCCGGGCGGAAGGGCGCGGTGTGGGTCGCCCGCCGCGTGCCCGACGGCCACGTCTGCGCCCACGCGAACCACGCGCGCATCCGCCAGTTCCCGCGCAACGACAAGAACACGCTCTTCGCGAAGGACGTCGTCGCGTTCGCCCGCGAGAAGGGCTGGTTCAGCGGCAAGGACGAGGACTTCAGCTTCTCCGACACCTACGCGCCCCTCACCGCGGGCGCCCTGCGCGCCTGCGAGGCGCGCGTGTGGAGCGTGTTCCGCCGGGTGGCCCCCTCGCTGAACCTCTCGGCCGACTACGTGATGGGCGGCGCGAGCGCGCCGCGCCTGCCGCTCTGGGTGAAGACGGACGCGAAGGTCTCCGTCCGCGGCGCGATGCAGCTCATGCGAGACCACTTCGAGGGCACGCCGCTCGACCTCTCCCAGGGCGTCGGCGCGGGTCCCTTCGCGCTGCCGTACCGCTGGCGCCCGATGAACTGGAAGGTGGACGGCGCGGAGTACCTGCACGAGCGCGCCATCTCCACGCAGCAGACCGGCTTCTCGTTCGTCGCGCAGTCGCGCGACTGGCTCCCCGGCCCGATCGGCGGCGTGCTCTGGTTCGGCCTCGACGACACCTACTCGACCGTCTACGTCCCGCAGTACTGCGGCAACCGCTCGGTCCCGAAGTCGTTCGCGGTGGGCACCGGCAACTTCCAGGAGTTCAGCTGGGACTCGGCGTTCTGGGTGTTCAACTTCGTCTCGAACTGGGCGTACTCGCGCTACAGCGACATGATCCAGGACGTCCAGAAGGTGCAGGGAGAGCTCGAGAGCGGGTTCCTCTCGCGACAGGCGGAGGTCGAGAAGGCCGCGCTCGCGCTCCACGCGACCTCGCCCGGCCTCGCGCGCGACTACCTCACCCAGTACTCGGTCGAGCAGGGCGACCGCACCACCGCGCGCTGGCGCAAGCTCGGCGAGGCGCTCATCGTGAAGTACCTCGACGGCAACGTCCGCGACGAGCACGGGAAGGTGACGCACCCCGACTACCCCGAGAGCTGGCGGCGTCGGATCGCGCAGGACCGGGGCGACACGATCAAGGTGGTGAGGTTCCCGGGAGAGAAGGACGAGAGCGCGACGGCCAGGGTGACCTCGACCTCGACGCCGACCCCGACCCCGACCCCGACCTCGACCCCGACCTCGACCGCGACCCCGACCCCGACCTCGACGCCGAACCCGACCTCGACCCCCCGCCCCTGACCGCTACCCGCTCCGCGCGAGCGCCTCGATCGCGCGCGCCAGGTCCTCGGGGACCGGCGCGCGCACGTCCACCCGCGCCCCATCGCGCGGCCGCGGGAACGCGAGGCGCTCGGCGTGGAGCGCCTGGCGCGCGATCGCCTCCGAGGGGACGCCGTACACCGCGTCCCCCAGCACCGGGAACCCGGCCTCCGCGAGCTGAACGCGGATCTGGTGGGTGCGGCCTGTGTCGAGCACGACGCGCAGCAGTGCGCCGCCGGCCAAGCGCCGCTCGACCGTGAAAGACAGGCGCGCGCGCCGGGCCGACGCGACGCGGGTCGTGAAGCGGCGCGGATCGGCGGGGCTGCGCCCGTAGGGCGTGTCGAGCGCGCCGCGCTCCGGCGGCGTCCCCAGAACGAGGACGAGGTACTCCTTCTCGACGGCGTCCGCCTCGAACGCGGCGCGGAGCGCCGCGAGCGCGCGATCGTGGCGCGCGAGGAGGAGCGCGCCGCTCGTGTCGGCGTCGAGCCGGTGCGGCAACCCCGGCACCGCCCGCCCGTCCACGTCGAATCGTCCGAGGCGGCTCGCCGCGCCGACCGCCGAGGGCGAGCTCGGGCCGGCCGGCTCGACCGGGAGTCCCGCCGGCTTCGCGACCACGAGGCAGTCCTCGTCGTCGTACAGCACCGCGAGCGAGGGCCCCACCGCGCGTCCGGCGGCTGGCGGCGGCCGATCCAGCTCGATTCGCTCTCCGCCGAACAGCCGTCGCTGGATCGCGCAGGCCTTGCCCCGGATCCGCACGCGCCGCCCCTCGATGAGCGCCCGCGCCCGCTCCACCGGGAGCGCCAGCGCCCGGGCGAGGTAGCGATCGAGCCGCTCTCCGGCCGCCTCGCGCGGCACGTCCAGGATCTCCTGCGTCACCCCGGGATCCTGCCACGCGCGACGCGCGCGTGCGCACCTCTCCGCGCCGGGAAAGGGCGCTCCAACCCGGCGGTGGCCCAGCGGCCCCGGTGCGCTCTCGTGCCGCAGCCCGGCGCGGGCCCGTGTCCCGCGGGCGTGGTATGGGTCGGCGTCGCTCGGGGGCGCGACCGGAGACCGGATGCGAAGCCTGCCCGTCGAGGTGAAGCTCGCCCTCGCCCTCACCGTCGTCGCCGTGGCGGTCGCCGCCGCGGGCGCGCGGGTCACGAACGCGACGATCGAGCGCAACGTCGAGGCCGCCGCCGCCGTCTCGCTCCGCCACGCCGCGGAGGGGTTCGCGTCCGAGGAGCACGCCGAGCTGGACAAGCTCGCGGCGACCCTGGACGCGCTGCTCGCGAACCCCGAGCTGCGCGACGCCTTCGCCGCGCGCGACCGCCGGCGCCTGCTCGCCGCCGCCGCGCCGATCTTCGAGGTGATGCGCGAGCGCGACGGGATCACGCACTTCTACTTCCACCTCCCGGGGGAGCCGCGGACGGTGTTCCTCCGGGTGCACCTCCCCGAGCTGTTCGGCGACCCGGTCGAGCGCGCCACGCTGCGCCGCGCCGAGGAGACGCACGAGCTCGGCGCCGGCAAGGAGCTCGGCAAGACCGCGTTCGCGCTCCGTGCGGTGCGCCCCTGGATCGTGGGCGGCAAGACGATCGGCTACGTCGAGCTCGGCCAGGACTTCGAACGCTTCCTGCGCGACATGAAGGCGCGCACCGGCGACGACTTCGGCCTGCTCGTGAAGAAGAAGTTCCTCGATGAGCGCGCCTGGTCGGCCGTCCTCGGCCCGCGCCAGAACACCTGGAACGATCGGGCGGACGTGGTCGCGGTCGACTCCACGGCCTTCACGGACGGGATCCTCGACTACCCGGGCGACGTCGAGACGCTGCCGGAGGACGGGGTCGTGCTCGGCCACGTCGAGCGCGGGGGCCGGGCGCTCCTGCGCGGGATCTTGCCGGTGCGGGACGCGGCCGGGCGGAAGGTCGGAGGCCTCGTCGTGCTCCACGACTTCACTCCACAGCACGCGGCGCTCGAGGCGGGCATGGCCCGCCTCGGCGGCGCCTTCCTCGGCGTCGCGCTCGCCGGCGGCGCCGCCGTCTTCGCGCTCGTCCACCTGCTCGTCTTCCGCCGGCTGGGGCGGCTGAGGCGCAGCCTCGAGGCGCGCGGGGCCGGCCTCCCCGCGGGAGCCTCGCGGCTCCGCAGCGCGGACGAGCTCGGGCGGCTCGAGGCGCTGTTCGAGCGGCTCGGACCGCCGGGCCCAGGCGAGGGGCAGGCGCGCCCGCGGACGCCCGAGCGCTGAACCCTCCGGTTACGTCCCGTCGCGTACCGCGCGTGCGGCGCGTCATCGCGTCGCGCCCCGCCCGACAGGGCCCTGACCTCACCACGGGTGCCTAACATCGCGGCGGTCCGGCGGCGCGCGTCGGGAGTGGGAGCGCGCCCGGGAAGGAGCGGCCATGTGCACCCTCCGTCGCGCGGCGAGCGCGGCCGCGGCCCTCGCCCTCGCGCTGGCCCCCGCCGTGCTCGCCGCGGAGCGGCGGGAGACCGCAGGCAAGGCCGGCGACGCCGCGCTCGGCACCCGCAGGTACTCCGACTACGAGAAGCCCCAGGCGTGCGCCGGCTGCCACGTGGACATCGCCCGCGAGTACGAGCAGGCGATGATGTCGCAGGCGTTCACGCACCGATGGGACGAGATCGAGTACTTCGAGCTCGCCCTGCCGCACGCCGAGAAGATCGAGAAGGTGAAGGGCGTGAAGGCGGGCTGCAACGGCTGCCACGCGCCCGTCACGTTCCTCGCCGGCGACATCCCGCCGAAGCGAGTGGCCGCCGGGACGCGCGCGAACGAGGGCGTCTCGTGCGACCTCTGCCACACCATCGTCGACCGCGGCGGGGATCCGTCGGTGAACTACAACTGGATCTCCGAGCCCGGCAAGACGAAGCAGGGCACGCGCAGGGACCTGAAGAGCCCGTACCACGAGACGCGCGAGAACCCGTTCCTCCGCACCGCCGAGTTCTGCGGCACGTGCCACAACGAGAAGTCCCCGTGGGGCGTCTGGGTGAAGTCCACCCAGCTCGAGTGGAGGGAGGGCCCGCACGGCCGCGCCGGCATCGTCTGCCAGGACTGTCACATGCCGCGGGCGCCGGGGCGCAGCGCGCGCATGGGCGAAACGCACCCCGACGTCCGCCAGCACCTGTTCCACGGCGCCCACGACGCCGGCAAGCTCGCGGGCGTCGCCGAGGTGCGCGTCCACCCCGAGGCGCGCGAGGTCGAGCCGGGCGATCCCATCCGCGTCACCGCCGTGGTGGTGAACGCCAAGGCCGGGCACAAGATCCCCACCGGCTCCGCCGAGGAGCGGGTGCTCTGGCTGCACGTCGAGGCGAAGGACGCGTCGGGGAAGGTGTGGCCGCTGCGCGTCGACCGGAAGGGCTTCGCGGGCGAGGAGTACACGATCGCGGACCCGAAGGCGCTCGCCTACCAGGACCTCGGCGACATCCAGGGCATCCCCGGGTTCCGGGGGCTGCCGCGCGACGGCCCCGTCCCCGCGGGCGACCGGATCTTCCGGATGCCGTACTTCGACGAGCAGGGCCGGATGACGATCGCCCAGTGGAACACCGCCTCGCTCGGCACCGACTACCGGATCGCGCCGCTCCAGGCGGTGACGGAGACCTTCACCTGGTCGCCGCGCGACCTGCCCGCGGGCACCGTCACGGTGACGGCGACGGTCTGGTACTCGCGGCTCGTCTCGTCGGTCGCGGAGCACCTGAAGGTGCCGGCGGAGGAGTACGCGCCGGTCCTGGTCTCGAGCCACACGACCACCCTCACCGTCCTGCCCTGAGGTGCCCGCCGTGATCCGTCGCGCCAAGCCGCTCCCGCCCGTCGCCGTGCTCGTCATGGCGATCGTCGCCGCGCTCGCCATCCCGGTTCCCGCCGAGGCGATCCCCGCGTTCGCGCGGCGCTACCGCTTCTCGTGCACGACCTGCCACGCGCCGTTCCCGCGGCTGAAGCCCTTCGGGCAGGAGTTCGGGGGCCGCGGGTTCGCGCTCGACCCGGGCGCCGAGCCCGCCCGCGCGAGCATCGACGTGGGCGACCCGCTGCTCGAGCTTCCCCGCGAGTTCCCGCTCTCGCTCCGCTTCGACGCGTTCGGCACGGTGAGCGATCGGTCGCCAGAGCTCGACTTCCAGACCCCCTGGGTCTTCAAGCTCCTCGCGGGAGGCAAGATCGCCGACAAGGTCGGCTTCTTCGCCTACTACATCCTCGAGCAGGGCGAGCCCGGCAAGATCGAGGACGCGTACATCCAGCTCTCGGACGTCTTTGGACTACCGGTGAACGTCCTCGCCGGCCAGTTCCAGATCTCGGATCCGATCGCCAAGCGCGAGCTCAGGCTCGAGCGGCTCGACTACCAGATCCTCGCCACGCGGGTCGGTCAGTCGGTGGTGGACCTCACCTATGACCGCGGCGTCGCCCTCACCACCGACGTCGGGCCGGTGGCCGCGCTCGCGTCGGTGACGAACGGGAACGGGATCGAGGGCGCGGAGGGAGGGCGGTTCGACACGGACTCGTTCAAGAACGTGGCGCTCCACGTCGCCGGCGACGTGGGCCCCGTGCGGATCGGCGCGTTCGGCTTCTGGGGCAGGCAGCGGCGCGACGGCGTGAACGACACGATCGTCTACTGGGGCCCGCAAGCGGGCGTCTCGTTCGCCGAGAAGCTCCACCTGTCGGCCGTGTACCTCGAGCGGCGCGACTCCAACCCGCGCTTCGGCCCCGCGAACGAGGACCTCGTCACGCGCGGCGGCTTCGTGGAGGCGCTGGCGCTCCCCACCGGCCCGGACGGACGCTGGGCGGTCGTGGCGCTCTACAACCTCGTCCGCTCGGACGACGACGCGGCCGACGCGGAGTCCGCCGCGCTGGCGCTGCAGTGGCTCTTCCGCCGCAACGTCCGGCTCACCGCGGAGGTGGACCGCGACTTCGACGCGGACGCCTGGACGGGCAGCCTCGGGACGATCGCGGCGTTCTGACCCGAGGCCGCGCGCTATGAATGGGGGGCGTGTCCTCGCCCCTCGTCACCCTCGATCGCGTCGACGTCCGCCTGTCCGGCGCGAGGCTCCTCTCCGCCGTCTCGCTCGCGCTCCGGCGCGGCGAAGGGCTCGGCGTCGTCGGTCCGAGCGGCTCCGGCAAGTCGACGCTCCTCCGCCTGCTCCGCGGCGAGGTGTGGCCGCACCCCGCGAGCGCCGGGCGCCGGCTCTTCCACGGCCCGGACGGAGCGAGCGAGAGCCCCATCGGCGCCCGGGAGCGCTTCACGCTCGTCGCCCCCGAGGCGCAGGACGCCTACGTCCGGCACGACTGGGACCTGCCGGTGGAGGCGGTCATCCGCTCGGGCTTCTCGGACGCGCCGTATCCCGCCGAGCGCGCCACGCCGGCGCAGAGCTCGCGGGTGCGCGAGGTCGCGGCGCTGCTCGGGATCGCGCCGCTCCTCGGCCGCTCGATCCTGGACCTCTCGCGCGGCGAGGCGCGTCGCGTCCTCCTCGCCCGCGCCCTCGCGCCCGAGCCCGAGCTGCTCGTGCTCGACGAGGCGTGCGACGGCCTCGACGCTGGCGCGAGGGAGGGCTTCCTCGCGCACGTCTCGGAGGTGCTCCGGCGCGGGACGGCCGTGGTGATGGCGACGCACCGGCCGGAGGAGATCGTCCCGGAGATGGAGCGGGTGGTGGTGATGGAGGACGGGAGGATCGTGAGGGAGGAGAGCCGGGCGGAGCTCCTCCGCACGACGTCGACCCCGACGTCGACCCCGACCCCGACCTCGACCCCGACCCCGACCCCGACCTCGATGAGCCGAGCGGCCGCTCATCCCGAGCGTAGCCCCTCGGCGCCCGCCGAGGCGCGAGGTCGAGAGACGATCCCGAGCCGGCCCCCTCCCCTCTTCTCCCTCTCCGGCGTCACGGTCCTCGTCGAGGGCCGCGCCGTGCTCCGCGATCTCACCTTCTCCATCGCGCCCGGAGAGCAGCTCGCGCTCGTCGGCCCGAACGGCGCCGGCAAGTCCACCCTCCTCCGACTGCTCGCCGGCGAGGAGCAGCCCGCGCGCGGCACCGTCGCGCGGCTCGATCTCGGCACGCGCGCGAGCGCGCCCGAGCTGCGCGGGCGCGTCGGCGTCGTGTCCCCGGAGCTCCAGGCCCGCCATCGCTTCGACGCGACCGGCGAGGAGGTGGTGCTGTCGGGCTTCGCCGGCACGATCGGCCTCGCGGCCCCACCCACCGACGCCGAGCGGACCGCGGCTGCGGCCGTGCTCGCGCGGCTCGGGATCGCCTCCCTCGCGCGCCGGCACCTGCTCACGCTCTCCTACGGCGAGCTCCGGAAGCTCCTCCTCGCGCGCGCCCTCGCCCCGCGCCCGCAGGCGCTCCTCCTCGACGAGCCGCTCGCCGGCCTCGACGCCGTCGCGCGCGCCTGGGTCCTCGCGGTCCTGGACGAGTCCTGCGCGGCCGGCGCGGCGCTGCTCGCCGTCTCCCACCACGCGGACGAGCTCCCCCGCGGCGTTCGCCGCGTGGGCGTGCTCGAGGACGGGCGGATCGTCCGCTGGATCGAGCGCCCGTAGCGCTCAATTCCCTTCGGCGGGGATCCGGGGCAGGATGCTCGCGATGGCCGACGATCCGCGCCGCCCCGATCCCGCCGCCCCGGAGCCGGGCGAGGTACCGAGCGCTGCCCCGCGCCCGCCGTCCCTCTCCCCCTCCGCCACGCCGCCCGCGCGGCCTCTCGGCGGAGTCGTCGCACCGACGGCACCGCGGGGCGTCCCGCGACCGCCCGCCTCGCGCGCGTCCGCGCCCGTCCGCGAGGTCAAGGGCCCGATGTTCATCGACACGGCAGCCGGGACGTTCCAGGACCTGCGCCCGCCCGCGCCGCCGGTCATGTCGCGGCGGGAGTTCGAGGCGGAGCTCCAGCGGCTCCTCCGCGAGTACGCCGGCGACGCCTCCAACCCGGGCTCCATCCACTGCGAGGGCTGCCAGCGCTGCACGAGCTGCATGTTCTGCGTGGACTGCGTGGAGTGCTACCGCTGCACGCACTCGCGCGGCTGCCGGTCGTCGAGCCACCTCACCCACTGCGTCGGGTGCGAGGGCTGCCACGACTGCGCGTACTGCGTGGAGAGCGAGAACTGCACGCAGTCGAGCTACCTCGTCCTCTCCCGCGCCTGCTCCGAGTGCACCTACTGCTTCGGGTGCGTCGGCCTCGCGAAGAAGGACTTCCACATCCTCAACGTGAAGTACTCGCGCACGGAGTACTTCCGCATCGTGAAGTCGCTGCAGGAGGAGCTCGGGCTCGCGAGGTAGATCGCCCGCAGCGCCGCGCCCACCGCCATGCCGCTCCCCGCCCCGCTCGTCGCGATCGCCTCGCTCCTCCTCTCCGCCGCTCCGCGCCTCACCGCCTCGATCGCGCCCGCGGCCGCCCGGCCGGGCGACGCGGTGCTCGTGCGGGTCGCCGGCGCGACCTCCGCGCCGCGCGGCGAGCTCGCCGGCCGCCCGCTGGCGTTCTTCCGTGCCGGCCGCGAGTGGCGCGCGTTCGCGCCGCTGCCGACCGAGACCGCGGTCGGCGAGCTGCGGGCGGAGCTCGAGGCGGACGGCGCACGGACGGAGGCCGCGCTCGCCATCGTCGAGCCCGGCTGGCCCTCACGGGAGATCTCCGGCGTTCCGGCGCGCTTCGTCGAGCCGCCGCCCGACGTCACCTCGCGCATCGCGGCGGACCGCGCCGCTTTCAACGCCGCCTACGCGAGGCCGGCGGAGCCGCCGCGCTTCCGGCGCGCCTTCGCGTGGCCGCGCCAGGCGCGCCTGTCCGGCCGGTTCGGCGATCAGCGCGTGTTCGACGGCGTGAAGCAGAGCGTCCACTACGGAGCCGACGTGACCGGCCCGGTCGGCGCGCCGATCCGGGCGGCGAACGACGGCGTCGTGGTCCTGGTGCGGGAGGCCTACCTCTCCGGACGGACGGTGGTGCTCTCGCACGGCGCCGGCGTCTTCACGGCCTACTTCCACCTCTCCCGCATCGACGTCCGCCCGGGCCAGGCGGTCCGGCGCGGCGCGCGGATCGGGCGGCTCGGCGCGACGGGGCGCGCGAGCGGCCCGCACCTTCACTGGAGCGTGCGGGTGGGCGGGCTGTTCGTCGATCCGGAGTCGCTGCTCGGGATCGATCCCGCCTCGGGGAAGGCGCCGCCGCGCGCGCCGCGCCTGCCCTCCGCGGCACCGGGCGCGCCGGCGGTGACGGCCGGCGCGGCGGGGGGCGCCCCCGGCACTCCCGCGCTCGAGGGGCCGCCCGCGGCCGGCGACGCGGCGACGCCGCTCAGCGCTCCACCGAGCCGATGACCTCGAGCATGGGCGCGTGCAGCGACGGGGGCGCGGCGACGATGTCGCCCGTCTCGAGCATGCGCTCGCCGCCCGCCATGTCCGTGACGAGCGCGCCGGCCTCCTGCGCGAGGAGGATCCCGGCGGCCACGTCCCAGGGCTTGAGCCGCTGCTCCCAGAACCCGTCGAAGCGGCCGGCCGCCACGTAGGCGAGGTCGAGCGCGGCCGAGCCGAAGCGGCGCACCGCGCGGGCCCGGCGCAGGAACGCACCGAAGAGCCGCAGCGGGTAGTCGTGGTGCTGGTGGATGTCGTACGGGAAGCCGGTCACGAGGAGAGAGCCGAGGAGCTCGGCGCGCCCGGAGTGCCGCAGGCGCACGTCGCCGAGGAACGCCCCCTCGCCGCGCGCGGCCGTGAAGAGCTCGTCCCGGAGCGGATCGTAGGTCGCGGCCGCCGCGAGGCCGCGCGCGTCGGCGACCGCGACGTTCACCGCGAAGTGCGGCACGCCGTGCGCGTAGTTCGTCGTGCCGTCGAGCGGATCCACGAAGAAGCGGAGCTCGCCGGCGCTCCCCCCCGACACGCCCGACTCCTCCGCGAGGATCGCCGCGCCGGGGAGGCGGCTCCGCAGGAACCCGAGGAGCGCGGCCTCGGCCGCCCGATCCGCGTCGGTGACGAGGTCGATCCCGCCCTTCAGCTCGATGGTGCGCTCTCCGCCCCACTTCTCGCGCAGGACCGCCCCGCCCCGGCGCGCCGCCTCGGCGCACACGTCCCTGAGCTCCGCCAGCTCCGTCACCTGCACCCCCTCGTCCGAGCGCCGCGGCGAGTCCCGCGGTCCGCTCGCGAGAGCATAGCCACATCGGCGCCCGCCCGCAGCCGGCGTGGGCGCACCGCGCCGCGCCGCGCCTCCCACCTCGCCTCATCCCGCGATCACGCGACGGCGATCGCATTCACCTTTCGTTCACAAGCGACGGGCGGTGCATTAACCTCGCGCGAACTTCGATCCCCGGGTGGACCTCATGACCGCACGCCGTATCGCAGTCGTCCTCGTCGCCGCAGTGGCGGCGTCCTCCGCGGCGCGCGCGCAGACGCC
>NZ_JALCYY010000074.1 GCF_022690685.1 Anaeromyxobacter terrae | reverse complement strand
GACCGCGACCCTCCGGACGCCCGAAGCCCTCTCCGCGGCCGCGCCCGGGCGCCGGTCGCGCGTCCGGCCGGTAGACCGCGATCTCCCCGGACCCCGCCCGCGCGGCGGCGGGCGACGGCGCTGCGATCACGCGCGCGGGGCGGAGCGGGCGGCCGAGCCGCGCCTCGATGGCGCGGGGCGCGGGGCCGCCCCAGGCCGGCGCCAGCGCAGGGGCCGGACGGACTCCGCCCGGAACCTGACGAGGCGCGGGCCGCGCAGGCGCAGGCGCGGTGCGATCGAAGTAGTGCCGCGTGTACCGCGGGCCGTAGGCGACGCTGTAGACGGGCACCGAGACGAAGCGGGCGCTCGGCACGAACGTCCACCAGGAGTCATAGAATGGATAGGACGTCACATACACGGACAGTCCGGGGGCGAGCGGCGCCCACCCGACGACGTCGCCGGACCAGCGCCAGGACACCCACGCCGGCGCCCACTGGTAACCCGGGACCCAGACCCAGCCGTAGAAGCCGTCGTAGGCCCAGCGTCCGTAGTGATACGCGGCCCAGCCCCACGGCTCGTCCGACACCCAGAACCAGCCCTCGTTCGTCCACTCCCAGCGGCCGTTGTAGTACGGGCGCCAGCCGTCACTCACGTTGGGCCGCCACACGCGCCCGTACGCGCCGGCGGAGACCCACTCACCGTACGCGCCGAGGGGAGCGTAGAAGGTGTCGAACGTGACGCCGCCCGAGACGCCCACGTCCACGGAGACGTCGTAGTCGGGCGAGCGCTCGTCAGCCCACCCGTCCCCGGAGTCCCCCCAGTCGCCGTCCTGCGCGTGCGTCGAGAACGGCGCGAGCGAGGTCGCGATGAGCGCGGCGATGAGCATGTGGCGAAGCATGGGCTTTCTCCTCGAGAGGTCCGGCGCCGGAGCGGGCGCGGCTCAGGCGCTGGCCGGCTCCTCATCCGGATGACCTAGCAATCGAGATGCCGTGTAAATTCCGCGGGATTCCCGGACGCTTGGCGACTCGGCCCCGGCGCACCGCGGCACACTGTGCGCCGTCGTCACCCGCCCCGGGCCCCGGCGGCGACCCTCGAGCGTTCACCCTGCCGGCCGCGGCCTGCGCGCAGACGTCCCGGAGACGCAGACGCCCCGGCCAAGGCGGCCAGGGCGTCGAGGGTCGGCGGCGAGGAGGAGTCGCCCTAGGCGAGCTTCTTCTCCTTCTCGAACGAGAGGAGCGGCGGCTCCTTGTTCAGGATGACGCCGTCCGTGATCTTGCACTCCTTCACGCCCTCCCGGTACGGCACGTCGTACATGATGTCGAGCATCGCCTGCTCGAGGATGGCGCGGAGCCCACGCGCCCCGGACTTCCGCCGCATCGCCTCTCGGGCGGTGGCGCGCAGCGACTCCTTCGTGAAGGAGAGCTTCACCTTCTCGAGCTCGAAGAGCTTCACGTACTGCTTCGTGAGCGCGTTCTTCGGCTGCGTGAGGATGGTGACGAGGTCCTCCTCGGAGAGATCGGCGAGCGTCGCGATGATGGGCAGGCGCCCGACGAACTCCGGGATCATCCCGAACTTCACGAGGTCGGACGGCTCGACGCGCGCGAGGAGCTCGCCGAGGCTGGCCTCCTCCTTGCGCTCGATCTTGGCGCCGAACCCCAGCCCCTTCACGCCGGCGCGACGCCGGATCACCTGCTCGAGCCCGCAGAAGGCGCCGCCGACGATGAAGAGGATGTTCGAGGTGTCGACCTGGATGTACTCCTGCTGGTTGTACTTCTTGCCGCCGCGCGGGGTGACGTTCGCGCGCGTGCCCTCGATGATCTTGAGGAGCGCCTGCTGCACGCCCTCGCCGCCGACGTCGCGGGTCGGAGATGGCGAGTCGCCCTTGCGGGCGATCTTGTCGATCTCGTCGACGTAGACGATGCCGCGCGCCGCCTTCTCCACGTCGTAGTCCGCCGCGTGGAGCAGGTTCTGGATGATGTTCTCGACGTCCTCGCCGACGTAGCCGGCCTCGGTGAGGCTCGTCGCGTCGGCGATCGTGAACGGAACGTTGAGGAAGCGGGCGAGCGACTGAGCGAGCAGCGTCTTGCCCGATCCCGTCGGCCCGATGAGGAGGATGTTCGACTTCTGGAGCTCGACGTCGTCCCCGCCCGGCCGCGACTGGCCGGGGCGCTGCGGCCGCGACGGCTTCCTCGAGTAGACGCGCTTGTAGTGGTTGTAGACGGCGACGGAGAGGACCTTCTTCGCCTTGTCCTGACCGACCACGTAGTCGTCGAGGAAGCTCTTGATCTCGGCGGGCGTGGGCAGCGAGACGGCGGGGCGACCCTCGTCGCGCTCCGCCTCCTCCGCGATGATGTCGTTGCAGAGGCGGATGCACTCGTCGCAGATGTAGACCGTCGGCCCCGCGATGAGCTTGCGGACCTCCCGTTGCCCCTTCCCGCAGAACGAGCACGACAGGTTGCCGTGATGGTCTTTCCGGCTCACGCGATCCCTCGGTTCCACGATGTTACCACCAACCTGTCGACCCCCGGAATTTGGGGCACGGTTCGAATATAGCCAGGTGCCGTCCGCACCGCCCCACCAACTCCTTCGGGGCGTAACGGATCACCGACGGAGCAGCGACTCGATCTCCCCGGCGAGGGCGCTCGCGCGCTCCGCGACCGGGCGGGGCACGGCCGCCTCCTCGCGGCACGCCTCCGCGAGCCGCCGCGCCTGCGCAGCGAGCCGCTCGAGGCGGTCCTCCTTGGGAGCGGGCGCCGGCGGAGCGGGCGGTCCGAACCGCTCGGCGAGCTTGCGGTTCATCACCGCGGGCGTCGGCGGGCGCTCCACGAGCACCTCGTCGCGGAGCTCGCGCCAGCCCGAGTCCGACAGCCGCCCCGCCGCCTCGGCGCGGGAGAGCACCTCGATCACCTCGAACGGCGGCGCGCGCCCGTCGCCCCGCTGCTTCGCGAGCTCGGGCTCGTGCCGCTCGAGGAACCCGTAGCTCGCGGTGAGCTTCTCCGCGGTCGCGCTCCGGATGAACAGCTCCTTCGAGCAGTACCGCTCGAAGCTCGGGAAGCCCCACTCGCGCCAGTGCTCCTTGCGCTTCACCTCCACGAGCAGCCGGGCGAGCCCGACCCACGCAGTCTTGAAGCGGCGCGCACCCTCGAGGACCTCTCGCCGGAAGGAGCCTTCCGGCAGGTCCTCCGCGCGGGAGGCGAGCTTCTCGGCGGTGGCCGTCATCGACCGATCCGGAACGCGAGGGAGACCGTCGGGCGCTGCCCCGGGAACGTCTCGAAGCGCCACCCGCCGAGCGCCTTCACGAGACAGTCCTTGAGCGCTCCGGCGCGGAAGCGCGGCTCGTCGATCCAGAGCGCCGCGACCCGCCCGTCGTTGCCGATCGCGAACTCGATCGGCACGTCGCCGTGGAAGTCGGGGGACCGAGTCGCCTCGTCGCGGAAGCACGGCACGAGCGTCCGCTGCTCGCGCGAGACGACCGTCTGGATCTTCCGCTCGTCGAACTGCGCCGCGACGAGCTCGCCGCCGTCGACGGCGCCGCCGGAAGCGCGCCGCGAGGCCGCCGCCAGGCCGCCGCCCTTCTCGGGCGAGGGCGCGGGCGGCCGCGCGCGGCCCGTCCCGCTCGCGGCGGGCGGCGCGTCCATGGGCACCTCCACCATCTCTTCCGCCTCGGGCGCGCGGTGGCCCACGCCGACCCGCGCCGCCGAGGCGATGGAGATCCCGGCCCCGAAGTCCTCGAGCAGCGCGCTCGTCTCCGGCGGGCGCCGCGCGAGCAGGAACCCGACGACCGCGGCGCCGCCCACGAGGAGCGCGATCGCGACGGCCCAGCCGAGCGCGCGCCGGCGACCTCGGCGAGCGGCGAGCTGCCGTGCTCCGGTGACCTCGCGCTCCACCCGCTGCGCCGCCGCCGCGCGCTTCGCGTGCAGGATGAAGAGGGGGACGTCGCCCACGGGACGCCAGCTGCCGTCGCCCGGGGAGACCGGGGTCGAGGGATCGAGCTCGCCGCGGTAGAGCATCGCGGCGAGGCCGCGGGAGTCGACCGGGCCGAACACCTGGCCGCCCTTGCGGAACAGCCACTCGCCGCCCTCGAGGCGGGAGTCGTCGAGGAGGAGCGTCTCGTCTGTGCCGGGCGCCATCGGGGTGCGGGACTCGGAAGAGGAGGTGGGAGGGGAGCGCACGCCGGAGGTGACGCAGGCGCGGCGGGCGTGGTGAACTTAGCACGAGGTGGAAAGACGCTTCTACGCTCTGCGCGTCGCCTACGAAGGCGGGCGGTTCCGCGGGTTTCAGCGGCAGCCTGGGTTGCCGACGGTGCAGGACGCGCTCGAGGGGGCGCTCCTCGCCGCGGGCGTCCGGGCGACCCTCGCCGTGGCGGCCCGAACAGACGCCGGGGTGCACGCGCTCGATCAGGTGGTGAGCTTCTCGGTGCGCGCGGCGCTCGATCCCGAAGCGCTCCGCCGCGCGCTGAACGCCGCCTTGCCCGAGGGAATCCTGGTGCGCGAGGCGCTGCGGGTCGGGCCGTCCTTCCACGCGCGGAACAGCGCCCGCGGCCGCCGCTACGTCTACCTCGTCGGCGCACCGCCGCCGGAGCCGCTCGCGGGGTACGCGTGGGCGCTGCCGGACGCGCGCGCGTTCCCGGAGCTCGCCGAGGCGCGGCTCGACGTGGAGCGGATGCGGAGCGCGCTCTCGCACGCGGTGGGGACTCACGACTTCACCGGCTTCGCACGCCCCGGAGAGCAGCGGGGCACGGTGCGCACCGTCACCCGGGCCGAGGTCGTCACCGCGAGCTGGGCGCCGCTCCACGCCCTCGTCTTCGAGGGGCACGGCTTCCTGCGCGCGATGATCCGCAACCTCGCAGGCACCGCCGTGACGGTGGGGCTCGGGCTCGCGCCGCCGACGGTGGTCCGCGACCTCCTGCTCGCGCGCGGGCGGTACCGCGGCGTGCGCGCGCCCGGCTGGGGGCTCACGCTCGCCGCGGTCGTCTATCCGGACGGTTCGCTGCGCGGGCCGCCTGGTACAGCTCCATGAAGACGCCGAACACCGGCGCCCGGGCGCCGAGGGCGACGCGCACCCGGCCGCCCGGAAGGCGCGGCGGCTCGGGCGGGGTCGGGCGTCCGTCCTTCCGACCGGACGTCTCGGCCGTCACATCGTCCCCTGCTCGGGCGGGAGCTGGCCGTACTTGGCAAGGAGGTCGGCAACCGCCTCGCGCAGGTAGTCGGACTGACGGACCCGCGTGCGGCGGGCGAGGTTGCGGAGCTCGGCGGCGAACTGCGGGGGCAGCCGGACCAGCATCGGCTCGAGGCGGGCGGACGCGTTCGGGTCCTGGGCGGCGACGTCGGTCAGCTCGGCGGGCGTAGGCATGTGTAGGCTCCTTGCGACAGCGGCTTACGTTTGCCTACACGCTACCACTCGATAGCCACCTCGCAAGAAAGCGCACGATCGACAGTTTTCTTGACAGGGGCGCCCCCGACGAGGGCCCCCTGCTTGCGGCCCTACCCCGTCACCACGGGCAAGGCGACGCCGGCGAGCGCGTTCATCCGGCCGGATCGGAACGGCTCGAGGTCGAGCACCGCCAGCTTGAACCCTGCCGCCTTCACGGCCTCGGCGATCTCGGCGCGCCGCTCGAACCCGCGGGAGATCTCGCCCTCGGCGAGCTCCACCCGGCCGATGTCCCCGTGGTGGCGGACGCGCAGGTCCCGGAAGCCGAGGGCGCGGATCCCGGCCTCGGCGCGCTCCACCTGGCCGAGCCGCTCGGGCGTGACCGGCGTTCCGTACGGGATGCGCGACGCGAGGCACGCCATCTGCGGCTTCGACCACGTCGGGAGGCCGTACGCCTCGCTCCAGGCGCGCACCTCGTCCTTCGTGAGGCTCGCCTCGGCGAGCGGCGAGCGAACGCGCCGCTCCTCTGCGGCGCGGTGCCCGGGCCTGTGGTCGCCCAGATCGTCGGCGTTGAAGCCGTCGAGCACGACCCCGAGCCCCTCGACCCGGGCCGTCTCCTCGCAGATCCGGAAGAGCTCGCGCTTGCAGTAGTAGCAGCGGTCCACGGGGTTCGAGAGGTAGCCCGGGTCGTCCTGCTCGTGGCTGTCTCGCTCGAGGTGGCGCACGCCGATCCGGGCGGCGAGCGCGCGCGCCTCCTCGCGCTCGGCCTGGGGCACCGACGGCGAGTGCGCGGTGAGCGCGACGGCGCGATCGCCGAGCACCTCGCGCGCGACCGCGACGACGAAGGTGGAGTCGACGCCGCCCGAGAAGGCCACGAGCACGCTGCCGCATCCGCGGAGCGCCTCCTTCAGCCGCGCGAGCTTCGGCGCGGAGGCACGGCGGAGATCAGCGAGGGCATTCGGCGACATGGCGCGGGACTAATACCCGCTCCCGCCCCCGCGCGCAAAGCCGCGCGACGGGATCCGGCGTGCGTCGCAGCCGCTCAGCGGCGGCGCTTGGCGGTCTTCGTCGACCGGCCCGCGAGCTTCTTCGGCGCCTGCCGGGCCGCCGCCTTCGCGACGAGCTTCCGCCGGGCGCCACCGCGGACGGCGCGGTCCGGCTTGCCGCGCCGCGGCCTCAGCCCGCCCGTGATCCGGCCGAACTCCGCCGGGCCCACGAGCCGCTGATCCACGAGCGCCTGGAACACGCGCGTCCCCGCCTCCTCGACGGAGAGCTGATCCGTGTGGACCGTCACGTCCGCGTGGGTGGGCGGCTCGTACGGAACGTCCACGCCGGGGACCTGCTTCAGCTCGCCCGCGAGCGCCCGGCGGTAGATGCCCTGCGGATCGCGCTGCTGGAGCTTCTCCATCGAGCAATCCACGAACACCTCGAGGAACCGGCGCGCCTCCTTGCGCAGGACGTCGCGCGCATCCCGGTAAGGCGAGAGCGCCGCGCAGACGGCGATCCCTCCGGAGCGGGCCACCGCCTTCGCGACGAGCCCGAGACGCGCCACGGCCTTCGCGTGGTCCTCCTTGCTGGCGCCGAGCCCCTCGAGCAGCATGGCGGCGTCGCCGTGCTCGTCGAGCAGCTCCACCGCCCGCCCCGACGCAGCGAGCCGCTTGGTGAGGTGAGCGGCGAGCGTGCTCTTGCCGGCGCGGTTCATCCCCGTCAGCCAGATGACGAAGCCGGTGGTGTGCGTCTCCATGGATCCTCCAGCGTCTCAGCTCGGTCGGCCGTCGCCCGTGTGCGCCGGGGGCCGATCCGTTCGAGCGCGGTCTCGCGAGTATACCCTGTCGGATCCGGTCCCGCCAAACGGGTATTTCCGCCCCGCCCAATGGCTTTCCCTCGTGTATCCAGGGCGTTGCGCAATCGCTCCCCCGGATGGGCGTTGTCGGAGGGTCAATTCTATCGCGCGCAGGGCGGTTCACCTGCCGAGAAATCCGCGCCGCCTCGCTGCCGCCTCCGGACCTCGCAGGGCGCCGGTGAGCCGCGCTGGCGGGCGGCGCCGCGCGATCAGGACGCGCTTGCGGCCGGGGCGCCACCGCAGGCACAGCCTGCGAGGCGGCTCGTCGGCCGCGCCGTCGCGACGCCGCGCACGAGGTCGATGCGTCGCCCCGGGATGGACCCGGGGTTCGAGATCATGAGGACGAGCTCCTCCGCAGCGAGCGCCGAGAGCGCCGCGATCCCGGGCTGCGCCGGGCGCCCGACGCCGGTCGTCGAGCGGGCGCACGCGTAGCAGGGGGCGCCGGGCGGCACCACGACGAGCGCGCCGCCCTCCGCGTCCGGCTCGACCACCACGTGGGGGATCCCCGCGCGTCGGGCCGCCTCGGCCGAGGCGAGCGCCTGCGGCGCGGAGGACGCGAACACGAGCGTCGCGCTCGGCACTCCGCCCGTCGGGTACGGCTCGATCGAGACGAAGCGGGAGAGGGGCGCGAGCACCGCGCGCGCCGCCTCGACGCGCGGCGTGCCGACCGCGGACGGGGCGAAGAGCCAGCCGGTGACGTCGCCCGGCGAGACGTCCTCGGGATCCTCGATCCAGAGCCGTCCCACCCCCGCCTGCACGAGATAGACGAGCCCGGCGGACGCGACCGCGTCCGCGCCGACGACGCGTACGCGGGCGCGACCGAGCCGCTCCTGCGCCGCCTCGCCGAACCCCGGGACGAGGAGCTGCCGCGCGTACCGCTCCAGCCGTTCGTCGTTCACGCTTCGTCTCCCGTGATCGCCGGCGGGAACCGGCGGTCCTACGGCCACTCGGGCGCGGCGCCGGCGCCCTTCTCCAGGATCACGCGAAACGCGCCCGGCGCCCCGGCGAGCGGCTCCACCGCGACGACGCGGTGGCCGTCCTCGGCAGCGCTCCTCGGCAGGTTCTCCACCGGCTCGCCTGCCGCGAGCCAGATCTCGAGCCGCTCGCCGGCGGCGAGCCGCTCGAGGGCGATCCTCGCCTTCACGTACGTCATGGGACAGGCGTAGGCGCGCACGTCCACGCGCGGCGGGGCGCTCGCGCTCACGCCGCGCCCTCGTCGCGGGTGGGCGCGGCGCAGGCCGGAGGCGCGGTCGCCTCGAGCGGCTGCGTCCCGGCGCACGCGGCGCAGCCGGCGCGCTTGCGGACGAGCACGAGCCGACCGCGCGCGGAGCGAGCCTCGTACGTGTACAGCCTCCCCTCGTAGGCGCCGCGCTCGCCGGCGAGGAGCCGGAGCGCCTCCGCGCCCATGAGCGCGCCCGCGAACCCGGCGGTCGCGCCGAGCACGCCCGCCTCGGCGCAGGACGGCACCGACCCCGCTGGCGGCGGCGCCTCGAACAGGCAGCGCAGGCAGCCGCCGATGCCCGCGGGCGAGACGGTGAGGAGCTGGGCGGTGGTCCGGAGGATCCCTCCGTGGACGAGCGGCTTCCGCGCGCGCAGCGCCGCGTCGTTCGCGAGGAACTTCGTCGCGAAGTTGTCGGAGCCGTCCACGACGACGTCGGCGGCCTCGACGAGCGCGAGGGCGTTCCCGACGTCGAACCGGAGGTCGCGCGCATCGACCGCCACGGAGGGGAAGAGCGCGCGCAGCCGCGCCGCGGCGGCAGGGGCCTTCCGCTGCCCGATGTCCCCTTCCTTGAAGAGCGGCTGCCGGTTCAGGTTGGAGGTCTCGACGGCGTCGTCCTCGACGAGGACGAGCGACCCGACCCCGGCGGCGGCGAGCGTGAGGAGCGCCGGGCCGCCGAGGCCGCCCGCTCCGATCACCAGCGCGGTCTTGCCGGAGAGGCTCATGATCGACCGCGTATATCCCGCGCCCGACGGGGCGGCAACCCTCGCGCCTACCTCGTAACGCTACACCACGAGCCCGCGGCCCGACTGCGCCGCGCGCCAGAGCGACGGCAGCGTCGCGATCGCGTCGAGCCGCCCCAGGACGTCGTCCGGGACGAGCCCGGCGAGCCGGACCGCGGTGTCGCACGCGACGACCCGCAGCCCGAGCTCGCGCCGCGCCTCCTCGAGGCTCTCCGTGAGGCTCGCGACGCGCGCGGGGCCGGCCTCGGGAGGAGCGCCCTCGTCGAAGCGGCCTTCGATCCAGAGCCGCAGCGGCTCGAAGAACAGCGCCACCGTCACGGCGTCGCCGAGGGCGGCCGCGGTCAAAGCCAGCGTCGTCGCCTGGTAGCGGTCCTGCCAGGTCCCGCGGTGCACGAACAGCACGAGCGACTCGCTCGCGGAGCTCCCGGACATGCGCGCATCGTACCCCCCGAGGGGAGAACCCGCCAGCCCGCCCCCGCCGAGCGCCTGGCGGCGGAATCATTCGCTGCGCGCGCTCTCCGGAGGCTTGCCGGGACGCCGCCCCCCTGAAACCTTTCCGGGGGACCCCACACCCCGAGGAACGCTCCGTGAAGAAGCCACGCTCCATCGCCCCCGCTTCGGGGAAGCTCGCGATCCTCCTCCCCGGGCTCGGCGCCGTCGGCACCACCCTCATCGCCGGCGTCGAGGCGGTGCGTCGAGGCCTCGCGAAGCCGATCGGCTCGCTCACGCAGATGGGCACCATCCGGCTCGGCAAGCGGACGGAGCGCCGGACGCCGCTCATCAAGGAGCTCGTGCCGCTCGCGCCGCTCGACCAGGTCTGCTTCGGCGCGTGGGACGTGTTCCCCGACGACGCGTACGAGTCCGCCTGCCACGCCCGCGTGCTCGAGCCGTCGCTCCTCGAGAAGCTGAAGGAGCCGCTCTCGGCGGTGAAGCCGATGACGGCGGTGTTCTCGCCCGACTACGTGAAGCGGCTCGACGGCCCGAACGTCAAGCGCGGCGCGAACAAGCTCGAGCTGGGGGAGCAGCTCCGGGAGGACATCCGCCGGTTCATGCGCGAGCACGACTGCGCGCGGGCGGTGATGGTGTGGTGCGCGTCGACGGAGGTTTATCTCCAGCCGTCGGCGGTCCACGGCCAGCTCGACGCGTTCGAGGCGGCCATGGCGGCCAACGACCCCGCCATCGCGCCGTCGATGGTCTACGCGTGGGCCGCGCTGAAGGAGGGGATCCCGTTCGCGAACGGCGCGCCGAACCTGACCGTCGACATCCCCGCCCTGCAGCAGCTCGCGAAGAAGCAGGGCGTCCCCATCGCCGGCAAGGACTTCAAGACCGGCCAGACGCTCATGAAGACGGTGCTCGCGCCCATGCTGAAGGCGCGTATGCTCGGGCTCGAGGGCTGGTTCTCGACGAACATCCTCGGCAACCGCGACGGCGAGGTGCTCGACGACCCGGGCAGCTTCAAGACGAAGGAGGTCTCGAAGCTCTCGGTGCTCGACCACATCCTCCAGCCCGAGCTGTACCCCGACCTCTACGGCAAGTTCGACCACAAGGTGCAGATCCACTACTACCGGCCGCGCGGCGACAACAAGGAGGGCTGGGACAACATCGACATCGTCGGCTGGCTCGGTTACCCGATGCAGATCAAGGTGAACTTCCTCTGCCGGGACTCGATCCTCGCCGCGCCGGTGGCGCTCGACATCGCCCTCTTCATCGACCTCGCCCAGCGCGCGGGGATGAGCGGGATCCAGGAGTGGATGTCGTTCTACTTCAAGAGCCCGATGGTCGCGGAGGGGCTCTACCCGGAGCACGACCTGTTCATCCAGCTCACGAAGCTCAAGAACACGCTGCGTCACGTGGCCGGCGAGGAGCTCATCACCCACCTCGGACTCGACTACTACGAGCCGTAGGTTAGACAGAGACCCCACAGAGGAGGTCGTCGATGGCTTACGTGGTTGCCGAGCCCTGCATCAAGTGCAAGTACACCGACTGCGTCGAGGTCTGCCCCGTCGACTGCTTCTACGAGGGGCCGAACTTCCTCGTCATCCATCCGGACGAGTGCATCGACTGCGGCGCGTGTGAGCCCGCCTGTCCCACGAAGGCGATCTTCCCGGAGGAGAGCCTGCCGGCGAAGTGGAAGGACTACACGCAGCTCAACGCCGACCTCGCGAAGACCTGGCCCAACATCTCGGAGAAGAAGGACCCGCTCCCCGACGCGGACCAGTGGAAGGACGTCGAGGAGAAGCGTCAGTACCTCGAGGGCGCCTGAGGCGGAGACCCGTTGGTCTGGATCGCCACTGCGGCGCACGCTGGCTGGCTGCGCCCACGCCATCGCGCGCCTCGTGACGCGACCAGATCAACCGGCCTCCGCCGGCGCCGGCGCGCCTCCGGTGACGGGCACCCGGGCGCTCGGCGAGATCGTCGGAGTTCGTGAACTGCGCTATTGCGCGACGGGCGCCCCTTTGCTAGAAACCCGTCCGCTTCGGAACGCCCAGGTGGTGGAACTGGTAGACACACCATCTTGAGGGGGTGGCGCCGTAAGGCGTGCGAGTTCGAATCTCGCCCTGGGCACTCGCGAACGAGAGAGGGGATCCGGAAAACCGGATCCCCTCTCGGCGTTTTGGGCCTCGCGCAGCGCCGGGAGCCCGGCAGCGACGGGCCGCGACGCGAAGGCCCACAGCACCGGCGCCCGCCTCGCACGAACGCGAAAAGGGGATCCGGAACCCGGATCCCCTCTCCTGCCGCGCTTCGACGCGCGGACTCTGGGCTGCGCCTACTTCCCCTGCGGCGCTGGCGGCGTCGACTCGGGCGCGTTCGGCGGCGGCGAGAGCGGGCTCTGGCCCGGCGCGGCCGGCTGCTGCTGCGCCGGGGCGCTCGCCTCGCGCTGCACGACCGAGTGCGAGCGGGACGCGTTGTACGCGAGGGTGACGGAGGTGATCATGAAGATCCCGGCCGACACGCTCGTGACCTTGCCGAGCAGCGTCTGGGCCCCACGTCCGCCGAAGACGGTCTGCGCGCCGGCTCCGCCGAACGCCGCGCCCATCCCGCCGCCCTTACCGGCCTGGAGCAGGATCACGAGGATGAGGAAGACGCTGACGAGGACGTGCAGGATGGTGACGAGGGTGATCAACGGAGTGCACCTTTCACGATGGCGACGAAGTCCGCCGCCTTGAGGCTCGCGCCGCCGACCAGCGCCCCGTCGACATCGGGCTGCGCCATCAGCTCGGCGGCGTTCTCGGGCTTGACCGAGCCGCCGTACTGTACCCGGATCTGGTCCGCCGCGGAACTCGCGAGCTCGCGGAGGATCTTGCGGATGGCCGCATGGACCTCCTGCGCCTGGGCCGCCGTGGCCGTCTTGCCGGTGCCGATCGCCCACACCGGCTCGTAGGCGAGCGTCAGGGCGGCGATCGTGTCGGCGGAGAGGCCGGCGAGCCCCTGCCGGACCTGGCGATCGACCACCTCGAGCGTCCGCCCGGCCTCCCGCTCCGCGAGCGTCTCGCCGACGCAGACGATGGGCCGGATGCCCGCAGCGAGCAGCGCGCCGACCTTCTTGCGCACCGACTCGTCCGTCTCACCGAAGAGCTGGCGCCGCTCACTGTGGCCGACGATGCCGTGCCGGCAGCCGACCTCGGCGAGCATGGGCGCGGACACCTCGCCGGTGAACGCGCCCTGCTTCTCCCAGTGGACGTTCTGCGCCGCGATCTCGATCCCGGAGCCTCGCGCCGCCTCGACCGCGGCGGCCAGCGCCGTGAACGGAGGCGCGACCGCGACCTCGACCTCGCCGGCGACGTCTCCGAGCGCGGCGCGGAGCTCGCGGACGAGCGCCGTGGTCTCCGCCACGGTCTTGTGCATCTTCCAGTTTCCGCAGACGAACTTCTGGCGGGCCACGGCGCTATCCCTCGAGGACCTGGATGCCGGGGAGGACACGCCCCTCGATGAACTCGAGGCTCGCGCCGCCGCCGGTGGAGACGTGCTTCATCTTGGAGACGAGCCCGGCCTCCTCGACCGCCGCGGCGCTGTCTCCGCCGCCGACGACCGTGACCGCCGGGCTGTCCGCCATCGCCTTCGCCACGCCGAAGGTGCCCTCCGCCCAAGGCCTCCGCTCGAAGAGGCCCATCGGGCCGTTCCAGAACACCGTCCTGGCGCTCAGGATCCGCTGGCGGTACGAGCTGAGCGTCTTCGGGCCGATGTCGAGGCCCATGAGGCCGTCCGGGATCGCGCGGTCGTTCACCACCACGCGCTCGGCGGTCTCCTTCGGCTCCGCCCCGCACACGTGATCGACCGGCAGGAGCAGGTCCACCTTGCGCGCCTGGGCGCGGTCCAGGATCTGCCGCGCGAGCTCGAGCTTGTCCTCCTCGACGAGGCTCTTCCCGACCGGGACGCCCTGAGCCTTGAGGAACGTGTAGGCCATCGCCCCGCCGATGCACACGGCGTCGGCCTTCGCGATGAGGTTCTCGAGCACCTTGATCTTGTCCGAGACCTTGGCGCCGCCGATGAGCGCCACGAACGGCCGCTCCGGATTCCCGAGCGCCTTGCCGAGGTACTCGACCTCCTTCTGGATGAGGAAGCCGGCCGCCTTCTCCTTCACGAACGCGGCCATTCCGGCGGTCGACGCGTGGGCCCGGTGGGCCGTGCCGAACGCGTCGTTCACCCAGACGTCGCAGAGGCTCGCGAGCTCGCGCGCGAAGCCCTCGTCGTTCTTCTCCTCCTCCGGGTGGAAGCGGAGGTTCTCGAGGAGGAGCACCTCTCCCTCCTTGAGATCGCGGACGAGCTTCTTCACCCCGTCGCCGACGCAGTCGTCGGCGAGGATGACGTCCTGCTTGAGGAGCTCGGAGAGCCGCTCGGCGGCGGGCTCGAGCGAGAACTTCTTGCGATCGTCCGGCTTGCCCTTCGGACGCCCGAGGTGCGAGCCGAGGATGACCTTCGCGCGCGCCTTGATGGCGTACTGGAGGGTCGGGAGCGCCGCGCGGATCCGGGCGTCGTCGGTCACCCGCCCCTGCTCGTCGAGCGGGACGTTGAAGTCGACGCGGATGAAGACGCGCTTGCCGGCGAGGTCGAGCGCGTCGATGGTCTTGAGCGCCATGGCGTCCCTCACTTCGTGAGGAACTTCGCCACGTCGACCATGCGGTTGGAGAAGCCCCACTCGTTGTCGTACCAGGCGAAGACCTTCGCGAAGGTCCCGTCGATGACGAACGTGTTCGTCGCGTCGAAGATCGAGGACGCCGGGTTGTGGTTGAAGTCCACCGAGACGAGCGGGCCGTCCGAGTACTGGAGGACGCCCTTCAGGCTCCCCTCCGCCGCCTTCTTGAACGCGGCGTTGATCTCCTCGGCGGTCGCGGGCCGGTCCATCTCGACGGTGAGGTCGACGAGCGACACGTTCGGCGTCGGGACGCGCACCGCCGTGCCGTGGAGCTTGCCCTTCAGCTCGGGGATGACCTCGGCGACGGCCTTCGCGGCCCCGGTGGTCGAGGGGATCATCGACAGCGCCGCGGCGCGGGCGCGCCGCAGGTCCTTGTGCGGCAGGTCGAGGAGGTTCTGGTCGTTCGTGTAGGAGTGGATCGTCGTCATCAGGCCGCGCTTGATGCCGAAGCTCTCCAGCAGGACCTTCGCGACCGGCGTGAGGCAGTTCGTCGTGCAGGACGCGTTCGAGATGATCTTGTGCTTCGCCTTGTCGAGCTTGTCGTGGTTGATGCCGTAGGCGACCGTGATGTCCGGGCCCTTCGCCGGCGCGGAGATGAGCACGCGCGGGGCGCCCGCCTTGAGGTGTCCCTCGGCCTTCTCGCGCTCCGTGAAGAGGCCGGTGCACTCGAGGACGACGTCGACCTTGTTCTTCTGGTGCGGGAGATCGGCCGGCGACTTGATGGCCGTGACCTCGATCTCCTTCCCGTTCACGACGATGCCCTTGTCCGACGCCTTCACGTCGGCGGCGAGCACCCCGTGCACCGAGTCGTACTTCAGGAGGTGGGCGAGGGTCTTCGTGTCCGTGAGGTCGTTGATGGAGACGAACTCGAGGTCCTTCTCACCCCGCTCGATGGCCGCGCGGAGCACGCACCGACCGATGCGACCGAACCCGTTGATTGCGATACGTGCCATGGCGCTGGCCTCCTCCCAAGGGGTTGAAAAGCGGCCGTAACCTACAGATGAGGCTCCGGACCGTCAACGGAAACGGAAGGGGGGCGAGCGGCAGAGATGAAAGAAACGAAACGGCGCCGATCGCTCGACGCCGTCCCGGTCCTGCGCGCTCAACTTCTCGCGGGCCGCGGCGCAAGAGCCGGGCGCTCGCAAACTGGCGGACTAGAGGGCCCGCGGCGCCTCGACCACGCTCTCCTGCGCGGCGGCCGCCTGGGCGGCGGCGGCGGCGTGCTCGCCCTTGAGGTCCTGCGTGACGAGATCGATGAGCTCGGTGGACAGGCTCAGGATCTGGTTCGTCGAATAGCCGTTGCCACGCAGCTCCTTGAAGAGCGACTTCGCGAGGATCTTCGTTCCCTTCACGTCCAGCATGCCTGGCACCATTGCGTTCACTCCCTGCCGGCGATACGAACCGCGCCGTGTCGCGATGGTCCTCTCCGGGAGCAAGGTGCGGGCCATCGCCATCGAGGCTTCACCTTGTCAGGCAATTCGGGTACTTGCACGTGGCGAGGCCCTGCCAGCCCGGCCGCGCCGGTGCGTAATCCCCTTCGCAGGACTGCCTGCGAGCGGGGCACGGCGCGTAGCGCGCTTCGCGGTCAGAGGAACTGATGCGGTACCGGATCTCGAACATCCCACTCTGGCTCGACGAGGACGACTCGCTCCTCTCGCGCCGCGCCGCGGAGCGGCTCGGCCTCTCGGCCGAGCACCTTCGCGGCGCGACGGTCGTCCGCCGCTCGCTCGACGCCCGCCGGAAGGGGCACGCGCGCTGGCTGGTGAACCTCGAGGTCGAGGTCGAGGGCGCGATCCGCGGCGCACCCGCCGACGTCGCGCCGGTCCCCGCACCCGAGACCGCTCCGGGGCCGGTGCGCAGGCCCGCTGCCCCGCCCGTCATCCTCGGCGCCGGACCCGCGGGGCTCTTCTGCGCGTGGGCGCTCCTCGAGCGCGGCGTACCGTCGATCGTGGTCGACCGCGGCAAGCCCGTGAGCCCCCGCCGGCGAGACGTGGCGGCGCTTATGCGCGGCGGCGTGCTCGACCCCGAGTCGAACATGAACTTCGGCGAGGGAGGCGCCGGGGCGTACACCGACGGCAAGCTCGGCACGCGCATCCACCACCCGGCCGTGCGGAAGGTCGTCGAGCTCTTCGCGCGCTTCGGGAACGTCGAGCGCATCGTGGTCGAGGGCAAGCCGCACGTGGGCTCGGACGTGCTGCCGGCGGCGATCTCGGCGATGCGCGAGGAGCTGGAGCGCGGCGGCTGCACCTTCCTGTGGGGGGCGCGCGCGGTCGATCTCGAGCTGCGCGACGGCCGCTTCGCCGGGCTGCGGCTCGCCGACGGGCGCACGCTCGAGTCGGATCGGCTCGTCCTGGCGCCCGGCAACAGCGCCCGCGAGCTGTTCGAGCTCTTCGCCGCGCGCGGCTGGCCCATCGAGGCGAAGCCCTTCGCGGTCGGGTTCCGCGCAGAGCACCCGCAGCCGCTCATCGACCGGATCCAGTACGGAGCGAGCGTGCGGCACCCCAAGCTCCCCCCGGCCGACTACAAGCTCGCGGACAACCCCAGGATCGCGGGTGAGGCGCGCGGCGTGTTCTCCTTCTGCATGTGCCCGGGGGGCGTCGTCGTCCCGACGCCGACCGAGCCCGAGATGCAGTGCACGAACGGCATGTCCAACTCGCACCGCTCGTCGCCCGTCGCGAACGCCGGCATCGTCGTCGCCGTGTCGCCGGCGGACTTCGCAGCCGAGGGCTTCGAGGGACCGCTCGCGGGGCTCGAGTGGCAGCGCAAGTGGGAGCGGGCCGCCTACGTGCTCGGCGGGGGCGCCTACCACGCGCCCGCCCAGCGGCTCGCGGCCTACCTCGCGCGCCGCCCGGGAGCGCCGCCGGGCAACACGTCCTACCGGCCCGGGGTCACGCCCGCCGACCTCTCCGTGCTCTATCCGCCGCAGATCCAGGAGGCGCTCCGCGCCGGGCTCCGCGGGTTCGAGCGGCGGATGCGGGGGTTCGTGACCGACGAGGCGGTGCTCATCGGGATCGAGTCCCGGACGAGCTCGCCCTGCCGGCTCGTGCGCGGCGCGGACCTCCAGTCGCCCGGGATCCGCGGGCTCTACCCCGCCGGCGAGGGCGCGGGCTACGCGGGCGGGATCGTGTCGTCCGCGGTGGACGGGCTGAAGGTCGCGGAGGCGATCTGCGCGGAGCTCGGGGCGGCCGCGTGACGGAGGGACGGATGCGGGAGCGCGGCATGAAGTACCGGGTGCGGAACGCGGACGGGGAGGAGCTCGTCGTCCCCTCGCTCGGCGATCTGCACGACCTCTACGCGCACGGGTTCCTCGCGGAGGACGACCTCGTGCGAGCCGAGACCTCCCCGCGCTGGGTGCGCGCCGGCGCGATGCCCGCGCTGCATGGCGTGCGGGAGCGGCGCGCCGATCCCCGGCGCGTCGGGATGATCGTCGCCGCGGCGATCGCGCTCGCGGCAGGGATCGGGTTCTTGTTCGCGCGCTGATCCGGTCGAGGTCGCAGCCGCGCCGCTGCGAAGCGGCGTTCGCGCCCCGCGGCGAGCGACCACCTCGCGGGAGCCCCGCGGAGTCACGCGCTCCCGGCAAGAAGCCCGCAGCTCGCGTCGGATCAGCCCGCGCGCCCGTAGTCGTCCTGCACGCGCACGACGTCCTCGACCTCGGGGGTCGAGACCTCGAGCACGTCGCAGTCGCTCACGGCCCGCATGCGGTGCACGGTGCCGGGCTTCACGCGGTAGCTGTCGCCGGGCTGCATCCGGTGATCGACGAGCCGGTCTCCGTCCTTGAGCACGAGGACCATCTCGCCGCTCCAGAGGTGGATCGTCTCGTCCTTCTTCACGTGGTACTGCAGCGAGAGCTGGAAGCCCGCCTTCACGTGCAGGAGCTTGCCGACGTAGCGGTCGGTCTGCGCCCACCAGAGCTCGTGGCCCCAGGGCTTGTCGACGCGCTTCGGCCTGTCGAAGGTCGTTGTCATTCGTCTCGGACTCTAGCTAGCGGCTGGCGGTGACGTATCCGGGGACCCCGGTTTCCCGCGCGACGTCCTTGCGGTAGCGCTCCGCGGCCTCGCGGGTCTCGAAGCTCCCCACGCGCACGCGGTACCAGCGTCCCTTCCCCTCCACGTCCGCCGTCTCGACGCGCGGGCGCAGCGAGCGGTAGCGCGCGGCGATGCGGTCGGCCTCCGGGCGCTGCTGCGTCGCGCCGATCTGGATCGTGAAGGCCCCGCCGCCCGAGGGGGCCGGCTTCGCGTCGCGGGCCTGGACCTGCGCCTTCTCCTCGGGAGGCTTCGCCGGAGCCGGGCTCGGCGGGGTCGCGGCCTGTGGCGCCGGAGGGGCTGCGGCCGCGGCCAGGGTCGGGCTCGAGGGCCGAACGGCCGGCGCCGGGCTCGGGCTCGGGGGCGGGCTCGCGCTCGCCGCGGAGGTGATCGCGGCAGGGACCGGTGGGGGCGTCGCAGGCTTCTGCTTCACGAGCCTGTCGTGAAACGTGAGCGACGCATCGTCCACGCCCGGCGATGGGGTGGAGGGAGGGCGATCGAGCGCCTCGAGGTCGCCGGCGCGGGCCGCGTCGGCCTGGCGGCTGGCGACCTGCCGGCCGACGTTCAAGCCGAGGACGAACACGACGCCGAGGATGACGAGCGCGCCCACGACGATCGACGCGATCTGCCGGCCGTCGAGGGAGAGCTCGAACTTCTCGCGGACGCGGGAGTTCTCATCGCGCATGGCGTCCGTGATTCTAGACGTCGTCCGCGATATCGCGAGTTTCCGGACTCTCCATCCGATCCGGGGCGGCGACGCCCAGGACGCCGAGCCCGTTCGCGAGCACCTGCTTCAGTGCGCGGCACAGGAAGAGCCGGCCGGCGGTCTTGCGCGCGTCCGCGGAGATGACCCGCTCGCCGGTGCGCTTTCCCTGGGTGTAGTACGAGTGGAACGCCGCGATCGTCTCCTGGAGGTAGAAGGCGACGCGGTGCGGCTCGTACGCGAGCGCCGCCGCCGCGAGCATGTCCGGGAAGGCGACGACGCGGCGGATGAGATCCTGCTCCTCGGGCGAGGTGAGCGTCCGCACCGCCTCGAGGTCGAACTCGGGCACCGCCACGCCCGACTCGCGCGCCTTCGCGAAGATCTGGGCGAGCCGCGCGTGGCCGTACTGCACGTAGAACACCGGGTTGTCGAGCGTCTGGCGCTTCGCGAGCTCGATGTCGAAGTCGAGCTGGGCGTCGGAGCGGCGGGTGAGGAACATGAAGCGGGTGGCGTCGCGCCCGACCTCGTCCACCACCTCGCGCAGCGAGACCACCGTCCCGGCCCGCTTCGACATCTTCACGGCCTCGCCGCCGCGGGTCAGGTTCACCATCTGGATGAGGATGACGTGCAGGTCCTTGCGCGAGGCGCCGAGCGCCTCGAGCGCGGCCTCGAGCCGCGGCACGTACCCGCCGTGATCGGCGCCGAGGACGTCCACGAGCGTGCCGGCGCGCTGCCGCTTGTCCCAGTGGTACGCGATGTCCGCGCAGAAGTAGGTGGGCGTGCCGTCCGCCTTCTTCACCGGGCGGTCCACCTCGTCGCCGTACTGCGACGAGCGGAAGAGCGTGAGGTCCTCGGCGGCGGAGACGCCCTCGTCCAGGTCGCCGTGGGGCTGCGCGATGGGCGCGGGCGCGCCCTTCTTGGACTTCGGCGGCGGGAGCTTGCCGACGTAGACGAGGTCCTTCTCCTCGAGGAAGCGCAGGAACCTGTCCACCGTGCCGGACTCGTAGAGCGCCTTCTCGGACGACCAGCGGTCGAACTCGATGTTGATCGCGCGGAGGTCCTCGCGGATGAGGCCGAGCACGTGCTCCACGGCGCGATCCCGGAAGAGCGTGAGCCACTCCGACTCGGGCGCGTCGAGGTACCGATCGCCGTGCTCGGCGCGGAGCGCCGCGGCGATGTCCTTCACGTAGTCGCCCGGGTAGCTCTTCGGCGGCATCGTCACCTGCCGCCCGAACAGCTCCTGGTAGCGCAGGTGCACGGAGCGCGCGAGCGTCTGCACCTGCGCGCCGTAGTCGTTCACGTAGTACTCGCGGGTGACGTCGAAGCCCGCCCACCGGAGCAGGCCCTGAACGCCGTCGCCCACCACCGCGCCCCGGCCGTGGCCGACGTGCATCGGACCGGTGGGGTTCGCCGAGACGTACTCGACGATGACCTTCTTGCCGCCGCCGACCTCCGTCCGCCCGTACGCGGTCCCCTCGGAGACGACGCGCCCGAGCGCCCGCAGCCACACGTCGGCCGCGAGGCGGACGTTGATGAACCCGGGTCCGGCGATCTCCAGGCCGGCGATCTCGTGCTGCGCGTCGACGGCGCGGACCTCGGCCGCGATCGCCTGGGCGAGGTCGCGCGGCGGCTTGCCCGCGGGCTTCGCGAGCATCATCGCGGCGTTCACCGCGAAGTCGCCGTGCTTGGGGTCGCGCGGCGCCTCCACCGAGAACGCCGCCTCGAGGGCGGGCCAGCGACCCTCGGCGGCCCCCTTCGCGAGCGCCTGCCGGAACAGCTCGATCACGCGATCTCTCACCATGGCGCGCAGTCTCTACCGGGGCCGCGCGGCGGGCGCAAGCGGGCACTCGCCCGCGAGGCCCCGCTCGCGGTCGGAGCTCGTGAGGGAATCGGGCGTTCACGGGCTCTCAGGCGAACGCGTCGAACGCGCCGCAGCGCCGGCAGCGCCAGGTGCGCCTCGGGGCGTCGGCGGCGCAGCGCGTGCAGCGGGGCGCGCGGCCACGGCGGAGCAGCGCGGCGACGAGGAGATCGTGCCGGGCGGCGAGCTCCCCGGGCGCCGGCGCGTCCGCCTGGCGGAGCAGCTCGCGCATCTCCCAGGTCACCTCGCCGCGCCGATCGCGCTCGAGCGCGCGCCGCAGCGCCGCGAGCGCATCGGCCACGCGGCCGAGCCGGTGCAGGGCGCGCCCGTGCAGCAGGTGCAGCGCCGGGTCCCCCGCGCGCTGCGCGAGGCGCGCCTCGACGAAGGCCGCGGCGGAGGCGGCGTCGGGGACGGCCGCGAGGGCTGGCCAGGCGAGGAGCGCGGCGCGCGGA
>NZ_JALCYY010000073.1 GCF_022690685.1 Anaeromyxobacter terrae | reverse complement strand
CGCGCCGGCGCCCGGCCCGACGACCCCGCCGCCCCCTGCCGCCAGCCAGCCGACCCCGCCCGCGAACGGAGCCGTCCGATGATCCGCCGCAACGCCCTCGTCGCCCTCGTCGCCGCGGCGCTCGCCTGCGCCGGCCCGCGCGCGAAGGGGCCGGAAGCCCCGCCCGCCGCCGCCTCGGCCGCCGCGCCTGCGCCGGCCGGAGCGGACCGCTCGCAGGTCCCGCAGCTCGGGCCCGCGCCCAAGCTCGAGCTCCCCGCCCAGCGCCACTTCGCGCTCTCGAACGGCCTCGAGGTGCGGCTCGTCGAGTACCGCCGCCTGCCCGTCGTCGCGGTGAACCTCCTCGTCGGCGCCGGCGGGGGCCGCGACCCGGCTCGGCTGCCGGGGCTCGCGAGCTTCACCGCCGCGATGCTCACCGAGGGGACGAAGACCCGCTCGGCGATCCAGCTCTCGGACGAGACGAACTTCCTCGGGGCGTCGATCCACGCCTCGGCGAGCCCGGACTCCGCCGCCGTCTCCGGCGCGGTGCTCGCGAAGCACCTCGCGAAGTTCCTCGAGCTCTTCGCCGACGTGACGATGAACCCGGCCTTCCCGAAGGGCGACTTCGACCGCGTGCAGGACCAGCGGCTCGTGTCGCTCCTCCAGCAGCGGGACCAGCCGCAGCCGATCGCCTCGAAGACGTTCATCCCGGTCTTCTGGGGGAAGATGCCGTACGGCCACTACCTCCTCGGGAACGAGGCGTCCGTGAAGGCGACGCGCCCGCGTGACCTCGCCGAGTTCCACGCGCGTCACTACCGGCCCGAGAACGCGGAGCTCGTCGTGGTGGGCGACGTCTCGGAGGCGGAGCTCCGGCCCCTGCTCGAGGCGACGCTCGGGCGCTGGAAGCGCGGCGCCGCGCCGGGGCCGCTCGCGCCCACGCCGCCCGCCGCGCCGCACCGGACGATCCTCGTCGAGAAGCCCGACGCGCCGCAGACCTACCTCCTCGTCGGCATGCCCGGCGTCCCGCGCTCCTCGCCCGACTTCGTCGCGGCGTCGGTGGCCTTCCAGGTGCTCGGCGGCGGCTCCTCCTCTCGCCTGTTCCGCAACCTGCGCGAGGAGAAGGGTTACACCTATGGTGTCTACGCCATGGGTGACGCGCGCAAGCTCGCCGGCGTGAGCCTCGTCGCCGGGAGCGTGAAGGCCGACGTCACCGGGCCGGCCGTGAAGGAGGTCCTGCGCGAGCTCGCTCGCCTCCGCGAGGAGCCGGTCCCTGCGCAGGAGCTCTCGGACGCGAAGGACGCGCTCGTGCTCGGCCTGCCGGCGGACTTCGCCAGCGCCGGCGGGATCGCCGCGCGCGTGGCGGAGCTCGCACTGCACGGGCTGCCCGACGACTACTGGAACGGCTACGCCGACGCGGTGCGGAAGGTCGATTCCGAGGCGGTCCGGCGCGTCGCGCAGCGCTACCTCGACCCCGCCCGCATGACGGTCGTCATGGTCGCGAACCCCGCCGTCGTGCGGCCGCAGCTCGCGGGGCTGCCGCTCGGACCGGTCGATGAACGCCCCGCCCCCTCCCCGGCGCACGGGACGCGTCCGGCCCGGGCGGCGGGCGCGCGCTGAGCGCGAAGGCGCGCCCCGCGCTGCGTCATCGCGCGCATCGGGGCGTGCCCCAGCGAAATCAGCGCCCTGCAGCGGCGCGCGCGCGCACCGACGCTCGCTTCTGCACGCAAGCGAGCCGCGCGCGCTCGCCTGGGTGCGACATCGGGACACGATGACCTCTGAGGCGTACACGTGTTGGATCGTGTCCTCACTCCGAGGTCAGCGATGGGGGGGAAGACCGGCCGGTGGTTCGGGTTGCCAAAGCGCGTCGCGCTCGGCTTCGCCGTGGCCATCGCCTCCCTCGTCGCCTCCGGCGTGCTCTCCGGTGTCACCCTCGGGAAGCGCACCGACGCGAGCGTCGCGGCGGAGATGGCCGCGGAGACGCAGCTCGCGCTCGAGGAGCTCGAGTCGGCGATGCTCGTCTCCGACGCGGCCCTGGACGCGTACATCGCGGGCGGCGACGCGCGGCACCGCGCGCTCTACGAGAACGGGCGGGGGAGGATCCCCGACGCGGTACAGCACCTCACCGCCGCGATCGGCGCCGAGCGCATCGACGACGACGGCGTCTACCTCGGGCGGATCCGTCCCGCGGTGAAACGCCTCGTCGACGGCCAGGGGCGCGCCCTCGCGCTCGCCGACGCCGGGCGCCTCGAGGAGGCGCGGATGCTGCGCGCCACCGAGGCGGTGCCTCCGCTCCAGCGGGCGCACGCCGCGGTCGAGGCGCTGGAGGCGCGCGAGGAGTCGGAGGTCGCCCGCGCGATGGCCTCGGCCCGCCGTACCCGCACGATCTCCAACGCGGTGTTCGTCGGGCTCGACGGGCTCCTGCTCGTGTTCGTCCTCGGCGCCGCGCGGGTGGTCCGGCAGGAGATCCGCGCGCGCGAGGAGCAAGAGGCGGAGCGGGCGCGCGTGCTGGAGGTGCAGCAGCGGATCGTGGCGGTGGTGAGCCACGACCTGCGCAACCCGCTCTCCGGGATCCTCACCGCCGCGTGGGCGCTCGCCCGCACCGACCTCCCCGACGACGCGAAGCGCGCGGCCCGCCGGATCGCCGCCGCCGGCCGGCGGATGGAGCGGCTCATCCGCGACCTCCTCGACTGGAGCCGCGCCAAGGCGGGCGCCGAGATCCCGGTCCACCTGTGCGAGGCCGACCTGTACGACGTCTGCGCCCGCGTCGCCGAGGACCTGAGCGACTCCCGCGGCCACCGGATCGAGCTCGTGCGCGAGGGGGACACGCGCGCCCAGTTCGACCCGGATCGCATGGAGCAGGTGGTCGCGAACCTCCTGTCGAACGCGCTCAAGTACGGCGATCCGGACCGGCCGGTGCACGTCGGAGCGGTCGGAGAGGACGGGTCGGTCCGCCTCGAGGTGCGCGACGAGGGGCCAGGGCTCGATCCCGCGATCCGGGCCAGCATCTTCGAGCCGTTCCACCGGGCGCCGCGCGGTCTCCCCGGTGCCCACTCGAGCGTCGGCCTCGGGCTCTTCGTGGTGCGGACCCTCACCGAGGCCCAGGGCGCGGTGGTGGACGTCCAATCGGTTCCGGGGCAGGGGACGACCTTCTTCGTGAGGGTGCCACGCGCCGCCCGCCTCCCGCGCGCCGAGGCGCGGGCGGGGTGACGCGGGGGTCGGCGCCGCGGTTCACGCCGACCCCCGACCCCAGAGCGATCTCCGCTGCCGTGACGACCGCGAGCTCGACGCCGGCAGGGAGCTAGCGCCGGTCCAGGGCGCAGCGCGCCGATCCGCTCGACCGCGACCGCGACCGCGACCCCGACCTCGACCTCGACCGCGACCGCGACCTCGACCGCGACCCCGACCGCGACCGCGAGCGCGACCGCGACCCCGACCGCGACCCCGACCGCGACCGCGACCGCGACCTCGACCTCGACCTCGACCTCGACCTCGACCTCGACCGCGACCGCGACCGCGACCGCGACCTCGACCTCGACCTCGACCTCGACCTCGACCTCGACCTCGACCTCGGCAAAAACCAGCCGCTCGCTCCCTCGCCCGAGGAGTGCCCGCCTGTCGGAGCTCCGCAGTAGACTGCGCCGGCCGAGGGCTCCCTGCCCGCAGCACCCCGACGATGGCCGACCTCCAGAACGAGTTCTCCTGGTCGAAGTCACGCCACGAGAAGTTCGTGGAGTGCCGGCGCGCCTATTACTACGCGTACTACGGCAGCTGGGGCGGCTGGGAGGCGGCGCCGGGCTCACCCGTGCGCGAGCTCTACGTCCTGAAGAAGCTCTCCTCGCGCTGGCAGTGGGCAGGCTCGGTCGTGCACGACGCCTTGAAGCAGATGCTCTCGCGGGCGCGCGTGACCGGCGACTTCCTCCCCCTCGAGCGGATGCTCGAGCGGACCCGGGCCCGGGCGCGGGCGCAGTGGTCCACCTCGCGCGAGAAGAGCTACTGGCGGGAGGCGTCGCGCATCGTCGGGCTCGTCGAGCACGAGTACGGCGACGTGGTGCCCGGCGAGGACTGGAAGCGGCTCTACGAGGGCGTGGTCGACGGCGCGCTCCGGGCGTTCTACGCGAGCCCCACCTTCGAGGAAATCCGCCGCACGCCGCGCGAGCAGTGGCTCTCGGTGGACGAGCTCGACTCGTGGAGCTTCGAGGGGACCAAGATCTGGGTCGCGATCGACTTCGCCTACCGCGACGCCGACGGCCGCGTGCGCATCCTCGACTGGAAGACGGGCAAGGAGCGCGGCGTCGACCACACGCAGGTGGGCATCTACGCGCTCTACGCGCAGCGGAAGTGGAGCGCCCCGCCCGACCAGGTGCTGGGCGGGCTCGTCTACCTCGTCGCGAACGGCGCCGGCGCCGGCGGTGACACGGTCTCGGTCGCCGCCGACGCGGCCGCGCTCGAGAAGTGCCAGGCGGAGATGCGCCACTCCATCGGAGCGATGAGGGCGGTGCTCGCCGATCCGGCCCGCAACCATGCCCTCATGGACCAGTTCCCGCAGCACGCAGAGCGCGACGGCTGCCGCCGCTGCCCGTTCCGGCGGCCGTGCGGGCGGATGTAGCGCGCCGGCGCGCGCCCCCGCGAGCCGGGCTCAGAAAGCGAGCGCTCCGTCCTCGAGCACCGCCTCGTCGCCCCACCAGAACGCGTCGTTGCGGGGGCCGTGGCCGACCGGGAGGCCGCGCACCACCGGGATCCCGAGCGGGGCGAGGAGGTCGGCGATGACGTCCTCGGCCGCGCCCGGCGCCTCTCCGGGCGGCGCGCAGCGGACGAGCTCTCCGAGCGTCACTGCGGCGGCGCCGTCGATCGCGCCCGACTGCACGAGCTGGGTGACGAGGCGATCGAGCCGGTAGGGCGCCTCGGCGACCTCCTCGAGGACGACGATCGCCCCGCGCGCGTCGAGCTGCCAGGGCGTGCCGCACAGGCTCGCGAGCACCGCGAGGTTGCCGCCGATGAGCCTGCCGCGCACCGGGCGCGCGGGACCGGCGCAGGAGAGCGGCGGCGCCTCGCCCGACGCGAGCACCTGGCGGAGCCGCGCGAGGCTCTCGAACGCGGTGTGATCGCCGAGCTCCTGCAGCACCGGGCCGTGGAGGAGGTGGAGCCCGTCACGCCCGGCGAGGGCGCAGAAGAGCGCCGTCGCGTCGGAGTAGCCGATGACGACCCGGGGAGGGAGCTCGGGCGGCAGCGCCGCGAGGAGGTGCGCCGTGCCGAACCCGCCGCGCGCGAACCAGACGGCGTCGACGCCGGGCGCGGTGAGCGCCCAGACGAGATCGGCGCCGCGATCGGCCGCGGTCCCGGCGGTGTAGCGGGCGCGCCGGCGCAGCTTCGGCCCCTCCACGACCGCGTACCCGAAGCCCCGCACCGCGGCGAGGCCGCGCTCCAGGCGCAGGGGATCCGGCATCCCGCCGGGCGCGATCACCGCCACGGTGGCTCCAGGCCGGAGCGCGCGCCGAGCCCTCGCGCTCGGAGGAGGTACGACGTCCTTGCCGGTCGGGGCCGCCATCGATTGCCGCGCGGAGGTCGCTACGCGGTCTCGTAGTCCACGACGGCCCGCCTCTCGCGCACACGGGCGATGAGATCGGCGACGGCGCGGTGCTCGGGGTGCGCCTGGTAGGCATCGAGGGCGGCGCGATCCACGAAGGACGAGGACAGCGCGACGTCGTAGGACGCCTCGCCGCGCGAGACGTCGATCCCGACCTCGATCTCGAGGAGGCCCGGGATGCGGCCGGCGAGCGCCTCGAGCGCCGCCTTCACCCGGCGCGCGTTCTCCGCGCGCGAGGCGCCCTCCGCCTGCTCCTTCAGCGTCCAGAACACGATGTGCTTCACCATGGTGTCACCTCACGAGGGGCGGCGCCGCGTCCGTCCGGCGGAAGCCGCGGTCCTTCTCCGGCGCGTCCTTCGCGGAGGAGCGATCCCGGTCGAGCCGCTTCTCCATGCGCACCGCGGCGAGCGCGGTGCCTCCGGGGAGCGGCGCGCGCGCGGCGCTGCCCGGCTCGAACCCGAGCCGCGCGTAGAAGGGGACGGCGCCGAGCGCAGCCAGCACCCGGAGCCGCGGCGCGCCGGCGCGGCGGGCGGCGCGCTCGGCGTGCCGGACGAGCGCGCTCCCCACGCCGCCGCCGGCCGCGCGCGGCAGGACGAAGACGGCGGTGAGCTCCGAGCCGCGCCGTGCCGCGTACCCGACGACCACGCCGTCCCGCTCGGCGACCACGTAGCGCTCGCCGCCGACCGTCATGGCCCAGCGGTGGTACAGCGCCGGGAGCGAGGACCAGGCGCGGAGCTCGGCGCCCGTGTGAGGAGCGGCGCCGAGTCCGCGGATCGCCGCGCGCATGACGCGCGCGACGGTGGGCGCGTCCCCGAGGCTCCCCGTGCGGAGGCGCAGCGCCCCTGCGCGGCGGCGCGCGGGGCCGCCGCCTCCCGTGGCGACGCGGCCGCTCACGCCTTCGCGTCCTTCTCCACGAGGCCGTAGCGCTGGAGCTTCTCGTAGAGCGTCGAGCGGTGCAGGCCGGCCGCCTCGGCCGCCTTCGCCACGTTGCCGCCCGCCTCGCGCAGCAGGTCCTCGAGGAACTTCCGCTCCCACGCGTCGCGCGCGCGCCGGTAGCGCCCCTCCGCGCCGCCGGCGTTCGCCTCGGCGGCGGGCGGCGCGAGCTCGGGCGGCAGGTCGGCGAGGGTGATCGCCTCTCCGCGCGCGAGGAGGAGCCCGCGCTCGATGGCGTGCTCGAGCTCGCGGATGTTGCCGGGCCAGGGGTGGTCGAGGAGCGCGCGCATCGCCTCGGCGTCTGGCGCGAGGGGCGGGCGGCCGAGGCGCAGGGCGTGCTTCTCGACGAAGTGCTCGACGAGGAGCGGGATGTCCTCGCGCCGCTCGCGCAGGGGCGGGAGCCGGAGGGGGACGACGCGCAGGCGGAACCAGAGGTCCTCGCGGAACTTCCCCTCCTTCACGGCGCGGGCGAGATCCTCGTTCGTCGCCGCGATCACCCGCACGTTCGCCTTGCGCGGCTTGCGGCTCCCCACCGGGATGTACTCGCCGTCCTGGAGCACGCGCAGGAGCTTCGGCTGCAGCGCGGGCGGGAGGAGCCCGAGCTCGTCGAGGAAGAGCGTGCCGCCCTCCGCCTCGGCGAAGAACCCGGCCCGCGCCTGCTCGGCGCCGGTGAAGGCGCCCTTCTCGTGGCCGAAGAGCTCCGCCTCGGCGAGGTTCTCGGGGATGGCGCTCATGTTGAGCGCGACGTATGGACCACCGGCGCGCCGGCTCATCGCGTGCGCGGCGCGCGCGAGCAGGTCCTTGCCGGTGCCCGACTCGCCCTCGACGAGGATCGGCACGTCGGAGGGGGCGATCCGCTCGAGCATCTCCACGAGGGCCTTCATCGGCTGCGACCTGCCGATGATCCCGTGCACCCCGAACTCGCCGGCGAGCGCGCTCCGGAGGCGCGCGTTCTCCCGCTTGATGTGCGCGTGCTCGACGGCGCGGGCCACGACGATCTCGAGCTCCTCCGGCTCGAACGGCTTCGTGAGGTAGTCGAACGCGCCCGCCTTCATCGCCTCGACCGCGGTCTCCACGGTGGCGAACGCGGTGACGAGGATGACCGGGATCTCCGGCACCTTCGCCTTGAAGCGGCGCATCCCCTCGATGCCGTCGATCCCCGGCATGCGCAGGTCCGTCACGATCGCGTCGAACTCCGCCCGCTCGACCGCAGGGAGCGCCTCGGCGACCGAGGGGAAGTCGAACACCGCGTACGACCGCCCGAGCGTGCGCTTCATCATCTGGCGCGCGGAGTCGAGGTCGTCGATGACCATGAGGTTCGGCTTCGTCATGCCCGCTCCCTTCTTACCGGGGGGACGCACACGACGCGTCCCACCGGGCCCCCCGCTCGCTCCTGCGCAGCCTCATCCGGCTGCGCCGGAGCTCGCCGCGCAGAGGTCCCCGACGTCACGGCGCCACCTCCGCCGCGGAGGCCGGCTCGGCCGGCGCGGCGGGGAGCCGGATGCGGAAGGTCGCGCCGTGCCCGGGCGCGCTCTCGACCTCCACCGTCCCGCCGTGCGCCTCCGCCGCCTGACGCACGATGGCGAGGCCGAGCCCGGTGCCGTTCGCCTTCGTGGTGAAGAACGGGTCGAACACGTGCGCCGACACGTCGCGCTCCATGCCGGGCCCGCTGTCCGCCACCTCGACCACGACCCCGTCGCCCTCGCGGCGCGCGCGGGCGACGAGCGTGCCGCCTCCCCGGTCCTGCATCGCCTGCACGGCGTTCACGCAGAGGTTCAGGAACGCCTGGCGGAGCAGCTCTCCGTCCGCGACCACGTCCGGCAGGTCGGACGCGATCTCGACGACGCGCTCGACCCGGGCCTGGGCGGCGGCGGGGCCGACCACCTCGACCGCCTCGCGCAGGATGGGCTCGACCGGCTGGGCGATGGGGTGGACGGTGCGCGCCCGGGCGAACACGAGGAAGCGCTCGATGAGCCCCGCCGCGCGCGTCACCTCGCGGCGGATGGCCTCGACGTCGCCCTTCACCTCCGCCTCCGGCGGGAGCTCGCGCGCCGCCACCGACGCGTAGCCGCGGATGACGTTGAGGGAGTTCCCGAGCTCGTGCGCGAAGCCGGCGGCGATCCCGCCGAGCGTCGCGAGCCGATCGGCGCGCAGCACCTCGTGGGTCTTCTGGGCGACGCGCTCCTCGAGCTCGGCGATGAGCCGCTGGTTCTCGGCGCGCCGGTCGTCGAGCCGCCGGGACATGTCGTTGAAGGCGCGCACGAGGTCGGCGAGCTCGCGCTCCTCCGGCTCCTCGAGCCGCACGCCGCGCTCCTCGACGAGCGTCTCGGCGGCCTCGGAGAGCTGCACGAGCGGCTGGGTCACGCGGCGGAGGAAGATCGCGGCGAGCAGCTGCCCGACGAAGATCCAGAAGGCGGCGACGATGCTCGCGCCCCACGCCAGGTTGCGGGCGTTGCCGATCACCTCCTCGTGCGTGAAGTCCACCCGCACCGCCCCCACCACCGCCCCGCCGCGCAGGATGGGCGCGGAGGCCACGATGCCCTCGGGCCGCAGGAGCCGCCCGAGCGCCTGCAGCGGCGCCTCGGCGAGCTGGAACTCGCTGGGCGGCACGCCCTCGGGGCACTTCTCCTCGGTGCGCGTGACGCAGGCGAGGACCTTGCCCTCGCGATCGACGATCCAGGCGCGGTCGAGCGGCGCGCTCGCCACCACCCGCTCCAGCACCGCGGGGAGCGCGGCCTCGCCGCCCGGCTCCACCCCCTCGGCGCGCACCCAGTGGGCGGCGGCGGTGGCCGCGGTGGAGGCGATCGCGACGCCCTCGCGCGCGAGGAGCTCCTGGCCGCGGACCACCTCGCGCCAGAGCGCCACCGCGGTGACGCCGCTCATCGCGAAGATGATGACCGCGGCGATGAGGACGAAGAGCTTGAGCCGGAGGGTCACGGCACCGTCTCCTGCGGTTGCGGTGGCCGCGGCGCGCCGGCGAAGGCGTGGCAGGCGGTGCAGGTCTTCCCGTTCGCGTGGGTGCTCGCGTGCGCGTGGCAGCGCTCGCAGCTGACCGGCTCCGCCGACCAGGTGTGCGGGGGATGGCAGTCCACGCAGCGGGCGTGGGCGGCGTTCGCGTGCAGCCCGGCGCGTCGCGTCGCGGCGAGGTCGTGGCAGTGCGTGCAGGAGACGAGCGTCTCGCCCGGCGGGGCGTGCGGCCGGTGGCAGCTCGCGCAGGCCATCGCCATCTTGGCGCCGTGCTCCCTCACCGGCGCGTGGATACCCTGCGCGGTGTGGCAGCGGAGGCAGTCGCGGCGCGTCGGACGGAGCCCGGGGGAATCACCGAGGAACTCGTGGCAGGCGAAGCAGTGCATCCCCTCCATGCCGTGGACGCGGACGGCGTGGCCGGGGTGGCACTCGGCGCACTTCGCGGCGATCGGCTCGAAGCCGTGCATGCTCGCGGCGTGGCAGCGCACGCAGGCGATCTTGTGCTGCTCGTAGTGGATCTTGTGGCCGCGCGAGCCCCCCACCTGCGGCCAGCGCGGGTCGTGCGAGAAGTGGCACTCGGCGCAGGCGCCGATCTCGACGCCGCCGTGCCCCGCCGGCGCCTTGCCGAGGAGGAACGCGCCGAGCATGGCGACGCCCTCCTCCGGCTTCGAGTGGTGGCAGCGCTGGCAGGCGACGCTCTTGTGCGTGCCGCCCATCCAGAGCGCGAACTCGGGGCTCGACTGGTGGCAGGTCGCGCAGAGGCGCGGGTCCTCGTCGACGTAGCGCTTGAACCGCCACAGGCCGGCGGCGAGCGCCGCCACGGCGAAGGCGGCGAGGGCGAGGGCCAGCGTCTTCGCGGGGCGTGAGAGCCGCATGGGGGACGCGATTCTATCCCGCCCCGCCCCCCGGAGGCGCGCCGGCGCCCGCGGGGAAAAAGAGGGGGGCCGCGCAGTCTCCCGCGCGGCCCCCTGACGCTCGCCCCCTGGGCGGGCGAACTACTTGTGGTCGTCGCTCATCCGCTCGTACTCCAGCGGATGCTCGTGCTTCATCATCTCCACGCTGATCCGGCCGTTCAGCCAGGCCCAGTTCATCGGGAAGATCGAGGGCTTCAGGTGCACGTTGTAGAAGTGCACGACGAACAGGAAGAGGATGGCGAGCGTCGCCTCCTCGCCGTGGATGATGAGGGCGGCGGTGATGAGCCAGCTCGGCGCCCACGCCGCGAAGAAGGCCGGGAACCAGAAGATGAACCCGGTGCCGACCATCATCACGATGCCCCAGAACACGGCCCAGTAGTCGAACTTCTCCAGGTACATGTACCGGTCGAACCTGGGCCGCTCCTTCTTCACGCCGAGCATGAAGAGGATGTTGTCCCGCATGTCGAGCGCGTCCTTCGGCCCGGGCAGCATGGAGAGCGGGAGCCGCTTCTGGGCGGCGAGGAACGTCAGGTAGAAGAGGTGGTAGACGGACGAGATGATGATCAGGACGGCGCCGACGCGGTGCCAGAGCGCCGCGCCCTCCGCGCCGCCGAAGATCTTCATGAACGCCTCGGAGTAGGGCGCCGCGTCCCTGCCGCCGATGATGGGCGCGTTGCCGAACGTCCCGGCGCCGCGGAGCGGCCAGCCGGTGATGCCGAGGAGGATCACGCCGGAGAGCATGAACCAGTGCTGGATGCGCTGGTGGATGTCGAACCGGATGACGCTCCGCACCGCGTCGACCGAGGGGCCGTGGCCGGCCTTCGCCTTCACGCGCTGGCGCAGCTCGTAGATGAAGTCGACGAGCACGTGGAACGCGAAGAACAACAGGGTCAGCGTGGTCAGGTACGAGAAGACGATGTGGATGATGTGCGGGACCGGGTGCCCCGTCGTCTCCTGCGGCGTCTTGTGGGCGATGAGCGACGCGAAGCTGTCCGTCGCGCCCGCGTGGCAGCGCGCGCAGGCGTCCTTGCGGTTCTTCACGTTCACGATCGAGTTCGGGTCGATCTTCGACACGATCGCGTGCGTGCCGCCCCGGTTCGCGGGCGCCGCGTGGCAGCTCACGCACACCGGCGCGTAGGCGTTGCCCACGCGGACGAGCCGGCCGTGGATCGAGTCGTGGTAGGTGACCGCCGCCTCGGGGTTGAGGCCGGCCTCCTTCGCGAACTCCTCGTTGCCGTGGCAGGCCTCGCAGCGCTTCGCCATCGCGCGGCGATCCTCGGGGACCGGCTGGCGGGCGCCGGCCTTCGGCTCGTAGAACGCCATCGCCTGGACGGCGTGCGGCGAGCCGTGGCAGGAGGCGCAGGTCGGGCCTGCGACCTTCGCGTCCTCACGCAGCCACTTCGAGTGGACCGAGGCGGCGAACGCGTCGGTCTGCTCGGTGTGGCAGTTCTGGCAGGCGAGGTAGGCGCGCGGCGAGGCGACCTTGACCTTCTTCTCGCCCTCGACCCAGCTGGCCTTCTCGAGCCGGGAGACGAACTTCTGCTCCGCGTCGGAGAGCGCCGGGAGCGTGCCGCCCATCGCGTGCTCTTCCGTGTAGCCCGCGTGGCAGTCCGTGCAGCCGACGCCGTTCTGGGCGTGGATGGACTTGGCGAAGGTGTCGGGGGGGACGGCGGGGCCGTCGCCGCCGGGGGAGTGGCACTGCAGGCAGGTGTCGCTGCCCTTGGGCAGCTTCGGCTCGTCCGCGCGAGCGGTCGAGGCGAGGAGGAGCGCGAAGGAGAGGAGAATGGCTCGCATAGGCGGGGTTCGGCGGGTGCAACGGACATGCCCCTGCACCCAAACAGACTCCAGAGTTAAGATCTCGTAATCACGGACGATTGCGCGAAATCAATCGATGGGAGGTCGCAAGACTTGCGCGCAATCGGTCCCAGCGGGAAAGGCTGCGCGTTCGCGCACACCGGGTGAGAAAAGGCGCGAGCCCGGAGGGGTCCCGGGCCCGCGACGAGTCGAGCGGCACGGCGGCGGCGCGGCTACTCGGGAGACGCCTCCTGGGCGGCCGGCTTGCGAGCGGCGAGGGAGGTCAGCGCGCCCACGCCGGCGCCGGCGGCGGCGCCCATCACCGCGAACAGCGAGCCCACGCCGGCGACGCCCAGCACGATCCCGAAGACGATGAGCGCGCGCACGAGGAACGTCGGCTCGAGCGGCGTGCCGAAGATGCCGCCGGCGAGGAGCACGCCCGCGTAGCCGCCGTAGAGCATCGACGGGAGGAGCGCGACGGCGAGGAAGAGGGCGAGGGCGAGTCCGGCACCGATGAGGGAAGGGGTCTTGCTCTGCATGACGAGATCTCCTGGTTCGCTGCGGTCTGGAAGGTTCCGGCGAGCGCCACCGCGTCGCGTCCGCCGTGCCCGCTCCTCATTGCACGAGCGCTGCCAGGATCGCGGCGCCTCATGTCGCGGGCTTGCGCGATCCGCAGTCGGGATCTCCCGACAGCCCGCCGGGGCGGGACGACATCGCGCGGCGCGCTCCACATCGCGCCGCGCGACGGTCTCCGCTCAGGGACGCGCGTCGACCCGTACGACCGGATATCGCTGGTACTCCTCGTCCCACGCCGGATGCCTGCGGAAGAAGAACTCGCTGCGCGCCCGCCGGTCGGCCACGAAGGCCGGATCCGCGAGGCGCTCCTCCCACGCCGCGCGCACCGCCGCGTCCTTCGCGAGCAGCTCCCGGGCGAACGGCTCGAGCACGTAGTCCTCGATGTACTCCTTCCGCTCGAACGCCGCGTTGAAGGTCCCCCACGCGAGGAGCGCGTCGGGCGCGGCGGGCTCGAGGAGGTGCGCGGCGACGAGCGCGTGCGGCTGGGCGACGGGCACGAACAGCGCGCCCGCCCCGATCGCCCGCCGCTCGCAGGACCACGCCCCCTTCACCGAGAGCATCTGGCGCCCCTCGAACGGCTCGGCGCGGAACTTCGCCTCCGTCGCGCGGAAGACCTCCACCTCGCGCGTCGGGCGCGCCCCGCCGAGCCGCTCGAAGCGGACCCCGTGCACGGCGAGCTTGGCCGCGACCGGCTCGGCGAAGCCGGCCGGCACCACCCAGCCGCCCTTCGGGAGGACGGCGCTCGCGGCCGGGCGCAGCGCTGCGAGATACGGCACGTTCCAGAGCTCCGGGCGCGACTCGTCGTAGCGCGTCACCGGCGCCCCGGTCACGACGGAGGGCTCGCGGACGTAGGCGTAGCCGTGGAAGGCGAGGGGGGTCGCCTCGCCGGTGGGCTCGAAGGCGAGCGCGACCTCGCGCCCGGCGAGCGCGGGCGCCTCGCGGTCCGCGCGCTCGGCGGCGGCCCGCCAGCGCGTGCCGCGCTCGGCGGTGAGGTCGAGGAGCGCGCGCAGGAAGTCCACCGCGCCCTTCACGCGCTCGCCGTACGGCCGCCACGAGTGCGCCTCGAGGAGGATGCCGATCCGGTCCTGCGCCGCCCAGTAGCCGTGGCCGAAGCGCGGCGGCGGCACGCCCTGGGAGAACCCGCTCGCCGGGTCTCCGTCCTCGCGGAAGGAGGGGTAGAAGTCGACCGGGAGGTGGCCGGCGGCGGTGAGGCGCGCGAGGAGCGCCTCGGAGAGCGCGGCGCCCTCGGCCCGGAGCGCCGCGGCGTAGCCGTGGCGCGGCTCGACCATGACCGCGAGGTCGTGCTGGAACTGGGCGCCGTCGGTGACGTGCAGGTCGGCGTACACGATGGGATCCCACTTGCGCAGGAGCGCGAGCATCGCGCGCGTCTCCGGCGCATCCGCCTTCACGTAGTCGCGGTTCAGGTTCAGGTTCGCGGCGGTGGCGCGCCAGCCGGCCTCGAGCGGCCCGCGCTGGTTCGGCCGCTGCTGCGGCCCGAAGCGCTCGTGCCCATCGACGTTGAAGACCGGCACGAACACCGCGGTGACCCGCGCGAGCGGTCCGCCGCCCTTCTGGAGCAGCTCGCGGAGCAGGATGAAGCCCGCGTCCTTGCCGTCGAGCTCGCCCGCGTGGATCGCGCCCTGGAAGAGCACCACCGGGCGCTTCCGCGCGCGAGCGGCGTAGGGGGTGAGGACGCCGTCCCCGCTCGCGACGAGCGCCACCAGCTCGCGCCGCTCCGGCGTCACCCCGAAGCTCGTGCAGCGGGCGCGACGCGGGAAGGCGCGGGCGAAGTCACGGCAGAGCCTGACCGCCTCGTCGTAGCGGCCGGTGCGCTCGAAGCCGGTGCGCTCGGCGGTGGTGGCGAGGTCGGGGGCGGCGGCGAGGAGGGCGGCCGCGAGGGCCGCCGCGGGGGCGATGGGCATGGCCGCGCATCATAATGAGCGCGGGGCGAGATAGCCTGCGAGTGCGAGGGCCACCGCCGAGATCGCCTGCAGGACGCCGGCGAGGCCCGCCGGGATGGGCCCGACGAGCACGATCCAGAGCGACATCCCACATGCGACCACCGCGAGGCTCGCGTGCACACGCTCTCGCCGTCGCTGCGACGCGTCCGCCACGCCGGCCGCGACGGGTATCCCCACCACCGCCGCGAACGTCGCCACGAACAGGCCGAAGCCGACCAGGGCGACCTCGCTCCGCGGCACGACCGCCGACACGAGCACGCCGAACGCCGCCGCCGCCAGGGCCGGCACCGAGGCGAGCGCGAGCCCGGCGACGGCCCCGGCCGCGAGCCGCGCCACCCTCGCCGGTCGCGGCCGGCGCGAGAGGACGACCCCCGCGAGCGCGGCGAGCGCGAGGGCGGCGCCCACCGCCGCGCGGCGGGTGCTGCCGTGGAGGGGACCGGCGAGCCGCGTGTCCTCGGCCTCCGCCACGACCTGCTCCGGGGATCGGTCGGTCTCGGCGAGCAGCTCCTCGCACTCGGCGATGGTCCGGCGCGCGGCGCAGAGGGTGAGCGCCGCGTCGCGCCGCGGCGCGCAGGCGACCCGGTCACGGCCGGTGACGAGGCACTCCGCGTACGCGAGGCGCGCCCCCTCGTCGCGCGGCTGGGGCGGCTCGGTCGAGGCGGCGACGCCGAACGCGAAGGCGATGGCGACGACGAGCCCGGCGAGCGCGAACGCGATCGGCGAGCCCTCGAGGTCGAACGGTCCCATGCCCGGGCACGACCTAACGGCGCCGAGGTCCGGGCGCGAGGCCCTCGCTGGACGATGCGTGGAGGCGGCCGGGTCTTGCTCGGCCGCGCCGAGCGAGTCAATTCGCGTTCGGCTCGAGAGGCACACGAGGCCGGAGCCGAGGCGGGCTACCGCAGCGACGCGCGCCGAGGCGTACTGCCTCCGTACGCCGCAGGCGCAAGGAGCGAGGACGCCCGCCGCAGGCCCGGCATCGTGCGCCGAGCCTACCCGTGCGCGGTCACTTGCCTGAGGATGTCCAGCTCCTCCAGCGCCTTGCCCGCGCCGATGACCACCGACGAGAGCGGGTCCTCGGCGAGGAACACCGGCAGGCCGGTCTCCTCGCGGAGCAGCACGTCGAGGTTCTTGAGGAGCGCGCCGCCTCCGGCGAGCACGATGCCGCGGTCGGCGATGTCGCCCGCGAGCTCGGGCGGGGTCCGCTCGAGCGTGACCTTCACCGCCTCGACGATCCCGTTGATGGGCTCGCTGAGGGCCTCGCGGATCTCGGAGGACGTGACGGTCAGCGTGCGGGGCACGCCGGCGACGAGGTCGCGCCCCTTGATGTCCATCGTGAGCTCCTCCTCGGTCGGATAGGCGGTGCCGATGCCCATCTTGATGAGCTCGGCGGTGCGCTCGCCGATGAGGAGGTTGTACTTACGCTTGATGTGCTGGATGATCGCCTCGTCCATCTTGTCGCCGGCGATGCGCACCGAGCGGCTGTAGACGATGCCGCCGAGCGAGATCACCGCGACGTCGGACGTGCCGCCGCCGATGTCGACGATCATGTTGCCCGAGGGCTCGGTGATGGGCAGGCCCGCCCCGATCGCCGCCGCCATGGGCTGCTCGATGAGATAGACCTCGCGCGCGCCCGCGCTCTCGGCCGCCTCGCGCACCGCGCGCTTCTCCACCTCGGTGATCCCCGAGGGGATGCCGATGATGATGCGCGGCTTCACGAAGCTCTTCCGGTTGTGCGCGCTCTGGATGAAGTACTTGAGCATCGCCGCCGTGACCTCGAAGTCGGCGATGACTCCGTCCTTCATCGGGCGGATGGCGACGATGTTCCCGGGCGTGCGCCCGAGCATCTCCTTCGCCTCCTTACCCACGGCGAGGACCTTGCGGCCGCCGCGCGCGTCCTGCTGGACGGCGACGACGCTGGGCTCGTTCGAGACGATGCCCATGCCGCGGATGTAGATGAGGGTGTTCGCGGTCCCGAGATCGATCGCGAGATCGCGCGAAAGCATGTTGTGAAGCCAGTTGAGCACGGCGGGGTCCGGATTATGGCAGGGCGGGTTCGAACGGCAAGCGGTTTCGGGAGGTTAGCGCGCCTTCGCGGAGACGTTCGCCGCGGGGCCGATGTGCTCGTCGAGCCACCCGAGCACAACATCGTAGAACACTCTCGCATTCTTCGGCTTCGAGACCCAGTGCCCTTCGTCGGGGAAGACGAGGAGCTTCGAGGGGATCCCGCGCCGCTGCAGGGCCGTGAAGGCCGCGAGGCCGTGATCGACCGTGGTGCGGTAGTCGAGCTCGCCCACCGAAACGAGCGTGGGCGTGTGCCAGCGCTGCACGAACCTGGAGGGCGAGAACTTCTGGTAGTCGCCCGGCTGGTCGAACGGCGTCCCGCCGAACTCCCACTCCGGGAACCACAGCTCCTCGGTCCGGTAGAAGAACGCCTCCAGGTCGAAGATCCCGGCGTGCGAGACGAGGCAGCGGAAGCGGTCGGTCTGGCCGTTCAGCCAGTGAACCATGTAGCCGCCGTAGCTCGCCCCCGCCGCGCACATGCGCTCACCATCCACAGCGCCTAGGGCGATGGCGGCATCGACGAGGGCCATGAGGTCCTCGTACGGCTTGCCGCCCCAGTCGCGCGAGACGGCGTCGACGTAGGCCTGCCCGTAGCCGGTCGAGCCGCGCGGGTTCGGCAGGACCACCGCGTAGCCGCGCGCCGCGTACAGCATGGCGTTCCAGCGCGAGGTCCAGGCGTCGGCCCAGGCGCCCTGCGGTCCGCCGTGGACGAGCACCGCCGCGGGGTGCCGCTCGCCCTCGCGATGGTCGGCCGGCAGGACGATCCAGCCGAACACCTTCGTGCCGTCCTTGGAGGTCGCCTCGAGTGGCCGCAGCGTGGGGCGCGCGACGCCGGCGAGCGCGTCCGCCGCGAGCCGCGTGCGCAGGGCCCAGCGCGCCTTGCCCGGCCTGCCCTCGAGCACCGCGACCTCGGGCGGGGCGGTCGTCCCGTCGACGAGCGCCGCGGCGCGCGCGCCGTCGGCCGAGTAGGACACCGACTGCACGTTCACCCGAGGTCGATCGTCGAGCGCGGGCGTGCCGGCGAGCCTCGCGATCTTCCCGCTCCGGACGTCCACCTCGTAGAGCTCGTGGTAGCCGGAGGTGAGCGCGACGAAGCGCAGCGCCGCGCCGCCGCGCGCCCAGTGGAGGTCGCCCGCCGAGAGCTCCGCGCCCGCGGTGAGGTCGCGCGCGTCCTTCCCGTCCGTCCCGGCCACCATCACGCGGACACGGTCCGACTCGTAGCCGCCGCGCGCCTGCGAGAGCCAGGCGATCCGCTTGCCGTCGGGAGAGGGCCGCGGGCTCGCGTCCCAGCCCGGGCCGCTCGTCACGCGGCGCGCCTCGCCGCCCGCGAGCGGCACGGCGAAGAGGTCGGCGTTGGTGGAGGACGCCTCGAGCGCGTCGGCGACCGCGGTGAAGTAGAGCGTCTTCCCGTCGGGGGAGACCGCGAGGTCGTCCACGCGACCCCGAACGGCGGGCGGAGCATCACGATCGCCGGGGGTGAGGTCCGCGGGGGCGCCGCCGTCGAGCGGCACCTTCAGCACGTGGGTGCGCAGCCGCTCGCGCCACTCGTTCCAGTGGCGGAACAGCAGGCGGGTCGCGACGCGCGGCTTGCCCTTCGCCTCGGCGTCCGCCTTGGCGTTGCAGTCGGCGTCGGCGCCGCAGCTCGGGTCCACGTCCGCGGTGACGAGGAGCGCGGACCCGTCCGGCGCCCACAGGAGCTCGTTCACGCCGCCGGGCAGCGCGCTCACCGCGCGGAGCTCGCCCGTCGCGAGGTCGACGACGTGCGCCTGCGGGGTCCCGCCGCGGGTCGAGACGAAGGCGAGGCGCTTGCCGTCGGGGGAGAAGCGCGGCGAGGAGACGCGCTCGTCACGATCGGTGAGCTGCCGGCGCTCTCCGCCGGCCGCCGGCGCGACGTAGAGCGTGGAGACGATCCGGTCGCCCGTGCCGGTGAGTCGCCCGACCGTGAAGGCGACGAGGGCGCCGTCCGGCGAGAGCTCCGGCGCGCCGACGCGCGGGAGCGCCACGAGGTCGTCCACCGTGAACGGCCGGGGCGCGGCCGCGGCCACGGCGAGCGCGGCGAGGGCGGAGGTGAGCATGGAGCGCCCTTCTACCACGTGAGCGCGCCCGGTCCGAACGGCGCGGAGAGCTTTGCCGGGGGGGCTCTGCGCGCTACGCTCCGCGCGAGCGATGGCGCGTCGCAAGCCCGCCCCGGAGCCCTCCCTGGCCTGCGCCCACTGCGGGCACCTCGCCGATCCGTCGCGCGGGACCGCGAACTTCTGTCCGGCGTGCGGAGCGTCGCTCCGGGCCGGCACCGCCCGCGCGCGACGCCGCGCCGGGCGGCGCGGGTCGGACGGGGTCATCGCCGACCGCTACCGGCTGCTCGAGCTCCTCGGCGAGGGCGGGATGGGCCGGGTCTACAAGGCGGAGCACATCCGCATGGGGAAGACGCTCGCGCTGAAGCTCCTGCGCGAGGACTTCGCGCGCGAGCCGGCCGCTGCGGAGCGGTTCCTCGCCGAGGCGCGGGCCGTGTCGCGGCTGTCGCACCCGCACACCCTCGCGGTCTTCGACTTCGGCGAGGTCGGCCCGCAGGGCGGGCTCTACCTCGCCATGGAGTACGTGCCGGGCGAGGACCTCGCCGCCGCGCTCGCGAGGAGCGGGCCGTTCTCCGAGGCGCGCGCTCGGGAGGTCGGCCAGCAGATCCTCGGCTCGCTCGCCGAGGCGCACGACGCAGGCGTCGTCCACCGCGACGTGAAACCCGCGAACGTGATGCTCATGAGCACGCGGGCGGGCGAGGACTTCGTGAAGGTCCTCGACTTCGGCATCGCGGCCCTCCGCGACGACTCCGCGGGCGGCGCGGCCGCCATCGTGGGCACCCCGGCCTACCTCGCCCCGGAGCAGGCCCGGGGCGCCGCGCTGGACGGTCGCGCCGATCTGTACGCGCTCGGGTGCGTGCTCTACGAGCTCGTCGCGGGACGGCCGCCGTTCGCGGCGCCGAGCCCGATGGCGGTGGTCTCCGCCCACCTCTCGCAGGCGCCGCCGCTCCTCGCGTCGGTCGCGCCGGGGGTCTCGCGCGCCTTCGCCGACGTCGTGCACCGCGCGCTCCAGAAGCGCCCGGAGGATCGCTTCCCCTCGGCCGACGCCATGCGGGAGGCGCTCCTCGCGCTCACCGGCCGCCCCCGCCCGGCGGCGCGGGCGCTCGAGGGCGATCTCGGGCTCGCGAGCCGCGAGGACTTCGACGCCCTCGGCAAGCAGGTGCGCGCGCTGCGCGCGGGGCGGGTGGCGCCGCTCGCGCTCGCCGGGGCCCTCGCGGCGCTCGCCGCGGGGACGGCGCTCGCCTGGCGCTGGGACGCAGCGTATGCGCTCCTCGCCGCGCGCGCTCCCCGGCTCGCTGCGGCGCTGCCCGGCGCGCTCCGCCCCGCGAGCCGCTTCGACGGCAGGGAGCACGAGCCGAACGACCGGCCCGAGCAGGCGAACCCGCTCCCGCTCCCGCCCGGCCCGGACGGCGCGGCGGCGCGCGGCGCGGCCGAGCTCCTCGGCCGGATCGGGGAGCGGCGCGGGCGCGACGCGGGCGATGTCGACGTGTTCCGCGTCGAGGTGCCGGAGGCCGGGCCGCGCACGGCGCTCGTGGCGGAGTGGGCGGGCGCGGCTCCGGGGGCGGGCCTCCCCGGCCTCGACGTGGCGCTCACGCTCCACCGCGCGCCCGACGGGGCCGCGGGGGGCGCGGCGCCGCTCGTCGCCACCGCGGATCGCGCCGGCCCGGGCGGCGGGGAGCGGCTCGTCGCGGCGGTGTCGCGCGGAACCTACTACCTCGCGGTGCGCGAGCGGCACGCGCCCGGGGCACCGCCCGTCGAGCGGCCGGAGGACGACTACCGGCTCGTGGTGAGGCTCACCGAGGCGGCGCCGGGCGAGGAGCTGGAGCCCGACGACCCGCCCGCGCCGGGAGCGGCCGAGGCCGAGTGGGCCGCCCTCGCGGCTCGGAACCCGCTCCGCGCCGGGGCGCCGCTGCGCGGCGAGACCTCGACCGACGATCCCGACGTGCTCGCCGCGGGCCTGGAGGGAGCGCCCCCGCCGGCGCTCGTCGTGCTCGTGCCCGATCCCGGGGTCGCGCTCGTGGCGCGCCGGGCGACGCGCGGCGGGGCCGCCGTCCTCCCCGCCGGAGACGATCCGCTCGCGGAGGACCTCTCCGCGCCCGGCGGTGCGCCGCTCCTCGTCTCGCTCGCGCCGGCTCGCGCCGGCTCGCGCCGCGCCGGTCCTGCTCGAGGTCTCGGCCCTCGAGGGCGCGGGCGGGTACACGGCCCTCGCGCTCGGCGCGGACGCCGCCTCGGGCGAGGCGGCCCTCTCGCTCGTGCGCGCGCTCGCCGGGGCTTCTCGCGCCGCGGCGGCGCTGGAGCTCGCGGCCGGCTACGCGGAGGGGATCCCGGGCGCGGCCGCGCGCGACGCGGTCCTGCTCGAGGCCGGACGCATCGCCGAGGCGGCGGCCGCCGCGGCCGCCCCGGAGGGCATCGCGGCGTTCGACCCTGCCGCCAGGCGGCTCGGCGAGGCGCTCTTCGAGGCGGCCGACGGGAAGGTCCGCTACCTGGCCGCGTTCGAGCGGCGGATCGAGGGAGCGGGACCGCTCGCCGAGGAGGCGGCGCTCAGGGCCATCGCGCTCGCGCCACCCTGCGGCGCGGAGGAGGTCTCGCTGAGGGCGGAGGCGTTCCTCGCGCGCGCGCCCGCGCCGGCTCCGGAGCGCGCCGCGGCGGCCCGCGCCCTCGCCGCGCGCGCGGCCGAGGAGCTCCTCCGCGCAGCGCCCGGGGAT
>NZ_JALCYY010000072.1 GCF_022690685.1 Anaeromyxobacter terrae | reverse complement strand
GTCGATCTGATCGTACGCCATGAACTGCGCGCGACCCTTCGTCGCGCAGTACTTCGTGATGGCGGCCGTCAGCGTCGTCTTGCCGTGGTCGACGTGACCGATCGTCCCGACGTTCACGTGCGGCTTGTTGCGCTCGAACTTCTCCTTGCCCATGACTTCCTCTCTTTCCTGTCCGAGGCCTGGCGGCCTACTTGGTGGCCGCGGCGGTGCCCTTCGCCTTGGAGACGATGGTTTCCGCGATGTTGTTCGGGACCTGCGCGTAGTGCTTGAACTGCATCGAGTAGGTTGCGCGGCCCTGCGTCTTGGAGCGGAGGTCGGTGGCGTAGCCGAACATCTCCGCGAGCGGCACGAGCGCCTCGATGATCTGGACGCCCGTCCCGGGGTTCATCGACTGGATCTTGCCGCGGCGCGAGTTCAGATCGCCGATGACGTCGCCCATGTAGTCGTCGGGGGTCGTGACCTCGACCGCCATGATCGGCTCGAGGAGGATCGGCTTCGCCTTCGCGGCGCCATCCTTGAAGCCCATCGAGCCGGCGATCTTGAACGCCATCTCGGACGAGTCGACGTCGTGGTAGCTGCCGTCGAAGACCTCGATCTTGATGTCGACCACCGGGTAGCCCGCGAGCACGCCGCTCGTCATGGCCTCCTCGATGCCCTTCTGGATCGGGTTGATGAACTCCTTCGGGATCGAGCCGCCGACGGTGGCGTTCACGAACTCGAAGCCCTTGCCCGGCTCCTGCGGGATGAGGCGCAGCCAGCAGTGACCGTACTGGCCGCGGCCACCGGTCTGGCGGATGTACCGGCCCTCGGACTCGACCTGCTTCGTGATGGTCTCGCGGTAGGCGACCTGCGGCTTGCCGACGTTCGCCTCGACCTTGAACTCGCGGAACATGCGGTCGACGAGGATCTCGAGGTGGAGCTCGCCCATCCCGCCGATGATCGTCTGCCCCGTCTCCTCGTCGGTGTGCACGCGGAAGGACGGGTCCTCCATCTGGAGGCGGTTCAGCGCGACGCCCATCTTGTCCTGGTCGGCCTTCGACTTGGGCTCGATGGCGACGTGGATCACCGGCTCCGGGAACTCCATCCGCTCGAGGATGACCGCGGCCGACTCGTCGCAGAGCGTGTCGCCCGTGGTGGTCGCGCGGAGGCCGACCGCAGCGGCGATGTCGCCGGCGTAGACCTCCTTGATCTCCTCGCGCTTGTTGGCGTGCATCTGGAGGAGCCGGCCGATGCGCTCCTTCTTGTCCTTCGTCGCGTTGTAGACGTAGGAGCCCGCCTCGAGCTTGCCCGAGTAGACGCGGAAGAACGTGAGGTTCCCCACGAACGGGTCGTTCATGATCTTGAACGCGAGCGCGGCGAACGGCTCCGAGTCGGCGGTGGCGCGGGTGACCTCGTCGCCCTTCGACGTCACGCCCTTCACCGCCGGGACGTCGAGCGGGCTGGGCAGGAAGTCGACCACGGCGTCGAGGATCTGCTGGACGCCCTTGTTCTTGAAGGCCGTGCCGCAGATGACCGGGAAGAACCTCATCTCGAGCGTGCCCTTGCGCAGGCCGCGGAGGAGCTCCTCCGACGTGAGCGCGTGGCCGTCGAGGTACTTGTGCATCAGCTCGTCGTCGACCTCGGCGGCGGCCTCCTCGAGCTTGGAGCGGTACTCGGCGGCCTGCTCCCGGAGGTTCTCCGGGATCTCGACCTCCTGGTACTTCGCGCCCATCGTCTCATCGTCGAAGGTGATGCCCTTCATCTTGATGAGGTCGACCATGCCGCGGAACTTGTCCTCGGCGCCGATCGGGATCTGGAGCGAGACCGGGCGCGCGCCGAGCTTCTGCTGGATGGTCTGGACGGCGCGGAAGTAGTCGGCGCCGATGCGGTCCATCTTGTTGATGAAGCAGATGCGAGGGACCTTGTACTTGTCCGCCTGCCGCCAGACCGTCTCGGACTGGGGCTGGACGCCCTGAACGGCGTCGAACACCGCGCACGCGCCGTCGAGCACGCGGAGCGAGCGCTCCACCTCGATGGTGAAGTCGACGTGCCCCGGGGTGTCGATGATGTTCAGGCGGTGTTCACGCCAGAACGCGGTCGTCGCGGCGGAGGTGATGGTGATGCCGCGCTCGCGCTCCTGCTCCATCCAGTCCATGACGGTCGTGCCCTCATGGACCTCACCGATCTTATGAGTGACGCCGGTGTAGAAGAGGATGCGCTCGGTCGTAGTCGTCTTGCCGGCATCGATGTGAGCCATGATGCCGAAGTTGCGATAACGCTCGAGTGGACTGGTGCGAGGCATCTGATCGTTCCTTCGAATCCTTCGTGCGTGCGCAAGACCGGTTCGCCGGATCCCTCCGGCGACACCGCGATACCGACCGAGCTGTCAAAGAGCGAAGCGGGTCCGACCGTCCCAGGAACCCTGGCCGGCAGAACCGGCCCCTGCTCTTCCTCGATCCTCCTCCGACCCTCTCACCAGCGGTAGTGCGCGAAGGCCTTGTTCGCCTCCGCCATCTTGTGCGTATCCTCGCGCTTCTTCACCGCGTTCCCGCGGTTGTTCGCGGCGTCGATGATCTCGCCGGCGAGCTTCTCCTGCATCGTCTTCTCGCCGCGGGCCTTCGAGTAGTCGATCAGCCAGCGCATTGCAAGCGCGGTGCGACGATCCTGGCGAACCTCGACCGGCACCTGGTACGTGGCGCCGCCGACGCGGCGGCTCTTCACCTCGACGACCGGCTTCACGTTGTCGAGGGCCTTCTTGAAGATCTTGAGCGGATCGTCCTTGAGCTTCTGCTCGACCTGGTCGAACGCGCCGTAGATGATGCGCTCGCCGGTGGACTTCTTGCCTTCGCGCATCAGGTTGTTGACGAACTTCGCCACGACCCGGTCCTGGAACTTCGGATCGGGCAGAATCTTCCGCTTCTCGACTTCGCGACGACGAGGCATCGGACCTTATCCTTGTTCTTCTCGAGCTAGCTCGGGCGCTTCGCGCCGTACTTCGAGCGGCTCTGCTTGCGGCCCTGCACGCCGACGGCGTCGAGGGTCCCGCGGACGATGTGGTAGCGGACGCCCGGGAGGTCCTTCACGCGGCCACCGCGGATGAGGACCACCGAGTGCTCCTGCAGGTTGTGGCCCACGCCGGGGATGTAGCTCGTCACCTCGAAACCGTTCGTGAGGCGGACGCGGGCGACCTTGCGGAGCGCCGAGTTCGGCTTCTTGGGCGTCGTGGTGTAGACGCGCGTGCAGACGCCGCGCTTCTGCGGCGACTCCTTGAGCGCGGGCGCCTTCTTCTTCGTGAGGAGCTTCTCGCGCCCCTTGCGCACCAGCTGGCTGATCGTCGGCATCTTGAGCGAGCTCTTTTCCCAACAAAAACGCGCCGGAATCGTGGAACCGGGCGCGTGTGGACAAATCCCGTCTTAAGGGCGGCGGATTATACGGGGGCGCGTTCGGGAGTCAAGCCCTTCCGCGCGCTTGCGCGTGTCGACCGCCCGGCGACCGCGCGAAGGGGCTCATTCTCCCGCACGAGGAGAGCAGAGCACGTAGTGGAAGACGTCCCGCTTGCCGTGCTCGCTGTAGCCCCAGTGCTCGTGGAGCTCGTGGAAGCGGATCTCGAACCCCGCCCTGTCGAGCTGGCGGGCGAGCGCCTCGCGCGACGGGAACCAGCGCGATTGGCCGTCCCAGTTCACCCACACGTCGGGCCGGTAGAGCGGCAGCCCCTGCCCTTCCCACACCGAGCCCGCGCCCTTGATGCCGAACGCGAAAAATCCGTCTCCTTCGCTGGCGAGGAGCAGCCGGCGCACGAGCGCGTGGATGCGAGCGAGCTCGCCGGACGAGAAGTAGTGCAGGCTCGAGTACGAGTAGACGAGGTTCGCGCCGGCCGCCTGCTCGGGCGGCCGCTCGAGCACCTCCGCGAAGTCTCCAGCCACGAGGGCGGGCACGACCGGGGGCCGCTCGCGCTCCACGCGGGCGCGGAAGGCATCGAGCGCGTCCTGCGAGACGTCGACGCCCGCGTAGCCGTCCACGGCGGACGCACCGAGGAAGCCGAACGCGTCGTTCCCCACCCCGCAGCCGAGCTCGAGGACGCGCAGCCGCTCGCCGCGCGCGCCGAGCTCCTCGAGGAGCCGCCACACGAGCGGGTTCGGCTCTCGCGTGCGAGTGAACCCGTAGGCGAGGTGCGGCTCCCGGTAGAGCCGCCCCCAGTCGAAGCGGAGATCGAGCATGAAGCGCGCGTAGGCCAGCGCGTCGCGCTCGCGCCCCGCGGAGAGGAGCGCGTCGAGGACGGCGAGCAGGAACCCGGGGAGATCGAGCGCGTCGCCGTGCTCCGCTCGCGCGAGCCACAGCGCCGTCGCGAGATCGCCGGAGCGGACGGTCACGAACTCCGGCACGTGACGCGCGAGCCGCCGCTGATCCGCCGGGAGCCGCGCGAGGCGCGGCGCGAGCGCGGCGCGGAGGGCCTCGGTCGCGCCGGGCGGCGCGGCCGTTCCCCACTCCGCCGGCAGCCCCAGCGCTGCGACCTCCGCCGAGAGCGCGGCGAGGACGCGCTCGGGATCTCCGTACCCCGAGTCGAGGAGCAGGTCGCGACGGCGCGTGAAGTTGGCGGGCATCCGGCCTCCTGATAGCGCGGCGAGGGCGGCGCCGCACGTCAGGCGGGGGCGCGACGGCGCCGGGTGGGGTCGCCCCTCCCCGCCCGGCGCTCGCGGGCGGCGTCGGGCGTGCGAGCGGGCCAGCCGGCGGCCGCGAGCAGTGCGCGCGTGGCGGCCGAGAGGCCGATCCCGTCGAGCGCGCCGGGCGCCGCGAGCCGGACGTCCTCGCGGGGCGCGAACGTCGCCGGGACCTCGCAGCGGAACGCGCGGAGCTCGAGGTCCCGGTGCGTGAGCGTGCGCTCGACCTCGGCGAGGAGCTCCCCCACCGCCGCCTCCTCGCCGAAGCGCGCCCGCAGCGCTCTCCGGAGCGCGGCCGTCCCCTCCCCGCTGCTCGCGCCGGTCACCTCCACGGCGGGCAGATCCCACAGCCCGCCGAGGAGCCCGCCGGGCGCGCGACGGACCAGCACGAGCGCGCCCTCCACCTCCGCGAGGGCGCACGCGATCACCGCCGCCCGGCGCGCCCCGCGCCGCCGGGGCGGCGGGATCTCCGCGGCGCGCCCCGCGCGGTGAGCGGCGCAGGCGCTCCGCACCGGGCACCGCGCGCAGGCGGGAGCGGGCTTGCGGCACACCGTCGCCCCGAGCTCCATGAGCGCCTGGTTGAAGTCGCCCGGCCGATCCTCCGGGACGAGCTCGGCCGCGAGCGCCCACAGGCCGCGCTGCACCGCCGGCGCGCCCGGCTCGCCGTCGACGCAGAAGATCCGCGCGAGCACCCGCGCCACGTTCCCGTCCACCGCCGGCGCGGGCAGCGCGAAGGCGATGCTCGCGACCGCGCCCGCCGTGTACGGGCCGAACCCTGGGAGGGCGCGCAGCGCCTCGACCGAGGGTGGCAGGCCGCCGTGGCGCGCGAGCGCGGCGCGCGCGGCGGCGAGCAGGTTCCGGCAGCGCGCGTAGTAGCCGAGCCCGCTCCAGAGCGCGAGCACGTCGTCGTCGTCCGCCGCGGCGAGCGCGGCGAGGGTCGGGAACCGCGCGACGAAGCGCTCGAAGTAGGGCACCACCGTCGCGACCTGGGTCTGCTGGAGCATCACCTCCGCGAGCCAGACGCGGTACGGGTCCGCGCCGTGCTGCGGGGAGCGCCACGGCAGCGCGCGGCAGCCCGCGTCGTACCAGGCGAGGAGGCGGCGGCGGAGCGCGGCGCGGCGGCCCGGCGGGACGATCACGCGGCCGAGGGTACGGCCGGCCTTCGGGGCGGGTCAACGAAGGCGCCGGCGGGCGGCCGGGCGGCGGCGTGGCCAGCTTGATCGTCGGATGCGCGGCGCAGGCGAGGTCTGGTCGGAGGTGGAGCGGGCGGGCGGCCGGTCGACGCGGCGCCCCTGGGTCCAGGCGCTCGCGCGCGCGGGCTTCGCCGCGAAGGGCGCCGTGTACGCCGTCATCGGCACGCTCGCGCTCCGCCTCGCGCTCGGCGAGGGCGGGCGGGCCACCGACTCGAAGGGCGCGATCGCCACGCTCGCCCACGCGCCGCTCGGTGGCGCGCTCGTCGGGGCGCTCGCGATCGGGCTCGTCGGGCTGGCCCTCTGGTTCGTGATCGAGGCGATCGCGGATCCCGGAGGCCAGCGCCGCCGCGGCGCCTGGGCGATCCTCTCGCGTGTCGGCCAGGGGATCGGCGGTCTCGGCTACGCCTCGCTCGCCCTCGCCGCCGTCCGCCTCGCCACCGGCGGGGGCGCCGGGCGGAGCGGGAACGCCGCCGCGCGCAGCTGGACCGCTCGCGCGCTCGAGCTCCCCGCCGGCCGCGTCCTCGTCCTCGCCGGCGCGGGGATCGTGATCTTCGTGGGCGCGCGGCAGATCTGGACCGGCCTCGGGCGGAAGTTCCTCAGGCACCTGGACCTCGCGCGCGCGGGCCCGTGGGTTCGGCGCTGGGGGGCCACCCTCGGCGCCGTCGGCTTCACCACCCAGGGCGTGGTGTTCACGCTCGTGGGCCTCTTCTTCGCGCAGGCGGCGCTCGAGCGCGCCCCACGCGAGGCGACCGGGTTCGATGGCGCGCTCGCGACGCTCGCGCACCAGCGGCCTTACGGCGCCGCGCTCCTCGCGGCCGCGGCGCTCGGCCTCCTCGCCTACGCGGCGTTCGCGTTCGTCGAGGGCCGCTACCGGCGCCTGTCCGCGCGCTGACGGTTTCCCGAGACGACGAGGCCCGGACCGCTCGCGCGATCCGGGCCGGGAGATGCGATCGGGGCGACGCCTAGGCTATCCGCTTCTCGATCGCCTGCCAGTTCAGGTTCTTGAAGAAGGCGTCGACGTACTTCGCGCGCTCGGTGGCGAGGTAGTCGCGCATGAAGGCGTGCTCCCACCCGTCCATGACGAGGACGGGCTTGAAGCCGACCGGCACGTTGTCCTGGTGCAGGTTGATCCAGTGGTTCGAGAGCCAGCCGGTCGACGGGTCCTGGAACGTCATCGCCCAGCCGACCCCCGGCATCGTCGCGATGGCGCGGAAGTCGGCGAGCCAGGTCTCGTACTTCCCGAACGACGCCTCGAGCGCCTTGCGCAGCTTCCCGCCCGCGGGAGGCTCCGCCTGCGCGCCCGGCGCGAGGTTCTCGAAGTAGTACTCGTGGTTCACCATGCCGCTGTACTCGAAGCCGAGGCGCCGGGTGAGCTCGGCGAACACCGGATCCGCGCCGGACGCCTTGCCGTCGTTGCACATGCCCTGCAGCTTCTCCGTGAGGGCGTTCGTGCGCTTCACGTAGCCCTCGTAGAGCTTCAGGTGCTCCTCGACCTGCTTGTCCGAGATGCCGTTGAGCCCCCGGACCTTGGAGTAGTCGCGCGGGGTGTAACGCTTCACGTCAGCCATGTTCCCTCCGTGGGCCTGCGGGCCGTGAGCGGCCGTACGGTGCCGTTTTCGGTGAGCGGGAGGTAGTTGCGGGTCCCGGATGCGTCAAGGCGCCGAACGGGGGCCCGAACGGGATGACCATTCACGGTGAGGCAACCTCGGCGCCGTGATGGCGGCCGAAGGCCCGCCCGCGGGCTCCCTCGGCGCGAGCTCGGCGACGTTCGGCCTCCACCACCCGGTGGTCTGTCCGGAGGAGGGACACCGCTGCGGCGCGGACGCCGCGCTCGCGGAGCGCCATCGCCTCCCGCGCCGCACGCCTGGCACCCGCGTCCCCGCGAATGCTATAGCTCCGCCGCATGCCATCCCGGGCCCGCGCCCCCGGGCGCCGCGTCCGCCGCCTCGCCCTCGCCCTCGTCGCACTCGTCCTCGCCACAGCCGCCGCGCTCGGCGGCCTCTGGCTCGCCACGCCCGACCCGGGTCCGCTCGCCCGCGAGAACCCGCGCACGACGGCCCTCATCGCGCAGCGGCAGGCCGAGGCGAAGGCCCGCCGGCGCGCCTTCCGGCCGCGCCAGGCCTGGGTCGGCCTCGATCGCGTGTCCCCGCGCCTCGTCGAGGCGGTGCTGGCCTCCGAGGACGCGAACTTCTTCGGCCACGAGGGGCTCGACTGGGAGGCGATCCGGCTCGCCGCCGAGCATGACCTCAAGGAGCACCGGTTCGCCCGCGGCGCCTCCACCCTCACCCAGCAGCTCGCCAAGAACCTCTGGCTCGGCACCGAGAAGAGCCTGCTGCGCAAGGCGAAGGAGGCGGTGCTCGCGGCGAAGCTCGAGCGCGCCCTCTCCAAGCGGCGCATCCTCGCCCTCTACCTCAACGTGGCGGAGTGGGACGACGGCGTCTTCGGCGTCGAGGCGGGCGCGCGCGCGCGGTTCGGCGTCTCCGCCGCCTCGCTCTCGACGGCGCAGGCCGTCGTGATGGCGTCGATCCTGCCCGCGCCGCGGAAGGTGGACCTCGCGAACCCGTCCTCCTGGCTGAAGCACCGCGCCCGGCGCCTCCTCGACCGCATGCGCGCGGCCGGCCGCGTGACCGCGGAGGAGCACCTCCGCGCGAGCAGCGAGCTGGAGCGAATCCTCGCCGGCCCCACGCCGGCCGACGACCTCGAGGAGCCGCCCGAGGACGACGCCCCGCTCGCGCCCGCCCCCGTCGCGGCGAGCGCCGGGTAGCGCGCCGCCCCGCGGCGCTACGGGAGCGTCACGTCCGCGAAGAGCGCCGGGACGAACGCGCAGGCGCCCTCGTTCCCGGCGAGCGGGTCGTCGTCGTAGAGGAGCGCGAAGCCCAGCGCGGCGCCGCTCCAGCATTCGCTCGCGCGGTACTGGAGCCCGGCGGACACCCACTGCGCGTCCCCGCGGCCCGCGCCGCCGGCGTCCCAGCGCGAGCGGAGCGACAGGTTCCGCGGCGTCGCCTCGATCGTGTCGAGGGCGACCTGCAGCTCGCCGCCCGCGCCCGTCGCGCGGAAGGCGTACACCGCGTCCAGCCGGGCGGGGTCCTCGGGATCGCGACAGCGCGCCCCGAGCGCGGTCGCGTCCACGCGGATGGCCGCGCGCGCGTCGTACGCGACCTCGAGGCGGCCGAAGTCCTCCTGCTGCCACCCTGCGGCGTGGTCGAGCGCGGCCGCAGCGTCGAAGTCCACCGCGAAGGAGCCGTTGCCGCGAGACGGCTCGACACCCGGGTACGCCACGCCCGCCACGATCGGCGCGAACGGCGCCCGGGCGTCCGATCCCCGGCGCGCGTCGAGGGCGTAGGACCAGCCCGCGCCGTCTCGACGCGCCACGAGGCGCCACACGTTCAGCCCCTCGCGATCCGCCCAGGGTCCCCAGGTGCAGGCGAGGACGTCGCACGTCGTCGGCGGCAGGGAGGCGACCGCGCGCAGCCGCCCGAGGGTCCACGCGACGCCCGCGTTCACGGTCGTCGCCGTCCAGAAGGTGGTCCGAGCGTAGCCGGAGCCGAACGTCGGGGCGGCGGCGACCACCTCCGCGGTGGTCGCGGTCGGCGAGGGCGACGGGGCCGGGGTCGCGATCCGGATCGCCGCCTCCTCGGGGAGGGCGGAGCGGAGGCCGTCGGCGTCGGTCTGCACCTGCGCCTGGCACGCGGCGAGGAGCACGGCGGCGAGCGCGAGCGTCGTCCTCATCGACTCCTCCTGGCGACGGCGGGCGGGACGGCCCGAACGTCGCCGGAGCATGCCAGCGCGCGGAGGTGGCAGGGAAGGCGCCGATGTGGGAGGGCGGCGAAGCTCCCGCCGCCCGGGGGCACCACGTCACGCGGCCTTGCGCCGCGCCGCGAACCACTCGAAGGTGCGCGCGAGCCCCTCCGCGAGCTTCACCTCCGGTCTCCAGCCGAGGGCCGCGGCGGCGCGCGCCGGGTCGATGCACGAGCGCTTCTGCTCGCCGAGGCGGGGCGCGGCGTGCTCGGCGGGCCGATCGGACCGCGCCGCCCGCGCGATGTGCGCGTAGAGCTCGTTCACGTCCGTCTCGACGCCCGTGCCGACGTTGAGCGGCCCGTCGTAGCGCTTCTCCGCGGCGAGCAGGTTCGCGCGCGCGACGTCGCCCGCGAAGACGTAGTCGCGCGTCTGCCCGCCGTCCCCGAAGATCGTGCACGGGCGTCCTTCGAGCAGACGCCCGCAGAAGATCGCGACCACGCCCGCCTCGCCGTGGGGATCCTGGCGCGGACCGTACACGTTCGAGTAGCGGAGCGCGGTGAACGGGATCCCGTAGTTCGCGCGGTAGACGCCGAGGTACAGCTCGCTCGCCGCCTTCGCCGCGCCATAGTGGGAGACGGGCAGCTGCGGGTGCTCCTCCGGCGTCGGCACGCGCCCGGTGTCGCCGTAGGTGGCGCCGCCGGAGGACGCGAAGAGGACGTGCTCGACGCTCTTCGCCTCGACCGCCCCCTGCATGAGGTTCAGGAGCCCGCCGATGTTCACGTCCGCGTCGAAGCGCGGGTCCGCCATCGAGCGGCGGACGTCGATCTGGGCGGCGTGGTGGCACACCACCTGCGGCCGCTCCTTCTTCAGCACCTCGAGCGCCGCGGCGCTGCGCACGTCCACCGGGTAGAAGCGGGCCGCGGCGGGCACGTTCTCGCGCTTCCCCGACGAGAGGTCGTCGAGGATCGCCACGTCCCACCCCGCCTCGAGGAACAGATCCGCGATGGTCGACCCGATGAACCCCGCCCCGCCCGTGATGAGAATCCGCTTCGCCACCTCGCCTCCCCTCCGTTCACCCACCGTTCAAACGCGCTCGCGGAACCACGCGATGGTCCGCCGCATGCCTTCCTCGAAACCCACCCTCGGCTCCCAGCCCAGGACCTCCTTCGCGCGCGTGATGTCCGGCCGGCGCACGCGCGGGTCGTCCTCGGGGAGCGGCTCATGGACGATGGGACAGTGGCTCCCGACGAGCCGCTGCACCGCCTCGGCGAACTGCAGCACCGTCATCTCGTGCGGGTTCCCGATGTTCACGGGGTCCTGGAAGCGCGAGTGCAGGAGCCGCCAGATCCCCTCCACGTTGTCGTCCACGAAGCAGAAGCTCCGGGTCTGGGTGCCTTCGCCGAACACGGTGATCGGCTGCCCGCGGAGCGCCTGCGCCACGAAGGTGGGCACGATCCGCCCGTCGTCCAACCGCATCCGGGGGCCGTACGTGTTGAAGATGCGCGCGATCCGGACGTCCACCTGCTCGTAGCGGCGGTAGGCGACGGTGATCGCCTCTGCGAAGCGCTTCGCCTCGTCGTAGACAGCGCGCGGCCCGATGGGGTTCACGTTCCCCCAGTAGGACTCGCGCTGCGGATGCTCGAGGGGATCGCCGTACACCTCGGACGTCGAGGAGAGCACGAAGGGCGCGCTCGCCCGCTTCGCGAGCCGCAGGGCGTTCTCGACCCCGTGAGAGCCGACGTGGAGCGTCTCGAACGGGTGCTTCAGGTAATCGATCGGCGAGGCGGGCGAGGCGAAGTCCAGGACTGCGTGGACCGGGCCGGTGATCCCGTCCAGCGGGTCGCAGATGTCCGACTCGATGAAGTCGAAGCGCGGCTCGCGGGAGAGGTGCTCGAGGTTCCGCCGCGTGCCCGTGATGAGGTTGTCCACCCCGGTGACGCGCCAGCCCTCCCCGAGCAGGCGGTCGGTGAGATGGCTGCCGATGAATCCTGCCGCCCCGAGGACGACTGCGCGCTTCTCGCTCATTCGTGGTGGAATCTACTTCTTCGCGCCGAGGTCATCGAGCGTCAGCTGTCCGGGGAGCGCCTGGCGGTACTTCTCGAGCACCAGGTCGATGCCCTGCCGGATGTACTCCGCGACGGGCACACGGGTGCGCTCGTGCAGGAGCTTGAGGCGCTCGTTCTGCTCGGGCGTGATGTAGACGGTCGTCGAGATCTTTTTCCGGGCCATGGCGGCTCCGGCGAACCTATGTGACCATCGGTATAGTGTCAAATACCGTCATGTGTAAGCTCCCTGCCCTGATCGCCGCCCTGGCGGGGCTCGCCTGCAGCGCGCCCCGCCCGCTCCCTGCGTCCGCGCCCGCCGCGAAGGCCGCCCGCCGCCCCTTCACCGCCGCTCCCGCCGGCACGCCGTCGGGGACGCCGGAGGACCAGGACGGCGACGGTCGCCCCGACGCCTGGGTGACGCGCGGCCCCGACGGCTCGCCCACGCGCCTGGCCTACGACCTCGACCGCGACGGCGCGCCCGACGTGGTGCTCGTGTTCGAGAACGGCGCGCTCGTGCGACAGGAGCTCGCGTACCGGCTCGACGGCGTTCCGCCGACCTGGACGTTCTTCGAGCGGGGCGAGCTCGTCGGCAAGGAGCGTGACACCGACGGCGACGGACGGCCCGACCTGTGGGAGCGCCATGCGCACGGCGTGCTCCAGCGCGTCGAGGTCGACACGAACCGCGACGGGACCCCGGACCGGACGGAGCGCGCCGGCGCGGCTCAGGCGGATCAGAAGTAGAAGCTCGCTCCGAGCGTCAGCTCCGGGCGCCAGCCCTCCCCCGCCGCGCGGCGGAGGCTCGCGCGCGCCGCGAGCGCGGCGTCCCTCCGCGCGAACCACTCGAGGCCCGCTCCCGCCGCGGCGGCAACCCCGCTCGCAGGCGCCGCGGCCTCCCACCCGGCGGCGTGGGCCCACCCCAGCTCGAGCTGGAGCTGGGGACGGAGCGGGTCGGTGCCGAACGACCACCGGAGCCCAGCCGTACCCTCGACGCGCCGGGCCGTCCCGCGGCCGGAGGGCTCCGCCGCGGTCCCGAACGCGAGGCGCGCGACGGCGTCGACCGGCCCCTCGAGCCACGCGGTCGCCAGGATCGCGACGGGAACCGAGGCGCGGGAGGCGTCGCCCACCGGCAAGGAGATCCCGGATTCCACGGAGATGGAGCGGTTCGAGAGCTGGGCGGCGGCCGGTGAGCAGGCGGCGAGCAGGGCCAGGACGGCGAGGCGGAGGAAGGGTCGCATGCGGCACGGTCGGAGCAAGAAGCGCGCGCATGCCCGCTCGCCGCGCCTGTCTCGCCTTCCGCGCCCTCGCCCCGACCCTCGCCGTGCTCTCGCTCGTCGCCTGCGCCGGGCGCGCGGCCGTGCACCCCCGCGCCGCCGAGGAGGTCCGCCGCGGGTTCGCCTACCTGGACGCGGCGGACCCCGAGCGCGCCGGGGTCGCCTTCTCGCACGCGCTCGAGTTCGATCCGCAGTTCCCGGAGGCGCTGAACGGACTCGGCATCGTGGCCCGGCGCGAGGGCGATCTCGAGGCCGCGAGGCGGCGCTTCGAGCGCGCGGTCCGGCTCGCGCCGGACTTCGCCGAGGGCCACGCGAACCTCGGGGAGACGCTCCTCGCCGCCTCGCGGGACGAGGCGGCCCTGGAGGAGCTGCGAGCGGCGCTCCGCATCGACCCCGACCTCGCCGACGCGCGACAGAACCTCGCCCGGGCGCTGCTGCGGCGCGGCCTGGATGAGCCGGATCGTCCGGCCCGCTGGGCGGAGGCGCGGCGAGAGTACCTGCACCTCCTCGAGGCGGACCCGGCTCGCGCCGCCGCGCACCACGACCTCGCGTTCATGGACTACGTCGAGGAACGCTTCGCGCGCGCCGAGGCGGGGTACCGGCGCGCCGCGGAGCTCGAGCCGGAATCGCACGAGGCGCTCCACGGGCTCTGCATCTCGCTCGTGCGGCTCGGCCGCTGCGCCGAGGCGGCGCGCGCCTGCGAGCGGTGCCTCGAGGTCGCCCCGGGGGCCGACGCCTGCCGCACGAGCCTGCGCGGTGCGCACGCGTGCGCGGCGCCGTGCGTGCCGCGGCCTGACCGGACGACGCGCCGCGGGTAAGCCCCGCGGCGCGCCGGATGCCGAAGCGCGTCGTCGCTAGGCCTTCGCGACGAGCTTCTTCCCGTGATCGAAGCCGCGCTGGAACGCCTTCATGTTGAGGTCGATGGTGGCCGGGGGGACGGAGTCCTTGACCGCCTCCCTCGCCGCCTCCTCGCTCACGATGCCCGTCACGGCGGTGAAGAACCCCACCATGACGATGTTCATCACCATCTTCCTGCCGAGCTCCTCGGCGATGCGCGTCGCCGGGACGGCGAACACCTTCACCGTGCTCGGCAGCCCGGTCGGCTTCACGAGCTCCTCCTCGATGAGGAGCGTCCCGTCCGGCCGGAGCTCGGGCGAGAACTTCGCGAACGCGTCCTGCGACATCGCCACCATGAGGTGCGGCTTCTGCACGTACGGGTAGAGGATCGGCTCGCTGTCGACGACCACCTGCGCGCTGCAGGCAGAGCCGCGCGCCTCGGGGCCGAAGGCCTGCGTGAGGCACGAGTGCTTGCTGTCGAACAGCGCCGCCGCCTTGCCGATGATGATGCCGCCCAGGATGACGCCCTGGCCGCCCAGCCCGCCGATCTTGATCTCCGTGGGACCCATTTCCATTTCTCCTCTGGGCGTTTACGCCTGCGACTTCGCGGCGCCGGGCGAGACGTACGGCACGTACTTCGCGCCGAGCGCCTCCTTGTACCGCTGATCCATCGCGTCCTCGAGCGTCGGCCGCTCGCGGTCGACGAACTTGCCGACCGTGATCTCCTTGCGGTAGTCGAGCGCGACCTCGCGCGTGTCGACCCCGTTACGGATGACGCTCTTCTCCTTGTAGAACTTCATCTCGTCGAGCCCCTCGCCGAGCTTGTTGCGGCGGAGGTACAGCGTGGGGCACGGCGCGGCGATCTCGATGAAGCGGAAGCCGCGCTTGTTGATGGCCTCGGCCATCGACTTCGCGAGCTGCTTCACGTGGTACGCCGTCCACCGGGCGACGTAGACCGCGCCGCAGGAGTCGGCGAGCATCGGCATGTTGAACGTCTGCTCGAACGCGCCGTACGGCGTGGTCGAGGCGATCGCCGGGCGGAACGTGGTCGGCGTCACCTGGCCGCCCGTCATGCCGTAGGTGAAGTTGTTCACCATCACGACGAGGAGGTCCGCGTTGCGGCGGGCCGCGTGGATGAAGTGGTTGCCGCCGATGGCGGACAGGTCGCCGTCACCGGAGTAGACGACCACCTTCAGGTCCGGGCGGGCGAGCTGCAGGCCCGTCGCGAACGGGATGGCGCGGCCGTGCGTCGTGTGGAACGAGTCGACGTTCAGGTAGCCGGCCACGCGCCCGGTGCAGCCGATGCCCGAGACGACCGCCAGGTTGTCGAGCGGGATCTTGGACTCGTCGAGCGCGCGCGCGAAGCAGTTCACCGTCGTGCCGATGCCGCAGCCCGGGCACCAGATCGACGGCATGCGCTCCATGCGCAGGTACTTGTTGACGGGGTTCTCCTTGACCGGCGCGCTCATCGAACGGCTCCCACAATGGCGTTGGTGATGACCTGCGGATCGTGAACGGTGCCGCCGACGTGCGGGACCGGGACGACCTTGGTCCGGCCCTCGACGATGCGCTGCACCTCGAGCACCATCTGGCCCAGGTTCAGCTCGGGGACGACGAACGCCTTCACCTTCTTGGAGAGCTGGAGGATCTCCTTCTCCGGGAAGGGCCAGGCGGTGATGAGCCGGAAGGAGCCGACCTTCACGCCCTGGGCGCGCGCCTGCTGCATGGCGCGCTCGGCGATGCGCGAGGTGATGCCGTAGGAGACGACCACGACCTCGGCGTCGTCGAGGTCCTTCGCCTCGTACTTCACGATCTTGTCGGCGTTGAGGACGATCTTGTTCCAGAGCCGCATCTGCATCTTCTCGTGCTCGGGGACCGTCATCTTCGGGTAGCCACGCTCGTCGTGCGTGAGGCCCGTGACGTGGATGCGGTAGCCGTCGCCCGGCTTCACCATCTCGGGGACGAGGCTGCCCTCGGCGGGCGCGAAGAGCTTGAACTCGCCGGGCGGCTTCTTCGTCCAGCGGCGCTCGGTGACCTTGATCTCCGCGTCGTCGGGGATGACCACCTTCTCGGTCATGTGCCCCACCACCTCGTCGAGCATCACGAGGACCGGGACGCGGAACTCCTCGGCCATGTTGAACGCGTCCACGGTGAGGTCGAAGCACTCCTGCGGCGAGTTCGGGCAGAGCGCGATGAGGCGGTAGTCGCCGTGCGACCCGAACCGCGCCTGCATCATGTCGCCCTGCGCGGGCTGCGTCGGGAGACCCGTCGACGGGCCGGCGCGCTGCACGTTGAAGAACACGCACGGCGTCTCGGTGATCGCGGCGAGGCCGATGTGCTCCATCATGAGCGAGAAGCCGGGGCCCGACGTGACGGTGCAGGCCTTCGCGCCGCCCCACGCGCCGCCGAGCAGCGCGATCGACGCGGCGAGCTCGTCCTCGAACTGGAGGAAGCGACCGCCGACGAACGGGAAGCGCTGCGCGAGCCGCTCGACCACCTCGGTCGAGGGCGTGATGGGGTAGCCGGCGGCGAAGCGGCAGCCGGCGGCGATGGCGCCCTCGCTGCAGGCGTGGTCACCGTCCAGGTAGTGGCTGCCGGTGAGGGTTCCGGAAGAGTTCGCGTTTGACATTCGTGGCTCCTAGGCGGCGGCCGAGTCGAGCTTCTCGCGGTAGCCGTAGATCGAGAAGTCGGGGCAGAAGAGGCCGCACATGTCGCAGCCGTTGCAGAGCTCGGGCTTCGCGAGGAAGGGCGGGTGGTAGCCCTTCGCGTTGTAGCCCTTCTCGAGGTCGAGGGCGTGGAGCGGGCAGAACTCGACGCAGAACCCGCAGCCCTTGCAGTTCTCGCGGTTCACGACCACGACGCCTTTGAACTTCTTGTCCTTCTTCGCCGCCGGTGAAGCTGCTGTCGTCATAGCGCTCCTCTGGAGCGTCCGGGCCGGCATGGTCCGGTCACGCTGGGAGAGTGCCGGGGTCAGTACTACGTCGACCCACGGCGGCGCCTGGACCCAGGTCAATCGAGCGGAGATTTCCCCGCGAATCGATTGCGCATTTCATCGACCCATTTGCTCGACGTTTGGTCGACCGCGCGCCTCCACGATGTGACGCGCACGGCCCCCTCGCCCGCGCAAAGGCGCGCAGGGGCCCGAAAACACGAAGGCCCTCCCCCGGACGCGGGGAAGGGCCTTCGAGGCGCGCGACGCGGCGGTCGCGCTAGCCGATCGTCCAGGTGTCGCCGCCGGCGAGCAGCTTCTCGAGCGACGCGTCGGGCTTCTTCGCCTTGGCGCCGTCGATGATCTGCCAGGTCAGCTCCTCGCAGGTCGGCATCCGCACGTCGCGGAAGACGCCGATCGGCGTGGGGAACCCGGGCTTCATCGAGAGGTTCGCGAGCATGAACGCGATCGTCGGATCCTCGCGCTTCGCGTCGTGGACGAGGATGTCCTTCTCGGTCACGCCGTTCTCCCCGATCGTCACGACCTCGAGCTCGGCGCTCTGCGGGTTGAAGCGGATGCCCTTCTTGCCGTCCTTGCCGAACACGAGCGGCTTGCCCTGCTCCATCCGCAGGAGCGCGTCCGCCTTCACCGCCTTGTCGGTGAGGAACTCGTAGGCGCCGTCGTTGAACACCGGGCAGTTCTGGAAGACCTCCACGAGCGTGCTGCCCTTGTGCTCCGCCGCCGCCTTGAGGACGCCGCCCATGTGCGCGCCCTCGACGTCGATCGTGCGCGCGACGAACGTCGCGCCTGCGCCGAGCGCGAGCGCCGGCGGGTTGAACGGGTAGTCCGGCGAGCCGTGCGGCGTGGTCTTGGTCTTCTTGCCGAGCTCGGAGGTCGGGGAGACCTGGCCCTTCGTGAGCCCGTAGATGCGGTTGTTGAACAGCAGCATCTTGAGGTCGAGGTTCCGCCGCATCGCGTGGATGAAGTGGTTGCCGCCGATGGCGAGCGCGTCGCCGTCGCCGGTCACGATCCACACCTGCAGCTCGGGCCGCGAGACCTTGAGGCCCGAGGCGAAGGACGGCGCGCGGCCGTGCAGGGTGTGCATCCCGTAGTTGTTCATGTAGTACGGGAAGCGGGACGAGCAGCCGATGCCGGAGATGAAGACGATGTTCTCGCGCTTCACCCCGACGGCCGGCAGCGCGCGCTGCACCTGGTTGATGATCGAGTAGTCGCCGCAGCCAGGGCACCAGCGCGGATCGACGCCGGACTCGAAGTCCTTCTTCGTGTAGGTCGGGAGAGCGGTATTCACGTTCTGTCCATTCGTGCTCATGGTGGTCGTCCTTTCCGGCTCTCTCAGAGGACCTCGAGGACCTTGCCCACGAGCTCGCCGATCTTGATGGGCTTGCCGTTGATCCGGTTGAACTGCAGCGGATCGACACCCGGGAACTTGCCGCGCAGGTAGAAGGCGAGCTGCCCGTCGTTCACCTCGGGCACGAACACCTTCTTGAAGCGCTTCAGCACCTCGCCGAGGTTCTTCGGGAGCGGGTTCAGCCAGCGGAGGTGCACGTGGCTCACGGCCTTGCCGCGGGCCTGCAGCTCCTCGGCGGCGCCGCGGACCGCGCCGAACGTGCCGCCCCAGGAGACGAGCAGGAGGTCCCCGCTCGCCGGGCCGAACGTCTCGACGTCCGGGACGTCCTCCACGACGTTGCGGATCTTCTGGGCCCGCGTCTTCACCATGCGCTCGTGGTTCATGCCGTCGTACGACACCATGCCCGAGAGCGAGTCCTTCTCGAGGCCGCCGACGCGGTGCTCGAGGCCGGGCGTGCCCGGGACCGCCCAGGGCCGCACGAGCTTGTCGTCGCGCAGGTACGGCATGTACTGCGCGCCGTCCGCGTAGTTGGGGACGGTCTGGTACTTCACCTGGAGCTTGGGCAGCTCGTCGAGGCTCGGGATCTTGAAGGGCTCCGAGCCGTTCCCGAGGTAGCCGTCGGTGAGCAGGAGCACCGGCGTCATCCACTTCGTGGCGATCTTCATCGCCTCGATCGCCGACCAGAAGCAGTCCGCCGGGCTCTGCGCCGCGAGGACCGGCATCGGCGCCTCGCCGTGGCGGCCGAAGAGCGCCATGAGCAGGTCCGCCTGCTCGGTCTTCGTCGGCATGCCCGTGGACGGTCCGCCGCGCTGCACGTTCACGATCACGAGCGGCAGCTCGGTGATCACCGCGAGGCCCATCATCTCGGTCTTGAGCGCGAGCCCCGGGCCGGAGGTGGAGGTGCAGGCGAGCGCGCCGCCGAAGGCGGCGCCGATGGCGGAGCCGATGCCGGCGATCTCGTCCTCGGCCTGGTACGTCACCACGCCGTGCTCCTTGAAGTACGACATCTCCTGGAGGATCTCGGTGGCCGGCGTGATGGGGTAGCTGCCGAGGAACACCTGCCTGCCCGTGAGCCGCGCGACCGTGGCGAAGCCGAGCGCGGTGGCGAAGTTGCCGGTCACGCTGCGGTAGGTGCCCGCGGCGAGCTTCGACTTCGGCACCTGGTACCGCTGGTAGAACACCTCGGACGTCTCGCCGTAGGCGTGGCCCGCCTTGAAGACGGCCGCGTTCGCCGCGGCGAACTCCGGCTTCTTCGCGAACTTCCGCTGGATGGCCTCGAGCTGCGGCTCGATCGGCCGGCTGTAGAGCCAGTACATGAGGCCGAGCGCGAAGTAGTTCTTGCAGCGCGCGACCTCCTTCGACGACAGCCCCGAGCCCGCGAGCGCGGTCTCGGTGAGCTTGTTCATGTCGACGGGGACGAGCTTGTACGTCTGCGTGAGCGCGGCGTCCTCGAGGGGGTTCGTCTTGTAGCCGGCCTTCTCGAGGTTGGCCGCCGTGAAGGCGCCGGCGTTCACGAGCAGCATGCCGCCCGGCTTGAGATCGGCGAGGTTCGTCTTGAGCGCCGCCGGGTTCATCGCGACGAGCACGTCGGGCGCGTCGCCGGGGGTGTGGATCTCCCGCGCGCCGAAGTTCACCTGGTATCCCGACACGCCGTAGAGCGAGCCGGCGGGCGCACGGATCTCCGCGGGGTAGTCCGGGAACGTCGCGAGGTCGTTGCCGGCGAGCGCGCTCGCCCGGGTGAACTCCGTCCCGGTGAGCTGCATGCCGTCGCCGGAGTCGCCGACGAAGCGGATGGTGACGGCCTCGACCTGCTCGACCGTGTGCTTTCCCGCGGAAACTTGCGTGGACATGTGTCCTTTCGTCCTTTCAGAGAGTGCGCGCGAAGCGATGGCCCGGCGATCGAGCCGGGCCGGCCTTGACTTCATGCCGGATTGCCCCGGCGAAGTCAAACCTAACCCCCTGAAATGACGTGGGGATTGTGGACCGGCCTTGTCCCCAATCAATCTGATCAGAAGATCGGATCCGCGCGTCCGATGCCGCCTCAGGCGGGGAACATCTTCCCCGGGTTGAGGATTCCGAGGGGATCGAAGACCGCCTTCAGGCGGCGCTCCAGCGCGACGACCTCCCTGCCCTGCTCGTACTCGAGGAAGTCGCGCTTCGCGAGGCCGACCCCGTGCTCGCCGGTGATGGTGCCGCCGAGATCCACGGCGGCGCGCAGGATCTCCGCGACCGCGAGGTCGACCCGGGGGCGCTCCTCCGCCCGATCGAAGAGCACGTTGCAGTGGAGGTTGCCGTCGCCGGCGTGCCCGTACGTCGCGACGACGAGGCCGTGCCGCGCCCCGATCGCCTTCGCGCGCTCGACCATCGCCGGGATCTTCGAGCGCGGGACGGCGACGTCCTCCGAGAGCTTCATCGGGTGGAGCGCCTTCAGGTTCACCGAAAGGTAACGGCGCGTCTCCCACACGTCGCGCCGCTGCGCCTCGTTCTGGGCGACGATCACCTCGCCGGCCGCGTCGCCCTGCACGATCTCGGCGACGCGGACGATCTCCGCGAAGACGCCCTCCTCGTCGTTGCCGTCGGTCTCCACGAGGAGCGCGGCCCCCGCTCCCGCGGGGAACCGGAACGGCGAGGTCTTCGCCGCGGCGGCGAGCGAGATGTCGTCGAGGAGCTCGAGGCAGCGCGGGATCACGCCCTGCGCGAGCACGCGCGAGACGGCGCGGGCGGCGCTCGCGACCGAGTCGAACACCACGAGCGCGGTCGAGACGTGGCGCGGGCGCGGCAGGAGCTTCAGCATCACCTCGGTGACGATCCCGAGCGTCCCCTCGCTGCCGACGAACAGTCCGGTCAGGTCGTAGCCGGCGACGCCCTTGATGCTCCGGTGGCCGACCTTCACGATCTCGCCGGTCGGGACGACCGCGGTGAGCCCCAGCACGTACTCGCGGGTCACGCCGTATTTGAGCGCGCGCGGCCCGCCCGCGTTCTCGGCGACGTTGCCGCCGATGGTGCACATCTCGAGCGAGTTCGGGTCCGGCGGATAGAAGAGCCCGTGCTCCTCGACCGCCGCCTGGAGCTGGCCCGTCACGACGCCGGGCTCGACGCGGGCGACGAGGTCCTCGGGCGAGATCTCGAGGATCCGGTTCATCCGCTCGAGCGAGACCGCGATCCCGCGCTGCACCGCCAGCACGCCACCCGACTTGCCGCTCCGCGCGGCCACCGGGACGACCGGCACGCGGTGCGCGCTCGCGATCCGGAACACCTCCCGGACCTCCTCGGCGGACTCGACGAGCACCGCCACGTCGGGCGGGTACGCGCCGAGGTCGGACTCGTCGCGGCCGTACGCCTCGAGCCGCTCGGGGTCGAGCGTGAGGCGCTCGGCCGGGAAGGCGCGGGCGAGGTCCTGCAGCGCCGCGGCGACGGGCCCGGTCATCCGAACACCTCCAGGTTGGCGGCGGTGATCGCGGCCGGCGCGTCGAGCGCCGCGAAGACCACGACGCGCGCCACGTCCTCGGGGGTCATGGCCGGCGCGAACGGCGTCGCCTTCAGCATCTCGGTGTCGGTGCTGCCGGGCGAGACCGCCACGCACTGCACGCCGTGCGAGCGCAGCTCCTCGGCGAGGCACTTCGTGAGCCCGATGAGGCCCCACTTCGAGGCGTTGTACGCGCTCGCGGCCGCGGTCCCGAGGGTCCCCGAGATCGAGGCGACGTTCACGATCCGGCCGCGCTGCCGCGCCTTCATGCCGGGGATCACCGCGCGGGCGCAGAGGAACGCGCCGGTGAGGTTCACCTCGAGCACCTCGCGGAACGCCGCCGGGGTGAGCTCCTCGGCGAGCCCGCGCGCGACCACGCCGGCATTGTTCACGAGCAGGTCGATCGGCCCGAGGGCCCGCTCGTGCGCCGCGACGAGGCGGGCCACGTCGTCCTCGCGCGAGACGTCGCCCGCCACCGCGAGCGCCGCGCCGCCCTCCGCGACGAGCGCGTCCACCTGGCCTGCCGTCCGGGCGAAGACCGTGACCGCGATCCCGCGGGCGGTGCGCGCGCGCGCC
>NZ_JALCYY010000071.1 GCF_022690685.1 Anaeromyxobacter terrae | reverse complement strand
GGGCCGGCCGCAAGGCGGGCCGGCGCAGCTCCCGCCGCTCGAGCCGCTGAGGGCGCGGAGGGCGGCCGCCGGCACGAGCTCCCTCAGGCGAGGTCTCCGCGCGGCTCGGCGCTGGCGCCCGCGCCGCGTCCGCGCGCGAGCTCCGCGAGCTCCTCCTCCTCCGCTGCCTCCGCCGCGCCTCTCGCCGCCCGCTCGCAGAGCGCCACGAGCTCCTCCGCCCGGACGTCCGCGGTGTGCTCCGCGAGCGCGCGCTCGCGGGCCCGCCGCCCCATGCGCTCGAGCGCGACGCGCGGCAGCGCGACCGCGTGCATCGCCTCGTCCGCGTTGCGGGCGACGAGGATCTCCTCCCCGGGCGTGAAGAACGCCTCGAGCCCCTCGAACCCGTCGGAGAGCACCGGTACGCCGCACGCCGAGGCCTCGAACAGGCGCGGCGACGGGCAGTAGCCCAGCTCCGCCATCTCCGCGCGCGTCACGTTCACCGTGAGCGGAGAGGAGCAGAAGAACGCCGGGTGAAGCGACGGCTCGAGGTGGCGCACGTAGCGGATGTTCTCGCGCCACGGGAACGACGCGTCGTACATCGAGCCGGCGAGCACGAAGGTGCGGTTCGGCATGCGCGCGGCGGGCTCGAGGAAGAGCGACTCGAGCGCGCGCTGGCGGCTCGGAGCGAACGTGCCGAGGTACGAGAGATCGCCGCGGAACGCGGCGGCCGGGGGCGCGGGGCGGTGCACGGAGGGGTCGACGCTCGGGTAGAGCGGCGCGGCGCGCTTTGCGCCCAGCCGGTCGGTGAGGAGGCGGAGCGCCTTGCCGCCCGTGAAGGACAGCACGAGATCGAAGCCGGCGAGGCCGCGGGGCCCGAGCCACTCGACGGGCTCGCGCGCCGCGCGGCGCGCGAGGGTGACGCCCGTGTCGAGGTCGTAGAACGCCTTCACGCGGGCGGGCGAGCCCAGGACCATCTCGGTCGCGAGCAGCGCGTCCGGACAGTACGAGGTCACGAGCGCGACGTCCGCGCCGGCGAGCGCCGCCTCCACGCGCGCGCGCTCGTCCGCGAGCCGGGCGTACAGGCGGAGCGCGCCGCCGCCGGGGAGGACGTCGAGGTCGCGGTGCGTCGCGTACCAGGGCTGGTCCTTCTCGAAGAACTCGAGCCGGTGCCCCTTCCGGCCGAGCGCGGCGGCGAGGCCGCGCCACAGCGTCGCGTGGCCGTTTCCCCAGGTCGAGCTGACGGTCAGCCCGAAGACGACGATCCTCATTCCACGCCCCCGTGGACCCCGGAGCCGAAGGGACCCCTCACGGCCAAGGTAGGGCGTGTCCTGGCGGCGAGGCGACCCCGAGGATCGGGGCCTCCGGAACGAGCCGCGCAGAGGCCGCCACCCGGCCAGCTCACCTCACGTCACTCACCCGCCACGCGCCCATCGCGTGAGGAGGAACTCCTCCTCCTGCGGCCCGAGATCGTGGCGCGTGGACGCCTCCCCCACCAGCTTCACCCGGTCGAGCGTCGGATCCTCGCGGACCCGCTCGTCGAGCCAGCGCAGCGCCCGGCGCAGCGACTCACCGTGAGGCAGGATCCCGCTCGCGCCACCGCTCACGTCCGCCATCGCGCACCTCCGCCCGATCCGTAACCCGCTCGACCGGCCCGGTGCCGCGCTCGCCGGGGCCCCGAGCGCCCCGAGGCCCCGGCGAGGCGTGAGCCCGGCCGCTACTTCCGTGGCTCCCCGCCCTTCTGCGCGGACGACTCCGGCTGAGAGCGGCCCTCCTCCTCCCGGCGATCTGTGCTCGCCTGGCGGCGCGCGCCCTGCTCCTCGCCCGCCGTGCGACCGACCGCCTCGCGCTCCTTCCGCTGCCGCTCCTTCTCTTCGCGTCGCATCGTGTCCCTCCTTTGGTCTCCGAGGCCTCAACGCTGCGCAGCCGCCGCCGGTCGTGCCCGCCTGCCCGCGCGCCGGGGTTCCGCGGAGCGCCAGGACGCCGTAACGGTGTGGCATGCACACGCGTCCGATCCCGCGTACCGGCGAGCCGCTCCCCTGCATCGGTCTCGGCACGTGGAGGACGTTCGACGTCGGCGAGGCGGCGTCCGAGCGGGCGCCGCTCGCGGAGGTGCTCCGCGTGCTCCGGGAGGCCGGCGGCCGCCTCGTCGACTCCTCGCCGATGTACGGGCGCGCCGAGGCCGTGGTCGGCGATCTGGTCCGGGCGCACCCGGAGCCCCGCCCGTTCCTCGCGACCAAGATCTGGACGACCGGGCGGGAGGCGGGCATCGCGCAGCTCGAGGAGTCGGAGCGGCGGATGGCGGCGCCTGGCCGGCTCGACCTCGTGCAGGTCCACAACCTCCTCGACCTCGACGTGCAGCTCGCGACCCTTCGCGCATGGAAGGAGTCCGGGAGGATCCGCTACGTCGGCGCGACCCACCACGCGAGCGGCGCGTTCGACCGGCTGGCCGCGCTCGCCGAGGAGGGCGCCGTCGACTTCGTGCAGGTCCCCTACTCGGTGGCGGTGCGCGGCGCCGAGGCACGCCTCCTCGGCGCGGCGCGCGACGGAGGGGTCGCCGTGCTCGTCATGCGGCCCCTGGAGTCGGGCGACCTCGCCACCCGCTTGCGCGACGTGCCGGTGCCCTCCTGGGCGGGCGAGCTCGGCTGCGCTACCTGGCCGCAGCTCCTCCTCAAGTGGATCCTCGGGCACCCTTCGGTCACGTGCGTGATCCCCGCCACGGCGGATCCGCGCCACGCGGCGGAGAACGTGCGCGCCGGCGAGGGACCCCTTCCGGACGAGGCGCTGCGCCGGCGGATCCTCGCGGCGGCGCGCGCGGCCTAGCCACGGCGGGCTCGCTCAGGACGCGGCCGCGATCACCGCGGCGGCCCCGAGCGCCAGCGTCACCAGGCCGAGCCAGCGGGCGGCGAACCAGAACGCCGCCCGCGCGACCTCACGTCCCTCGTCCGCCGTCGCGCGCATCGTCGCCTCCCGAGGCGAATCTGCGGCGCGCGCGGCGACGACGGGAGTGGCGCGCATCGCGCTTCACGCCAGGCCGCCCGCCGGGGACCCCGGCGGGCGGCTCGCGGGTGCCGTGGCGGCGGCGTCTACACGTGATCGCGCGCCAGCGCGGGGGCGCCGAGCGGAGCCGGCGCCGGCTCGGGTACGGGCTTCGGCGCTGCGCCGTGCTCGATCCCGGCGCCCGGCGCGTACCCGAGGAGGCCCATCTCGGGGAGGTCGAGGCCGAGCGCCTCGTCCTCCGCGGCCGTGCGGTTCCCGACGAGCTTTCCGATCGCGACGAAGGCGATCGAGGCGACCGGCACGACCCACAGGATGTTGGCGGCGATGCCCACGAGCGAGGCGGCGAACTGGCCCGCGTCGCCGTAGAGGAGGCCGGTCACGCCGTACGGGATGCCGTTCAGGCCCTGCCCGTAGGTGCCGTTGGCGAAGAGCCCGACGGAGAGGATCCCCCACGCGCCGTTCACGCCGTGCACCGCGATGGCGCCGACCGGATCGTCCACCCGGAGCCTCGTCTCGACGAACATCGCGGCCACGACCACGAGCACCCCGGCGACGAGACCGATGAGCATCGCCGCCCAGGAGGACACGAACGCGCACGGCGCCGTGATCGCGACGAGGCCGGCGAGCATGCCGTTCGCGAGCCAGGTCGGATCCGGCTTGCCGAAGCGGCTCTTCACGTAGAGGTAGGCGCCGAACGCGCCCGTCGCGGAGGCGAGCATGGTGTTCGTCGCGACGATCGCGAGCCGGGTGTCGGTGCCCGCGAGCGTGGAGCCGGCGTTGAAGCCGAACCAGCCGAACGCCAGGATGAACGTGCCGACCATGACCTGCGGGATGTTGTGGGCCGGGATCGGGTTCACCCGGCCGTCCGCACCGTACTTGCCGGCGCGCGGGCCGAGGATCTTGGCGAGCGTGAGCGCCATGACGCCGCCGGTCATGTGCACCACCGAGGAGCCGGCGAAGTCCACGTGGCCGTGGCCGAGCCCGAGGTTCGTGCCGAGCTGCGACAGCCACCCTCCGCCCCACACCCAGTTCGCGTACAGCGGGTAGATCACCGTCGAGATGACGAAGCTGAAGATCACGAACGAGGTGAACTTCCAGCGCTCCGCGAGCGCGCCGGTCGGGATCGTGCAGGTGGTGTCCATGAACACCATCTGGAAGAAGAACATGGTCGCCACTGCGGGGGTGAAGAGGCGGAGCGGCAGCATGAAGCCGCTCGTCCCCGCGAGGTTCCAGACGTGGCCGAACAGGGTGAGCGACAGCGGCGCCGCCGAGAGGGACGCGTCGCCGCCGAAGGTGGCCATCGGCCCCACCGAGCCCATCTGCAGGCCGAAGCCGACGAAGTAGAAGCCGAGGATGCCCACCGCGTAGACGAAGAAGTTCATCCCCATCGTGTGCGCGACGTTCTTCGCCCGCGTGAGGCCCGTCTCGACGAGCGCGAAGCCGGCCTGCATGAACATCACCAGGAAGCCGGCGATCATCGTCCACATGATGTTCACTGCTGCCTGCGTGTCTGCGAGCGTCTTCGCGACGTCCGCGAGCTTCGGTTCCATGTCGTGCCCCTTGAAAGAGTCCGGCGCGAGATTCTGCAGCCGACATGCCGATCGCTCCGGGGCCCGCGGCGCGCCGCTCGAGCCCGTCGCGCGAGCAGACTGCTCGCCGGCGTTGCCCGGAGGGACGGCAGATCGCCACGCGCCGAGCTCTCGCGGCGCGACGCGCCGCCCGCGAGGTAGGCGAGGGCGTGCCCGGCGTGCGAGCACGTTCCCCCGATCCGTCGCCCGCCGCGGTGCATGCGACCCGGCGAGCCCGCACGGCGGCGGGGTCCAGCCGCCCTCAGATCAATCGAAGGAGGTCGCGCCGGATCGTGGCGCGCGCAGCGTCGTCGGGCGCGGCCGGGAGGGCGCGCTCCAGCGCCTCGGCGGCCTTGCGCCGGAAGCCGGTCTCCTCGTACAGCGCGGCGAGAGTCCGCAGCGCGGCGAGGTGCCCCGGGCGGAGCTCGACCGCTCGCTCGAGCTCCGTCATCGCGCGGAAGTGCTCGCCGCGCGCGCGGAGGGCGCGCCCGAGGAGGTGGTGCGCCTCGGCGAAGAATGGGGCGTCGCGCACCGCCTCGTCGAGGGCGGTGATCGCCTCCGCGGCGTGCCCGGCGCTGAGGAGCTCGCGCCCGCGCGCGAGCTGCGGCGAGGCGGCGGGCGTGGCCGCGGGGGCGCGCGCCGCGCCCGCGTCGAGCGCGGCCTCGACGCGCCGGAGCAGGTCGTCGATCCGGAACGGCTTCTCGACGTAGTCCTCGGCCCCGTACGCCTCCCGCGCGTCCTCCGCGAAGCGCCAGCCGCGGTAGACCGCCGTCATCATGACCACGGGGACGTTGCGGGTGTGCGCCCCGGCCTTGAGTCTCCGGCACGCCTCGAAGCCGTGCACCCGGGGCAGCATGGCGTCGAGCAGGACGAGGTCCGGCACGAGCCGCTCGGCCTTCTCCAGCGCCTCGGCACCGTCCGCGGCGGTCTCCACCGCGTAGCCCTTCGCGGCCAGCGTCCGCTCGACGAGGTGCCGGATCTCCGGCTCGTCGTCGACCACGAGCACGAGACGGCGCGCGTCCGCGCGCACCGGTCGCGGACGCGCCACATCGATCTCGACCTCGACGGGGACGTCGCTCGCGAGCGGGTCGGCGCTCCCGGGCGGGAGATCGTCCAGGAGCTCCGCCTCGACGAGATCGCCGCCCGGCACGACCGCCGCGAGGAACGGCCCGCCCGGGCCCGCGTCCGCGCCGCACCAGAGCACCTCGCCCCGCTCCTGGCAGTCGTACGCCTCCCGGACCGCGCGCGCGAGCGCCGCGCGGACGGCGACGTAGGGCGACACCTCGCGTCCGGTCACGAACCGGACCTCGGACAGGATTCGCTCGTCGAGCGGCTGCGCCATCGCGAGGTGCAGGCGGCCACCGTCGAGCGAGATCGGCAGGATGAGATCGCCCTCGGCGACGCTCCGCGGCACGACGTCCAGCACCGAGAGCGCGATCGCCGTGCGGGACAGGTCGACGCCGGGCACCCCGTGCTTCTCGGAGAGGACGGAGGCGAGCGCGCCCTCGGGGACCCCGGTGGCGAGCAGCCGAGAGCAGATCGGCTCACGGCGCGCGCGCCCCTCCCGCTGCGCCTCGAAGAGTCGATCGCGCGTGGCGAGCCCTCGCGCGATCAGGATGTCCCCCGTCCTCGACAATGCCCCTCCCGCAGATCCGGCGAGAGAGATCTTACGCCGAGTCCGTGGCGGCGCCGTCCCACGAATGCGGCGTCACCTCCGCGAGGGGCGGACGGGGTAGGCGGCGTGGTTACCCGACGGTATCCGCGTAGGTCATCACGAGGTACATCACGGACTCGCCGTCCGACCGGCTCCGGTAGACGTGCGGCACGTCGGCCTCGAAGACGATCGCGTCCCCGGCGACGAGGCTCTCCTTGCGTCCGGCGACCTCGATCTCCACCTCGCCCTTCGCGACGACGAGGTTCTCGGTGGTGCCCGGGTTGTGCGCATCGGCGCGCTCGACACCGCCCGGGGAGAGTCGCAGCTCGTAGAACTCGACCCGACGCGGCTCGTCGAACGGGAAGAGCGCCCGCGAGCTGAACGAGCCGTCGTGGCTGCGCAGGAGCTTCGCCTGCTCGCCCCGGAGCACGTGCGGGCCGGCGCTGCCGCGGGCCGTGATGAGGGCCGAGAACGGCACGCCGAGCGCCGAGGAGATCTTCCAGAGGACGTTGATCGTCGGGGCGCTCTGGCCGAGCTCGATCTGGCCGAGCATCGCGCGCGAGACGCCCGAGAGCTGCGAGAGCCGCTCGAGCGAGAGGCCGCGCTGGTTCCTCAGCCGGCGCAGGTTCGCGCCCACGACCGGGGTCAGGTCCCGCTGCGACGCGCTGTGCTCGTCCGGCGGGGCGGGCTCGGGTGCCGGGCGCGCCTCGGGCGGAGGGCTGGCCGGCCGCTTGCCACGCTTCGTGCTCTCTCGCGCGCTCTTCATGCGGCGTCCCTTTTCCGTTACAACGGACGCGTTGTCAACGCACGCCTCCCCCGCGCCCACGGCCGCTCCGCGCGGCGCACCCGCGGGCGGCCCCGACGGGCCGTGGCGGATCACCCTCGTCACGAACCCGGACGACTGCAATCTCGCCTGCGCGATGTGCGAGTGCGGCGCCGCGCGCGCGCCGGGCCGGGCGCGCGACGCGCCCCGGCGCATGGATCCCGGGCTGGCGCGGCGCGTCCTCGAGGAGCGGCGCGGCTCGCCGCTCGCGGAGGTCATCCCCTCGACGATGGGCGAACCGCTCCTCTGGGCCGGGCTCGACGGGCTCGTGGACCTCTGCGCGGCCGATGGGCTCGCCCTGAACCTCACGACGAACGGGTCCTTCCCCGGGCGCGGCGCCGCCGCCTGGGCGGCGCGGCTCGTGCCCGTCGCCTCGGACGTGAAGCTCTCGTGGAACGGCGCTGTGGCAGCCACCGCCGAGGCGGTGATGGGCGGCCTCTCCTTCGAGGCGGCGATGGAGAACGTGCGGGCGCTCGTCGCCGCGCGCGACGCGCACTCGCGGGCGGGCGGGCGTCGCTGCGGGGTGTCGTTCCAGGTGACCGCCCAGGAGGCCAACGTCGGCGAGCTCGCCGGGATCGTGTGGCTCGCCGCCTCGCTGGGCGTCGACCGGGTGAAGCTGAACCACCTCCAGCCGCGGCTGCCCGGCCTCGAGGCCGGCTCGCTCCGCCGCTCCCCGGCGGCGATCGCCCGCTGGAACGCGGCCGTGCGCGCCGCCCGCGAGGCGGCCGAGGCGGCGCGCCTGCCGAGCGGCGCGCGCGTCATCCTCCAGAACGCGGTCGAGCTCGCCCCCGATCCGGACGCCCCGGCGCCGCGTGGGCCGTGCCCGTTCATCGGACGCGAGGCCTGGATCCACCCCGACGGAACGTTCGCCCCCTGCCCGCACCCGGCCGCCGCGCGGGGCGGGCTCGGCGCGCTCGGCTCCGTGGCGGAGGCGCCGCTCGGCGCGATCTGGGCCGGCGAGCGGTTCCGCGCGCTCGTCGACGCGTACGAGGATCACCCGCTGTGCCGCGCCTGCCCGCTGCGGCGGCCGGGCGGCGCGTAGGGGGCTGCCGGCGCCGGCGCCTCGACTCGATCCCCGTGACTGGGTGGCTGGGAGACGACGATGAAGTCGGCGTGCGACGGGGAGCGGTTGTGGACCTGATGCGCGACGCCGGGAGGTACTTCGACCCCCTGCTGCGGCCCGAGCCGCACGACGTCACCCGCGAGCTCGATCTCCAGCGTCCCATCGAGCAGGAAGAAGAACTGTCGAGCCGAAGCGTGAATGTGGCGGACCTCGCTGCTCCCGGGCGGCATCCGCTCCTGGATGATGCTCAACGTCGGAGCCACGACGAGGTGCCAGCCGTCGCATCCTGCTCCCCAGGTGTAGTGTGGCGCGTTGTTCCTGTCGATCGTCGTCATTGCCTCACCTCGGCGTGCCTGGGCGATCGCCCGTCGTCGCCGTCGACGTCGCGTCAGCCTGCCCCACGGACAGAGCCTCTCCCCCCGCCCGAGGGCGGGGGGAGAGGAAGGTTCGAGCGGAGCCGTCAGCGCCCGGCCGAGCCGGCCGGCTGGCTACTGTAGCCCGTACGCGACGACGACCTTGCCGTGCTCGGCCACCGGCGGCTCGGCGACGCACGGCCGCAGCGTCTCCAGGAACTCACGGTAGGCCGGCAGCGACGGCAGCGGGTTCTCGGCACCGTCCTGAAGCTGCAGGAACGTCACGAACGTCGCGCCATCGGCGAGCAGCGACGAGGCGACGCGGACGTTGCGGGGGGCCGCGGCGCGGATCGCCGCGAAGAGCTTCTCGGCAGCGCGATTGACGTCCGAGACCTTCTCCGGCTTCACCTTGGTACGTGTGATCAGCACTTCCATTGGGACCGCCTCACCGACAGGCACCCGGCGCACCGAAGAGCGGTGCCGCCCGTCCTGCCGTTCGGATCCAGAACGTCCGTGAAGCCTGGACCGCAACACGCGTCGCGAGAGGTCGCGAGGTCCTTCGCAGGTGATCCCGTAGCCGGGGGCTCGCGTGGGGCGCGCCGAGGTCGTCGGTTGCGTTTCCAGGTCCTCGGGCGTCCTGTCGACGCACACCCATGATCGCAGATAAGTCCGCACCCGCCCGCGTCGAGCACGCGTTCCGGAGAAATGAACGCCGCCTCTGGGGCATCGCCTACCGCCTGACCGGCTCCGCAGCAGACGCGGATGACATCGTGCAGGAAGCGTTCGCCCGCCTCGCCGAGCGCCCACCGAAGCTCGGCGCGCCGCTCGACGCCTGGCTCGTCCGCGTGGCCGTCAACCTCGGCCTCGACGCGCTCCGGCGGCGGCGGCGCCGCAGCTACCCGGGGACCTGGCTTCCCTCTCCGGTGGTGCTCGACGAGGACGCGCCCGTCGAGTCCGCCGGGGCGCGCTATGACCGGCTCGAGAGCGCGTCCAGCGCCTTCCTGCTCGCGATGGAGGCGCTGCCGCCGAGACGCCGAGCCGTCCTGATCTTGTGCGACGCGTTCGACTACTCGGCTCAGGAGGCTGCGGACGTCCTGGGGATGACCGCTGCCAACGTCCGGATGACGCTCACGCGCGCCCGCCGCGCGATGGCGGCCTACGACGGCGCCCGCGCCTTGCGCTCGGGTTCGTCCCGCGCCGCAGTCCGCAGATCGCTGGAGGCCTTCTTCGCCTGCCTGCGGGAAGGCGACGGGGCGGCGCTGGAGGCGCTTCTCGCACGAGACGTCCGCGCCATGGGCGACGGCGGTGGCGAGTTTGCCACCTTGCCCGTGCCGATCGTCGGCCGTCGCCGGGTGAAGCAGTTCTTCGTGTCGCTCGGGCGCAGGCTGAGCGCTTCGGGGCCCTTCGACCTCGACATCCGGCTGCTGAACGGAATGCCCGCGGCCGTCCTGCGCGTCGCCGGTGCGCACCCGCCGTACGCGTCGCGCATCGTCGTCCAGTGCGAGCTCGACGCCGAGGGGCTCATCGCCGAGATCCGTTCGGTCCTGGCGAGCCGCAAGCTCACGGAGCTCGGGGCCGCACGCAGACGGTGAGCTAGCTCGCGTCCGCCGCCGCGAGCACCTCCTCGACGACCGCGCCGACGTCCGCGTCCGAGGTACGGTGGTTCACGAAGCACGCCCGGAGCGCGAAGGCGCCGTCGAGCGACGCGTTCGACAGGTAGACGAGCCCGCGGCGGTTCACCTCGGCGAGCACCGCGGCGTTCCGCCGGTCCGCGTCCTCGCCACGCACGCGGAAGCAGACCGCCGAGAGCTCGACCGGGGCGAGCAGCTCCAGCCGCGGCTCCCGCCGGACGAGCTCCGCGAGGCGCTGCGCGTGCGCGAGGTCGCGCGCGATCGCCGCGCGGAACGCCGCGGCGCCGTGGAACTGCAACGACGTCCACAGGCGGAGCGCGCGGAAGCGCCGCGAGAGCTCGATCGACTCGTCGAAGAACGCGAACCCCTCGACGGGATCCTCCGTCGAGGTTTGCACGTACGCGCCCGAGTGCGAGAACGCGCGGCGCGCCGCGGCGCGATCCCGGTAGAGCAGGCACCCGCAGTCGACCGACTGGTACAGCCACTTGTGCGCGTCGAGCGAGAGCGAGTCGGCGAGCGCCAGCCCCTCGAGCTTCTCCGGCCGGGCGAGCGCCGCGAGCGCGCCGTACGCCCCGTCCACGTGCAGCCACGCCCCGTGCCGCCTCGCGACGCCGGCGATCTCGGCGAGCGGGTCGATCGCGCCGGTGGCGACCGTCCCCGCCGTCGCGACCACCGCGATCGGGACGCGCCCGGCCTCGACGTCGCGCGCGAGCTCGCGCTCGAGCGCGTCGGCGCGCATCCGGAACGCCGCGTCGACCGGGACGAGCCGGAGGTTCTCGCGCCCGAGGCCGAGGAGCGCGACGGCCTTCGCGATGGACATGTGCACCTCGCGCGACGCGTACACGACCCCGCCCGCGGCGCCCCGCTCGTTCGCGGGGGCGCGGGCCTCGCGGGCCATCGCGAGCCCCATCAAGTTCGCGGAGGAGCCGCCGCCCGTGAGGCTCCCCGAGAACCCCGCGCAGCCGAGCGCGCCCGCGAGCCACGCGACGAGGCTCCGCTCGATCGTCACCCCCGCGGGGGCAGAGCGCCAGGCGGTGACGTTCTGGTTCAGCACGCTCGCGAGCAGGTCCGCGGCGGCCCCGGCCGGCTCGCCGGACCCGAGCACGTACCCGAGGAACCTGCCGTTCTGCGCGCGCGAGCCGGCGGAGATCTCGCGCAGGCCGTCCACCACGCGCAGGCCGACCCCGGCCTCCGGGATCGGGCGCGCGAGCCGCGCCTCGAGCTCCGCGCCCGAGACGCGCGGCGTGATCGGCCGCTCGTCCAGCGTCTCGAGGTGCTCCTCGGCGAGCCGTTCGACGGACGCGTACAGCAGGCGCAGCGCTTCGATCGGGAGGTCCAGGGACATGGACCGTCCATAGCGCGTGGCGCACGGGAGGACCAGGGGGCGGGGCACCCGAGCGCGCGCGAGATCCCCGGGCGGTTCTCCTCTACGCTTGGAGCGAGTGCCGACGGAGCCGCTCCCCACCGCCATCCTGCTCGCCGCCGTGGGCGTCCTCCTGGCGGTGAGCGTGCTCGCCTCGCGCGCCTCGGGCCGGCTCGGGCTTCCGGTCGCGCTCCTGTTCCTGCTGGTCGGGATGCTCGCGGGCTCCGAGGGGCTCGGGCACATCCCCTTCGAGGACTACGCGCTCACGTTCCGGATCGGCACGGTCGCGCTCGCCCTCATCCTGTTCGACGGCGGCCTCAACACCGACCTCGCGAGCCTGCGGCGCGTCCTCGCCCCGGCCACGGTGCTCGCGACCCTCGGCGTCGCCGGGACCGCGGTGGTGATGGCGCTCGGCGCGCGTGCGATCGGGCTCGGCTGGCCGGAGTCGCTCCTCGTGGGGGCGATCGTCTCCTCCACGGACGCGGCGGCGGTGTTCTCCGTCCTGCGCGGCGCCGGGATCAGCATCCGCCAGCGGCTGGCGCACCTCCTCGAGGTCGAGTCGGGCGTCAACGATCCGATGGCGGTGATCCTGACCCTCGCCATGACCGCCGCCCTGGTCGCCGGCGAGCAGCCCGGCCCGGGGCTCGCGCTCGACGTCGTCCTGCAGCTCGCGATCGGCCTCGCCGGGGGGATCGCGATCGGCTACGCCGGCCGCTGGCTGCTCGCGCGCGCACGGCTCTCGGCGAGCGGGCTCTACCCGGTGCTCACGATCGCGCTCGCGTGCATCGCGTTCGGCGCGCCGACGCTCGTCCACGGGAGCGGCTTCGTCGCGGTGTACGCGGCGGCGGTGGTGCTCGGGAACGGCCCCTTGCCGTACGCGACCGGGCTCCGGCGCGTGCACGACGCGATCGCGTGGTTCAGCCAGGTCGCGATGTTCCTCCTGCTCGGCCTGCTCGCGTTCCCGTCGCGCCTCGCCGGCGTCGCCGGCCCGGGGCTCTTCCTCGGCCTCTTCCTCGCCTTCGTCGCGCGCCCGCTCGTGGTCACCCTGCTCCTCCTGCCGTTCCGGCTTCCGCCGCGCGAGATCGCGTTCGTCTCCTGGGTCGGGCTGCGCGGCGCCGTCCCCATCATGCTCGCGACGTTCCCGGTGCTCGCCGGGCTCCCCGTGGCGCGTCACGTCTTCGATCTCGTGTTCTTCGTGGTCGTGGTGAGCGCGGTCGTGCAGGGCACCTCGATCGGATGGGTCGCGCGCCGGCTCGGCCTCGAGGTCCAGGCCACGCCGACCCCGCGCGCGATGCTGGAGATCCACTCGACGCAGCGGCTCGCCGGCGAGGTGATCTCGTTCTACGTCGAGGGGGCGAGCGCCGTGGTGGGCTCCCGCATCTCGGAGCTCACGATCCCGGAGGGCTCGGCCGTGATGCTCGTCGTCCGGGGTCGCGACCTCATCGCCGCGCGCGGGCGCACCGTGCTCCAGCCCGGCGACCACGTCTACGTGTTCACGACGCCGGAGGACAAGCCGTTCGTCCAGCTCCTGTTCGGCCGCCAGGAGGAGGACTGAGGGCGCCGGCCGCGCTCAGGTCTTCGACGCGCGGATCCGGTCCTCGAGCTCGTTCCGCGGCGGGGGCTGGCCGGGTGCGCCCGGGAAGTGCTCGGCGAGCCTGGCGCCGCAGAGCGCGATCGCGTCCACGAAGCCCTTCCCCGGATCCCCCGCCCGCATCCCGTCGACGAGGGCCGCGATCGCCCGGTCCCAGTCGGCGCCCATCTTCTCGTGGATGCCGCGGTCGCCGAGGACGACGGCCTCGTGCTCGAACAGCGACGCGAACACGAGGACGCCCGTGCCCTCGGCGGTCCGGTGCAGCCCGTGCTCGTGGAATGCGCGCGTCGCGCGGGCGCGCACCGCCTCGTCCATGGAGCGCGCGCCGACGAGGCGGCGCTCGATGGGATCCCAGCTCGCGAGCAGCGCGCCCACGATCCCCGCCGCGAGCTGGACGAGCGGGAGCTCCGCGAGCGTGAGCGGGAGGTGGAGTCCGACCGCCGCCGCCGTGACGAGCGCGGCGAGGAGCAGCGCGCCCCGGTAGCGGGCCTCCGGGTACGGGTCGCTCTTCTCGACGACGACCGGGACGATCTGACCGCGCGAGAGCGACTCGGCGCGGCGGACCGCCTCCGCGATGCGCGCGCGGACGTCCTCTCCGAAGTACCGCTCGATCGCCACCGCGCCTCCTACCAGCGCCCCGAGGCGCCGCCGCCCGAGAACCCGCCGCCGCCGCCCGACCAGCCACCGCCACCGCCGCCGCCGAAGCCACCTCCCCCGCCCCAGCCGCCGCCCCCGATCCACGGGCCGCCGCCCCACCAGAGGTGGCGGCGCCGCCGCGGGCCGAAGCCCGAGAGGCTCCGGACGAGGAACACGACGATGAACAGGACGATGAACGCGAGCGAGGAGAACCGCGCCTTCGGCGCCGCGCGGCGCACCGGCTCGACGCCCGACGGCAGCGCGCCGAGCGCGCCCAGGATCTGGACCCCGGCGTCGTACAGCCCCTCTCCGAACCGCCGCTCGCGGAACGCGGGCACGATCGTGCCGCGGATGATCCGGGACGACTGCACGTCGGTGAGCCCGCCCTCGAGCCCGCCGCCGACCTCGATGCGCACGGCGCGGTCCTCGACCGCGACCGTGACGAGCACGCCGTTGTCCTTGCCGCGGGTCCCGACCTTCCAGGCCTCCGCGACGCGCATCGAGTAGTCCTCGATCGGGTCGCCGTCGAGGGAGCGGATGACGAGGTACTGGAGCTGCACCCCCGTCCCGCCCTCCCGCGCCCGCGCGGCGCGCGCGAGCCCCTCGAGGCGGCGCACGTCGTCGCGGCCGAGGAGGCCGGCGGCGTCCACCACCGGCCCCGTGAGCGGAGGGATGGGCGCCTCGGCCCGTGCACGGGCGGGGGCGGAGGCGCTGACCGCGAGGAGCGCGGCGACGGCGAGGGCGCGCACGCTGCCCCGCTAGAACTTCACCGACGGCGCCTTCTCGGCGCCCGCCGTCGTGGCGGTGAACTGCGCCTTGGGCTGCTTCTTGTACATGAGCGAGTTCGTCCAGCTCGTCGGCGGGACGGTGACGAGGTTGTTGAACTGCTGCACCTGCTCGATGTAGCGGCGGCGGGCGATCCCGATCCGGTTCTCGGTCCCCTCGAGCTGGGCCTGGAGATCGCGGAAGTTCTCGTTCGCCTTCAGGTTCGGGTAGTTCTCGGCGACCGCGAGGAGCCGCCCGAGCGCGCCCTGCAGCGCCCCTTGAGCCTGCTCGAACCGCTTCATGTTCTCGGGCGTGAGCTGGTCGGCGCTGAGCTTCACCTGGGTGGCCTGCGCGCGCGCGTTCATGACCGCCTCGAGCGTCTCGCGCTCGTGCGTCGCGTACCCCTTCACGGTCTCGACGAGGTTCGGGACGAGGTCGGCGCGCCGCTGGTACTGGTTCTCCACCTCGGCCCAGGCGGCCGCGACGCCGTTCTCGGCTTGGGGGATCGACTGGAAGCCGCAGCCCGCGGTGAGGGCGAGCGCGGCCGTGGCGGCGACGAGGCGAGGCGTCTTCATGCCCGGGAAGCTAGCGCGCCCCCGCCGCCGCGCAAAGGAAGTTCGCGCCCGCGGCCCCCCCGGAACGGGGCGTTCACCGGCGGTCGACCGCGACCACCGTCGGCGACGACGGGCACCAGGAGGGAAGCTCGAGGACGTAGTACGAGAGCGCGAGCTCGATGTCGCTCGGGCACACGTCGCACCCGGCCACCGTCGGCCCCGCGAACGAGGCGGTCGCAGCGTCCACGTGCCACGTCCACTGGTCGTCGCAGTCGGACCCTGCGAGGAGGTCGAACACCGGGATCCCCTCGACCGGCGCCCCCTGCCGGAGCGCGTCGGCGCGGGTGACGAACGCGTCGTTGGTGATCCAGAGCTTCACGGTCTCGCCGCACTTCTCGAGCGTCACGAAGGCGCCCCCGCTGCGGCCGGCGCACGCGCCCTCCGCGCTCGCCCCGCATGCACCACCGCCGCAGGACACGCCGGCGCCGCACGCGTGCCCGCAGGTGCCACAGTTGCGCGGGTCGGAGCGGGTGTCGACGCAGGTCCCGCCGCACACCTCGAGCGGGATCGGGCATGGTCCCGACCCGGCGCAGGCGGCGGCGCCGGCGAGGAGGACGACGGCGGGGAGGAGGCGGCCCATGCGCGCCGCAGGGTATGCGACCCTCTCACTGAAAGGCAAACTGGCGCTCCCCTCGGTCGTCCGTCAGCGCTCACCCTCCGTCCGGTCTTCCCGCGGCGGGGTCCCTCGTCTACGCTCGCGCCGTGACGCTCCCCTCAGGCTGGTCGCGCATCTACCAGATCGTGCGCCGCATCCCGCGCGGCCGCGTGGCGACCTACGGCGAGGTCGCGCTCGCGGCGGGCAAGCCGCACGGCGCCCGGCAGGTGGGGTACGCGCTCGCCGCGCTCCGCGGCGCGCGCCACGACGTGCCCTGGCAGCGCGTCCTCGGGGCACGCCCGCGCGGGCACGCGGCCATCTCCATCCTCGATCCGATGGGCGCGGCGGTGCAGCGCGAGCTGCTCGAGGCGGAGGGGGTCCGCTTCGACGAGCGCGGCCGCGTCGAGCTCGCGCGCCACGGCTGGAAGAAGCGGGGGCGCGCTCCGGCGCGGGCCAAGGCCGCGCCCGGCGGCGGGCGCCGGCGCGGAGCGTCCCCCCGCCGGCCGCGAACCCGCTCCCGCCGCGCGGCGGCCGGCGCACCGGGCGGGCGCTACCCGTGGCGGACCGGCGCGACCTTCCAGATCTCCTCGGCGTAGTCCCGGATCGTCCGGTCGGACGAGAACTTGCCCGTGCGGGCGACGTTCAGGATCGCCATCCGCGTCCAGCGCTCCGGGTCGCGGTACGCCCGCTCGACCTCCTCCTGGCAGGCGCAGTACGCCGCGAAGTCGGCGAGCACGAGGTAGGGGTCGCCGCCGTTGAGGAGCGAGTCCACCACCGGGCGGAACAGCGCCGGCTCGCCGGGCGAGAAGACGCCCGACGCGAGCGCGTCGAGGACGCCCTTCAGCCGCCGGTCGCCGCGGTAGACCTCCCACGGATCGTAGCCGCGCGCCCGGAGCGCCTGCACCTGCTCGACGGTGAGCCCGAAGAGGAAGAAGTTCTCCGCGCCGACCTCCTCGCGGATCTCCACGTTCGCGCCGTCGAGCGTGCCGATGGTGAGCGCGCCGTTCAGGGCGAACTTCATGTTCCCGGTGCCGGACGCCTCCTTGCCGGCGGTGGAGATCTGCTCGGAGACCTCCGCGGCCGGGAAGATCCGCTCGGCGAGCGAGACCCGGTAGTTCTTGAGGAACCCGACGGTGAGCCGGCCCTGCACGTCGACGTCGTGGTTCACCACGTCCGCGACGGAGTTCACGAGCTTGATGACCCACTTCGCCATCGCGTAGCCCGGCGCCGCCTTCCCGCCGAACAGGTAGGTGCGCGGGAACGGCTGGTACGAGCGGTCCTCCTTGATGCGCAGGTACTCCGCGGCGACCCGGAGGACGTTCAGCAGCTGCCGCTTGTACTCGTGGATGCGCTTCACCTGGACGTCGAAGATCGAGTCGAGGTCGAGCGTGAGCCCGTTCTCGGCGCGGACGATCTCGGCGAGGCGCGCCTTGTTTTCGCGCTTGATGCGCCGGAACAGCCGGCGGAAGCCCGCGTCGTCTGCGAGGGGCTCGAGGGCGCGGAGCTTCTCGGCGTCGGTGATCCAGCCCGGGCCGATCGCATCGGAGATCGCCGACGCGAGCTCGGGGTTCGACTGGAGGAGCCAGCGGCGCGGGGTGACGCCGTTCGTCTTGTTGTTGAACCGGTCCGGCCAGAGCGCGTGGAAGTCCTTGAAGAGCTCGCGCTTCAGGAGCTCGGTGTGCAGCGCGGCCACGCCGTTCACGGAGCGCGATCCGACGACGGCGAGGTTCGCCATCCGCACCTGCTTCACCGGCCCCTCCTCGATGATGCTCATCCGCGCGAGCGCGCCCTCGTCGGCGCCGTTCGCGGCGCGGACGCCCTCGAGGAAGCGCCGGTTGATCTCGTAGACGATCTCGAGGTGGCGCGGCAGGACGCGGCCGAAGAGGTCGACCGACCAGCGCTCGAGCGCCTCCGGCATGAGGGTGTGGTTCGTGTAGCCGAACGTCGCCCGGCAGATCTCCCACGCGTCGTCCCAGTCGATCGCGCGCTCGTCCACGAGGACGCGCATGAGCTCCGCGATGGCGACGGCCGGGTGGGTGTCGTTGAGCTGGATCGCGACCTTGTCCGGGAAGCGCGAGAAGTCCTCGTGCGTCCGGAGGTAGCGCAGCACGATGTCGTGGATGGAGCAGCACACGAAGAAGTACTGCTGCTGGAGCCTGAGCTCCTTGCCCATCACCGTGAGATCGTTCGGGTAGAGGACCTTCGAGATGTTCTCGGAGAACCCCTTGTCCTCGACGGCGGCGAGGTAGTCGCCCGCGTTGAAGTCGGCGAGGTCGAGCTCCTGCGAGGCCCGCGCGCGCCAGAGCCGGAGGGTGTTCACGGTGTCGTTGCGGAACCCCGCCACCGGCACGTCGTACGGCATGCCGAGCACGTGGCGCGCGTCCACCCAGCGCACCCGGAGCCGGCCGCGCTCGTCCACGCCGTGCTCGGTCCGGCCGTAGAACGCGACCGGGACGACGCTCTCCGGGCGCGGGACCTCCCAGGCGTTCCCGAAGCGCAGCCACTCCTCGGGCCGCTCCACCTGGTAGCCGTTGCGGATCTCCTGGTCGAAGATCCCGAACTCGTAGCGGATCCCGTAGCCGGTGGCCGGGTACCCGAGCGTCGCGAGCGAGTCGAGGAAGCAGGCGGCGAGCCTCCCGAGGCCGCCGTTGCCGAGCCCGGCGTCGGGCTCCTGCGCGAGGAGGTCGGCGAGATCGAGCCCGAGGTCCTTCAGGGCGGCGCGCATCGGGTCGTAGAGCCCGACGTTGAGGAGGTTGTTCTCGAGCGCCCTGCCCATCAGGAACTCGAGCGAGAGGTAGTAGACCCGCTTCGCGTCCTCCCGGTAGTACGCCTGCTGGGTCTGGATCCAGCGCCGCATCATGCGATCGCGCACCGAGTACGCGACCGCGAAGTAGCGGTCGAGCGCGGTGGCGCTGTGCTCGTCGGCGCCCTGCGAGTACTGCAGGTGGTCGGCGAAGGCGCGCTTCAGCGCCTCCACGTCCGTCGCGGTGCGCGCGTTCGGGACGTCGCGGGCGCGCTCGAGCGCTCGGGCCTCCGCGGGTGCGGTGCTTCCTCTCCTCGGCGGAACCATCCGGTCTCCTTGAGCCCGTCACGGCGGAGCGCAGCGACTCGAGCCTCCCCGCCCCGGCGGTGTGGCCCGCGATCGCGCGCCCGCGGGACCTCCCGCGGCCGTCGACGCCGCGCATGATACTCGCGCGGGTCGTCCCGCGCCTCGCGACCTCGCGGCCCCGCCCCGCGTGCGGGGCTCGCGCGCCCGCCCTCCCGGCGTCCGGGCGAGCGGGCGCGCTGTGCGCTACGCCTTGCGGGCCAGCGCCGAGGCGAGCTCGGCGTAGAGGTGGATCGCGCTCCGGATCGCCTTCTGGAAGTCGCCGAGGTGGAGGCTCTCGTTCTCCGAGTGGGCGTTCGAGGCGGGATCCTCGACGCCGATGAGGAGCGCGGGCACGCCGCCGAGCGCGTCGGCGAACGGCTGGACGAAGCCGATCGATCCCCCGCAGCCGATCGCCAGCGCCTGCCGGCCGAAACCCTTCTCGAGCGCGCGGAACGCCGCGTCGAAGGCGGGGTGGCGCACGTCCGTGATCCAGGGCGCGCCGGCGCTCTCGACCTTCACGTGCACCTCGACGCCCCACGGCGCCGCCGCCTGGAGGTGCTGGATGAGCGCGTCGCGCACCTCGACCGGATCCATGTCGGGCACGAGCCGGACCCCGACGCGCGCCCAGGCGACGTCGTTGATGATGTTGCGCGCGTCCTTCCGCGACGAGGCCTGGATCGCGTTCACGGCGAGCGACGGCTCCCACCAGTTCACCTCGAGCGGGTGGTTCCCGCCGAGGAGCTGCACCCCGGGGCGGAGCCGCGCCTGCTTCCGGAACTCCTCGACGGTGACCGGGAGCTGCTCGATCGCGCGCCGCTGCTCGCGCGTCATCGGCCGGACCTTGTCGTAGATCCCGCGGATGGCGATTCGGCCGTCGCGGTCGACGAGCCCGGCGAGCATCTTCGCGAGCGCCATCGCCGGGTCGGGCACCGGGCCGCCCCACATGCCCGAGTGCAGGCTCTGGTCGAGCGCGCGCACCTCGACCTCGGCGATGACGAGCCCGCGGAGCGCGATCGTCACCGAGGGCAGCCCGACGTCCACGTTGCCCGTGTCGGTGAGCACCATCGCGTCGGCGTCGAGCTTCGAGCGGTAGCGGCCGATGAAGGCGGCGAGGTGATCGGAGCCGATCTCCTCCTCGCCCTCGACCACGATCTTGACGTTGAGCGGCATCTTCCGGGCGCCGCGCACCCAGGCGTCCACCGCGGCGGCGTGGACGAGGATGCCCGCCTTGTCGTCCGCGGCGCCCCGGCCGAACAGCCGGCCGTCGCGCTCGGAGGGCTCGAACGGCGGCGACTTCCAGAGCTCCGCCTCGCCGGGCGGCTGCACGTCGTGGTGCGCGTAGAGGAGGAGCGTCGGCGCGGCGGGGTCCTCGATCCGCTCGCCGAAGACGTAGGGGTGTGCCCCCTCCACCTTCAGCACCTCGACCTTCTCGAAGCCGCGCCGCCTGAGGAGCTCGGCGACCGCGTCCGCGCTCCGCGCGACCTCGACCTCCGGGAAGCCCGCGAACGAGACGCTCGGGATGCGGACGAGCCGCTTCAGCTCGTCGAGGTAGATGGCTGCGTTCTTCTCGTAATGGGCGAGCGCCAGGTCGACCGGGCTCTCCGTCATGAAGGTCTCCTCGTTGGGATGCGGCGGCCTGCCAGCGGGCGGCCGGCCCGAGATATAAACCCGCGCATGCCCAAAGCCCCCCGTCCCCTTCGGGACGGCTCACTCGCCGCGGCGCTCGGCGTGACCCGGATCGCGCGCCTCACCGGGCTCGATCGCACCGGCGTGGAGGTGGCGAGCGCGGTGCGGCCCGGAGCGCACGTGCTCCAGGTCACGAACGGAAAGGGCGAGACGTTCGAGCCCGCCGCCCGCGGCGCGCTCCTCGAGGCTGCGGAGCTGTGGGCAGCGGAGCGCGCCCAGGTGGACGCGTGGGGGTGCGCCTCCGACCTCGCCGCAGCCCACGGCGAGGACGCCGTGGTGCGCCCGGAGGCGCTCGCGCCGGAGCGGGCGGAGCCGGGATGGGCGGGGCTCCGCCTCGCCTGGCGCGCCGGCCAGGAGCTCCTCGGCGGCGCGCCCGCGCTCGTCCCCGCCTGCGCCGTCCACTGCCCGCCCGCCGGCGGACCGCTCCTCGGTGCCGCGGTGGTCCCGTGGACGTCGAACGGGATGGGAGCGCACGAGGACCGCGCGGCCGCGCTGCTCCACGCGTTGCTAGAGGCGATCGAGCGCGATCTCCTCGCGCGGGCGCTGCCGGAGGGCTTCACGGAGGAGGCGGTCGCGGCGCGGCCCCCCCCCCCCCGCTCGCGCCCGCGCGCGGCGCCGCGAGCCGCGGAGCTCGCCGCGCGCCTCGAGGCGCGCGGGTTCGGGGTCCACCTCCTCGACGCCTCCGCGCCGGCGTCGGCCCCGGCGCGTGGCGCTGCCGGCGCCGTCCCCGCCCTTCCCTGCGCCGCCGCGCTGATCGCGGACCACGAGCACGGCGCCGTGCCGCTCTCCGCCGGCTACGCCTGCCGGCTCGATCGCGACGACGCGCTCCTCGCGGCGCTCCTCGAGGCGGCGCAGTCGCGCGCGACCGAGATCCACGGCGCTCGCGAGGACGTCGCGGTGGGCGACCGGCGCGCGGCGACCGGGCTCGCGGCGCTCCTCGGGGGCACGCGGGCGCGGCGCGAGGCGGGGCGCATGCAGGGCGTCCGCGACGCGGGCGACGCCGCGGAGGCCGTACGCGCGGTGCTCGCCCTGCTCCGGCGCGCCCGGATCGCGCGGGTCGTCGCCGTCGAGCTCGACGCTCCACCCGGCGTTCACGTCGTGAAGGTCGTCGTCCCCGGCCTCGCGCTCTCGGAGCTCCTCTGATGATGACCCGCGCGCGCGCGGACGACCTCGTCGTCTTCCTCGGCCCCTCGCTCCCCGCCGCCGAGGCTCGACGCCTCGCGCCGTGCCGGGTGCTCCCGCCCGCGCGCGCGGGCGACGTCCTCGCCGTCCTCCCCGCCCGGCCGCTCGCGATCGCGCTCGTCGACGGCCTCTTCGACACGACGCCTTCGGTCTGGCACCACGAGCTCCTCGCCGCGCTCGACGCGGGCGTCGCCGTGTTCGGCGGCGCGAGCATGGGCGCGCTGCGCGCCGCCGAGCTCGAGCGCCACGGCGTGGTGGGGGTCGGGGCGATCTTCCGCGCCTACCGCGACGGGATCCTCGACGACGACGGCGAGGTGGCGCTCCTCCACGGCGACGAAGAGCACGCGTTCCGGCCGCTCACCGTGCCGCTCGTCGCGGTGCGCGCCGCCGCGGACGCGGCCCGCGCCGGGCGGCTCGTCTCGCCGCGCGAGGCGCGCGCGCTCGTCGCTGCGGCGGCGGAGCTCCACTACACCGTGCGGACCTGGCCGCGCGTGCTCGCTCAGGCGAAGCTCACGGAGCCCGCGCGCGAGCGGCTCCGCGCGTTCCTCCCCCGCGCCCCGGACCCCAAGGCCGACGACGCGCGCGCCTGCGTCGAGGCGGCGGCGGCGTTCGTCC
>NZ_JALCYY010000070.1 GCF_022690685.1 Anaeromyxobacter terrae | reverse complement strand
TCGAGGCCACGCTCGGCGAGCTGGGCGCCGCCTATGAGAAGTCGAAGGAGCTCGAGCGCCAGAAGACCCGGTTCTTCGCGAACGTGAGCCACGAGCTCAGGACCCCGCTCGCGCTGATCCTCGGCCCAGCGGATCCAGAGCGTCATCGCGCGCGCCGCGGCCGAGGAGCAGGCGGCGGAGGAGCTCAGGCGGATCGCGGACGAGGAGGCCCGCTCCGAGGCCGAGGAGGCGGCGCGGAGGCGCGAGGCGGAGGAGGAGACGCTGCGCCGCGCGATCGAGAGCGCCCGCGCCGAGATGGAGGCCCTGCGCCGCCGCAGCGACGAGGAGTCGCGGCGCAGGGAGGACGCAGAGGCGGAGCTGCGCCGGCTCGCGGAGGAGGCCGCGCGGGAGCCGGCGGCGTTCCCGTTCCCGGACGAGGGCGCGCCCGCGCTCCGGCCCGCCCGCTCGGCGCCGCCGCCCGACGAGGCGGCGCGCCGGCGCGTGGCCGCGCTGCGCGGCCGGGAGCCCGACTCCGCGCCTTCACCGGATCCGGCGCTGCTGGGGCTGGCGGAGGCGCTCGAGGCGGACGCCCTCGCGCCGCGTCTGCCGCCGCCCCCGCCCGAGCTCCGCAGCGGAACCCTCGCCGATCTGCCGGCCCCGCGGCTCCTCGCGCTCGCCGCGCGCCAGAAGGTGAGCGGAAGGATCGACGTGGAGGGCGAGGCGTCGCGCTCGATCCACCTCGAGAACGGGCGCGTCGTCGGCGCGACGAGCGGCGACCCGGCCGATCGGATCGAGGAGCTCGCGCTGCGATTCGGCCTGCTCACGCGCGACCAGCACCGCCAGATCGCGACCGCCGCCGCGGCGCTCCCCTCGCGCCGGGCCGCGCTGCTCCTGCTCGAGCGTGGGTTCCTGAAGCCGACCGAGCTCACCTCCCTCGTCCGTCGCCGCGCCGAGGAGGTCGTGTTCGGAGTCTTCGCCGATCAGGCCGGGCGGTTCCGCTGGGCCGCCGCGCACGTCCCCTCCGAGGAGCGCATCGCGCTCGAGCGCGGCTCGCTCGCGCTCGCCGTCGAGGGCGTGCGCCGCCGCTGGCTCGCCGCGCGCGTCGACGAGGTGCTCGGCGGCCCGGGCACGCTCCTCGTCCCGGCCGAGGGCGCGCCCGCCCTCGCGGACCTCGGCCTGTCCCCCGAGGAGCGGCGGGCCGTCTCGCTCGCCGACGGGCTCCGCACGCTCGACGAGATCGTCGCCGCGAGCCCGCTCGACGCGCTGTCGACCCGGCAGGTCCTCGCCGCCCTCGTCCTCGTCGAGGCGCTCCGCGTCCGGGTGCTCCAGGGAGGCCGCCCGGCGGCCGCGGCCACGGCCGCCATCGACGTCGCCCGGATCCACGAGAAGCTCGATCAGGTGCGCCGCGCCGACTACTTCACCATCCTCGGGCTCGGGCGGCTGTGCACCCCGCATGAGGTCCGGGAAGCAGCCGAGCGCCTGTCCGCGGAGCTGACCGCCGCGCGGCACGCGGGCCTCCGCGGAGAGGGCCTTCCGGCCGCGCTCGACGAGATCCTCACCGTCGTCGCGGACGCCCGGGAGGTGCTCGCGGACGACCGGCTCCGCGCGGAGTACCTCGGCGGCCTGGGCGAATGAGCACGGTGGAGGTGCGGCCGGCCGGCGCATGGATTAAGTAAGCGGTCGGACACGTTGGAGTGAACTGAACTCATGGTGCGTGAAATCGTCATCTGGCCCGACCCGATCCTCAAGGAGGTCGCGAAGCCCGTCGATCGGGTGGACGACTCCATCCGCCGCCTGCTCGACGACATGGCAGAGACCATGTACGCCGCCGACGGCGTCGGCCTCGCCGCGCCGCAGGTCGCGGTGCTGAAGCGCGTCATCGTCATCGACACGTCCCCGCGCCAGGAAGGGCAGAAGCTCCTCCACCTCGTGAACCCGGAGATCGTCCGGTACGAGGGCGAGACGACTTGGACCGAGGGCTGCCTGTCCATTCCGGGCGAGGCGGAGGACGTGGACCGCGCCGCGAAGGTCTGGGTGCGCGCGCTCGACTACCACGGCAAGCCGTTCGAGCTCGAGGCCGACGACCTGCTCGCCATCGCGCTCCAGCACGAGACCGATCACCTCCAGGGCACGCTGTTCGTGGACCACCTCTCCAGCCTGAAGCGCGAGCTCATCCGCAAGCGGATGAAGAAGCTCAAGACGCAGCGGGCGGAGGAGTCGGCGCGGGCCGTACGGGACGCGCCCAAGCACGAGCGCGCGCTGTAACTCGGCGCACGATCCCGGGCCTGCGGCGGGCGTCCTCGCTCCTTGCGCCTGCGGCGTACGGAAGCAGTACGCCTCGGCGCGCGTCGCTGCGGGTGCCCGCCTCGGCTCCGGGCTCGTGCGCCTGCGGGACGTCTCTCGGCGCGTCCGGCACGATCCCGGGCCTGCTCGCTCCTTGCGCCTGCGGCGCACTGCCAGGCGCCGCTGTGCGCGGCTCCCGTCGAAGGAGCGCCTCGGCGCGCGTCGCTGCGGTAGCCCGCCTCGGCTCCGGTTTCGTGCGCCTGCGGGACGTCTCTCGGCGCGTCCGGCCCTCTCGGGTGCCGCGAAGCTCCTTCCGCGCGAGGCCGGCTCGGACCGGGCAGGAGGTGCCCGCCATGCTCATCTCCGGCCCGCTCGCTCCGCTGCGCTGCGACGAGCTCTCCGAACGGCTCTCCGCGCTGCTCGACGGAGAGCGCGATGCGGCTGCCCTGGTTCGGGTCAGGCTGCACGTCTCCGGCTGCCCCGCCTGCGCCCGGCTCGCGCTCGAGCTCCTCGCCACGGTCGAGGCGATGCACGGGCTCTCACGGCGGGGATACCCGCGCTCGGCCGGGCTTCACTGAACGGAGCAGTCCGCCGCCACGACCGTCGCGGCTAGAGCCGCTCGTCGATCGCGCGGTTCGACATCGCGTCCGCCTGCGCGTTCTCCTCGCGCGGGATGTGGCGGACCTGGATCCAGCTGAAGCCCTTGAGGAGCGCCTGCGCCTCGTCGTGGAGCGGCTTCAGGTGCTCGGCCTTCACGGCGTAGTCGCCGGCGAGCTGCTTCACGAGGAGCTCGGAGTCCGCGAACACCTCGAGCTCCTTGATGCCCATCGCCTTCGCGCGCCGGAGCCCGAGGATGAGCCCCATGTACTCGGCGACGTTGTTCGTGGACTCGCCGAGGAACTTGCCGACCTTGGCGACGATGTGGCCCTCCGGGCTCACGATCACCGCTCCGGCGCCGGCGGGGCCCGGGTTGCCGCGCGCCGCGCCGTCGGTGAAGAGCCGGGTGCGCTTCTCGCGCTCCTCCGCCTCGGCGGCCGCGGCCTGGGCGGCCTCGCGCTCCGCCTGGGCGGCGCGCTCGCGGCGGCGCTGATCGCGCTCGGCCTTGGAGAGGTCCATCGCCTCGTCGAGCTCGGCGGCGGAGCGGGCCGCCGCCTTCTCGACGTCGGTCTGCTTGCGGACCTTGATGCCCTTCGAGCCGCCGGGGGCGGCGGCCTCGCGCGCCTTCTCCGCCTCCTCGATCCGATCGGCGGCGGCGTCGATGAGCTTCCCGAGCGTGTCGCGGTCGTGCCCGGAGTAGCGCTGGAGCGTCCGGGGGAGCTGCTCGTTCGCGGCGATGAAGCGGAGGAGCTCGGCGAGGACGGACTTCGCCACGGGGGGCCTTAGGCCGGCGACGGCGCGGGCGGGTTCACCGCGTCGGCCGAGTAGATGATGCGGTGGCAGTTGGGGCAGGTCTCGATCGAGTTCGCCCGCTGCAGGGTGATGGCGAGCTGCGGGGGGATGTTCCGGTGACAGCCCTTGCAGGTCATGCCCACGACCGGCGCGACCGCGACGCCCGCCCGGCGCCTCTTGATGTTCTCGTACTTCGCGAGGAGGCCCGGATCGACCTTCTTCGCGGCCTCGGCGCGGCGCGCGTCGAGCTCGCGGAGCTTCTCCTCGGCGGCCGCGGTGCTCTGCTCGAGCTCCGTGAGCTCGCCCTGCGCCGCGAGCTCGCGCTCGGAGAGCGCCTCCGCCTTGGCGTCGAGCGTCTTGCGGATCTCGCCCGCCTGGGCGGTGAGCTCCTTCACGTGGTCGCTCTGCGTCTCGTTCGACTTCTTCGCGATGTCGATCTCGCGGGAGAGGGCGGCGTACTCGCGAGGCGTCTTGATCTCGCCGAGGCGGCCCTCCCACTTCTTGACCTTGTCGCGCTCCATCGCGAGGAGGCTGTCGAGCTGACGCCGCTCCCGCTCGTTGCCGTCGAGGCGCTGCTTCTCGTCGTCGTAGGCCTTGCGGGCGTCGACGATGGCGGCCTCCACGGACGTCTTCTTCGCGGGGATGGCGCCGAGCGCTCCCCTGACCTCGTTCGCCTCGAGGTCGATCTGCTGCAGCTCTTCCAGCGCCTTCAGCTTCTCACGCAACGACAAGGCTCTCGCTCCCTCGAATGATGGGCCCACCAGGATTCGAACCTGGATCGAATCGGTTATGAGCCGACCGCTCTGACCGTTGAGCTATGGGCCCAGGGTCCCAGCAGGCACCGTCTACCACATCACGACGACCTAGTTCTCCACGAAGCTCTTCAGCCGCTTCGAGCGGCTCGGGTGGCGCAGCTTCCGGAGCGCCTTCGCCTCGATCTGGCGGATGCGCTCGCGAGTCACCTCGAAGTCCTGCCCGACCTCCTCGAGCGTGTGATCGCTCTTCTCGCCGATGCCGAAGCGCATGCGCAGGACCTTCTCCTCGCGCGGCGTCAGCGTGGCGAGCACCTTCCGCGTCTGCTCGGCCAGGTTCATGTTGATGACCGCGTCGGACGGCGAGACGAGCGACTTGTCCTCGATGAAGTCGCCGAGGTGGCTGTCCTCCTCCTCGCCGATCGGCGTCTCGAGGCTGATGGGCTCCTTCGCGATCTTGAGGACCTTGCGGACCTTGTCGAGCGGGAGCTCCATCTTCTCCGCGATCTCCTCGGGCGTCGGCTCGCGGCCGAGCTCCTGGACGAGGTAGCGGCTCGTCCGGATGAGCTTGTTGATCGTCTCGATCATGTGGACCGGGATGCGGATCGTGCGCGCCTGGTCTGCGATGGCGCGCGTGATCGCCTGGCGGATCCACCACGTCGCGTAGGTCGAGAACTTGTAGCCGCGCTTGTACTCGAACTTGTCGACCGCCTTCATGAGGCCGATGTTGCCCTCCTGGATGAGATCCAGGAACTGCAGGCCGCGGTTCGTGTACTTCTTCGCGATCGAGACGACGAGGCGCAGGTTCGCCTCGACGAGCTCGGTCTTCGCGCGCTCCGCCTTGTGCTCGCCGTCGCTGATCGTGCGGTAGGTGCGGCGGAGCTCGTCGACGGGGACCTCCGCCTCCTCCTGCACGCGCAGCATCTTGCGGTAGGCCGAGCGCACGGTCCGGTCGAGCTCCTCGATCTCCTCCGCCGAGCAGGCGAGCTTCTTCGCGAGCTTCTTGCGCGCCCCCTCGTCCTCGCGCGCCTCGCGCAGGAGGCGCCGGAGCTCGCGGACCGGGACGCCGGTCGCGCGCTCGCAGTCGGCGAGCTCGCGCTCCGCCTCCTCCACCCGCTTGATGAAGCCCTTGAGGCGCAGGACGATCCGGTCGATCTGCTTCTTGTTGAGCTGGATCGCCTCGAGGTGCTCCATCATCTCGCCCTCGATGGTCTTGATCTCCGTCCGGAGCTCCTTGCGCTTCGGCTCGGAGAGCTTCTTCGTCGCGAGCGTCTCCTTCACCTTCGCGACGTCGCCCTCGAGCTTGCGGATGAGGTCGATGTGCTTCAGCACGTGCTCGACCTTGCGCTCCTCCTCCTTCGGGATCTTCGGGCGCTCCGGCTCGGCGCCCTCGACCGGCACCCCCTCGGCGACGGCCTCCCCGACCACCTCGTCGGCCTCGACCTCGCCCTCGGCAGCGCCCTCGACCTCGGCCTCGGCCTCGAGCGACTCCTCCTCGCTCTCCTCCTCGCGCTCGGCCTGCTGCTCGTCGCCCGCGTCCTTGATGATCTCGCGGACCCGGATCTTGCCCTTGCGCAGGCGCTCGCCGAGCTCGAGGATCTCGCGGATCGCGATGCTGGACGAGAGCACCGCGGCCAGGATCTCCTTCTCGCCCTCCTCGATGCGCTTGGCGATCTCGACCTCGCCCTCGCGCGTGAGGAGCGACACCGACCCCATCTTCCGCAGGTACATGCGGACCGGGTCGTTGGACTTGCCGTAGCCGGCGTCCTCGTCCGGATCCTTCTCCTCCTCGACCTCCGCCTTGCCCTCGGGCTCGGGCGGCTTGTCGGGGAGCTTCATCTTCTTCTCGGCGCCGTCCACGACCTCGATGTCGTGCTCGCCGAACATCGACATGACGTCGTCGATCTGCTCGGAGCCGATGTCGGACGGCAGGGCGTCGTTCACCTCGTCGTAGGTGAGGAAGCCCTTCTCGCGGCCGCGGGCCATGAGCGCCTTCACCTCGGACCGCTCGGTGATGTCGCTCATGTCGTCCTGCGGCAGATCCTCGTCGAGCTCGTCGTCGTCCGCGGCGGCGGCCTCGGGCTCCTCGCTCTCCTCGATCCCGTCGGCCTCCGCCTCGTCGAACGGCACCGCCGCCTTGCGGAGCTTCGGCCCCTTCGCCTTCGGAGCGGCCGCGGACTCGGCGGGCGCGCCGGCCTCGAGCTTCTTCTTCGGCGCCTTCTCGGCCTTCTCGGCCTTCTCCGCCTTCTCGGGCAGGCGCGCCGCGATCTTCTCGGCCTTCTCCGGCCGCTGCGCGTGCGCCGCCTTCTCGGGCTTGCGCGCGTGCGCCGCCTTCTCCGCCTTCACGGGCGCCCGGGCGGCCTTCGCCGCCGGCTTGGCGGCGGGCTTCGCCTTCGCGGCCTTCGCGAGCCGCTCCTTCTCCCGCGGCGCCGGCTTCGCCTTCGTCCGGGCGGCAGGCTTCTTGAGCGGCTTCTTCGCGGCCTTCGTGGTCATGTGCTTCGGCTCCTTCAACGGCTCGGCTGCTCGAGGTGGCGCTTCCTTAACGTGCCTGGGGCGGGCGAGCCCGGCGAACTTCCCTAGAATGCTCCGCAGCTTGCGTTTCATCCGCTGCGCTCCAGAGACTGCAGTCGGCGCTGCAGGTCCCGCTTCTGGTTGACGAGCCGCTGGTAGTGGGTCGAGAGGTCGTCGACGGCGGCGCTTCCCGCCCTGGCGACGCGCCTCTCCGCCTCTCCCATCTCCAACCCCAGCCGCTCCAGCTTCGATTTCACCGCCGCCTTCCGCAGCTCGGTCACGGCGCGCTCCACAGGTGGCCGCGCCGGCCCGACGATGTCCCGGACGCGCCGGAACGAGTCCTCGTCCCCCGCGGCCTGCATGCGCGCGAGCGCCGCGTCGAGCGGTATCGGCTCGCGGATGAGGTCCCGCGCGAGCTCGGCGAGCGGACCGGGCGGCATGAGCCCCGGCAGCCCCTCCTCGTCGGCGATGCCGGCGAGCTGCTCCGGAAACGCAGCCAGGAGGCCGAGGGCGTCGGCCGCAGGCCCCGGAAGGAGCAGCTTCACCCGGCTCGTCGGAGCCGTCCTCGGGGGCGGCCTCGGCGAGGTGGGTGCGGCTTCCGGGCGGGCGGGCGGCTGCCTTCTCAGCCGCTCCCCGTCGAGCTCGGCCCGAAGCGCGCCCAGGTCGAGGTCGAGCCGCTTCGCGATCGCGTCCTCGAAGACAGAACGCGCGAGCCCCTCCGGCATCATCCGCACGAACGGGGTGATCTCGCGAACGGCGGCGAGCTTCGCCTCGAGCGCGGCGTCCCGAGGCGCTCCCCCGCACGCCCGCTCCACGGCGCGATCGATGAGGTGCTCGGAGAGCGGGGTCGCCTTCGCGAGCAGCGCCTCGACGCCAGCCCGCCCGTGGGCGCGCGCGTACTCGTCGGGATCGGTCTTCCCGCCCTGCGACGGCAGGAGGGCGACCTTGCCGGAGACGCCGGCCGGGAAGAGCGCCGCGGCCGCCTTGGCGGGGGCGGCGAGGCCGGCGACGTCGCCGTCGAAGAGGATCGTCACCTCGCGACAGTCGCAGCGGCCGAGCAGCTCGACGTGCTCCTCCGTCAGCGCGGTCCCGCAGACCGCCACCGCGTTCGCGATTCCCGCCTGGTGGAGCCCGATCACGTCGAAGTAGCCCTCGACCAGGACGGCGGTCCGCGTCTTGCGGATGCTCTCGCGCGCGAGCTCGAGCCCGTAGAGGACCTTCGACTTCTTGTAGAGGGGGGTCTCCGGCGTGTTGATGTACTTCGCGCCGGCCTTGTCGGAGGCCTCGCCGGGCATGACGCGACCGCCGAAGCCGATCACCTGCCCGTCCATGCCGGCGATGGGGAACATGAGGCGGTTGCGGAACCGGTCATAGGCCCCGCCCTTCTCCTTCTCGACGAGCAGCCCGGCGCGCAGGAGCGCGTCCGCGCCGATGCCCTTCTCCGCGACCCGCGGCACGAGGTCGCCCCAGCCGTCCGCGGAGATCCCGATCCGGAACCGCCGGATCGCCTCCTCGCCGATGCCGCGCTCCTCGAGGTAGCGCCGCGCCTCCCCGCCGAACCGGCTCTGCAGGCGGGCCGCCCAGTAGCGGGCGGCCGCATCGCACGCCGCGAGCACCTCGTTGCGCTCCTTGCGGCGACGCCGGGCCTCGGCGCTGTCCTCCTCCGCCGCCTCGGGGATCTCGACGCCCACCTCCTGCGCGAGCGCCTTCACCACCTCGGGGAACTCCTTGCCCTCGAGCCGCTGCAGGAACGAGAACACGTCGCCGTATGCGCCACAGCCATAGCACTTGAAGTGCTTGTCCTCCGGGTAGACGTGGAAGCTCGGCGTGCGCTCCCCGTGGAAGACGCAGCAGCCCTTCCACGTCCGTCCGGACCTCTTGAGCTCCACGTGGCGGCCGATCACCGCCACGACGTCGACGCGATCCCGGACCTGCTCGATGAGCGCCTCGGGGATCAGGAGCATCCTCTCAGATGCGGGATGCGCGCCCGTCCGCGCACCCGGCGGAACGGCGCGCTACTTCGCGGCGAGGCGCGCCTTCACCATGTCGCTGACCGCCTTGCCCTCCGCGCGGCCCTGCACCTCGGGCAGGAGGGCCTTCATCACCGCCCCCATGTCCTTCGGGCCCTGCGCCCCAGTCTTCGCGATCGCGGCGTCCACCTTCGCGCGCAGCTCGTCCTCGCCGAGCTGTGCGGGCAGGTAGGCCTGGAGGACGAGGATCTCCGCCTCCTCCTTGTCCGCGAGGTCCGCGCGGTTCCCGGCCCGGTACTGCTCGACCGAGTCGCGGCGCCGCTTGATCTCCGTGGCGATGACGGCCAGCACGCCCGCGTCGTCGAGCGGCTTCATCACCTCGATCTCGCGGTACTTGATGGCGCTCTTCAGCATCCGGATCACGCTGAGCTTCGGCGCGTCCTTTTCCCGCATCGCGGCCTTCATGTCCGCGTCGAGTGTCTCCTTGAGCGCCATCGACCCCTCCCGAGGGACTAGAAGGCCTTACGCATCTTCTTCATCGCGCGCTTCTTGGCGGCGAGGGCCTTCTTCTTGCGCTTCACGGACGGCTTCTCGTAGTGCTCGCGCTTGCGGATCTCCGAGAGGATCCCCGCCTTCTCGCACTGCTTCTTGAAGCGCTTCATCGCATTCTCGAAGGACTCGCCGTCCTTGACGCGCACGCCGGTCATCCAGTTCGTCTCCGCTCTCTGTTACTTCGATCTCGGGTTTACCGCCGAAACGCAAAACGAGCCGGGCACCCTCGGACGCCCGGCCCTCCGTGCGGCTGAGGGGCGGCTATTAGACGAAATCCTCACCCCTGTCAAGGGGTTCCGCCCCCGCCGCTCTTCTGCCGGCGAGGTCCGCCGTGGCGCCGCTCGAGCACCGCGTACACCTCCGCGGGCGTCACGTCCGCCGCGGAGAGGAGCACGTACAGGTGATACAGCAGATCGGCCGCCTCGTGGGCCACGTGGTCCTTCGTGTCCCGCCCGGCCTCGAGCGCCTGGTGAGCCTCGTTCACCTCGTACGCTTCCTCGATGATCTTCCGGCGGATGCGGGACGGGTTCGAGAGGAGCTGCCGGGTGTAGCTCTCGGTCGCGCCGAGGTCGGCCTTGCGCGACTCGATGGTCGCCCAGAGCTGGGCGAGGAAGCGTTCGTCTGCCATGGGATCTCCAGTATCTCCGAGAAGCAGCTCCGAGCTCCGGTGTGGCACGCCGGCCCGGTCTGCCGGACGACGTACAGGACCGTATCCCCGTCGCAGTCGAGCGCCATCTCCCGCGCCTCCTGCACGTGGCCGCTGGTATCGCCCTTCACCCAGATGGACTGCCGGCTCCGGGACCAGTATGTCGCCCGCCCGGTGCGAACGGTTGCGAGCAGCGCCTCCCGGTTCGCCCAGGCGACCATGAGGACCGTCCCGTCCTCCTCCTGAGCGACCACCGGCACGAGCCCGCGATCGTCGAACTTCACCCGCCCGAGGAGCGCCTCGAGCGCGGCCGGGTCGGCCGCCGACGCGGCGCCGGCGCGGCGCGGGCTCAGGGGCCGCGTCACGGCCGCACCTCGATACCGCGCTCGCGCAGGTACGCCTTGGCTTCCTGCACGGTGTGCTGCCCGTCGTGGAAGATGGACGCGGCGAGCGCGGCGTCCGCGATCCTGAGCCCCTCGGCGAGGTGCTCGAGCGTACCGACGCCGCCCGAGGCGATCACCGGGATGGTCACCGCCTCGCACACGCGCTCGAGGAGCTCGAGGTCGTAGCCCGCCCGCGTCCCGTCCCGGTCCATGCTCGTGAGGAGCAGCTCTCCCGCGCCGCGCCGCGCGACCTCGCGCGCCCAGGCGACGCCCTCGAGGCCGGTCGGCCGCGTCCCGCCCGCGACGTAGACCTCCCACTCCTGCGGCGAGGTGTGGGGCCGGCGCTTCACGTCGATGGCCACGACGAGCGCCTGCGCGCCCGCGATTCGCGACAGCCGGTCGACGAGCGACGGGTCCTTCACCGCCGCCGAGTTGACCGACACCTTGTCCGCCCCGGCATGGAGCAGGGCGACGAACTCCTCCTCGCTCCGCACGCCGCCGCCGACCGTGAGGGGCGCGAACACGCGCGCGGCGGTGCGGGTGACGAGGTCGAGCAGCGTCCCGCGGTTCTCCTGGGTGGCGGCGATGTCGAGGTAGGTGACCTCGTCGGCGCCCTGCGCGTCGTAGCGCTGCGCCGCCTCGACCGGATCGCCGGCGTCGCGGAGGTTCTCGAACTTGATCCCCTTCACGACGCGGCCGCCCTTCACGTCGAGGCAGGGGATGATGCGCTTCGCGGGCATGGCTGGATCCTAGGCGACCGCGGCGGCGATCGCCGCCGCGAGATCGATGCGGCGCTCGTAGAGCGCCTTGCCGACGATGACGCCCGCGAGCCCGGCCGCGCGGCACGCCTCGACGTCCGTGAGGCTCGCGACGCCGCCCGAGGCGACCACCGGGATCCCCGCCTCCGCCTGGATGCGCGCGGCCCCGGCCGCGTCGACGCCCGTGAACATGCCGTCCCGCGCGACGTCGGTGTACTCGACGAGGCCGACCCCCGCCGCCTTCACCCGGCGCGCGACGTCCACCGCCGAGAGCCCCGTCCCCTCCAGCCACCCGGCGATCTTCACCTCGCCGTTCCGGGCGTCGATGCCGGTGCGCACCTGCCCCGGGAACCGCTGGCAGGCCTGCTCGACGAGCCCGAGCCGCTCGACCGCCGCGGTGCCGAGCACCACGTAGCGGACCCCGAGCGCGAGCACCTTCTCGATGTCGGGCAGCGACCGGAGGCCGCCGCCGAGCTCCACCTCGAGCCCCGGCACCTCGCAGATCGCGCGCACGGCGTCGAGGTTCACCGGCCAGCCGGCCTTCGCGCCGTCGAGGTCCACGACGTGGAGGAGCGCCGCCCCGGCGGCCGCGAACTCCGCCGCCTTCTCGGCGGGGTGGCGCGCGTAGACCGTCTTGGTCGCGAAGTCACCCTTCTCGAGCCGGACGGCCTCGCCGCCCATGAGGTCGATCGCGGGGATGACGAGCATCGTGGGCTCCTAGATCGAGACGAAGCGCTCGAGGAACGCGAGCCCGACCTTCTGGCTCTTCTCGGGGTGGAACTGCACGGCGAGGAGGTTCTCGCGGGCGAGCGCGGCGCAGTAGGTCGTGCCGTGCGTCGCGACGAGCGCGACGCCCGGCGCGTCGGCCGGCGCGGCGTAGGAGTGGGCGAAGTAGACGTAGGCGCCGTCCATGGGCGCGAAGATCGCCGGGCGCGCGCCGACGAGCCGCACCGGCGACCAGCCGATGTGCGGGAGCTTCACGCCCTCGGGGAGGCGCCGGATGCGGCCCGGGAGGATGCCGAGCCCCTTCGCCCCGCCCGCCTCCTCGCCCTCCTCGAACAGGAGCTGCAGGCCCACGCAGATCCCGAGCACCGGCGCGCCCCGCGCGATCGCCTCGCGGAGCGCGTCGGCGACGCCGCTCCGCTGCATCGCCTCGGCGCACTCCGGCATGGAGCCCTGCCCCGGCACGACGACCCGATCCGCGCGGCGCACCGCGTCCGGATCGCGCGTGACCACTACCCGCGCGCCCACCTCGCGCAGCGCGTTCTCCACCGAGCGCAGGTTCCCCGCGCCGTAGTCGACGAGGGCGATGGTCCCGGCCCGGCTCACAGGAGGTCCTCCGTACCGAGGGAGTGCTCGGCTCCCCCGTGCTGACGCGGGGGGAGCCTGCGCTCCCCCGGACCCCCTGCTCGCTCCGGGGCAGCCTTATCCGGCTGCCCCTGCGCTCGCCGGCTCACAGGACCCCCTTAGTGGACGGAAGTGCCGTGCCCTCGCGCGCCGTCGCCGCCCGGAGCGCGCGCGCGGTCGCCTTGAAGATCGCCTCGACCACGTGGTGCAGGTTCCGCCCGTAGCGCACGTTCACGTGCAGGCAGATGCGCGCGTGGTTCACGAGCGCCTGGAGGAAGTCCTGCGTGAGGTCGACGTCGTAGGCGCCGATGAACTTCTTCCCGGAGGGGAGCTTCGCGTTGAAGGTGAGGTGCGGCCGGCCGGAGAGATCCACCACCACCTCGACGAGCGCCTCGTCGAGCGGCACGACCGCGTGGCCGTAGCGGGCGAGGCCCGCCTTGTCGGCGGTCGCCTGCCGCAGCGCCTCGCCGAGCCCGATGCCGACGTCCTCGACGGTGTGGTGCGCGTCGACCTGGAGGTCGCCCTTCGCGCGGACGGCGAGCGTCATCCCGCCGTGGCGCCCGATCTGATCGAGCATGTGATCGAAGAACGGGAGCCCGGTCGCGATGCTCGACTCGCCCGGCGCGAGCGCGAGCTCGACCGCGACGTCCGTCTCCTTCGTCTTGCGCGCCACCTGGCCGCGCCGCGCGCTCGCCGCGCCGCTCCGTGCCCCCGAGCGCTTCACCGCGTCCTCCTCCCCGCCGCCGCGCGGGAACCCCGCTTCGTGCCGCCTGCGGACCCCTTCGGAGCCCGCCGCGCGCTCGTCCCGCGCGCCGCCGGCGCGGCCTTCTTCCCGACCCGGACCGCCACCGCGCGCCAGTGGCCCTCGAGTCCCTCCGCCTTCGCGAGCACCTCCACCGCGGGCGCGACCTCCGCGAGCGCGCGCGGCGAGAGCTCGAGGACGCTCATCCGCCGGCGGAACGTGGCGACCGAGAGCGGCGAGGCGAACCGGGCGGTCCCCGCGGTGGGGAGCACGTGGCTCGGGCCGGCGAGGTAGTCGCCCACCGCCTCGGGCGTGCTCGTCCCGACGAACACCGCCCCCGCGCGCGAGAGCTTCGGGACGAGCGCCCGGGCGTTCCGGGCGTGCAGGGCGAGGTGCTCGGGCGCGAACGCGTCGGCGAGCCGCACCGCCTCGGCGAGATCCTTCGTCACCACCGCGGCGCCGCGGTCGTCGAGCGATCGCCGCGCGATGTCGCGACGGGGCAGGTCCGCGAGCTGCCGCGTGACCTCCGCGAGCGTCGCCTCGGCGAGCCGGCTGGAGGGGGTGACGAGCACCGACACCGCCCGCGCGTCATGCTCGGCCTGGGCGATGAGATCGCTCGCCACCTCGGCGGGGTCGGCTGCCGCGTCGGCGAGGACCAGGATCTCGCTCGGCCCGGCGATCATGTCGATGTCGACCTGGCCGAACACGAGCCGCTTCGCCGCGGCCACGTAGGCGTTGCCCGGCCCGCAGATCTTGTCCACCGCCGGCATCGAGGCCGTCCCGTACGCCATCGCGGCGACCGCCTGCGCTCCGCCGACGCGGTAGAGGCGCGATACGCCGGCCACGTGGCAGGCGGCGAGCGTCCAGGCGTCCATCTCCCCGGTGCCCTTCACGCCGGGCGAGCAGACGTAGATGTCGGCGACTCCCGCCACCCTGGCCGGGATGGCCGTCATGAGCACCGAGGACGGATAGCGCGCCGTGCCGCCCGGAACGTACAGCCCGGCGCGCGCGAGCGGCCGCACGACCTGCGCGAGCGTCGCGCCGGTCGCGTCGCGGCGCGCCGGCACCTCGGCGTCGCGCTCGCGCCGGTGGAAGTCGGCGATCCGGCCCGCGGCGAGCTTCAGCGCCCGCCTCCCCTCCGCCGGCAGCCCCTCGAACGCCGCGCGGAACGCGTCCTTGCCGAGGACGAGCCCCTCCGGCCCGCCCGGCTCCCAGCCGTCGAAGCGCCGCGTGTACTCGAGGAGCGCGGCATCGCCGCGGGCGCGGACGTCCTGCACGATCGCCAGCGCCGCCTCGCGGACGGGCGCCTCGTCCTCGTCCGAGCCGCGCGCGCACACGCGCGCCCACGCTTCGGCGAACGACGGGTCACGGGTATCGAGCTTCTGCACGGGGAGTTCTCCGGGGGCCCATTTCTATAGACCACCCGCCCCGTCCGTGGCGAGCCTTCCGGGCCGGGCGGACCCCGGCCCTGCTACATTCCGGCCCCATGACGGCCCCGCGCACCGATCTGTGGCTCCAGAACCTGCTCGACGAGCGCGACGGCGCCGCCCTGTACGAGGGGCTCGCGCGCCACGAGAAGGATCCCGCACGCGCCCAGAGCTTCCGCGAGCTCGCGCACGCCGAGCGGCGGCACGCCGAGCTCTGGCTGAAGAAGCTCGAGCGCGAGGGGGTCGCCGTCCCGCCCGACCGGCCGAGCTCCCGCGTCCGCGCGCTCGTCTGGCTCGCGCGGCGCCTCGGCTCCGCGGCGGTCGTGCCGATGGTCCTCGAGACGGAGGCGGGCGACGCGGACAAGTACGATCGCCAGGGCGGAGAGGCGAGCGCCATCGCCGAGGAGGAGCGCGCGCACCGCAAGGCGCTCGTGGGCATGAGCGAGGGCGCGCCCACCGACGCGCGGGAGATCATCGCGGCGCGCGAGCGCTGGCACCGGGCCGGCCGCAGCTCGGGCTCGCTCCGCGCCGCCGTGTTCGGCATGAACGACGGGCTCGTCTCGAACCTCTCGCTCATCCTGGGCGTGGCCGGCGCGGGCGTCGCACCCGGGACGGTCGTGGTCACCGGGTTCGCCGGGCTCCTCGCCGGGGCCTTCTCGATGGCGGCCGGCGAGTTCACCTCCGTCGCGAGCCAGCGCGATCTCCTCATCCGCCAGGTGGAGCTGGAGAAGCGCGAGATCGCCGAGGCGCCGGAGGAGGAGGCCGCGGAGCTCACCCTCATTTTCAAGCAGAAGGGGCTCTCCACCGAGCAGGCGAGCCGCACCGCCGCCGAGATCCTCAAGAACCCGGACAGCGCCGCCGACACCCTCGTCCGCGAGGAGCTCGGGCTCGACCCCGAGGACCTCGGCTCTCCCATCCACGCCGCCGTCGCGTCGTTCGTCCTGTTCTCGGTGGGCGCGCTCGTCCCGATTCTGCCCTTCCTCTTCACCACCGGCACGCCCGCCGTCGCGATCGCCTCCGCGCTCGCGGGCGCGCTCCTCGCCACCGTGGGCGGGCTGCTCGGGTTCCTGTCCGGCACGAGCGTCGTCCGCTCCGCCGCGCGCATGGTCGGCCTCGCCGCGGTCGCCGCGAGCGTGACCTACGCGGTGGGGCGGCTCTTCGGCGCGACCGTGGGCTGAGCGGGAACACCGCCCGGCGCGCGCCCCGCGCCGCGCTCGCTAGAACGCGATCCGGAGCTCGAGCCGCGGCGCGAGGACGACATGGGCGCGCAGCGCGCTCCCGTCGCGGTCCGCCTGGCCGGTCGCGGTGCTGCTCACGCTCGCGTAGGAGGCGGTGACGAGGGGCGTCGCGATGCGGAGCGACAGCGAGCCGGTGAGGGTGCGGTCCAGCGCGATCCCGCCGCTGACGCCGACGAGCCGGGACCGGTAGGTCGCATCGATCTCGCCCCCGACCTGCGCGGGCGTCGTCTCGCTCGCGCGCACGAACCCGCCCTCGAGCGCCCCGACGATCGAGAAGTCGACGGGCGCATCGCGGGGGGTCAGGACGCGGCGCACGCCGACCGAGGCGAACGCGCCCGTCACGGTCTGCTCCGTGGGCGAATAGTTGATCGCGCCGGACGGCGCCGGATCCATCTCACGCCGGTCCGCGCCCCCCGCGAGGCCGAAGACGACCCAGGTGCGCTCGCCGGCGCGCCGCTCGATGGAGGCGTTGACGCTCGGGATCGAGGCGTCGATCGACGTCACGTACGCGCCCGAGGGAAGGAGGATCGCCGAGATCGGGTCGCCGACGAGCGTCCAGCTGAGACCGCCGCCGAGCGACCACTCCGCCGGCGCAGCACCCTCGGCGAGGGAGAGGGCGGGTGTGAGCAGAGCGGCCAGGAACAGGGCGGCGGCGAGTCGGCGCATGAGGAGATCCTTTCACGCGCAGCGTAGCAGAGCACTGCCGCACGTCCAGCGGACAGTCACCCTGCGTCGAAACGCACCGGGGCCACCTCGACCCGCACCGGCACCCCGCCGCCAGGCCGGAGCGTGATGCGGGGCACTGGGACCGGGGGCGTGGGCGACAGCGGGACCAGCCGGACGCGCCGAACGATTGCCGCGAGCGCGAGCACCGCCTCGGTCCAGGCGAAGCCCTCGCCCACGCAGATGCGCGGGCCCGCGCCGAACGGGAAGTAGGCGAGCCGCGGCAGCCGGGCGTGCCGCTCCGGCAGCCAGCGATCCGGATCGAACCGCTCGGGCTCGGGGTACAGGACGGGGTCGCGATGGATCACCCACTGGCTCATCACCGCGGTCTCGCCGCGCCGGATCGTGACTCCCGGCAGCTCGAGATCCTCCACGGCCCGACGCGCGACCGTCCATGCCGGCGGATAGAGCCGCATGGCCTCCGTCAGGACCCGGCGGACGTACTCGAGGCACGGCACGTCCTTCGCGGACGGTGGCCGCCCTCGCGTGGCGCGGGCGACCTCGTCCCGGAGCCGCGCCTCGACCTCGGGGTGGCGGCCGACGAGGTCGATCGTCCAGGCGAGCGCGTTCGCGGTGGTCTCGTGCCCGGCGAGGAAGAGCGTCATCGCCTCGTCCCGCACCTCGCGGTCGGTGAGCCCGAGGCCGCCCTCCGCGTCCCGGGCGCCGATGAGCGCGGAGACGAGATCGTCGCCCGGGCGTGCCCGCCGCGCCGCGACGAAGCCGAGCACGGTCCGGTCGAGCGCCTCGCGCGCCCGCCGCACCCGTCGCGTCGACGCGACCGGCAGCCGATCCAGGAGCGGCGCGAGCGGGATGCGCGAGATCCGGAACGCGTCGACCGCCTCGCCGACGGTGGCCGCGATCCGGTCGACCTCGCGTCCGACCTCCGCGCCGAACAGCGCCGCCGCGACGATCTCGAGCGCGAGGGCCGCCATCTCGGCCGCGGCGTCGAGGCGCTGTCCGTCGCGCCAGCGCTCCACGCGCGCGGCCGCACGGGCGGCCATCACCGGCGCGTACGCCGCGATCCGGTCCGGATGGAAGGCGGGCTGGACCAGCCGTCGGTGGCGCCGCCACGTCTCGCCCGAGGAGGTGAGGAGCCCGTCCCCGAGCACCGTGCGCGCCGCCTCGAGCCCGCGATCCTTCCGGACGCGCGCGGCGTGGACCACGAGCACCTCGCGCACCAGCTCGGGATCGGAGAGCAGGTACACCCGCCGCGGCCCCACCCGGAACCGCGCCACCGTCCCATACGTGCGGCGGAGCCCGGTGAGGAAGCCGAGCGGATCGCGCGCGAACGGGCGGTAGCTGCCGCCGGGCGAGAACGTCCGCGGACCGGGAACGGCGGCGGCGCGCGACATCCGAGCGATCTACGCGCCGGCCTCGCGCGCCGCTACTCCCCCTGGTCCCCCTCGTCCGTCCCCACCGGCCGCGCGCGCTCCTCGCTGTCTTCCCGGAGCGATGGAGGGAGCTCCGCGACCGGCCGGCCCTCCTTCCGCCGCGCCGCGTAGTAGCGCGAGACGCTCGGGAGGCTGAACCGGTTCATGGTGACGCTGTGGGTCGCGAGCGCGTTCAGCCGATCGATGTCGATGAACCACTCCGGCAGGAAGACCGGCCCCACGCACAGCCCCTCCTCGACGAGATCCCGCACCAGCTCGGCGTCGTCGACGCTCATCTTCCCCGCGAGGAACGCGCGCACGAGCTCCACGTCGCGCTGCTCGAGCGCCGCGCGGAGGAAGTTGAAGGTCCGGCAGTAGCCGCGCTGATAGGCCGCGTCCTTCGTGAACGGCGCGCCGCCCTCGAGGAGCCCGCCGCGGAACACGCGCTCGCTCATGAGCGCCGCCTTCTCCGGGGGGAAGCGCGCGAGGAGGTAGCGGTACACCTCGAGGAAGTCAGCCCCCCGCGCGGCCATGTCGATCGCGATCGTCCGCTCGCCGAGCTCGATGTAGCGCTCGTCCGTGATGTACCCGGTGAGGAACTCCGCGACGATGCCGCCGCCCTCCTGCGACTCCGTGAACCGGGGGAGCCCCACCCCGAGCACGGTGAGCACCGGCTGACGGAAGCCGTTCAGCGAGGTGAGGACGTGCCACAGCCCCTCGTGATGGGCGAGCGCGTGCACCTGCCGCTCCGAGAACCGGGCGCCGGTCCTGAGGGTGATCCGCGTCGCGCCCGCCGCCGCGTTCGCGGTGAGCCGGGACGTGACGACCGCGGTCACGTTGCCCCCGAGGAGCGGGCTGCAGAGCTCGACGATGCGCTGCGCCGCCTCCTCGGCCGAATAGACCTGCTCCTCGTCGCGCGCCCGCGGCCGCGACGCCCACATGCGCGCGATGGCCAGGTTGTCGACGTTGTGGTCGGGGAAGCGATCGCGCGGGTCGCCGTAGACGCGCCGCGAGATCTCGTAGAAGCGCCTCGTCCCGCGCGCCGCCAGCATCTGCGCCACGGCGACGAACTCGTCGCACTTCTTCCGCAGGAGCTCCTCGACCGGGTTCTTCCCGCGGATCTGCCTCCGGATGGCGCGGAGCTCCTTCACCTTGTCCGCCGGGACGAACCCGAGCGCGGGGTACTCCGGGCGCGGCAGCTCCTTCGCGCCGTGCCGGAAGAACCGCTCGTGCACGTGCGCCCCCCAGTTGATGGCGCGGAGGACGCGGATCGGGCGCTGGGCGTGGACGATCTGATCGCTGAACCGGCGAAGGTACTCACGCGACACGCGGCGACGTTACCACGGCGGCGTCCGTGCGCCGGCCGCGAGCGGCCGTCCTCCGTCCCGCGGCGAGCGCCGCGCGGCCAGCACCCGCTGGAGATGCGGAGCGGCATGCCGGTTGCTCACCGCCCTGCCAGGAGGCCACACCATGAAGCCGATCCCGTCCATCCACCTCGCGACCACCACCGAGCGCAAGACCGAGCCTGGCCGCTTCGGCTCGGCGCTCCGCACCGCCGCGGCGAGCGCGGCCCGCGGCGTCGCCGCGTCGGTCGAGCTCGCCGCGCCGTTCGTGCCCGGAGGCACCGTCGTCTCCGGGGCCCTGCGCTCCGCGGCCGGCACGCTCGCGGCCGGCACGCTCGCGAGCGGCGGCGTCGCCGGCGGGACGCGCTCCGCGGAGACCGCCGTCGGCGAGGGCGACATCGTCGCGGCGACGCGCGCGCTGCAGCAGCAGTCCCAGAGCTTCAACCTCCAGTACCTGCAGCTGCAGGAGAGCATGCAGCGCGAGAGCCGCGAGTTCGCCGCGCTCTCGAACGTCATGAAGGTGAAGCACGACAGCGCGAAGTCGGCCATCAACAACATCCACTGAGGCCGCCATGCCCCTCGCGCCCGTCGGCGCGGCCGGTGCGGCCCGTCCCGCCGCCCCGGTCTCGCCCGACAAGCCTAGCTTCTCCGCGCTGCTCCAGGCGCGAACGCCCGCGCCCGTGGCGAGCGCCCCGCCCCCCCGTCCGAGCCCGGCGCTCGCCGCGCTCCAGGGGGTCGAGCGCGCGCAGCGGCGTCTGGAGGGCGTGCTCGCCGCGGCGCGCCAGGGCAGGACGTTCAGCGCCCAGGAGCTCCTCGGCCTCCAGGCCGAGGCGTACCGCGTCGTCCAGACCGTCGATCTCGCCTCGAAGCTCGTGGAGCAGGGCGCCCAGTCCGTGAAGCAGGCGCTCAACACCCAGGTCTGAAGGAGATTCCTCATGCGACGTGCGCTCACGCTCCTCGCCCTCGCCACGCTGCTCGCCGGCTGCGGGGACGAGGAGCTCCTGCACGGCCTCGACGAGGCGCAGGCGAACGAGATCCTCGTCGCGCTGGACGAGGGCGGCCTCGCCGCGACCAAGGCCCGCGAGGAAGGCTCGGACGGTCGGTGGATCGTCTCGGTGACCGGGCGCGACGCGGCGCGCGCCCACCGGATCCTCGCCGAGCGGCAGCTCCCGAGGCCGCGGGCGGCGGGGTTCGGCGAGGTCTTCGGCAAGGGCTCGATGGTGCCGACGCCGACGGAGGAGCACGCGCTGTATCTGCACGCGCTCTCGGGCGAGCTCTCGCGCAGCGTGGAGAGCATCGACGGCGTCGTCGAGGCGCGGGTCCACCTCGGCCTGCCGCAGCCCGATCCCCTCCGCCCGGGCGAGCGCCCTCCGCCGCGCGGGGCGGTCCTGGTCAAGTGCCGCCCCGCCTCCTGTGCCGCGGTGCGGGCGCTCGAGCCCGGGATCCGCGCGCTCGTCGCGGGCGCGGCCGACGGGCTCGAGCCGTCGGCCGTCTCGGTGGTGATCGCGCCCGGCGCGGAGGCCCCTCCTCCTGCTCCCCCTCCGGCGCGTCGCTCACGGCTGCTCCTCGCGCTCGCAGCGCTGGCCGGGCTCGGCGGCGCCGCGCTCGCCGGCATCTCCGCAGCGGGGCGGCTCCGGGGCGGAGGTGCCCGGTGAACCCTTCGGACCGTCTCCTCGCCTCGCTCGCGGCCGCCTTCGCGCCGGAGCGCGCCCCGGCCCTGCTCGCGCGGCTGGGCTCCGCGGACATCCGCGAGGTGCGCGCCCACGCCGAGCGGCTCGCGCCGGGCTCGCGGGCCGAGCGGCTCGCTGCGCTCGCTGCCGCGCTCGCGGCAGCGTACCGGGGCGCCCCGGTGCCCCCCAATCCGTCGGAGCGCCCGCGCATCGCCGAGATCTTGCGCGCCGTACGCCGCGGCCTGCCCGCCCCGGCGGTCGCCCCGGCGCTGTCGCGGATCTGCCGGGAACGGCTCGGCCCCTGACCCTGCGGCCGCGATCCGGCCGGCCCGTTCGGGCCGCGGCCCGCCGGATCCGGGCGGCGGGGAAAAACCGCAGTGATTCCGAACCGGCTCGCGCTGGCATGGGCCGTGGACCGTCCGCGGTCCATGTCCTTTCCGTTCGAGCTCCCGTCCGTCTCCCGCGGCCACGCCGAGCTGACCTTTGCGGCACGCGCCCTCGGCGCGGAGGTCGCCTCGGCGGCGGCGCGGTCGCTGGGGTCGCTCCTCGGCGGCGCGGTCGCGGTCGAGGCGCGAGCGGTCCCGGCGCGCGCGCGCCCGCGCGCCGGCGTCGCGCGCCTCGGTCTCGATCTTCCCGCGCTTCCCGGGGCGGGCGCGCTCGAGGTCGAGCCCGGCCTCGTCGTCGCGCTCGTCGACCGCCTCGCGGGCGGCACGGGCGAGACGTTCGGCGCGACCACGCTCACGGGGGTGGAGGCCGCGGCGCTGGAGCTCTTCGCGCTCTCGGCGCTCGACGGCGCCTGTGAGGTCGCCGCGGTCGAGGAGGCGCTGGCGCCACGCCTCTGCCGTGCCGCGCCGGAGCCCGCTGCGGCGCTCGCCATCGAGCTCACCATCACCGCGAGTGGCGTCTCCGGGCGCGCGCGGCTCCTCCTGCCTCCGTCCGCGGTCCGCGCGCTGGGCGGCGCGCCGGACTGGGACGGCTCCGCCGCGGGGCTCCGGGTGGTCGCCTCGCTGCGCGGCGGGGCGGCGGCGCTCGCGCCGGAGGAGCTCGACGCGCTCGCGAGGGGCGACGTCGTAGTGCTCGACGCCACGGCCGAGCCGCGCGCGCTGGTGCTCCCGGGGGGCGCGCGGCTCGCCGGACATCTCGAGGACGGGACCTTTCACGTGGAGGAGATCGACATGACGCAACGGATGGCGCAGCTCCCGGTGGTGCTCGAGATCGAGCTCGCCCGGGTGGAGGTGACCCTCGCCGAGCTCGCCCGGCTGGAGCCGGGAGCCACCCTGCCGCTCGCGCTCGACCGGCGCGGGCTCGTGACGCTGCGCGCGGGCGAG
>NZ_JALCYY010000007.1 GCF_022690685.1 Anaeromyxobacter terrae | reverse complement strand
GCCGCCGGCCGCGCGCGCAAGGACGCCGTCGCGCCGGCCCCGGCGCGCGAACGCGCCGCGCGCGCCGCCGCGCGCCTGCGGCCCTCGCGCCGCGATCACCGGGGGCTCGCGTGATCGCGCGGCTCGCCGGCAAGGTCGCCGAGAAGGGCGCGGACCACGTCGTGCTCGACGTCGGCGGCGTCGGCTACCTCGTCCACCTCTCCGCCGTCTCGCTCGCGAGCCTGCCGCCGCAGGGCGGCGACGCCGCGCTGCGCACGTTCACGAACGTGCGCCAGGACGCGATCGAGCTGTACGGGTTCGCGACCGAGGACGAGGAGGCGGTGTTCCGCGCGCTCATCGACGTGAAGGGCGTCGGCCCCCGCGCGGCGCAGAACATCCTCTCCGGCATCGACGCGCGCGAGCTCGCCCAGGCGGTCGCGGGCGGCGACGTCGCGCGTCTCACGAAGGTGCCAGGCGTCGGGAAGAAGACGGCGGAGCGGCTCGTCGTGGAGCTGAAGGAGAAGCTCGCCCTCCTCGCGCGCGCCGCCGGGCCGGGGCGGGCGAAGCCCGGCGCGGGCGTCCTCGAGCAGCTCCGCCAGGCCCTCGTGAACCTCGGCTACAAGCCGCCCCAGGCCGACGCCGCCGCCGACGCGCTGCGCGACGAGGCGGAGGGGAAGAAGCTCGACGAGCTCCTCCGCGAGGCGCTGAAGCGGCTGCGCGGCTGACCCGCGCGAGCGCCGCGACCGTCGATCCCGGGCGCTATACGATCCCAGACGGCGCACGTTCCCGTGCGCCCGATGCCGCGCCGCCTCGGCGGCCGCGTGGAGGCGAGCCGATGGCGAACGTGACGCTGGAGCGCATCGACGAGATCGAGGCCTATGGGGGACCGCGCGCGATCCCCGGGATCCGCTTCCGCCCCGCGGCGAGGGCGCTCGGGATCAGCGCGTGGGGCATGAACGTCATCGACCTCGATCCCGGCTGCACGGCGTACCCGGAGCACGACCACGTGAAGGACGGTCAGGAGGAGGTCTACGTGCTCCTCTCCGGCACGGCGACCCTGCACGCTGACGGCGCGGAGTGGCCGCTCGCACCCGGCACGCTCGTGCGCGTCGGCCCGCAGGCGAAGCGCAAGATCGTGCCCGGCCCAGAGGGCGCGAGGGTCCTCGCCCTGGGCGCGACGCCCGGCCAGGCCTACGCGCCGCGGCGCTGACGGGGCGGGCGCCGGCTGTCGGCGGGCCGTGCTAGCCTCCGCCGATCGATGACCGGCATACCCGCACGCGAGGTGTCGCCCCGAGCGACCGATGGCGAGGAGCGGCTCGAGCAGTCGCTCCGGCCGGCCACGTTCGAGGAGTACGTCGGGCAGGAGAAGCTCGTCGAGAACTTCCGCGTGTACGCGAAGGCCGCGAAGGCGCGTGGCGAGGCGCTCGATCACGTCCTCCTCTCCGGCCCGCCCGGCCTCGGCAAGACCTCGCTCGCGCACATCCTCGCCCGCGAGCTGGGCGTCGCGCTCCACGTGACGAGCGGACCGGCGCTCGTGAAGAAGGGCGACCTCGCCGGGCTCCTCACCGCGCTCGCGCCGCGCGACATCCTCTTCATCGACGAGATCCACCGGCTCTCGCCGGCGGTGGAGGAGGCGCTCTACCCGGCGATGGAGGACTTCCGCTTCGACGTGGTCCTCGGGGCAGGGCTCGGCGCGCAGACGATGGAGATGAAGCTCGAGCGCTTCACCCTCGTCGGCGCGACCACGCGCACCGGGCTCCTCGCGAGCCCGCTCCGCGATCGCTTCCCGATCCAGGAGCGGCTCGGCTACTACGAGCCCCCCGAGCTCCGCGAGATCGCGGTGCGCGCGGCGCGGAAGCTCGCGCTCCCGGTGGAGCCCGCCGGCGCCGAGGAGCTCGCGCGGCGCGCCCGCGGCACGCCCCGCATCGCCATCCGGCTCCTCCAGCGCGCTCGCGACTTCGCGGAGGTCGAGGGGGACGGCCGCCTCACGCGGGAGATCGTCGACACCACGCTCGCGCGCCTCGAGGTGGACGCGCGCGGGCTCGACGCGATGGATCGCCGGATCCTCACGGTGATCCTCGACACGTTCGGCGGAGGTCCGGTCGGGATCGACGCCGTCGCCGCCGCGGTGGGCGAGGAGCGCGACACGCTCGAGGACGTCTACGAGCCGTTCCTCGTGCGCGAGGGGTTCCTGGCGCGCACGCCGCGCGGCCGCGTGGCGCTCCCGCCCGCTTACGCGCACCTCGGCCGGGAGAAGCCGCTGGGCAAGCAGGGCAGCCTCATCTGAGCTCCGTCTGAGCTCCGACCCCGACCCCCGATCCCGCTCGTGGTTCGACAATGAGCGGCCGGGCGCATGGGTGACAGTTCAGACCGGGAGCATGGGTAACACTTCATGCTGCCGTAACTGCGGCCTCCAACTGCCGTTGCCTCCCTTGGTAAGGCGTGAAGCGCCTCTTCTCGAGATCGATGTAGCCCACGGCCAAGGGACCGATCCAGAGTTCCCGGGTCCGGTCATCGAGAGTCGTGAACCCGATGTTCTCCAGCGCCAGGACGTCACTCAAGAAATAGCGCTGCCCCGCGTACGAAAAGTAGCCTGCCCACGCGACCCGGCGAACTTCGTGGGTCGAGGGGTACTCGAGCGCAGGGAGCTTCGTCGGCATCGCGCGGGGCGATCGAGCGTAGACCTCGGCTGGAGGCTGCTGCCCGAGGGCCTCGTGCGGTCGTTGTTCGTTGAATTCCCGCCGGAACGCGTCGAACGCCGCCTGCTGAGCGAGAACGAGCGCGTCGGAGGACACGTCGTCTCGGCCTTCAGCGTGCGGTGCATGCGCTCCAGCCGCCCGTTCTGCTGGGGACGTCCGCGCTCGATGCGTTCGGGACGGATGCCGAGCTTGAGCCACCACAGCGAAAGCGCGCTCAGCCCGAGGCAGCCGCGGTTCGCCGCGAAGGGCGTCCCGTTGTCGCTCCGGATCGCTGCAGGCAGACCGAATTCGCGGAAGGCAGCATCGAGCACAGTTTCGACGGGCGTCGTCTCTATGCCGCGAAGCGCGACGCAGCGCAGCAGGTAACGGCTGAAGTTGTCCTGCACCGTCAGGGGATAGCAGTACGGGCCGCCGTTGCTCAGCCGGAAGTGCCCCTTGAAATCGATGCTCCACGTGTCGTTCGGAGCGGTCACCGGACGCAGCGGAGGTGATCTCCAAATTCGGTTGCGTCGCGCTGGCGTGCGCCTCGCCTCGACGAGGCCGTGGCGTTTAAGGATGTCGCCAGCGGTGCTCGCCGCCGGCAACGCCAGCTCCGGGCATCGCGATCGCAGCAGCACGACGAGCTTCTTCGGACCCCAACTCGGATGCTTCCGCTTGAGCGCGACGAGCTGGCGCTCGATGCTCGCGGCGGTCCGATGCGGGAACGTCCTGGCGATGCGAGGCTGGTCGTCGAGCCCTCCAGGTCCGAGAGCCTCGAACCGCTCCTTCCACTTGTAGCCGGTCTTTCGGCTGATTCCGAACCGGTTGCAGAGCTCCGCCATCGACTCTTCGCCGCGAAGCAACGCCGCGATGAACTCGTGCCGTTGTAACACTGGGTGCGTCTCCATCCAGGGCATCGAACCCTCCGATGCCCTAGGCGACTGTCACCCATGCTCCCGGTCTAGTTTGTTACCCATGCTCCCGGTTCGTACACAGGCTCACCACGAGCGGCAGATGTCGTCCGCTCGCCCTGAGCCTGTCGAAGGGCGATCGGTCCGACGCGACGATGACAGCGGCGACGAAGGCCGAGCCCTTCCACTCACCCCGCCCGCAGCGCGCCGCCCTACGTGGCGGGACCTCGCGCCCGCAGGCGGGCCACTGGACGCGGTAGGTACCGCCCCGACCCACGGACCGCAATGCAACGCGGTTGGCCAAGGCGACCTCGCCCATGCGCGACCTCCGCCCGCAGCCCCGCGTTGCCGGCGGGTTCTGGCGGACGGCACCGGTCCCCGTACCTTGTCCCCGTCCATCGTGGCCCGCCGAGGACGTGAGGTCCCGCCCAGGCGGCGCGCCACGGTGACCTCGCGCGGGGCGACCTCAGGGCCACCGACCCCGACCCCAACCTCGACCCCGACCCCGACCCCGCCATTACCAAGGCGTCGCAGTCGAGGCCACACGCTTCGTCTCGCCCCGCCAGGTCACCACGAGACCCGCCGCGCGCGCCAGGTCGATCTCCTGCCCATGACGCGCACGAGCAGCCACCCCGCCACGAACCCGAACACGTGCGCGATCACCGCCACGCCGGGCGATCCGCCGAAGAGCACGGACAGGATCTGCAGCACGAACCAGAGCCCGATGAAGAAGGACGCCGGGACCGCGACGAGGCGGATGAAGATGAAGATGATGATCGCGGAGAGCACCCGCGCGCGCGGGAAGAGCGTCATGTACGCGGCGAGCACGCCCGCGATCGCGCCGCTCGCGCCGACCATCGGGACGTAGACGTCGCCGCTCGCCGCGGACGCGACCGTCTGTGCGAGCGCCGCCGCGACCCCGGAGGCGAGGTAGAAGAAGACGAACCGGCCGCGCCCGAGCGCGTCCTCGACGTTGTTCCCGAAGATCCAGAGGAACAGCATGTTCGACCCGAGGTGCACGAGGCCGCCGTGCAGGAACATGCTCGTGAAGATCGTGAGCGGGATGGGCACGTACGCGCGCGGCCACGGATCGGTGAGGGTGAGGATCTCGTAGGGGATCGCGCCGCCCCGGAGCGCCGTCTCGTTGAGCCGGTTGCTCATGAAGGTGACGACGTCGCCGCCGGACGCGGCGATCGCCGGCAGCGCCAGCACGTCGATCTGCCAGAGGAACGCGACGACGTTGAGGGCGATGAAGGCGAAGGTGACGACGGGTGTGCGCTCGAGGGGGGTGTCGTCTTTCAGAGGGATCACGCGTTCGCCTCAGGTCGCACGTGCTATAAGCCGCCGCACGAAAATAGTCGTTCGCCCGTGCCGGCCTGACACGGATGTCGCGGTCCCGTCACGGTGGAGAAGGGCGCGAGCCCGCGGGAGCGAGAGAACGGACGGGCGCCCGCCGCTCACGGCCGGATTCTCAGGGAGCTACGAGGGGTTGGCGCAGGCCCGTCCCGGGGCTGAAAAGCGGCCGAATTCCGAGGTGATTGGCACATCGATTGCTCGGAAGGGTGCCACACGGGCCGACGAGCCCACCTGACCTTCATCATGATGACCTACTGGAACCAGCGGACGGTGGCGAAGCGCGTGAGCTGCACGGGGGTGGGCCTCCACTCCGGCAGGCCCGCGACCCTCACGCTCGCGCCGGCCTCGGCCGACTCTGGCATCACCTTCGTGCGCATGGATCTCGGCGTCGAGATCCCCGCCAAGAACGACCTCGTGGTCGACACGATGCTCTCGACGAGCGTCGCCCTCGGCAACGCGCGCATCTCCACCGTCGAGCACGTGCTCGCGGCGCTCTCCGGCATGGGGATCGACAACTGCCGCGTCGAGGTGGACGGGCCGGAGATCCCCATCGTCGACGGCTCCGCCGCGCCGTTCGTCTGCCTCATCCAGGAGGCGGGCGTGCAGCAGCAGCGCGCCGGCCGCCGCTACCTGGTCGTCGACCAGGCGGTCGAGATCCGCGACGGCGACAAGCTCGCGCGCCTCGAGCCGGCCGACGGGTTCGTCGTCGACTTCACCGCCGACTTCGATCACCCCCTCGTCACGAACCAGTCGTTCCGGGTGGCGCTGTCGGATCGCGCCTTCGAGCGCGAGGTGGCGCGGGCGCGGACGTTCTGCTTCCGGCGCGACATCGAGCGGATGCAGGCCGCCGGCCTCGCCAAGGGCGGCAGCCTCGACAACGCGATCGTGATCGACGAGTTCTCGATCCTGAACCCCGAGGGCCTGCGCTTCCCCGACGAGTTCGCCCGGCACAAGGTGCTCGACGCCATCGGGGATCTCGCCCTGCTCGGCATGCCGGTGGTCGGCGCGCTCACCGCCGTGAAGAGCGGCCACGCGCTGAACCAGGCGCTGGTGCGCAAGGTGCTCGCCGATCCCGCCTGCCACCGCGTCGTGCGCGTCACGGCGGAGTCCGGCGTGCCGGAGCGCCGTCCGGTGACGCTGGGCCTGCCCGAGATCGCGTAGCGCGGGAGGATGGCCGCGCCGGAGCTGTTCCACCGGATCGCCGAGCCCGACTCCGCCGCCGCGCGGAGGCTCGTCGTCGCGCTCGGGCTCGAGGGCGCGATCGAGCTCCGCAACGTCGCCTTCGACTCGCACCGCGACGCGCTCGCCGGGCACGGCGGCGGCGCCACGCCCGCGCTGTGGGACGGTGCGCGGCTGCACGTGGGGCTCGCCGCCGTGCGGGCGGCGCTCGAGGCGATGCTGAACGACCGAGCATGATTCGGAAGCAGTCAGCGAGCGAAGCGAGCCCGCCGGGGCGCCACCCCCCGAACATCGAAGAACCCCCCCGGGGAGCCACCGCACCGATAGCGGCGAAGCCGCCCGCGGTGGCGCACGGGACCCGGCGAGCCGGGGTGGGGCCCCGACGAGCTGTGCTCGGCGGGGCGGGGGCGCAGCCCCCGTCAGAACATGGCTAAACGACAGCGCGATGCGCGACACCGCAGGTGATCGCGAATCGCGAACTGTCGTTTAGTGCGGGTGCTGGTCGCCGGGGTGCACCTCCCCGCGCCACGCGCCCGTCTCGCTCCCGCGCTCCTCGACGAAGCGCTTGAAGCGCTCGAGGTCGCCCTCCACGCGCCGGGACACGACCCCGAGCGCGTCGCCGACCTTCTCGATGAAGCCCTGCGGGTCGTAGTCCAGCGCGAGCGTCACGCGGCAGCGCTCCCCGTCGAGCGGCGTGAACAGCACGACGCCGGAGTTCACCGCGCCGGCGGTGTGCCGCCAGGCGATGCTCTGATCCGGCACTTGCTGCACGATCTCCGCCTCCCACTCCTCGCGCTTCCCGCCGACCTTCGCGATCCAGTGCAGCGTCGTGTCGTCGATCTGGTGGACCTCCTCGACGCCCTCCATGAACCGCGGGAACTCCTCGAACTGCGTCCACTGGTCGTAGACCATCCGCACCGGCCGCTCGATCTCGATGCTCTTCTCCACCCGTGCCATGTCTCCTCCGTCGTCGATGCCCGCCCCACTCCGCGGCGGGGCCCTCCGTGATCCCGTGAAAGCCTTGGCACGCAGGTGGGCATTGTCAGCGGCGGTGCTGCCGCCCGCGCGAGTGGCCATGATCCACGGCGGCGTCCGACACGCGGCACGGCGCGACGGCCCGCCGGCGGACGGCGGAGCGAGGGAGGGGAGCGATGACCGGAAGCTGCGAGGTGTGCGGAAACGAGTACGACAAGGCGTTCGAGGTGACGGCGGGCGGCAAGCGCCACGTGTTCGACAGCTTCGAGTGCGCCATCCAGGCGCTCGCGCCGCGCTGCGCGCACTGCGGGTGCCGGGTGATCGGTCACGGGGTGGAGGCGCAAGGAAAGCAGTTCTGCTGCGCGCACTGCGCCCACGCGACGGGCGTGCACGCGCTCCAGGACCGGGCGCAGTGACGGCGGCCGGCGCGGGGGACGCCCTCGCGCCGTGCCCCGCGCCGAGCCGCGGCCCGTCGCTCAGGCGTGCGTGCGGACCTCGCCGGCGGCGCCGTTGCCGCGGGCGCGCCGCGGCGGCGGTGTGGCGGCGACGAACCGATCGACCAGCCGCTTCGTGAGGGCGGTGCCGGCCGCGATCCCCGCGGCGGCGAGGATCTTGTCGCGCACCGACTGCTCCGTGGCGACGCGGTCCGGGTGCTCCATCAGGCGGGAGATGGCGCGGCTCATCTCGCGCGCCCTCCGGCTCGGGCGCCGCGCCTCGCGACGCGAGCGCACCGCGAGGGCGACGAGGCCGCCCACGACGAGCGCGGCCGCGACCCCGGTGGCGATCACGGCCACGGGGTGGCGCTTCGCCTGCAACCGGAGATCGAACAGCTCGTGCCGCCTTCGGTCCAGCTCGGCGACGAGCGAGCCGATGTCGTTGCGGAGCGCCTCGATCTCGCCCGAGACGCGCGAGACGCTCGCCGGGGATCCGTCCTTCATGCGATCCGCTCCTTCGCGAAGCGAACGTTGTCCTGGAGCGAGCGGCGGGTCGTGTCGAGCGGCTTCTTCACGCGCTTCGCCCAGCCCCACAGCCCGGCCGCCGTCCCGACCGCGAGCACCACCGCCGCCACGAGGAGCGACGCCGCCCAGCCCGGCATCACCTGGGCCTCGAAGAGCGCGAACACGATCGCGGTCAGGAGGAGCTGGAGCGTCACGAGCGCGCACACGCCCGCCACGCCGAGGCCGCTCGCCATCTTGATCTCCGAGCGGAGGTCCTCCTTCAGCTCCGCCTTGGCGAGCTCGACCTCCTTCCGGGCGAGCAGGCTCGCCTTCTGCACGAGCTGCGTCACGAGATCCTTGGTGCTCGCCGCCCGCATCGGGCCTGGCCGGGGGGTCGAGGGCGCCCGCGTCGCACCCGCCTCGATCAACCGCTCGTGCTGGTCCATCCCTTTGTCCCTCCGCGCCGCCGCCCCGCCGCGCCGCCCTGTGTCCGAGTCAGAAGTTGCGCCCGGGGCGTGGCCGGCGCACCGGCGCGCTCGCTTCGCTCGCGGGGCGGGCCCCCAGCGGCTCGGGCGGACGAGGCGTGGCCCCCGGCGGGTTCTCGCTTCGCTCCCGCCAGGCCCGGATCTCAGCGTGCCCCTGCCCGCTCGATGCGCTCGGGACCGGGGAGCCGCTGGCGGCGGGTGAGCACTGGCTCGAACAGATCGCCCTTCCGCTCGACCCGCCGCAGGACGTCCCTCGCCTCGAGCACGAGGCCGTCGCCCCGCCGGGTGCGCGCCGCCTTCTCGACCTCCGCCCAGGTCACCGGAGCGGAGACCGTCGGCCGGGGACGCGCGCGCAGCGAGTACACGCAGATGGTGGTCTTGTGCGGGTCGTTCTGGCTCCAGTCGACGAGCACCTTCCCGACGCGGAGGTCCTTCCGCATGCGCTCGACCACGAGCTTCGGGTGCGCCCGCTCGAGCACCTGCGCCACCGCGTGCGCGAACGGCTTCGATTCGTCGTAGGTCACCCGTCCGTTGAGCGGGACGTAGAGCTGGAGGCCCTTCGAACCGGAGGTCTTCGGGTAGCTCTCGAGCTCGAGGCGGTGCAGGAGCCCCCGGACGAGCAGCGCGACGTCGCAGCACGCCACGACGTCCGCGGGCGGCCCGGGATCGAGGTCGAACACGAGCGTCGTCGGCGTCTCGACCGCGCGGGCGAGCGACAGCGACGTGTGCAGCTCGAGGTCGGCGAGGCTCGCCGCCCAGACCAGCGACGGGAGGTCGTTCACGACGCAGTAGTCGATGAACTCGCCGTTCCCCTCGCTCCACACCTTCGCGGTGTGAACCCACTCCGGGCGGTGAGGCGGGCAGCGCTTCTCGTAGAAGGACATGCCCTCGACACCCTCGGGGTAGCGCTTCATCGTGAGGGGGCGATCGCGCAGGTGCGGCAGCAGCGCCGGGGCGATCCGCGCGTAGTAGTCGACGACGTCGCCCTTCGTGAAGCCGGCCTGCGGGTAGAAGACCTTGTCCAGGTTCTTGAGGACGAGGCGGCGCCCCCCGACCTCCACCTCGACGGCGGCGCCCTTCGCCGAGGTCCGCCTCGCGCCGGCCCCCTTCGCAGGGGCCCTCTTCGCGGCCGGCCGCTTCGCCCGGGCGGTCACGGCCGCTTCTTCCTCGCGGCCTTCTTCTTTCCGGCGCCGCGCGCCGCCACGGCGGGCCGGTGACGCCGTTCGCCGCGCGCGGGGTGCGCGGCGGGCTCGCTCCCGCGGCGCCGCGCGGCGGCCAGGCTCGCCGACAGCGCGTCCGCGAGGCTCACCACCTCGGCGGGCGCGCGCTCGGGCGCGGGCGCCTCGATCGTCTCGCCCTCGGCCTTCTTCCGGACGAGCTCGAGGACGCGCTCGCGGTAGGTGTCGGGATAGCGCTCCGGCTCGAACGCGGTCGTGAGCGATCCGACGAGCTGCTCGGCCATCGCGAGCTCGCGCTCGGAGGGCTTCGCGTGCTTCGGGAGGTCGAGCGACGAGACCGGGATCACCTCGTCGGCGCGGTTCATGGTGGAGAGCGCGAGCGCGTCCTCGATCGGCCGGACGCAGCAGAGCGACTCGCGCGTGCGGAACACGAACGTCGCGATCGCCACCTTGCCCGAGCGGCGCATCGCGTCGAGCAGGAGCGCGTACGGCTTGGCGGCGCTCGCCTCGGGCACGAGGTAGTAGGTCCGGTCGTAGAAGACGGGGTCGATCTCGGCGAGCTCGACGAAGTCGTGGATGTCCACGGTGTGCGTGGCCTTGGGGTCGAGCTGCTCGAGCTCGTCCGGATCGATGGCGACGTACTTCCCCTTCGAGAGCTCGTAGCCCTTCACGATGTGCTGGTAGGGGACCTCGACGTCCTCCTTGGCGCAGAAGCGCTTCAGCTGGATCCGCCCCCCGTCCTCGTCGTGGAGCATGTGGAAGCGGACCTCCTTCTGCGTCACCGCGGTGACGAGCTTCACCGGGACGTTGACGAGTCCGAACGTCAGCGCTCCGCTCCAGATCGCCCGCGCCATGGGTCATCCCCCCTGAGTACGTTCGGGCGCCCGCCGCCCCGCGGCAACGCCGGGTGGGGCCCGTCGCGGGGTGCCGCTTCACGGCGGCGGCAACGGGGCGCAGGTTTTCGAGACGCGAGGAGGTCGCCATGCCGCGAAAGCCCGAGGAAGAGCGCCGCCAGGAACGCCGCGACGAGACCCCACGGACGGACCTGCCGCCGCGGAGGGAGCCGTACTACGAGGGGTACTTCGGCACGGAGGAGGAGGAAGGCGCCGTGCGCGAGGAGGAGAGCGGCGACGAGCCGCGCCGCGGGGCAGGCGAGGACGCGGCCGGAGGAGATCGGGAGATCGTGTGAGCGACGGGGCGTGCGCTCCCGCGGGCGACGTGGGGGCGCACCGACGTCGAGCTCTCCCGGGCGAGCGGGCGCGAGCCCGGCCGCTCAGTGCATCGCGGGCGCCGGCGGCGACGGCTGGAACGACTCCACGTCCACGCCGAAGTAGCGGAAGATACGGAGCTGGTGCTGGCGCAGGCCGCGCAGCAGCAGGCGCCGGTCCCCACCGGCGAGCTCGTGGGCGAGCGCGGCCACGCCGAGATCGGCGAACTCCCGGATCAGGCTGAAGTCGAGCACCACCTCGTCTCCCGCCTCGACCTCGAGCCGCTCCGCCAGCTCCGCGGCGGAGGCGCGATCGAAGACGCCGGACAGGCGGATCACCGTCCGGCCGCCCTCCACCTCGCGGAGGAACGTGCAAGAGCCTGGCATCGCCTCGCTCCCTCTGGACGCTCGCGCGTCGACGTGCCCTTCGTGGTGATTGAGAAAATTTGTACTCTCCGGACTGGCCGCAACCGGGACGCCGCGTCCGGGCCTGCCCCCACGCCGACATGGTGCGCGCAGCGCGTGACGCGCCGGCGACGGGTGCGTGAGATCTCGAGGGCGGGCGCTCGGCCCGCCGGGTCACCAGCTGCCGAAGCGGCGGCGGGCCTCGGCCGCCAGCGCATCCCGGTGCGCCGGGTGGGCGATCGCGATGAGCGCCGCCGCGCGCTGGCGCAGGTTCTTGCCGAAGAGATCGGCGATCCCGTGCTCCGTCACGACGTAGTGCACGTGCGCGCGGGTGGTCACGACGCCGGCGCCGGGCTTGAGGTACGAGACGATGCGCGGCTCGCCCGCCGAGGTGGTCGAGCGCAGGGCGATGATGGGCTTGCCGCCGTCGGACAGGGCCGCGCCGCGGATGAAGTCCATCTGTCCGCCCACGCCCGAGTACTGCCGGTCGCCGATGGAGTCGGCGCACACCTGACCGGTGAGGTCCACCTCGATGGCGCTGTTGATCGCGGTGACCCTGGGGTTCCGGCGGATGACCGCGGTGTCGTTCACGTAGGCGATGTCGAGCATCGCGACGAGCGGGTTGTCGTGGAGGAAGTCGTAGAGCTTGCGGGTGCCGACCGCGAACCCGCCGACGATCTTGCCCGGGTGGACGCGCTTCGCCTCGCCGGTGATCACGCCCTTCTCGACGAGGTCCACGATGCCGTCGGAGAGCATCTCGGTGTGGATGCCGAGCCGCTGGTGATCGCCGAGGTAGGCGAAGGTCGCCTGCGGGATGGCGCCGATCCCGAGCTGCAAGGTCGCGCCGTCCTCGACGAGCTCGGCGCAGTGGCGCCCGATGGCGTGCTCCGCCTCGGTGAGCTCGTGCGCCGGCAGCTCGTGGATCGGCTCGTCGACCTCGACGAGGTAGTCGATCGCGTCGACGTGGATGAGGCCGTCGCCGTGCGTGCGCGGCATGCGCGGGTTCACCTGCGCGATGACGGTGCGGGCGGTCTGCACCGCGGCGCGCGTGACGTCCACCGACACGCCCAGCGAGCAGAAGCCGTGGCGATCGGGCGGCGAGACGTGCACGAGCGCGACGTCGAGCGGGAGCACGCCGGAGCGGAAGAGCTTCGGCACCTCGGAGAGGAAGACCGGCAGGTAGTCGGCCCGCCCCTCCTCGACCGCCGCGCGATAGTTGGCGCCGACGAACAGCGCGTTCACGCGGAAGCTCTTCGCGTGCTCGGGCGCGACGTACGGAGCGCGCCCCTCCGTGTGCAGCGACACGATCTCCACCACGCGCAGCTCGCCCGCGCGTGCCGTGAGCGCGTCCACGAGGCGCTGCGGCGCGGCGGCGACGCTGTGGATGAAGACGCGATCGCCCGACTTGACGACGGAGACGGCTTCCTCGGCCGAGACGGTTCGGCTCATCGCGCGGCATCCTCCTGGAAGGGGCGTTTCGCCGCAGGCAGTGTAGCAAGGGCGCCTCGCGCGGGGGAGGCTCGCCGCGTCACGTCATGGACCGCGCATGTCCCAGGCGAGCTTGGCGGCTAGGACGAGCGCCACCGCCACCACCACCCGCCGGATGAGGGCGTCCCCGCGGCGAATGGCGAGGTGCGCGCCCACCCAGCCGCCGGCGAGCTGCGCCGCGGCCATGGGAAGGGCGACGCGCCAGACGACGACCCCGCGGGAGGCGAAGAGCGCGACCGCCGCGAGGTTCGAGGCGAAGTTCACGACCTTGGCGCTCGCCGAGGCGTGGGCGAGCCCGTCCCCGAGCAGCGCCACGAAGGCGACGATGAGGAACGTGCCCGTGCCGGGCCCGAAGAAGCCGTCGTAGGCCCCGATGGCGAGGGCGATCACGCCCGCGAGGAGCGCAGCGTTCCGGGGCGCAGGGGCGTCCTCGAGCCCGGGTCGCGGCCCCCGGCGCAGGCCGACGAAGAGGGCGGCGAAGGCGAGCAGCGCGACGACGATGGGCCGGAGGGCGGAGGGCGGCGTCGCGAGGACCAGCGCCGCGCCGCCGAGGGAGCCGGCGAGCCCCAGCGGGAACGTGATGCGCGCCCGGCGGCCGTCCACGAGCCCGCCGCGCGTGAAGCGGACGAGCGCCGCGAACGAGCCGAACACCGACTGGCCCTTGTTGGTGCCGAGGGCGAGGTGCGGCGGCAGGCCGGCCCAGAGGATCGCGGGGACGGTGAGCAGGCCCCCGCCGCCGGCGATCGCGTCGACGACGCCCGCGACGAGCGCGAGCAGGGTGAGGATCGCGATCTGGGGGAGGCCCGGCTCGACCATGCGGGCGGCTTCATAGCACGGCGGGTCGATCACACGGGGGCTGCGCCGGCGGGCTCGCTTCGCTCGCCGGGGCGAGACCGTGAGCTGCGCCCCCGGAACGATCGGCCGTTCAGACCGGGCGGGCGTTGCGCTCGACCGCCTGGATGAGATCGCCGAGCCCGACGGGCTTGTACAGGATCTCGGAGGCGGTGATCGGGTGCGCGTCGAAACCGCGACTCGCCGTCATGACGATGACCGGGATCTCTGCGAGCTGGGCGTCGCGAAGCTGCTCCTCGCGGAACTGCCAGCCGTTCATCTCCGGCATCATGAGATCGAGGAGGATGAGCGCGGGGCGCTCGCCGCCGCGCAGCAGGTCGAGCGCGACGCGCCCGTTCTCGCACAGGTGCGCGTCGTAGCCCTCTTCCTGGAGCAGCTCCCCGAGCGTCTCCCGCAGGTCGGTGTCGTCGTCGACGACGAGGATCGGGCAGCCGTCGGCCATCGGAAGGGGCGCATCCTAGGCGAGAGCGACCCCGCCAGCGCGCGCCCATGCGGGGAGTGTGGGGAGTGCATTCTTCGACCTACCCCTCACGGCGGCCCCACGGAGCGTCCGCGCTGAGCGGAGCCGGGGTATGTAACGCAGCCATGTCGACGATCCGCACCCTCGGCCTCCTCCTGCTCGTCCCGCTCGGCTGCGCCACGCGCGCCGCCGCGGCTCCGAACCCCGTCGCCCCGCCCGCCGTCGCGGAGTCGAGGCTCGCCGCCTCGCCCGCCGCCGAGGGCCGGGTCCTCGACCGGACGCTCCGCGTGAACGGGGAGGGCAGGGTGATGGTCCGGCCCGACGTCGCGGTCGTGCTCGCCGGGGTGGAGGCGACCGGCAAGACCCTCGCGCCGACGGTCGCGGACGCCTCGACGAAGATGCGCCGCATGATCGACGCGCTCGCGAAGGCCGGGGTCGCCGAGAAGGACGTCCAGACGACGCGGCACGACGTGCAGGTGGAGCGTCCCTGGGTGGACGGGAAGCCGCGCGACATCACCGGCTACACGGTGGTCGACGAGGTCCGCGTGACCGTGCGCGACCTCGCGAAGCTCGGCCAGATCCTGGAGCGCGTGGTCGCCGCGGGCTCGAACTCGCTGCGCGGCCTCACCTTCGAGCGCGACGATCCGGCCCCCCAGCGTCAGGAGGCGCTCGCGCGCGCGGTCGCCGCCGCTCGCGGAAAGGCGGAGGCGATGGCCAGGGCGGCGGGGGTGTCGCTCGGAGCGGTGGTGGCGATCGAGGAGGCTGGCGCCGAGCGGCCGATCCCGCTCGCGAAGTACCGGGCGGAGGCGATCGTGGCGGCGGACGGTGCGCCGGTCACGCCGGGCGAGCTCGAGATCGGCGCGAGCGTGTCCGTGACGTACGCGATCCGCTGACCGGCGCCCGGGTCCGCGCCGGCATCACGGCGTGCACCGTCGCGACCGCGACGAGCACGACGAACGAGACGACCGCGAGCGTGGTCATGTGAGGCCCCCGGAGCTGATCCAACCGCGGCGGGAGCCCGGACGAAAGCCCTCGATCGCGGGGCAACCGATCGAGGCGTAGCGGCATCGTGCCGCACCAGGGGCGCCGCGCGCCCCCACCGGTCCTCAGCGCGCCGCGCGGCGGCGGCCACCGCGAGCGCCGGTCCGGCGCGAGGGCGGCTTGCGTACGGGCGGCTTTCGCGAGGGGGACCGTCGCTGGCGCTGCGGCGCCTCGACCTCCCGGGCCGGCGCTGGAGGAGCCTCCCCGCGCAGGTACACGAGCAGGTCGAGGTACGAGAGGATCCCCACGAGCCGCTCCCCGTCCAGGACCGGCAGCGCGCCGATGCGCTCGTCGGCGAGGATCTCGAGCGCGTCCCGCACCGTCGCGGTGCTCGGGATCGTGATCGGATCGGGGCGCAGCGTGCCCTCGACCTCCTCGGAGAGGAGGTCGCGCGCGGCGTCCGCGAAGCGCTCGAGCTCGGTCCCGAGCCGAGCGCGGAGATCGCGCTCGGAGAGCATCCCGACCACCGCGCCGTCCGGGTCGACGACTGGCAGGTGGCGGAACCCGCCCTCCACCATCACGCCGGCCGCGTCACCCAGGGAGTCCTCGGGGCCGATCGTCGCCGGCCGCGGGGTCATGACCCGGTGGACGGGGACGTCGAGGAACGGGACCGCTTTGCGCATGACGACCCTCCTTCGCGTTCAGGCGAGCGGCCGCGGCCAGAGCGCCGCCGGCGCCGAGAAGCGACGATCGAACCAGCGTGCCGCCAGCCGGGCCACCGACTCGAGCGCACCGGGCTCCTCGAACAGGTGGCTCGCGCCCGGCACCACGGTCAGCTCGGCGGCGTGGAGATGCAGGAGGACCGACCGGTTGAGCCGCAGGACGGTGTCGTCCCTGCTGCCGACGACGAGGAGCACCGGCGCCCGGACCTGCTCGAGCAGCGCGACGGGCGTGAGGTCCGGGCGCCCGCCGCGCGACACGACCGCGGCGACGAGCTCGGGGAGGGCCGCGGCCGCGGCGAGCGCGGCGGCGGCGCCGGTGCTCGCGCCGAAGTAGCCGAGGCGCAGGCCCCGCACGCGGGGCAGGGCGCTGATGAAGCGCGTCGCCGCGACGACGCGGCCGGTGAGCAGCTCGATGTCGAACCGGAGCTCGGTCGTCACCTCGTCCTCGGCCGCCTCGGCGGGCGTGAGCAGATCGAAGAGCAGCGTGGCGAGGCCGGCGCGCCGCAGGGCGCGCGCGACGAGCTGGTTGCGGGGGCTCCGCCGCGTCGAGCCGCTCCCGTGGATGAAGAGGACGAGCCCCCGGGCGCTCTCGGGGATCACGAGCTCCCCCTCGAGGACCCCGGGACCGCTGGGCGGGCCGTCGAATGGGATCGCCAGGATCTCGGCCTCGGGCGCGGGCGGATCGGCCGCGCCCGCAGGCCCGGTCCACTCTCCGTTCCAGAGCTCGCCGACCTCGCCCTCCGCCGGCTCGCCGCGCGCGCGCCTCAGGCTCTTCAGCACCTGCTCGTCGGACACCTGCTCGAACCGCTCGTACCAGGCGCCCACGGCGTAGAAGGGATCGGGGAGCGCGACGGCGATCACCTCGTCGAAGTCCGCGCGCAGCTCGGCCACCGACGCCGCGGCGACGACCGGCGCGGCGAGCAGCACGCGCGCGGCGCCGCGCTGCCTCGCGGCGCGGGCCGCGGCGCGGGCGGTGGCGCCGGTCGCGACGCCGTCGTCCACCACGATGGCCGTGCGTCCCTGGAGCTCCGCCGGCGGCCGGTCGCCGCGGTAGCGCTGGACGCGGCGGGCGAGCTCGATCGCCTCCCGCTCCGCCAGCTCCGCGACGTCCTCCTCGCCGAGGCCCAGCTCGCGGAGCGCCTCCCGCCGTACGAACACCGCGCCGCCTTCGGCGACGGCGCCGATGGCGTACTCGGGGGAGCCCGGCGCGCCGATCTTGCGGACCACCACGACGTCGAGCGGAGCGTCGAGCGCGCGCGCCACCTCGAAGGCGACCGGCACGCCCCCCCGCGTGAGCCCGAGCACCACGGGCCGCTCGGCGCGGAGGCGCTCGAGCTTGTCCGCGAGCAGCCGCCCCGCCTGCTCCCTGTCCTGGAACATCATGGCGCGCCTCCTTCGCCTGCCGCCGTCCAGGGGCGCCTCCGCGCGCGGAGGACCGCCGCCCGGCATCCTCGAGAGAACGCTACCCCCGCGCCCCGCGCGCCGGCCGGGTCGGGCGGGTCGGGCTGTTCGGGTGGGCCCCTCGCGCGCGGCCGGTGCCGGGGGCCGCCCCGGCTCGCGCCCGGGGTGAGCCCCGACACGTCGTGGAGGCAGCGGGCACCCGCTGATCTCCCACGGTATGATGCGCAACCCGGACCTGCCGACGTGGAGACCGGACCCCGAGGAGCCGACCCGATGACCGCCTCCGCCCCTGCCTCCAGTCCCGCGTACGGCGCGCTCGCGCTCATCGGGCATACGCCGATGATGCGCGTGCGCAGCCTCGACACGGGCCCGTGCGAGCTCTTCCTGAAGCTCGAGAGCGCGAACCCGGGGGGCTCGATCAAGGACCGCATCGGGCTCTCGATGATCGCGGCGGCGGAGCGCGAGGGTCAGCTCGGCCCGGATCGCCGGCACCTCGTCGAGGCGACGGCGGGGAACACCGGCCTCGGGCTCGCTCTGGTCGCGGCGCAGCGTGGCTACCGGCTCACGCTCGTCATCCCGGACAAGATGAGCCGCGAGAAGATCCTCCACCTCAAGGCGCTCGGGGCGGAGATCGTGTTGACCCGCTCCGACGTCGGGAAGGGTCACCCGGAGTACTACCAGGATCTCGCGGAGCGGATCGCGCGCGAGGCGGGCGCGTTCTACGTGAACCAGTTCGGGAACCCTGCGAACCCGGCCGCGCACGAGGCCACGACGGGCCCCGAGATCGTGGAGCAGCTCGGCGGCCGGCTCGACGCGATGGTCTGCGGAGTCGGCTCGGGCGGGACGCTCACCGGGCTCTCCCGCCACCTCGCTCGCGCGGTGCCCGGCTGCGAGATGGTGCTCGCGGATCCCGAGGGCTCGGTGCTCGCCGGCTTCGTCGAGACCGGGACCATCGGGGAGGCGGGGAGCTGGCTCGTCGAGGGCATCGGGGAGGACTTCATCCCGCCCATCGCCGATCTGTCCCGGGTCCGGAAGGCGTACCGGATCCCGGATCGCGAGAGCCTCGAGACCGCGCGGGAGCTCCTGCGCGCGGAGGGGGTCCTCGCGGGCTCCTCCACGGGCACTCTCCTCGCGGCCGCGCTCCGCTACTGTCGCGAGCAGGACCGCCCGAAGCGCGTGTGCACGCTCGTCTGCGACTCGGGCAACAAGTACCTGTCGAAGATGTTCGACGACCTCTGGATGCTCGACCAGGGGCTCTCGCCGCGGCCGCTCGTCGGCGATCTCACGGACCTCGTGACGCGCCGCTTCGCCGACCGCGCCGTCGTGACGGTCGGCCCGGGCGACCCGCTGCTCGTCGCGCTCAACCGGATGAAGGCGAACGACGTCTCCCAGCTCCCGGTGGTCGAGGCGGGGCGGATCGTCGGCATCGTGGACGAGTCGGACCTGCTCTTCGCGACCCTCGACGACGAGCTCCGGCTCTCCCTCCCGGTGCGGGACGTGATGACGGTGCGGCTCGAGACGGTCACCCCGGCGACGCCGCTCGCGGATCTCATGCCGATGTTCGCCGCGGGGCTCGTGCCGATCGTCCTCGATGGTGGCGCGTTCGTGGGGCTCGTCACCCGGATGGACGTGCTCGGGCACCTTCGCCGCCAGCTCGGGCGGTGAGACGAGACCGCTCGCTCGCCTGGCCGCGGGGGCCACCGGGATGTCGGTACCGAAACGACGGTGACGGAGCCGCCCGTCGGTGGATGAGCCCGATTTCACGGGGCTTGCGCGCTGGCAGGGCCTTCGCAATGACGAGGCCGCATGAACGTCCTCAAGAGCGAGCTGCCGCGGGCGAAGGCGGTCAGGCTCGAGCAGCAGGTGGAGTACGTGGCCGGCTCCGTCGTGAGCCGGACGCTCGCGAAGGCGCCGGGTGGCTCGATCACGCTGTTCGCGTTCGACGCCGGGCAGGAGCTGTCGGAGCACACGGCGCCCTTCGACGCGTTCGTGCAGGTCCTCGACGGCGCGGTCGAGCTGACCATCGGCGGCGAGCGCGTCGCGGCGAGCGCGGGCGAGACGGTGCTCATGCCGGCGGGCGTGCCGCACGCGGTGAAGGCGACGGAGCGGTTCAAGATGCTCCTGTCGATGGTGCGCGAGCGCACCTGAGCCGACCCGTTCGCGGCGGGCCCACGTCCGCCCGGACGGTCCCCTCCCGCTGGCGACCCGCTGTATCCTCTCCCGCCACGCGACGCGCCTCGTCCGGCGCAACGGAACCCCGATGCCCCTCGGCCACCTCCCCACCGCCGTCGTCGTCCTCGTCTCGCTCGCCGGCGCCGCCGTGATGATCGGCTGGCGGATGCGCGAGACGAGGAGCCCCATCTCGACCCGGAAGATCGTCATCCCTCCGCTCGGGATGAGCACCGGGTTCCTCATGTTCCTCGCGCCCGCCGCGCGCGTGCCGTGGAGCTACGCGAGCGCCGCCTTCGCGGCCGGGGCGCTCGTGTTCTCGTACCCGCTCTCCCGCACCTCGCGGCTCGTCCGGAGCGGCGACGCCGTCGTGATGCAGCGCTCGAGCGCGTTCCTCTGGATCCTGCTCGGGCTCGTCGCGGTGCGGTTCGTGCTCCGCGTCTACATCGAGCAGGTCGTGACGCAGGTGCAGACGGGCGCGCTCTTCTTCCTGCTCGCGTTCGGGATGATCGTGCGCTGGCGCGTCGCCATGCTCCTCGCGTACCGCCGCCTGCGCGCGGAGCCGGCGGCGGAGCCCGGATAGGTCGCCTCAGCGGACCCGGAACATGGGCGGGATCTGGTCCGCTCGATCGACGGCGAGGTCGAGGTCGCGGAGCAGCCCGTCGGAGAGGTCGTAGACCCAGCCGTGCACCGTGAGCGGCTGCCCGCGCGCCCACGCGCCCTGCACGATGGTGGTGTGGCAGACGTTCGCGACCTGCGCGGCGACGTTGAGCTCGCACAGCCGGTCCTCGCGCGCCTTCGCGCCGGCGATCGCGTCGAGCTCCACGCGGTTCACGAGGTACACGTCGCGGATGTGCCGCAGCCAGTTGTCGATGAGCCCGAGCGGCGTCCGCTCCATGGCGGCCTTCACGCCGCCACAGCCGTAGTGCCCGCACACGATGACGTGCCTCACCCCGAGGACCTCGATCCCGTACTGAAGCACCGAGAGGCAGTTCACGTCGGTGTGCACCACCACGTTCGCCACGTTGCGGTGGACGAAGATCTCGCCCGGCAGGCGGCCCACCACCTGATCGGGAGGGAGGCGGCTGTCGGAGCAGCCGATCCACAGGAGCTCCGGCTTCTGCGCGTGGAGGAGCCGCTCGAAGAAGCCCGGCTCGCGCTCGCGCATCCTCGCCGCCCAGGCGCGGTTCGCCTCGAAGCACGCTTGCAACGACTTCACGTTCACCTCCTCGGGACGCCGGCGCCCCCTCCCTCGCGGCGCGAGGAAGAGGGCGCCTCGGGTTCACGCTGCGGACGGGCTCCGCTCGAGCGTTCGCGCGAGCCACAGGAGCTCGAGCATCGTCGTCCGCTCTCGCGCCAGGGCACGCGCGACGGCGCGTCCGGCGCGGTGCGCCGCGGCGCCGATCGCCGCGTACGCGTCCCCGTCGACCGCGGTCGCGCGCACCGTGCGCGCGCCGCGGAGCCGGACTTCGACCCGGCAGAACTTGTCCTCGCCGCCCTTCGGCCCGTTCAGATCGCCGACCACGACCCGCACCCGCGCGATTCGCTGTGCGTACCGGTCGAGCGCGAACGCGAGTCGCCGCTCGATGGAGCCGCGCAGGCCAGGGGTGATGGAGAAACCACGCGCTCTCACGTCGATGTACACGTCGTCACCTCCGTTTCCCCTCCGTGGCTCCGGTCTAGCCCGGCCACGGCTCCTCGAACATGACCTAATCTCGCGCCGACACCTCGGGTTCGTGAATGTGTCCTTTCCGGCTGCTCAGGTCTTGAGCGATCTGCGCGAGCTCGAGAGATCCCCGTTGGGCACGAGGCGGGTAGCGCGCCCTCGTCCCCGTTAAAGCCTGGGGATGGAGCGAGTCCTCACGTCCGGCCCGGAACTTGCGGAGGGAACGAGCACGATGCTCGGGTACGCCCGCCTGCAACCCCCTCTGGCGCCCCGGTCGGCCGGAGCGATGCCGTCCGTCCGCGGAGGCGTGCGCTGGCCCAGCGAGGACCTGCTCCCCGTCGTCTTCCACCTGGTCGCCGTCGCCGTGCTGGCGGCGACCAGCTACCCCGCGGGGAGGATCGCGATCCTCGCCCTCGCCGCGGCAGTCCAGAAGGCCAACTACCTCACCTGGCGGAAGCGCGACATCAAGCTCTGCGTCAACGCCGACGTCGACCAGCTCGCCTGGCTCGTCGTCGCCTCGCAGGCGTGCTTCTTCCTCACCACGGGCGTGGCGGTGGCCGTCACCGGAGGCATCCACAGCCCGCTGCTCCTCACCATCATGGGGGCGTACGTCGCCGCCGTGTCCGCGGTCGGCGACCGCCCGCAGACGCGGCTCCTCCTGGGCGCGACCGCCCTCGAGGTGGGCGTCATCGCTCTCCTCCCGCGCTCCCTCGCCGGGCCGGAGCTCGCGAGCCCGGCCTACGCCTTCCTGACGCTGATGAGCGTCCTGGGCATCGGCCTCCTGCTCGCGCCGGTCCATGCGCGCGCGCGCAAGCGGCGTGACGCGTTCGCCCGCGCGCGCAAGGAGATGGCCGCCGACGCGCTCGCTCGCGCCCAGAGCCTCGAGCAGATCGGCTCGAAGGTGGCGCACGAGCTCAAGAACCCGCTCACCGGCGTGAAGGCGCTCGTCCAGCTCGGCCTGCGAAACCCGGCCGAGGCGTCCTCGCACGAGCGGCTCGAGATCGTGGAGCGCGAGGTCACGCGGATGCAGGAGATCCTCCACAACTACCTGTCGTTCACGCGCCCGTTGCAGGCGGTCACGCCGCGTCGGGTGGAGCTCGGGCCGCTCGTCTCGGACGCGCTCGTCGTGCTGTCGGCGCGCGCCGACGACGCGCGCGTCCGGCTGTACGCGCAGGGAGACGCCACGCTCGAGGCCGATCCGCGTCGCCTCAAGGAGGCGCTCCTCAACCTCGTGGCGAACGCCATCGAGGCCACGCCGCCGGGCGGGGAGGTGGTGGTCGAGGTGCGGCCGGCCGGCGACGACGCGGAGATCGTGGTCCGCGACAACGGCCGCGGGATGGCCGCCGAGACGCTGAGGCACATCGGCACGCCGTTCTTCACCACCCGCGACGACGGCACCGGCCTCGGTGTCGTGCTCGCGCGCTCGGTGATCGCGCAGCACGGCGGGTCGCTGCGCTACGAGAGCGAGCCGGGCAAGGGAACCCGCGTCAAGGTCACGCTGCCGCGCGTGGCCACGGGGGCGTGCGATGCCGCGTGTGCTGCTCGTCGATGACGAGCCCTCGGTGCGCGTCGCGCTTCGGGAGCTCGTCCAGGGGCGCGGCTGGGAGCCGCTCGTCGCGCGCTCCGGCGCCGAGGCCCTCGAGCTCGTCGATCGCGCCGACGCCGTGGTGACGGACTTCTCCATGCCCGAGATGGACGGGATGGACCTCCTGCGCGCCGTCCGCGAGCGGGACGAGAGCCTGCCGGTGATCCTGCTGACCGCGCACGGCTCGGAGCGGCTCGCCGTCCGCGCCATCAAGGCGGGCGCGTACGAGTACGTCACGAAGCCGTTCGACGTGGACGAGATGCTCGTCGCGCTCGAGCGCGCCGTCGAGGCGCGCGGGCTGCGGCAGCGGAACCGCCAGCTCACCGCGGAGCATGCCATCGGGCGGCGCGTCGTCTGCGAGTCGGCGGTCATGCGCCACCTCCTCGACGCGACCTCGCGCGTGGCGGCGAAGGAGATCACCGTCCTCGTGCGCGGCGAGACCGGCACGGGCAAGGAGCTCATCGGCTCCCTGCTGCACGCCCAGAGCCGGCGCGCCGAGGGCCCGCTGGTCCGCTTCAACTGCAGCGCGATCCCGGCGGAGCTGGCCGAGGCGGAGCTCTTCGGTCACACCCGCGGCGCCTTCACCGGCGCCACCCAGGCGCGCCCTGGGTTCTTCGCCGAGGCGAACCGGGGCACGCTCGTCCTCGACGAGGTGGGCGAGCTGCCCCTCGCCATCCAGGCGAAGCTCCTGCGGGCGCTGCAGGACGGCGAGATCCAGCCGGTCGGCTCGGGGCGCGTCGAGAAGGTGGACGTGCGCATCGTCGCGTGCACCAACCGCGATCTCCTCGCCGAGATCCACGCCGGCCGCTTCCGCGAGGACCTCTATTACCGTCTGGCCGTCGTCGAGCTCGTGGTCCCGCCGCTGCGCGAGCGGCGGGAGGACATCCCGGCGCTCGCGCACGAGTTCGCGCACCGCTACGCGGAGCGGTTCGGGGCCGAGGAGGTCCGCCTCGCTCCCGCGCTCGTCGAGCGGCTCGTGGCCGCCGACTGGCCGGGCAACGTGCGCCAGCTCGAGAACGTGGTGGCGCGCATGGTGGCGCTGAGCGGCGGCGGCGAGATCGGGCCGGGCGGGCTCGCCGGGACCACGTCCGCGGAGCCAGCGTCCGCGGAGCCAGCGTCCGCGGAGCCAGCGTCCGCGGAGTCCCTCGCGCCACGGAACGGCGGGGACCGCGCGGAGGCGGGCGCCCAGACCCTGCGAGAGCAGCTCGACGCGCTCGAGCGGAGCGTCATCGCACGGACGATGACCGCGGTCCGCGGCAACCAGTCCGAGGCCGCCCGCCGGCTCGGCATCAGCCGCAACACGCTCACCGAGCGCCTCCGCCGTTACGAGATCGCGGCCGACTTCGGCGCTGGCGCCGCGAGCTGACGGCGCCGGCCGCGCCTCGCCCGAGCGGCGGGTGCTCAGGGATGGAGCGATCCGCGCGCCCGCCGCCGGTGCCACTGGCGGTGTCTTCCGCGGAGCGCGCCCGAGCCTGCGCACCGCGAGCGTGGCCCGCCGCGTGCAGCGGGGTGCGCAGGAAAGGCGGTGCCCCCATGAGCACGTACTCGATCCTGGTGTTCGTCCACGTCCTCGGCGGTGTCGGCGTCTACGTCGCGCTCGGCATCGAGGCCGTCGCGCTCGGAGGCCTCCGGCGGGCGGAGACTCCGGGCGACGCCGGCGTCTGGCTCCGCCTGCACGCGGTGCCCCGGCGCCTCGGCCCGGCGGCGATGATCACGGCGCTCGCCTCCGGCGCGTGGATGATGGCGACGGCCTGGGGACGCCAGCCCTGGATCCTCGGCGCCTTCCTGGGCATGGTCGGGATGGCCATCGCGGGGGGCGGCGTGACGGGGCGCGCGATGCGGCGGCTCCGCGCCGCGCTCGCCGGCGAGAGCGGGACGGCGCTCTCGAGCGCGTTCCGGGACGCCCGGGGGAGCGCCGCGCTCACGGCATCACTCCGGGTGAGGATCGCGATCGGGCTCGGGATCCTGGCCCTCATGACCGTCAAGCCCGAGGCCGCCGGCTCGGGGGTCATCCTGGCGGCTGCCGTCGTGGCAGGGCTCGCCGCCGGCATCCCTCGCGACGCGCGCCGCACGCGGCTCGCTGGGACGGGCGCCGGCGCCTGAGCGTTCGCGGGCGGCGCGTGGCGCGTCGACTCCGCTCCATCCTCACCTCTCCACGCGCCGAGGTCGCGGGCGATCCGCTCGCGGCCTCGGCGCGCCTGCGTGTCGAGCGGCGGCGTCGCGAGCGCGCGTGCGTGCTCAGGGCTTGAGCGATCTGCACCCGCCGCTGCGCAGCCGTCGTGAGCGGAGCGTCCGCACCGCGCGAGATTGGGCCTTTCCCGCGGGTGGATGGCGTGGCCCGCGGGCTGCAACGGTGTCCGGGTGTCGGCGAGGCCGACGCTTCAACGCAGGACAGCGCCGGCGATCGCCGGAGAAGGAAGATGGGAGATGCGTGCTGAGAGATCGAGGTTCGCGTTCATCGCGGGGCTGCTCGTCGCTGCCGCGCCGGGGATCGGGAGCGCCCAGGGCTGGCGAGCCGCCGGGTCCGACGGGCTCCTGACGCCGCTGGGCGAGTACGTCCTCTTCGGAGGCGGAGTCACCGACTTCAAGGAGCGCGCGGTGAAGGACCGCTTCGACGTCGGCGGGACCTGGGATGCCCGCCTCGGGATCGGTAGCCGCTCCTTCGTCGGCGCCGAGGTGGGCTACGTCGGCTCCGCCCTCAAGGCCACCGGGTCGGGCTCCGACCTCCTGACGAACGGCGCCGAGGCCGTGCTGCGGCTCCAGTACCCGTACGCCGCGGGCGCCTGGCTCGTCGAGCCCTTCGCCTTCGGCGGCATCGGCTTCAGCCACCTGTCGCTCCGGGACGCCGCGCCGGGTCAGAAGGACACGGACGACATCGGCGTCGTCCCGTTCGGCGGAGGGATCACGTTCGGCTACGACCGCTTCCTCCTCGACGCGCGGTTCACCTACCGTACGAGCTTCAACGAGGACCTCCCGCTCGCGCCGAGCCAGGCCCCGGTGAGCATGGAGCGGTGGTCGGTCGGTGCGTCCATCGGGTACGAGTTCTGACGCGGAAGGGGCCGCGGACCGCGCGCCGCGCGGACCGCGGACCGAGGAGGGCCCTGGCCCGGTCGCCGGGGCCCTCCCGGCCTTCATCTCTCTTCAACTCACGGAAGCGCGCGCGACACGACGGCGCCGCAGCTTCCGCCGGCGGTCGTCGCGGAGCGCGACGGGCGCGCGGCGAAGGCTGCGATCGCGGGGCGGTCGCGTGGGAGGAGTCGTCATGCCGGTGAAGGTCTTGCTCGCGGCGCTCTGGCTCGGGGTGGCAGGGCGGGCGAGCGCGCTCCAGCCGCTCGAGGAGTTCCTGCGCGGCGCGCGGACGAGCAGCACGGACAACGCGGAGGCGCGCGCCGTCCGCAGGCAGCTCGGCGCCGAGGCGGACGTCTCGCTCGGCCGCGCGCTGCCGCGCCTGTCGCTGCACGGACAGTACGCCCGCAACCAGTTCGACACGACGCTGCAGCTGCCGGCGCCGGGAGGAGGCCCCCCCGAGATCGTCACGATCACGCCGAAGGATCAGCTCGACGGCACCGCCACGCTCGACGTCCCGCTCGTCGACCTCGCGAGCTTCGCGCGGATCCGGGCGGCCCGGACCGACGCGCGCGCCTCGGCGACGCAGGCGGCCTCCACGGAGCTCCGCGTCCAGGCGCTCGTGTCCCAGGGCTACTACCAGCTCGTGGCGAACGCCGCCCTCGTCGGAGCCTCGCGCCGGGCGCTCGACGTGGCGAGGGCGAGCCTCCGGATCGCCGACGAGCGGCACCAGGCCGGCACGAGCGGCCTCCTCGACGTGGATCGCGCCCGGGCCGAGGTCGAGCGCAACGTGCAGCAGCTCGCGAGCGCCGAGCTCCAGGTCTCGCTCGCGGCGCGCTCGCTCCAGTCCCTCACCGGCCTCACCCCCGAGCTGGACGCCGACAGGGCGCTCGTCGACGACCTCCACGAGGAGCCACCACTCGAGCGGTTCCAGGTGCCCGACGAGGCCATCCCTGCGCTCGCCGCGGCGATGCAGAGCCGCGCGGCCTCCGAGCAGCAGGCCCGGGCGCAGCGCCTCACCCTCGTCCCCAGCCTGAGCGCGAGCGTCACCGAGCGGGTGACGAGCGCCGAGGGCCTCGCCGGTCGGGACGCCTACTGGCAGGCGGTGGTCGGCCTGAGCTGGTCCCTCGACCTCACCAACTTCGCGGGCATCCGCGCGCAGGACGCGGCGGCAGACGCGGCGCGGGCGCGGGAGGAGCGCGCGCGGCTCGCGGCGCGCGACGACATCCACCGGGCTTGGATGACGGTCCGGACGAACATCGCGCGGAGCCGGTCCGCGCGCGTCCAGGCGGAGGTCGGCACGCGGGCGGCGGACCTCGCGCTGGAGCGATACCAGGCGGGCGCCGCGACGCAGCTCGACCTCCTCCAGGCGCAGCGCGACGCGTTCAGCGCCGACGCCGCGCGCATCCAGGCGGACGCCGATCTCGTCAACTCGCGCGCGCAGCTGCGGGTCGCGGCGGGCGAGAGCCTCCTCGAGCCTCCGGCCAGGGGAGCGCCGTGAGGCGCGCCGTCCCGGGCGGCACGCGCTGCTCACGGCTTGAGCGATCCGCTCAGCCTGGCCGGGTGGCCCGCCGGCGAGCCGGGAAGTCGCGCTGGCAAAGCCGCGGTCCGCGCGTGGCCCGGCGGCTGCACGTTTCGGTTCGTACCTGACCTTCGGGAGAGTGCATGAAGAGCAAGCGTACGCAGTGGATTCTGGTCATCGTCGGTTTGGTCGTCGTGGTGGGCGTCCTCGTCGGTGTGAAAGCCGGCCAGATCGTCACCATGGTCAGGGCGAGCGAGTCGTTCGCGCCGCCTCCGGAGGCCGTCACCTCGGCCAAGGTCGAGGCCGCCCAGTGGGAGGGGACGCGGGCCGCCATCGGATCCCTCGTGGCGATGCGCGGCGTGATCCTTGGCGCGGAGCTCCCAGGGACCATCCGCGAGATCTCGTTCGAGTCGGGGTCAGCGGTGAAGCGCGGCCAGGTGCTCGTGAAGCTCGACACCTCCGCCGAGGAGGCGCAGCTCGCCGCGGCCGTCGCCGACGCGTCGCTCGCGCGGGTGAGCCTGAAGCGCGCGGAGCAGCTGCGCCACGGCGAGGCCAACGCGCAGGCCGATCTCGACGCCGCCGAGGCGCGCGCGAAGCAGACGGACGCGACGGTCGCGAACCTCCGGGCGACCATCGCCAAGAAGACCATCCGCGCCCCGTTCGATGGGCGCATCGCGATCCGTCAGGTCGAGCTGGGCCAGGTCGTCTCGCCCGGGACCCCCATCGCGTCGCTTCAGTCGGTGAGCCCGATCTACGCGGACTTCTGGCTGCCCCAGCAGGCGCTCGCGGAGCTGAAGCCGGGCGAGCGGGCGCGCATCCAGGTCGACGCCTTCCACGGCGCGGCGTGGGACGGCGAGATCACCACCATCAACCCCGAGGTCGACCCGGCCACGCGCAACGTCCGCGTGCGCGCGACGTTCGAGAACCGGGACGGCCGGCTGCGCCCCGGCATGTTCGCGAACGTGCAGGTGCTCTCCTCGGAGAAGCGGCCCGTGCTCGTCATCCCCGCGACCGCGGTGATCTTCGCGCCCTATGGCGACTCGGTGTTCGCGATCGAGGAGAAGAAGGATGCCGCGGGCAAGACGACCACCGTCGCCCGCCAGAAGTTCGTCCGCACCGGGGAGCGGCGGGGAGACGTCGTCGCCGTCGCCTCCGGGCTGAAGGCGGGAGAGGCCGTCGTGAGCAGCGGGGCGTTCAAGCTGCGCAACGGCGCCTCGGTCGCCGTGAACAACTCCCTGGCACCGGACGCGCAGCTCGCGCCGAAGCCGACCGAAGAGTGAGCCGGAGGCCACCTCATGAAGTTCACCGATCTCTTCATCCGCCGCCCCGTCATCGCGATCGTCGTCAGCCTCGTCATCGTCATCGCGGGGCTCCAGGCGATCCGGACGATCAACGCCCGGCAGTACCCGCGCAGCGAGAACGCGCAGATCATCGTCACCACCAACTACGTCGGGGCGAGCGCGTCGCTGGTGCGCGGGTTCATCACCACGCCGCTCGAGCGCGTGATCGCGGCGGCGGACGGCATCGACTACATCGAGTCCGAGAGCAAGCAGAACGTCTCCATCATCCGGGCGCGGCTGCGCCTCAACTACGACGCGACCAAGGCGCTCTCGGAGATCGGCTCCAAGGTCGACCAGGTGCGCGGCGATCTCCCGCCCGAGGCGGAGGTCCCGATCATCACCATCGAGTCCGCCGACAGCGCGCTCGCCTCCGCGTACCTCTCCTTCGCCTCGAGCGCCCTCAAGCAGAACGAGATCACCGACTACCTCGTCCGCGTCGTCCAGCCGCGGCTCTCCGCGGTCGAGGGCGTGCAGCGCGCCGACATCCTGGGCGCCCGCACCTTCGCGATGCGGATCTGGCTGAAGCCGGACCGCATGGCGGCCCTGAACGTCAGCCCGGCCCAGATCCGGGAGGCGCTCTCGCGGAACAACTACCAGGCCGCGGTCGGCCAGACGAAGGGCTCGCTCGTCCAGGTCAACCTCACCGCCAACACCGACCTCAGGTCGCCCCGGGAGTTCCAGCAGCTCCCCATCCGCGAGCAGGGCGGCGCGGTCGTGCGGCTCGGCGACGTCGCCGACGTGGTGCTCGGCGCGGAGGACTACGACGCCCTCACCAACTTCAGCGGGCAGACGGCGGTCTTCATCGGGATCTGGGCCCTGCCGAACGCGAACTCGCTCGACGTCATCAAGCGCGTGCGCGTGGAGCTCGACTCCCTGCAGAAGGAGATCCCGGACCAGATCCAGGCCCGCATCGCCTTCGACGCCACCACCTACGTCCGGGACGCCATCACCGAGGTGGAGCGGACGCTCGCCGAGACGCTGCTCATCGTCGTGATCGTCATCTTCCTGTTCCTCGGCTCGCTGCGCTCGGTGCTCGTGCCGGTGGTCGCGATCCCGGTGTCGCTCATCGGGGCGGTGTTCCTGATGCAGGCCTTCGGGTTCACCCTGAACCTCCTGACGCTGCTCGCGATCGTGCTCTCGGTGGGCCTCGTGGTGGACGACGCCATCGTCGTGGTGGAGAACGTCGAGCGCCACCTGCGCGATGGGATGAGACCCGTCGACGCGGCGCTCCGCGGCGCGCGCGAGCTCGTCGGGCCCATCATCGCGATGACCATCACGCTCGCCGCGGTGTACACGCCGATCGCCTTCCAGGGCGGGCTCACCGGCGCGCTGTTCCGGGAGTTCGCGCTCACGCTCGCCGGCGCCGTCACCATCTCGGGCGTCGTGGCGCTGACGCTCTCGCCGGTGATGTCCGCGTACCTGCTCCGCGGCGGGGGCGAGGAGCGCGGGCTCGCGGGGCGCATCAACCGCGGCTTCGATCGCCTGAAGGCGATCTACGCGCGCCACCTCGAGCTAGCGCTGCGGTCCCGCGGCTCCATCTACACGGCGTGGATCGTGGTGAGCCTCCTCGCGCTCGCGATGTTCACGCAGGCGCCCAAGGAGCTCGCCCCGACGGAGGACCAGGGCTACATCTTCGGCGTCGTCAACACGCCCGCGAACTCGACGCTCGACCAGCTCGTGCCGTCGGTGCACAAGGTGAACGAGAGCGTGATGTCGTTCCCGGAGTCGCAGTTCACGTTCCAGGTCACCTTCCCGAACAACGGCTTCTGGGGTGCCGTCTTCAAGCCGTGGGAGGACCGCAAGCGGTCGGCGTTCGAGCTCCTCCCGCAGATCCAGCAGAAGGTCGCGGCCATCCCCGGCATCCAGGCGTTCCCGATCCTGCCTCCCGCGCTCCCCGGCGGCGGCCAGTTCCCGGTCGAGTTCGTCATCGCCTCGACCGCGGAGAGCTCCGAGATCCTGGACTTCGCGAAGAAGCTCCAGGAGAAGGCGACGGCGAGCGGGATGTTCGCGTTCCCGCCGCTCCTCGACGTGAAGATCGATCAGCCGTCGACGGAGATCGAGCTCGATCGCAACAAGGTGGCGGAGCTGGGTCTCGATCTCCAGACGGTCGGGCGCGATCTCGCGTCGGCGGTCGGAGGGAACTACGTGAACCGCTTCAGCATCGACGGGCGGAGCTACAAGGTCATCCCGCAGATCCTCCGCTCGGAGCGCCTGAACCCGGAGCAGCTGAAGGACGTCTACGTCACCGGCCCGGGTGGGCAGCTCGTCTCGCTCGCGTCCATCGCGAGCCTGCGGGACTCGGTCACCCCGCGGTCGCTCAACCGCTTCCAGCAGCTCAACGCCGTGAAGATCAGCGGCGTCGCGATCCGCCCCCTCGACCAGGCGCTCGGGTACCTGGAGGGGGAGGCCGCGAAGATCCTCCCCGCGAACTACAAGCTCGACTACACGGGCGAGTCGCGCCAGCTCCGCACCGAGGGGAACAAGTTCCTGCCGGCGTTCCTCCTCGCGGTGGTGCTCATCTTCCTGGTGCTCGCCGCGCAGTTCAACAGCTTCCGCGATCCGTTCGTGATCCTGGCCGGCTCCGTGCCGCTCGGCATGTTCGGCGCGCTCGTCATGATGTTCCTCAAGATGCCGAACCCGACCCTCCGGTTCTTCACGGACGGCTGGACGACGACGCTCAACGTCTACTCGCAGGTCGGCCTCGTCACCCTCGTCGGCCTCGTCGCGAAGAACGGCATCCTCATCGTCGAGTTCGCGAACAAGCTGCAGGAGCAGGGGCTCTCGAAGCTCGAGGCGGTCCAGGGCGCGGCGGTCACGCGGCTCCGGCCCATCCTCATGACCAGCGTCGCGACGGTCTTCGGCCACTTCCCGCTGACGCTCGTGAGCGGCCCCGGCGCCCAGGCGCGCAACAGCATCGGCCTCGTGCTCGTCGCGGGCATGACGATCGGAACGGCGTTCACGCTCTTCTTCGTGCCCGCCATCTACCTGCTCATCGCCCGGGATCACCGCGCCGAGGGCCGCGTCCCGGAGCGCAGCGCGCTCGAGCCGCAGGCGGAGCTCGATCCGCCGGACGGGCCGCTCCGCGCCGCCTACCAGGGCGCGGAGGGCGGTCCGCAGCGGCCGGAGCCCGAGTTCTAGATGGGCCCGTGCATCCGTGCCCGCCCGGAGTGCAAGGTCGCGCGGTGCGGGCCGCGGGTCTCCGGCGAATGATCCCTCCCGCCGCGGAGGAGCGGTCAGAGGCGAAAGGAAGCTGACATGGCCACGAGGAACCGGACGACCCAGAAGCCCCCCCGCGAGAGCTGGGATCTCGCGGAGAACGCGACCCTGAAGCTGCCGCGCCGGCGGGTCGCCGTGGTCGTGCGCGCCGAGCGCGGGACGGTGCTCGTCACGCGGGGCGGCGATCGCGAGGACCACGTGCTCGAGCCCGGTGACGAGCTGGTCCTGCCGCGCGGCGGGCTCGCGGTGGCGTGGGCCTTCACCGCCGCGACGATCTCGGTGCGCGAGGGGCTCCGCGTCCTCGCTCGGGGGGCAGACGAGGCGCCCCAGCGCGCCGGAGAGCTCGAGCCGCTCGGCGTCGAGGTCGCGCACGAGCTCAAGAACCCGCTCGCCGGCGTGAAGGCGCTCGTGCAGCTCGGGCTGCGCAATCCGGCGGAGGCCCCCGCGCACGAGCGCCTGGTGTTCATCGAGCGCGAGGTCGCGCGGATGCAGGAGATCCTGCGGCGCTTCCTCTCGTCGGCCCGGCCTCGCGAGGACGCGAGGCCGCCGCGCGTCGCGCTCGGGCCGGTCGTCGCCGACGCACTGCTCGCGCTCTCGGCGCTGGCGGGCGAGGCGCGGGTCCGGCTCCGCGCGCGGGGGGAAGCCACGGTCGACGGCGACCCGCGCCGGCTCAAGGAGGCGCTCCTCAACCTCGTCGCGAACGCGATCGAGGCCACGCCGCCGGGCGGGGAGGTGGTGGTCGAGGTGCGCCAGACGGGTGACGCGGCGGAGATCGCCGTCCGCGACACGGGCCGCGGCATGTCCTCCGAGACCCTCGCGCGGCTCGGCACCCCGTTCTTCACCACGCGCGAGGACGGCACCGGGCTCGGCGTGGTGCTGGCGCGCGCGGTGATCGCGGATCACGGCGGCTCCCTGCAGTACGAGAGCGAGCCGGGGAGGGGGACCACGGTCAGGGCGATCCTGCCCGGCCGGGTCGCTCCCGACGCGAGCGCCACGGCCCTCCCACAATCCGCCTGAGCGCGGCCAGGCCGGACCGCGGCTGGTAGGCTCGACGGAGCTCTCCGAGGGTTCCGATGGCCCATCCGTCGCTGTCCCGTCTCCTCGCGAAGGACGAGTTCCCGGCGGTCGCGTCGAAGGAGCTCTACGAGCGCCGGCTGGAGGAGTTGCAGCGCCGCATGCTGCTCATCCAGCAGGGCATGTTCCACGCCCGCCGGCGCGCGATCGTCGCGCTCGAAGGGTTCGACGCGGCCGGGAAGGGCGGCGCCATCCGGCGGCTCACCGAGGCGGTCGATCCACGAGGCGTCCGCGTCGTCCCCATCGGCCCGCCGGCGGCGGACGAGCAGGGGCGGCACTGGCTGTATCGCTTCTGGCGCGAGCTGCCGCTCCCGGGGACCCTCACCGTGTTCGACCGGACCTGGTACGGCCGGGTGCTCGTGGAGCGCGTGGACGGGCTCGCGAAGAAGGCCGAGTGGAAGCGCGCCTATCGCGAGATCAACGAGTTCGAGCGCTCGCTCGTCGACGACGGGGTCGACGTCGTCAAGATCTTCCTCGGCATCAGCAAGGACGAGCAGCTGCGCCGGTTCGAGGAGCGGCTGAGGGACCCCTACAAGCAGTGGAAGCTCGCCGACGCCGACGTGCGCGCCCGGAAGCGCTGGGACGAGTACGTCGACGCGGTGGACGACATGTTCGCGCGCACCGACACGCCGAGGGCGCGGTGGCACCTCGTCCCGGCGGACCGCAAGTGGTACGCGCGCGAGCGGGTGCTGCGCATCGTCACCGATCGGCTCGCGCGACATGGAGAGTGGATGGAGGCGCGCGTCCACGAGAAGGCCCAGGCGCGACGACTGGAGAAGGAGCTGAAGAAGCTCAGGTCCTGAGCGGACCGCTCAATGTGGGCGCGCCGCTCGCGCCCCGGCGAGGGTGGCGTGAGCGCGAAGCCCGCGCCACGCAGCCGACCCGAGCCGTCGAGGAGCCACGTGGGAGCCTGGCCCGTGGGCTGCAATACCGTCCCCCATGCGGCAAGGACTCACCGAGCGCCGGCTCCTCCTCGTGATCGGCGCGATCCAGTTCGTCAACGTGCTCGACTTCATGATGGTGATGCCGCTCGGGCCCGACTTCGCGCGGGCCCTCGGCATCCCAAACGCGAAGCTCGGCCTGGTCGGCGCGAGCTACACGGCCGCGGCGGCGCTCACCGGGATCGTGGGCGCGCTGGTCCTCGATCGATTCGACCGCCGCAAGGCGCTCGGCGTGGTGCTCGCCGGGCTCGTGGTCGGGACGGCGGCCGGCGCGTTCGCCACGAGCCTCGAGTCGATGCTGGCAGCGCGGCTCCTCGCCGGCGCCTTCGGCGGCCCGGCGACGTCGCTGTCGCTCGCGGTGGTCTCGGACGTGGTGCCGCCCGAACGGCGCGGCCGCGCCATGGGGGCCGTCATGGGCGCCTTCGCCCTGGCGTCGGTGCTGGGCGTGCCGGCGGGCCTGGAGCTCGCGAGGATCGGTGGCTGGAGATTGCCGTTCTTCGCGGTGGCGGCGCTCGGGGCAGGGCTCGCCGCGACCGCCGTCGCCGTCCTGCCGCCGTTGCGGCTCCACCTCGGGGCGCGCTCGAGGACCTCCTCGAGCCCGGGCGAGCTCCTGCGGCGCCCCACCGTCGCGCTCGCGCTGGCCGCCACCGCGGCCGTGATGACCGCGCAGTTCGCCCTCGTCCCGAACATCGCCGCCTACTGGCAGTTCAACCTCGGTTACCCGCGCGAGCGCCTCGGCCTCCTCTTCATCGCGGGGGGCGTGGTGAGCTTCGCGGTGATGCGCATCGCGGGTCGCCTCGCCGATCGGGCCGGAGCCGCGGTCACCATGGCAGGAGGGACCGCGCTCTACGTCGGCGTGGTGCTCGCCGCCTTCGTCTTTCCCGGCCGCGCGCCGCAGGCGCTGGCGCTCTTCGTGGCCTTCATGGCCGCGAGCAGCTTCCGCATGGTGCCGATGCAGGCGCTCACGAGCCGGGTGCCCGCGCCGGAGGAGCGCGCGCGCTTCATGTCGGCGCAGTCGGTCGTCCAGCACCTGGGATCGGCGACCGGGGCGTTGCTCGCCTCGAGCATGCTCCAGCAGCTCCCCGGCGGCCGGCTCGCGGGGATGGATCGCGTGGCGTGGCTCGCCCTGGCGCTGGCCGCCATCGTGCCCGGCCTGCTGTGGCTCCTGGAGCTGCGAGTTCGTGGTCGCGACGCGGGAGCGGAGGAGCTCTCGGCGGACCGCCGTCACGCGCCCGTCACCGCTCCCTCGTCCCAGGCCGCCCGGTGAGCTTCGGCCAGGGATACGCCGCTCGTCCTTGGTATACGCACCGTGAACGTCGTCCCGCGCTCGGACGAGGACTCCACGCCGACCGCCCCGCCGTGCGCGGTCACGATCTGGCTGACGATGTAGAGGCCGAGCCCGAGCCCCCGGGCGTGAGCGCCCTCCCGCCGGGCCGGGCCGCGGCAGAAGGGCTCGAACAGCACGGCCATGAGCTCGGGGGGAATGGTGGGTCCCTGGTTCAGCACCTGGAGGATCACCTCCTCCTCGTCGCCGCCGACCGAGAGTCGCACCGAGCCGTGCCTCGCGCCGTGCTCGAGCGCGTTCGCCACGAGGTTCGACACGACCTGCGCCATCCGCCCCGGATCCCAGGTGCCGTGCCCGTCTCCTTCCAGGTCGAGCTCGATCGTCCGGCCCGGCTCGGCGGCCAGCAGCTCGGAGACGACGCCGCGACACAGGGCGTGCAGGTCCGTCCGCACCGGCGCGATCGGCATGCCGCCCTTGAAGCGGCTGTGGGTGAAGTCGAGGAGCGTCCCGATGAGCTCGAGCATGCGCGCTCCCGCGCGGTCGATCTCCTCGAGGCTCTCGCGCACGTTCTTCGCGAGATCCTCGCGCCGCAGGAGGAGCGAGACGAGCGCGCGCACCGCGCCGAGCGGGTTCCGCAGGTCGTGGCCAAGGACCCCCATCATCTGCTCGCGGAAGACGAGCGCCCGCGCGAGCTGCTCCTGTGCGCGCTGCTGATCGGTGATGTCCTTGGCCGCTCCGGTGATGCCCACGATCGCGCCCGAGGCGTCGCGCAGCGGCTCCTCCGAGACCAGCATGTGGTGCACTCCGCCTCGCCGGTCGGAGACCTGCAGCTCCTCCTGGACGCGCTCGCCGGTCCGGAGGACCACGCGGTCGAGCGCGTCCATGCGTGCGGCCTCGCCCGGCGGGATGAGCTCGGCGTTGGTCCGCCCCAGCATCTCGGCGGCGGGGTAGCCGAAGGGCGGGTTGTACAGCCAGCGATAACGCAGCCCGAGGTCACGCTCGAAGAGGGTGATGTCGGAATGGGCGAGGGCGACGCGGATCCGCTCCTCGGTCCGCCGGAGCTTCTGGTGCACCCGCGCATTCTCGACGACCTGCGCGGCGCGCCTCACGAGCTCCTCCGCGAGCGCGACGTCCTCCTCTCCGTACCTCCGCCCGGACTCGGACGTGGTGAGGAAGGTCATGGTCGCGAGCGAGCTCGAGAGGGTGACCGGCACCACGAGCACGGAGCGAACCCCGAGCTGCAGGGCGAGCGCGAGGTACTCACCCTCCGTCTCAGCTCGCAGCGTGTCGTCGCCGTAGTCCGGGATGAGCACGGGGCGGCCCGACTGCAGCGCCCGCGTCGCCGGGAGCCGGCGCCGGGCGGCGTGATCGAGCGGGAAGCCGCGCAGCGCTGCGGCGAGCGGCGCCCGGCTGGGATCCCGGTGCGCGACCTCCATCCGGCGGACCTCGCGCTCCTCGACGACGTCGACGATGCACCAGTCGGCGAGCTCCGGGATCGACAGCCGCGCGACCGCGGAGAGCGCCTCCTCGTAGTCGAGGGTCGCGGCCAGCGCGCCCACCTTGGAGAGGAGGGTCAGCCGCGCGACGAACTTGCAGCTCTGATCGCCAACCTCCACCGCTCAGCTCCCCGGAGTCGCGGTGCCCTGGCACCACGGAGCCCGCGGTTTGATAGCGGTCCCCGCGCCGCGCCACCAGTCGACTCGAGCGAAGGGTCGAGCGGGCGCGCGCGAGAGGCCCGGCTGCGCGGGGCGCCGCCTCCTCAGGGGATCGGCAAGGCGAAACTGGATTTCGTCGTCGAGAGGATCACGTCGCTCGCGTAGCTCTTGATGTTGTGCTCGGCGGCGACGACCGTCCGGGCGAAGCGCTGGTAGTCCTCGATCGAGGCCGCGCAGACGAGCAGCACGAAGTCCACGTCACCCGTCACCGTCCAGCACTGCAGCACCTCGGGCAAGTCCCGGACCTTCTTCTCGAAAGCGGCCAGCAGGTCCTCGCGGGGACGCTCGAGCGCGATCCGCATCAGGACGAACACGCTGTACCCGAGTGCGGCAGGATCGACCAGGGAGACGTCCCCCTTGATGACGCCCTGCTCGCGGAGCCGGCGGCAACGCGCAAGGCAGGCGGGCGGCGACAGCCCGATCTTCCCGGCGAGCTCCTGATTGGAAATTCGGTTGTTCACCTGGAGGAACTTCAGAATCTTCAGGTCGATCTCGTCGAGATTCCACGGGGTTCGGGCCATCGCTTTCCATTTTAGCCGCCGTCTCGGCTCGCCGCCTAATCAGATTCTGGAGGCGAGTTGTCGCAGCATCATTCAGGAAGGTTTCGGCCGATATAACGGAATGGTGTTCCCTCGATGACTCGCCGCATCATCGTCCCGGTTCCTTGCGGAGGAGACGGCGATGAAGGCTGCACGGGCGACGGCGATTGCACGACTGAACCCTAGGATGTGGGAGTGGACGTGGGGGCGAGCGTGGGAGCAGCAGCTCTCCTCGCGAAGCGCCCCCAGCGCGCCGCTCGAGCTGAGGCTGGAGCTCACGGACGCGCGGAGCGTCCGGGTCGGATCGGCTCCGGTGGCGGTCACCTGCCTCGAGGGCGAGCTGCTCGTCACGTGCGAAGGCGACCCCGAGGACCACGTCGTCGGCCGCGGCGAGACCTACGTCACGCGGCGCCGCGGGCACCACGTCGTCTCGGCGCTCTGCCCGAGCCGCGCGCGCGTCGCACCTCGGTAGACGCCGCACTCGCCCGTCTCCCCGGGATCGTCGCTGGCTATGATGAGCCGGTGCGCGTCCTCGTGGTCGAAGACGATGCGATGCTGGGCGACGGGGTCCGGCGCGGGCTCCGGCAGCTCGGGCACGCCGTGGACTGGGTCCGGGACGGAGCCGAGGCCGATCTCGCGCTGGCAGGCGAGCCGTACGACGTCGTCCTCCTCGATCTGGGCCTGCCGGGCAAGGGAGGCCTGGACGTGCTCCGGGACCTGCGCCGGCGCGGCCGCGGCGTACCCGTCGTCATCATCACGGCCCAGGACGCGGTCTCGCAGCGTGTGGCGGGGCTCGACGCGGGGGCCGACGACTACCTGGTGAAGCCGTTCGATCTCGACGAGCTGGCGGCGCGCGTCCGGGCGGTCCAGCGCCGCAGCAGCGGACGCGCGGAACCCCTCGTCGAGCACGGCCCCCTCACGCTGAACCCCGCCTCGCACGAGGTCTTCCTCGCCGGCGCGCCCGTCGCGCTGTCGGCCCGCGAGTTCGCCCTGCTGCAGGCGCTGCTCGAGCACCCGGGCCGGCCCATCTCCCGCGCGCGGCTCGAGGAGCGGCTCTACGGGTGGGAGGAGCAGGTCGCGAGCAACGCCGTCGAGGTCCACGTCCACGCGCTGCGCCGCAAGCTGGGCGCCGAGTGGATCAAGACGCTGCGCGGGGTGGGCTACATGGTCCCGAGGCGAATGTGAGATCGCTCCGCCGGAGGCTGCTGGTGGCGCTCCTCGCGTCGGTCGCGACGGTCACGCTCGCCGCCGCGCTCGTCGTCTACCGGATGGCGCGCGAGGAGATCGACGCCGTCTCCGACTACCACCTTCGCCAGATCGCCCTCACGCTGCGCGACCGGGCGCCCCTGGGTGGCGCGGTGGTGGGTGGAGGGGACGCCGAGCTCGATTTCGTCATCCAGATCTGGGACCTCGAGGGCAGGAGGCTGTACCGCTCCAGGCTCGACGCAGGCCTGCCGGAGAGCGCCGCGCTGGGGTTCTCGACGGTGCGCGCGCGGAGCGGGGACTGGCGCGTCTACTCCGTCGAGCTGGCGGACCTCGTCATCCAGGTCGCCCAGCCGGTGCGCGTGCGGCAGGAGCTGGCGGTCGCCGCGGCGTCGCGGACGCTCGCGCCGGTCCTCCTCATGCTGCCCCTGCTCGCCCTGCTGATCTGGCACATCGTCGGGCGCGCGCTGGCGCCGCTGAACCGGCTGGCGGGCGAGGTGGCGTCGCGGACTCCGGCGGCGCTCGAGCCGATCCCCGAGACCGGCGCCCCGGAGGAGGCCGTCCCGCTCGTGCGCGCGCTCAACGCGCTCCTCGGCCGACTGGGCGCGGCCCTGACCGCGCAGCGCGCCTTCGTCGCGGACGCCGCGCACGAGCTTCGGACCCCGCTCGCCGCCCTCGACCTCCAGGTCCAGCTCGTGGAGCGCGCCCCCGACGCGGCGGAGCACGCCACGGCGCTCGCCGCGCTGCGCGCGGGCCTCTCGCGCATGACGCACGTCGTGCAGCAGCTCCTGACGCTCGCGCGGACGGGCCCCGACGCCGAGGCGAACCTCGCGGGCGAGCCGGTGCGCCTCTCCGAGCTCGTGGCGCAGGCGATCGCCGATCACGCGCTCCTCGCGGAGGCGAAGCAGATCGATCTCGGCGCCGCGCGGGCCGCCGAGGACGCGATCGTGCGGGGAGACCCGGCGTCGCTTCGCACGCTGCTCGCGAACCTGGTGGAGAACGCGATCCGCCATTCGCCCGCGGGAGGGCGCGTCGACGTCGACGCTGGCGTGGAGGCCGATCGCCCCTTCCTCGAGGTGTCGGACCGCGGGCCCGGCATCCCCGAGGACGAGCGCGAACGGGTCTTCGACCGCTTCTATCGCCGCGCCGGCTCGGACACCGGCAGCGGCCTGGGGCTCGCCATCGTGAAGGCCATCGCGGAGCGCCACGCGGCGCGCGTCGTGCTCCACGACACGCCCGGCGGTGGCCTCACGGTCCGCGTCGACTTCCCTGACCGTTCCGCGACGGACGCGTCTCCCGCGGCGCGCTCCCCGGCGCTGCCGGCGGTACCCAGCGAGGACGCCCGGCCTTAAGCGCCCCTTAAGCCTCGCCCCTTACCGTTCGTGCCGAGCCCTCGAGAGAAGGGCGCGAATGGAAGGAGCAGACATGCCACGCAGACTCATCAAGGGCACCGCCGTGACGGCCGCGCTCGTCGCCGCGCTCGCCGGCGGCTACCTGTACCGGGGCCGAGCGATGGCCTCCGCGGAGGCCGGCGGCGTCGAGAAGCCCGCGCCGGCCGTCCCCGTCGCCGCGCCGGCCGCGGCCGCGGCGCTGCCGGACTTCAGCGCCATCGTGCAGCGGTACGGGCCGGCGGTCGTGAACGTGAGCACGACCGGCACGCTGAAGACCGCCGCGGCGGGCTCGCCCTTCGGGCAGCTGGATCCGAACGATCCCCTCTACCCGTTCTTCAGGCGCTTCCACCCGCCCGAGGGCGGCGACCACCTGCTCACGCGCGGCCTGGGCTCCGGCTTCATCGTGAAGGCCGACGGCGTCATCCTCACCAACGCCCACGTGGTGGCCGGCGCCAGCGAGGTGAAGGTGAAGCTCACCGACAAGCGCGAGTTCCCCGCGAAGGTGATCGGCGTCGACAAGACCACCGACGTCGCGGTGCTGAAGATCGACGCGAAGGACCTCCCCACCGTGAAGGTCGGCGATCCCGCGCCGACCCGCGTCGGCCAGTGGGTCCTGGCCATCGGCTCACCCTTCGGCTTCGAGAACAGCGCGACCGCCGGGATCGTGTCGGGGCAGTCCCGTTCGCTCCCCGGCGAGGGGTACGTCCAGTTCCTCCAGACCGACGTGGCGGTCAACCCCGGCAACTCGGGGGGCCCGCTCTTCGACACCGCGGGCGACGTCATCGGGATCAACTCCCAGATCTACTCGCAGTCGGGCGGCTACATGGGCCTGTCCTTCGCCATCCCGATCGACGTCGCGATGAAGGTCGAGCAGCAGCTCCTCGCCCACGGCAAGGTCACCCGCGGCCGGCTGGGCGTGACGGTCCAGGACGTGGACCAGTCGCTGGGCGAGTCCTTCGGGCTGCCGAAGCCCGGCGGCGCCCTGGTGAGCTCCGTCGAGAACGGGAGCCCGGCGGCGAAGGCGGGCCTGAAGGCCGGCGACGTCATCCTGGCGCTCGACGGGAAGGAGGTCTCCGGCTCGTCCGACCTTCCTCCGCGCATCGCCGATCTCCCGCCCGGAACCCGCGCGAAGCTGGAGGTCTGGCGCGACCGCCGGCGGCGCGAGCTCGAGGTCCAGGTGGGGGAGGCGAAGGACGCCACCGCGGCGGCCACGCCGGAGCACGACTCCCGCGGGCGGCTCGGTCTCGCGGTCCGGCCGCTGACCCCCGAGGAGGCGCAGCAGGTGGGCGTGACGGGCGGGGCGGTGGTGGAAGAGGTCCAGGGTCCCGCCGCCCGCGCGGGCATCCAGCCCGGCGACGTGGTGCTCGCCCTGAACGGCACTCCGGTCACGAGCGTGGAGCAGCTCCGGGGGCTCGCCGCGAAGGCCGACAAGCACGTGGCCCTGCTCGTGGAGCGGGGTGAGGCGCGCATCTTCGTTCCGATCGACCTGGGTTGAGCCGGGAGCACGCCCCGCGCACCGCCCGCCGGGAGCCGGTGAGCGAGGTGCGCGGGGCCCGACGCCGATGACGCGCAGGCCGCGAGGCGGAGGCAGTCCATGAGCGCACTCGGAGAGCAGTGGCTGGATTCAAGACCCCCGAAGCTCGTGATCGTGGTCCAGCCCGGGAGGCGGACGCGCTCCATCCTCGGCTGGCTTCGGCAGCTCGTCCCGGCCGCGCTGCTGGTCGTCGCGGCGGCGAATCTTCCCCCGCCCACGTCGCCTGACGTCATCGTCATCGACGACGACGACGTCGCCTCCGGGCCGCTGTCCCTGGCCGACGCGCTGATGCGCCATCAACGGCACGCCCACGACGGCGTGGATCCCCACGGCGGCGGGGCGAGGGCCGGGGACAGCTAGAGCTGCGCCCCCTACGCGCTGGGCGGCGCCGACTTCCACCGCTGGTGCATCCAGACCCACTCGGCGGGATGACGGCGGATGGCCTCCTCCTGCAGCGCGACGCACGCGCCGGTGAGCCGGACCACCTCCGCCTCGCGATCCGTGGGCTCTCGGTCGTACGGGACCTCCGTCACCTCGAGGCGGTGACCGTCCCCCGGGCGCGCGCCGCGCCGATGGCAGGTCACGACCAGGACGGCCGCCCCGAAGCGCAGCGCGAGGTCGGCCGGCGCGCGAGGGGTCGCGGCGGCGCGTCCGAAGAACGGGACGAAGACGCTCTGCACGTCGCGGATGTCCTGATCGATCAGGATGCCGAGCGTGCCGCCCTGCTTGAAGAGCTTCAGCATGGCGCGGCCCGTCGCCGGGTCGTCCCGCCAGAAGGTCTCGACGCCGTGCTCGGCGCGGGCCCGCGCCGCCAGCGCGTCGATGCTCGCGTGCCAGCTTCGCTTCGCGATGGCGGCGTTCGGCTGCACGTACCGGGAGAGCCGGCAGGTGAGCTCCCAGTTCCCGATGTGCCCGAGCACGAGGATGATCCCCTTGCCCCGCGCCAGCGCGCGCTCCAGCGTCGAGATCGCCTCGGCGGACGCCTCGACGTAGTCGTCCATCCGCGGCGCCCACCTCCGCAGCGTGATCACCTCGCCGCCGAGCCAGCCCAGGTGCACGAGGCTGGCGCGCGCGATGGCGTCGCGCTCCGCGTCGTCCTTCGCCGGGAAGGCCGCGGCGAGGCTCGCCCGCATCTCGCGCCGCATCCGGGGGGAGAGGTGCCAGGCGAGCCGGCCGAGCGCGCCGCCGAGCGCGAGTCCGAGCCCGAGCGGCATGATCGTCAGGGCGCGGACGAACGCGAGGATCACCGCCGCGCGCGCGGCGCGGCGCACGCGCTTCCAGCCGGTGGCTGCCACGCGCGCGCTAGCCCTTCGCCGCGTCGCCGGAGGCAGACTGGGCGGGCGCGCCGGTCGCGAGCTCGCTCACGGCCTCCACGATCGGTGACGGGGCGGGCATGGCGACGCCACTGCTGGGCAGCCGCGAGATCCGCTCCCGCGCGAGCCGCCACGCGTGCTGCACGATCCAGGAGAGCGATCGGTCCTGCCGGATCGCCTCCTCCTGCACCTGCTGGAGCATCTCCTCCGGGAAGTACAGCGACTGCTTGCGCGCGTCGGACATCGCCTCTTGTACGCCGCACGAGCGGGCAGGGGAAGGGTCGCCGGAACGATCGCGCCGTGGCGCGCCGTGCTCGAAAGCGGCGCGGTCGCAGCGGACGTGCCGCGTCTCGGCTGCCGGACGGGAGCGCGGAGCTCGCGCACGGCGAGCCCCGCCGCTCGCCCGCCCGTAGATCAGGACTCCTCCCGCAGGCACTTCTCGAAGATGTCCATGCCCACGTCCACGTCGTACTCGTCGAGCACGAGCGGGGGCGCGAGGCGGAAGGTGCTCCTGCCGCACGCGAGCAGCAGGAGCCCGTTGCGGAACGCGCGCTGCGTGATCCGGTCGATGGCGTCCTCGTGCGGCTCCTTCGTTCGGCGGTCCTTCACGAGCTCGACCCCGATCATCAGTCCTCGCCCGCGCACGTCACCGACGATGGGGCACCGGTCCATGATCTGGCGCGCGCGGGACAGCATCCGCTCTCCCATGGCGCGCACGCGGGGCAGCGTCCGCTCCACGACGTCGAGCGTGGCAAGCGCCGCCGCACAGGAGACCGCGTTCCCACCGAACGTCGACCCATGTGAGCCCGCCTTCCAGCTCATGACCGCGTCCTTCGCGACGAGGGCTCCGATCGGCATGCCAGAGCCCAGGCCCTTGGCCGTGACGAGGATGTCCGGCTCGACGTCCTCCCACTCGCAGGCCCACATCTTGCCGGTCCGGCCCACGCCGCTCTGCACCTCGTCCGCGACGAGCAGTATCCCGTGCCGATCGCAGAGCTGCCTCAGCGCGCGCAGGAAGCCGTCCGGCGGGACCACGTAGCCGCCCTCGCCCTGGAGAGGCTCGACGAAGATGGCCGCGACGTCCTCCGGGGCCACGTGCCGCGTGAAGAGGTCCTCTTCGATCGCGCGGATCGTCGCGCGCACGCACTCCGCAGGATCGCTCGCAGAGCTGCGGTAAGGGTTGCAGTACGGCACATGGTGCACGTCTGGCAGGAAGGGACCGAAGTGCTGGTGCTGCTTCGCCTTGCTCGAGGTGAGGCTCATCGCGCCGTAGCTCCGGCCGTGGAACGCGCCGTGGAAGGCGATGAGCGCCGGCCGCCGCGTGTGGAAGCGCGCCAGCTTGATGGCGCCCTCGATGGCCTCGGTGCCGGAGTTGGTCAGGAACGCGCGCTTGCGGCTCGGGCCGGGCGCGAGCCGCGCCAGCCGCTCGGCGAGCCGGGCGAAGACGTCGTAGTAGAAGTCCGTCCCGCAGATGTGGAAGAACCGCTCCGCCTGCCGGCACACGGCGCCGACGACCTCCGGGTGGTTGTAGCCGGTCGCGGAGACCGCGATCCCCGCCATGAAGTCGATGAACCGGTTGCCGTCGGCGTCCTCGACCATCGCGCCGGAGCCGCCGCTCATCACGAGCGGATACTCCTTGATGTACGACGTGGACGTGAACTGAGCGTCACGCTCGATGATGGCCCTGCCCTTCGGGCCGGGGAGGGGCGTCGCCACGCGCGGGTAGCTTCGGGTCTCCATCGGCGCCTCCTAAGCGTCCAGCGCGCCGTGCGACTCGGCGTGCTCGCCAGCCCTCGCCTGCCGCCGCCACCAGGCCTGCCCTGACTCGGGGAGGGTGTAGATCGGGTCGTAGTAGTCGTACCGACGGCGCATCGCCTCGGGGTCGCCCCGCTCGAGGGGCGTGAGGTAATTCTTGGTCCAGCGGCTGATGCCCTTCTCTCGGTCGTACTCTGCGACCTGGTGGACCCAGCGTTTGCCGACGAACGGGACGTCGCAGACGATACGCGGCGTCGCGAAGCCGGGCAGATAGCCCATGATGTCGTGCTGCAGCTGCTGCGCCTCGAAGAGCGCCACGCGCCAGTGCTCGCTGTTCGGCAGCATGTCGCACATGTAGAAGTAGTACGGAAGGACGTTGGCGTGATCGAGCAGCGCGAAGCAGAGGTCCAGCAGATCCTTCGACGTAGCGTTCACGCCGCGTAGCAGCACGCCCTGGTTCCGCACGTCGCGGAAGCCCATCTCGAGCAGCTTCCGGGTCGCCTTCGCGAGGAGCGGGGTCACCTGCTGGGCGGTGTTGACGTGGGTATGGATGGCGAGATCCACGCCGCGCTCGAACGCCTTCCTCGAGAGCCGCTCCAGGCCCGCGAGGACGTCGTCCTGCAGGTAGTGCTGGGGCAGGCCGGCGAGGGCCTTCGAGGCGAGCCGAATGTCGCGGATGCTCGGGATGTCGAGCAGCGCGCTGACGAAGGGCTCGAGCTGGGTGATGTGCAGGTTCGCGATGTCTCCGCCGGAGACCACGACGTCCCGCACCGTCGGTGTCCTCCGGAGATAGTCGAGCATCGCCCCGAATCGACGCTGCTGCGGCAGCTCGAACCGGAGCTTCGTCACCGCCGGCACGTCGTTCCCCACGAGGTCCATCCGCGTGCAGTGACCGCAATATTGCGGGCACGTCGCGACGAGCTCCGCGAGGACCTTCGTAGGGTAACGGTGGGTGAGCCCCTCCGCGACCCACATGTCGTGCTCGTGCAGGCTGTCGCGCGACGCCCTCGGGTGGTCGGGCCAGTCCGCCCGCCGATCCGCCAGGGCGGGCAGCATGTAGCGCCGCACGGGATCGCTCCACAGCTCCGCGACGTCCATCGTGTTCAGCATGTGCGGCGGGATCAGGATCGACATCGTCGCCCGCCTCGCCTGATCGAGCGCGATGCCCTCGGCGAGATCGTCGGGGAGGAGCGCTCCGAGCGCGCCCTTCAGCTCGCGCACGCTCTTCACCGTGTGCCGGCGCTGCCAGGTGGCGTCTTCCCACTCGGCCCGGCTCACGCCGCGGAAGCCGGGGATGCGGGTCCAGTCCGGCTCGGATCGTTCGCGCGCCGGAGCATAGGCATAGAGGAGGGGCTGCTCGGCCTTCTCCGGCCCCAGGGCCGGGCTCATCGTGCTCCGCATGGCGACCTCGACGGTGGGTGAAACGGCTCGCGAGGAGCCGGGCGTGCTTGCGCTCGGCAGAGATAATATACTATATATTCTTTCGCAAGCCCGCTGACCCCCGAGGCCGCGATGACCACCAGCGCTCCGTCTCAGCATCAGCCGCAGAAGATCACGTACACCTCCGCGAACGTCGATCTCGACGCCTTCCACCGAGCCTTCGACGCTGCGCTCGCCGAGGTGCGCGCACGGATGGGCCAGTCCCATCCGCTCCACGTCGACGGCGAGCCCGTCCGTCCGGACCGCCCGCCGATCGTCGACGTCTCGCCCATCGACACGAGCGTCGTGCTCGGCACGTTCGCAGCGGCGGGCCCGGACGAGGTGGACCGGGCGGTGCGGTCCGCGAAGACGCAGCAGCGGCGCTGGGCCGCGCTGCCGTGGCGGGAGCGCGTGCGGATCCTGCGGCGTGCGGCGGAGCTCATCCGCGAGCGGAAGTTCCTGCTCGCGGCGATCATGGCCATCGAGGTCGGGAAGAACCGCCTCGAGGCGATGGGCGACGCGGAGGAGTCCGCCGACCTCGTCGACTATTACTGTCAGCAGGTGGAGGAGCACGACGGCTTCGTCCGCGACATGGCCCGGTTGACGCCGATCGAGCACAACGTCGAGACGCTTCGCCCCTACGGCGTCTTCGCCTGCATCGCCCCATTCAACTTCCCGCTCGCCCTCTCGACCGGGATGTCCTCGGCGGCGCTGATGACCGGCAATGCCGTCGTCTACAAGCCAGCCGAGGACGCTCCCTGGACCGGCCTCGCGCTGCACGACGTCTACCGCGACGCCGGGGTGCCGCCGGGCGTGTTCCAGTACCTGAGCGGCCGCGGTCGCGAGATGGGCGACGCGCTCTGGCACCACCCGCTCATCGATGGCGTCGTCTTCACCGGCTCGAAGGACGTCGGGATGCGCATCTTCCACGGCCTCTCGGAGCGCTGGGTGAAGCCGTGCCTGCTGGAGCTCGGCGGCAAGAACGCCGTCATCGTCACGGACAGCGCCGACCTCGACGCCGCCGCCGAGGGCGTGATGCGCTCGGCGTTCGGCCTCCAGAACCAGAAGTGCAGCGCGACGAGCCGCGTCTACGTCTACGGCTCCGTCGCCGCGTCGTTCGCCGAGCGGCTCGTCGAGCGGACGCGCGCCATCCGGATGGGCGACGTCACGCAGCGCGACGTCTGGTTCGGCCCGGTCATCAACGAGCGCGCGGTGAAGCGGTGGGAGCGCGCGGTGGAGCAGGGCGCGCGCGAGGGCAGGCTCCTCCTCGGCGGCGAGCGGCTCCGGGGCGGCGTGTTCGATCGAGGCCACTTCGTCGCGCCGACCATCGCGGAGCTGCCGCTCGGGAGCGGGCTCTTCGAGGAGGAGCTGTTCGCACCGTTCCTCTCGGTCGGCGTGGTGAGTGGCTTCGACGAGGCCCTCGCCGAGGCCAACAAGGTGGAGTACGGGCTGACCGCCGGACTCTTCTCCGGCGCGCGAGAGGAGGTCGATCGCTTCTTCGAAGAGGTGGAGGCGGGGGTCTGCTACGTCAACAAGCGCTCCGGTGCCACCACCGGCGCCTGGCCCGGAGCTCAGCCCTTCTGCGGCTGGAAGGGCAGCGGCGCGAGCGGCAAGGGCGGCTGCGGACCCTGGTACGTGCAGCAGTTCGTGCGCGAACAGAGCCGCACGGTGGTGGGCGCATGATCGCGGCAGGCGCGCTCGACGCCGCCGCCCACGACCTGGCGCCCGGGCCTTGGACACCGCGCGCCGCCTGCTCTATGACAGGTGGCGTGCAACTCGATCGGATCCTCGACCGCCTGCCCACCTCGCGTAGGCTCTCCACCCACGAGCTCGTCGCGGAGGTGCTCCGGGAGGCGATCACCAGCGGGCACCTGAAGGCCAACGACCCGCTCCCGCAGCAGGAGATCGCGGCCCAGCTCGAGGTCAGCCACATCCCGGTGCGCGAGGCGCTCCGGCAGCTCCAGTCGGAGGGCCTCGTCACCTACCAGCCGAACCACGGCGCCACGGTGACGGCGCACACCCCCGACGAGATCCGGGAGATCTACGAGATCCGCGCGATCCTAGAGACCGCCGCGGTGCGCCGCGCGGCCCCACGGCTCACGGACGCGGCCCTCGCCCGAGCCGAGGAGCTCCTGAAGCTGACGGAGCGTGCGCGGGACGACGCCACCTGGGGCTCGTACGACCTCGACTTCCACCGCCTCGTCTACGACCTCGACAGCCGCCCGCGGCTGCGGGAGCTCATCGATGGCCTCCTGCGGCGCGTGGATCGCTACTGGCGCGTCCACGGCCTGATGCTGAAGCACCGTCGCGAGTTCGAGGCCGAGCACCGGAAGCTCTTCGCGGCGCTGCGCGCGCGCGACGGCGACCGGGCGGCGAAGCTGCTCGAGCGCCACCTCACCGGCGCCGCCGAGCTCCTGGTCTCGGCGCTGGATCGGTAGCCCACCGCCGCGGCTGGACGCGCCTCCGGCCGCGCCACGCGAGGGTGACGCATGCACTCGAAGGTCGTCACGATGAAGGACGCGATCGCCGCCCACGTCCGGGACGGGGACACCCTCGTCATCGAGGGCTTCACCCACCTCATCTGCTTCGCCGCCGCGCACGAGGTCATTCGACAGCGGCGCCGTGAGTTGACGCTCGCGCGGCTGACGCCGGACGTGATCTACGACCAGATGATCGCCGCGGGCTGCGCCCGGAAGCTGATCTTCTCCTGGGCGGGCAACCCCGGCGCCGGCTCGCTGCACGCGTTCCGCCGCGCGGTCGAGGCGAGGCCGGCCGAGCTCGAGCTCGAGGAGTACAGCCACTTCGGGATGGTGACGCGCCTCTCGGCGGGCGCTGCCCGGCTGCCCTTCGGCGTGATGCGCAACTACATGGGCACGGACCTCCCCGCGGCGAACCCGCTCATCCGGACGGTCAACTGCCCGTTCACCGGCGAGACGCTGGCGGCGGTCCCGGCGCTCAACCCCGACGTCACCATCGTCCACGCCCAGCGCGCCGACCACCACGGCAACGCCCAGGTGTGGGGCCTCATGGGCGTGCAGAAGGAGGCGGCGTTCGCCTCGAAGCGGGTGATCGTGGTGGTGGAGGAGCTCGTCGACGAGAGCGTCATCCGCGCCGATCCCAACCGCACGCTCATCCCCGGCCTGATCGTCGACGCGGTGGTGGTCGAGCCGTGGGGCTGTCACCCGTCGTACGCGCAGGGCCACTACGATCGCGACAACGAGTTCTATGTCGCGTGGGAGGAGATCTCGCGCGACCCGGGCCGGCTCCGCGCCTACCTCGACGAGCACGTGTACGGGGTGACGGACCGGGCCGAGTACATGCGGCGCCAGCCAGCCCTCGCGGAGCGGCTCGGGGCGCGCCCGCGGATCTGCGCCGGGGTGAGCTATGGCTACTGACTACACGCCTTCCGAGATGATGGCCGCGGTCGCCGCCCGGGAGCTCCGTGACGGCGAGGTGACGTTCGTGGGCATCGGCCTGCCGAACCTTGCGTGCAACCTCGCGCGCGCGCTGCACGCTCCCAACCTGGTCCTCATCTACGAGTCCGGCGCCATAGGCGCGGCGCCGGACCGGCTGCCGGTCTCGATCGGCGATCCGTCGCTCGTCACGGGCAGCCTCATGGTCTGCCCGATGGCGGACGTGTTCCAGCTGTTCCTGCAGAACGGCCGCGTCGGGGTGGGCTTCCTCGGCGGGGCGCAGATCGACCGGTGGGGAAACATCAACACGACCGTGGTCGGGAGCTACCGCGAGCCGAAGGTCCGCCTGCCAGGCGCCGGCGGCGCGCCCGAGATCGCCGTCCACGCCCGGCGCGTGCTCGTGATCAGCCGCCTCAGCGCGCGCTCGTTCCCGGCGGAGGTGGACTTCGTCACGAGCCCCGGCCAGCGGAGCCACGGGCGATCGCGCCGGGAGCTCGGGATGCCTGGCGCCGGCCCAGTGAAGGTGGTCACCGACAAGGCCATCCTGGAGTCCGATCCGTCCACCGGCGAGATGGTCCTCACCGCGCTCTACCCCGGCGTCGCCGTCGAGGACGTGGAGCGCGGCGTCGGCTGGCCGCTGCGCGTGGGCGCCGCCCTCGACACCGTGGCGGGACCGACGGGCGAGGAGCTCCGGCTGCTCCGGGAAGTCCTCGATCCGCGGGGGCTGTACCTCTCGTGAGCGCGTTCCGCTATCCCGAGTCGAACGTCTTCTACCGGAAGCTCGGCCGGAGCTATCCGCTCGTGGTGCGTGGCGAGGGGGCGTGGCTCGTCGACTCGGAGGGGCGGCGCTACCTCGACGCATCGGGCGGCGCGTTCGTCGCGAACCTCGGGCACGGCGTCCGGGAGATCGGCGAGGCGATGGCGGAGCAGGCCGCGCAGATCGCCTACGTGAACGGCACTGCCTTCACCACCGAGCCGGTGGAGGCGCTCGCCGCGGAGCTCTCGCGGCTCTTGCCGCCGCCACTCGACAAGCTCTACTTCCTCTGCAGCGGCTCCGAGGCGGTGGAGGCGGCCCTCAAGCTGGCCCGGCAGCACTGGGTCGAGGTCGGCCGGCCGTCGAAGCACAAGATCATCGCGCTCACGCCCGCGTACCACGGCAACACGCTGCTCGCGCTCTCTGCCTCGGCGCGCGAGCACTACAAGACCTGCTACCGCGAGTGGCTCGTCGACGTGCACCGCATCCCGGCTCCGTACGCGTATCGCTGCCGGTGCGGCGGCGTCCCGAGCGAGCCCTGCGCGGTCTGCGATGGCTCGGTGCTCGAGGTGGCGCTCGACGAGCTGGGCGCGGACCAGGTGGCGGCCTTCATCGCAGAGCCCGTCGGCGGGAGCTCGACCGGACACTCGGTCCCTCGCGGCGACTACTTCCGCCGCATCCGGGAGATCTGCGATCGGCGGGAGATCCTCTTCATCGCGGACGAGGTCCTGGTGGGGGCCGGGCGGACGGGTACCTGGTGGGCCATCGAGCAGTTCGGCGTCGCTCCCGACATCATGGTCCTCGGCAAGGGGATCACCGGCGGCTACGCGCCCCTTTCCGCGGTCGCCACCTCGCGTCGGGTGATCGACCCGATCGCGAAGGGCTCGGGTGCGATGCTCCATGCGCAGACCTTCAGCCACCATCCGGTGCTGGCGGCGGCCGGGCTCGCCGCGGTCCGCCACGTCGAGCGGCACGGCCTCGTCGAGCGCTGCCGGCGGATGGGCGCGCTCTTGCACGCGCGCCTCGAGGCGCTCCGCGAGCTGCCGTACGTGGGCGACGTTCGCGGGCGCGGGCTCCTGGCCGGCGTCGAGCTCGTCGCGGACAAGGCCACCCGCGCCCCCTTCCCGCGCAGGCTCAGGTTCGCGGAGACGCTCTCGGACGCCGCGCTGCGCGCCGGGCTCATGACCTGGACGAACGTCGGGCAGGCGAATGGCGTCGACGGCGACGTCTGCTGCCTCGCTCCGCCGTTCGTGATCAGCGATTCCGAAATCGACGACTTGACGGAGCGGTTCACGGTGGCGCTGAATCAGGCGGTCGAGAGGGTGCGCCATGGCTGACGGCACGAAGTCGCGGAAGCTGGATCAGATCGACGCGAAGATCCTCACCATCCTGCAGAGCGACGGCCGCATCACGAACCAGCGGCTCTCCGAGCTGGTGGGCCTCTCGCCCCGGCCTTGCCTCGAGCGGGTGAACCGGCTCGAGCGCGAGAGCTACATCCGGCGCTACATGGCGATCGTCGACTTCAAGGCGGTCTCCGGGCAGACGACCTTCTTCGCGGAGATCACGCTCCGCGACCAGACCCAGGCCGCCCAGGCGGCGTTCGACAAGGTGCTCCGCGCCTGCCCGGAGGTCATCGACTGCTACCTGGTGAGCGGGCAGATCGACTACGTCGCGCGCATCGTCTGCCCCAGCCTCGATCGCTATCGCGAGCTGACGGCCTCCTGGATCGACGATCCGAGGCTCCCGGTTGCCCGCATCTCGACGAGCATCGTGCTGAGCCCCGTCCGCGAGTTCGGCGGGTACCCGGTCACGGCCGCCGACGAGGGGTGAGTCGCCGGCGCGAGCGCGCGGACCCCAGCGCGCGCCGCAGCGGGCATCAGCCTCGGGGCAGCGCCCGTCAGACCATCCCGGACACGTAGTCCTCGAGCGCCGCCGCGAAGTCGGGCTCGAGCGAACGCCGGTAGACCATGGCCGCGCCGATCTCCGCCGCGAGGATGGCCGAGCGGTACTTGGGCGGCAGGCGATCGATGCGATCGCGAAGGGGAGGGGTCTCGCGGACGAGGCGCGGCAGGTGCGCGAGGAGCGCCTTGCGGTAGAGCGGGCGTCCGGCGAGCTCGGGCCGCGACTGGAAGAAGGCGAAGAGGCGGGCCTTGTTCGCGTTGATCTCGAGGCTCACCGCGTCGGAGATCTCGGTGAAGCTGCGGTTGCCCGCCCCCTCCCGATGCCGGCGCATGATGAGCCGCGCCTCGTCCGCGGCGCGCCGCTCGAGGATCTCGAGCACGTCCCGGACGTACCTCTCCTTGTGCTCCAGGAACTCGGCGGCGGAGAAGAGCAGGTTGCCGATGATCTCGTATGACGACGAGATGACGCCGCACTTGTTGGCGGACGCGTCGCGGAGCACCACGGCGCCGGTCTCCTGGAGCCGCAGGCGGGCCTCGGGCGTGAGGAACGAGTTCGCGCCCTCGACGATGACGCGCGCGGACGGCTTCCCGTCGGGTCCGAGGAACCGGCGCCAGTTGTCCCCGTCGATGGTCTCGGGCCGCCCGCCCGCCGGGATGAAGAGGTCCGCCTGCACCTCGAACAGCAGCCCGTCGAACTCCTTGTGGAACTCGTCGACCGTCACCCAGTCCTCCTGCGGACCGGACGCGGTCTGCTCGACGCGGCGGAACAGATCGCGCAGGCCCTCGGTCCGGCGCGCGCTGCGGTAGAGGACGAACCCTCCCGGCGAGAGGCGCGCGGGGTCGAACGCGTCCGCGTCGGCGCGCAGCACGATCTGCCGCAGGGCCTCGCGATCGAGCCCCGCCGGATCGAAGAGCGCCGCCGTCCCGTCCACGATGAGCCTGATGCTCGCGCGCGGGCACCGCTCGAGGAGCAAGCGCAGCCCGTTCCCGGCGACGTCGCCGTTCGGGCCACCGGAGAGCTTCACGGTGAACGGGTCGCGGCGGATGTCGACGCCCTGCTCGCGCATGGCGATCTCGGCGAAGGTCACGATGCCGAGCGAGGTCACGCCGTACTGCTTGTGGTTGATGCCCACCCTCTTGCTCGACATGATGCCGCTTCCGAGCACGTAGCCGCGGCGGACCGAGAGCTCGGCGATCGCCTCGATCATCTCGTCGTGCATGTTCTCGTCGGGGCCGAGCTCGATGGGCTCCTCCTCCCCGTAGTAGTCCACCACCCGCGCATCCTTCGGCCTGCCGCCCTCCGTGACGAAGACGTCGAGGAACGCGTTCGCGAACTCCCACTGCAGCTTGTGCAGCCGCTGGACGAGCTGCTCTCGGGTCTCCACGTCGCTCGCGTGGAGGACGCACACCATCTTCGACCCGCCCTCGTAGATGTCCTTGTTCTTCAGGTGCTGGGTGTGGGCGAGGACGTAGTTCTCGCGGAAGATCGTGTTTGCCACGGTGACGTAGTCGTCGCGGGTCTTGGCGAAGACGGTGCGCCACCCTCCACGCGCGATGTCGGCAAACCCGATGTGGTAGCCGAGCCCGCTGCGGCCGAAGAAGAACGTGACGCGGAAGGGTGGCTGCTGCGGAAGGTCGCCGGTGAACGTCGGGCCGAGGTCGTCGAGATAGGCCGGGTCGAGCCGGAACGCGAGCGCGTGCTTCTCCGCCACGAAGAAGTTGGTCTTGAGCGTCCGGCGCACGAACACGAGCGCGGTCCGGAAGAGCGTCCGGCGGAAGTCGTCGAGCTGCCGGTGGCCGGTGTTGTAGGCGTGGACCTCCCGCTCGACCCCCTCCAGCTCCGCGGCGTAACGCGCCTCACGGTCCGCGACGTTCGGGTCGAAGCGCGCCTCGAAGAGCCGCACGAGCCGGAGCGCCATGTCCGGGTGGGAGCGGAAGGCGCGCACCACGTCTTCGAGCGTGTAGCGGTGGGGCTGGTTGTGAGCGCAGTTCGTGTGGCAGAAGCCGATGAAGGCGTTGACGAGCGAGGCCTCCTCGCCGTTCATCACCCCCGTGAGCACGAAGTCCTGGTAGGCGGCCGACTCGGTCGCGAGGATCTGCGTGTTGTAGAGGAGCCGCCGCAGCCTCCAGAAGAGCTCGGTGCCCTCCCGCAGGGGAGCGCCGCGCCGGTGCGCCACGTGGAAGCTGCCCAGGAAGAACGGGTGGCCACCGGTGCTGACCGTCATCGCGAGCAAACGGCGCACGCCGAGGTCGAGCCCGTGGAGGACCTCCACCAGCTGGGTGAGGTGGTCGCGCGGCGGCGGGCTCTCCACCGCGAACAGGATGTTCACCTCGTTCGGCTCGGCGTCCCCGTCTTCCGGCGGCTCCACGCCGAGGAAGAAGCCCGCGTTCGACCGCCCCTGGTGCAGCAGCCGCAGCATCCGCGCCACCTCCGGCGGCGGCGCGGCGTGGACGTAGCGCGGATCGTTGAGCCACAGGACGCGGAGGAGCTCTTCCTGCGCCTCCGGCCCGAGCGCCGGGTCCAGGTCCGAGAGCGCGGCGAGGACGTCCCGGCGAACGCGCTCCGGCATGCCCGGCGCGCCCGCCTGCCGGACGAGCGCGTCCGGTTTCCGATCGAACACGTAGCGCTGGAGCTCGAGCGCGCGCTCGTTGCCGGGCACCGCAACGCGAGAGTGGGAGATCTCCGCCCGCGAGATGTCCCGGTCCTGGATCTGGCGCAGCGTCTCGAAGATCGAGCCGGGGACGTCGAGCTTCGCCAGGATGAGCTCGTGGGCTCGGTCGGCGAGCACGAGCTGCCGGTCGCTCCGGAGCCGGCCGAGCCCGATCGCGAGCGCCGAGATGGCGTCGCCGTCCGCCCGGAGCGTGCCGCTGAACAGCGACGGGAGCTTCTCCTCGAGCCAGCGGAGGTTCTCGCCGGCCTGGTCCAGCAACTCGAGGGCGCGCGATGCCATGGCTAGCCCCTCCCGTCCATGTGCGGGTATTCGTGACGGGTCGGCGGCACGAAGGTCTCCTTGACCGTGCGTGGCGAGACCCAGCGGATCAAGTTCCACATCGAGCCCGCCTTGTCGTTGGTGCCGGACGCCCGGGCGCCGCCGAACGGCTGCTGCCCGACCACGGCGCCGGTCGGCTTGTCGTTCACGTAGAAGTTGCCGGCGGCGTCGGAGAGCCGCCGGCTCGCCTTCTCGATGAAGCCGCGCTCCTGCGCGAACACGGCGCCAGTGAGGGCGTACGGCGAGGTCTCGTCGCACAGCGCGAGCGCGTCGTCCTCGCTCGCGTCCGGGTAGACGAACACGGTGAGGACCGGACCGAAGATCTCCTCCTGCATCAACCGGTGCCTGGGGTCCGTCACCTGGACGACCGTGGGCTGGACGAACCAGCCCGTGGACGCGTCGCACTCGCCGCCGATCAGGACGCGTGCGTCGGGCGAGCGCCACGCGAGCTCGAGGTAGCCGCGGATGGTCTCGAACGCGCCCTCGTCGATGACGGCGCCCATGAAGACGCCGAAGTCCTCGGTCGGATCACCGATCCCGATGGACGCGACCTGAGCGAGCAGCCGCTCCTTCACCGCGGGCCACAGGCTCTCGGGGAGGTAGGCGCGCGACGCGGCGGAGCACTTCTGTCCCTGGTTCTCGAAGGCACCGCGGGTGAGCGCCGTCGCAAGGGCGTCGACGTCGGCGGACGCGTGGGCGAACACGAAGTCCTTGCCGCCGGTCTCGCCGACGATGCGCGGGTAGGTGCGGTAGCGCGGCAGGTTCTCGGCGATGGTCCGCCACATGCTCTGGAACGTCGCCGTACCTCCCGTGAAGTGCAGCCCGGCAAGGGCGGGGCTCGCCAGCGCCGGAGCGCCCACCGTGCGGCCGGGGCCCGGCACGAAGTTGATGACGCCCGGCGGCAGGCCTGCCGCCTCGAGCAGCTGGAGGACCCAGAAGGCGGAGTAGACCGCGCTCGAGGCGGGCTTCCAGACGACCGTGTTGCCCATGAGCGCCGGCGCGGTGGCGAGGTTCGCGGCGATGGAGGTGAAGTTGAAGGGCGTCACCGCGAAGACGAAGCCCTCCAGCGGCCGGTACTCGCAGCGGTTCCACGTCCCCGGAGGCGAGAGCGGCTGCTCCTCGAGGATCCGCTCGCCGAAGCGCGCGTTGAAGCGCCAGAAGTCGATGATCTCGCAGGCCGAGTCGATCTCGGCCTGTTGCACGGTCTTCGACTGGCCCAGCATGGTGGCGCCGTTCAGCGTCGGCCGCCAGCGGCCCGCGAGCATGTCGGCGGCCCTGAGGAAGACGGCCGCCCGGTCGTGGTAGGGGAGCGCCGCCCAGTCGTGCCGCGCCGCGCGCGCGGCGTCTATCGCTGCGCTCACCTCGGCCGCGCCAGCTTCGTGCCAGCGCGCCAGCAGCTGATCGCGGCGGTGCGGGGCGCGCGCGTCGGCGAGCTTCCCGGTCCGTACGTGGCGGCCGCCGATGACGATCGGGATCTCGAGCTCGGCGGCGGCGAGCTCGGCGATCCGGGCCCGGAGCGCCACGCGCTCGGCGGAGCCGGGCGCGTGGCTCAGCACCGGCTCGTTGTGCGGCTCTGGGATCCGGAAGATGCCTCGCGACATGGGTTTCTCCTCCATTGCCATTGCATGCGCCTGCGCCAAGGGCGGACGGCGGCGCCCTCCGCGGCGCCCGCGTGAGCCGTTCGGATCTGGATCCTGGGTGCGCGGAAAAGGCAGCCGCGCCGCTGCGCTCCCGCTAGCCGTTTCCTGCCACGGTGGACCGCGTCGTCCTCCGCGGCGCGAGCTCGTCCAGGACCGACTGGAGCCGATCGAGCGCCCAGTCGAGCTCCGTCGTGTTCACCACCAGCGGGGGCGCGAGCCGGATCACGGTGTCGTGCGTCTCCTTCGTGAGGACGCCGAGCATGGCGAGGCGCTCGCAGACGTCGCGCGCGTCGGCGCGCGCGGGATCGAGCTCGACCCCGACCCAGAGGCCTCGCCCGCGCACCTCCTTCAGCGCCGGGGACCGCATCGCGCGCAGCCGCTCGAGCATGTACGCCCCCCCGGACGCGCTCCGCTCCACCAGCTTCTCCTCGTCGAGCACCTTGAGCGCCTCGAGCCCGACGGCGGCGGCGAGCGCATTCCCGCCGAACGTCGAGCCGTGGCTCCCCGGGCCGAAGACGTCCATCACCTCGCGGTCGGCGCAGAAAGCGGACACGGGCAGGAGCCCGCCCCCGAGCGCCTTCCCGAGGATGAGCCCGTCCGGCCGGATGCGCTCGTGCTCGAAGGCGAACCACCGCCCGGTACGCCCGAGCCCCGACTGGATCTCATCGAGGACGAGCAGCGCGTTGCGTTCGTCGCACAGCTGGCGGACCTCGCGCAGCCATCCCTGCGGCGGCACGACGATGCCCGACTCACCCTGGATCGGCTCGACCAGCACGGCGCAGGTGCGCTCGTTCACCGCCGCCGCCATCGCGCGCGCGTCGCCGAACGGCACTGCGCGGAACCCCGGAGCGAAGGGGCCGAAGCCGCGGCGGTACTCCGGCTCGGAGGAGAACCCGACGATCGTCGTCGTGCGGCCGTGGAAGTTCCCCCTCGCGACGACGATCTCGGCCTCGCCCTCCGGGATGCCCTTCACCTGGTGTCCCCAGCGCCGCGCGGCCTTGATCGCGGTCTCCACCGCCTCGGCTCCGGTGTTCATCGGCAACGCCTGCTCGAACCCGGTACGGGCGCACAGGGTCGCGAGGAAGGGGCCGAGCGTGTCCGAGTGGAAGGCGCGCGAGACGATGGCGAGCTTCGCCGCCTGCTCCTGGAGGACCTTCACCAGCCGGGGATGCGAGTGGCCGTGGCTCACCGCGGAGTAGGCGCTCATCATGTCCAGGTACTTCCGGCCGCCGTCGTCCCACACCCACGCGCCCTCGCCCCGCACGAGCGTCACGGGCAACGGACGGTAGTTCTGGGGGCAGTACCGCTTCTCGAGCTCCATGGGCTTCATCCGCGTCCTCCTCTTGAGACGGTCTCGGCAATGACTATCGAAAACGCGCCGGCATCGGCTGTCGAAGATTGCCTCCAGCGCAGCCAATCACACTCGCGTCGGCGGCAATCCGAGCCGAATCTGTCGCGCGCCGCGGCGTGGCGTCTCGCGAAGGGGCGTCACGCCAGGATCCGCTTGCCGAAGAGGCTCTGCACGAGCTCGACCGCGAGCCGTGCGGAGCGGTTCTTCTCGTCCGCCGCGGGGTTCAGCTCGACCACGTCGACGGAGCCCACCCGCCCCGAGTCGTGCAGCATCTCCATGCAGAGCTGCGCCTCGCGGTAATTCGGGCCGCCCGGCACCACCGTGGCGACGCCAGGAGCGATGGCCGGGTCGAGGAAGTCGACGTCGAAGCTGACGTGCAGGTGGGCGTCCTCGCGGACCACGCGCTCGAGCGCGCGCTCCATGATCCGCCGCATCCCGAGCTCGTCGACCTGGCGCATGTCGAACGTCACCGAGCCGTTCCGGACGACGAGCGCCTTCTCGTGGGCGTCCACCGAGCGCACGCCGATCTGCACGATCGAGGCGGGCGCAACGATGGGACACGCGTCGCCGAGGGCCAGGAGCTTCGGGTGCCCGTGCCCCGAGATGACCGCGGCGGGCATCCCGTGGATGTTCCCCGACGGTGAGGTGGCCGGGACGTTGTAGTCGGCGTGCGCGTCGAGCCACAGCACGTACAGCCCCTTCCCGCGGCGCCGGCACCACCGGGCCACGGCGGCGATGGAGCCGATGGCGAGCGAGTGATCGCCGCCGAGGACGAGCGGTAGCTCGCCCATGTCGAGCGCCGCGCCGACCGCCTCACGGACCGCATGGCACCACGCCGCCACCTCGTCGAGGTGACGGTAGCCCTCCCTCGGCGGCTTCACCGGGTTCCTCGGGCCGGCCACGTCCCCGCGATCGACGACGGTGAGCCCGAGCGACTCCAGCGCGTCCTGCAGCCCCGCGACGCGGAGGGCCTCGGGGCCCATCGAGCCGCCGCGCGCGCCGGCGCCCACGTCGGTCGGAGCCCCGATGAGGGCGACCCGGGAGAACTCCACGAGCGACCCGCGGCGAGCGGCGTGGACGGGCTCATGGGCACTTGGCCCGCCTGCAACCGATCTCATCGATTCCTCTCCATCGGCCGACCAATCGTCGATTGGCACCCGGCCGGCCGGACGTGACCAATGGATAGCCGGGGAGCGACGACACGTACGGTCGAAGATTGGCGCGCTCGCAGCACGACACCCGGCCTCCCGCGCGCGCTGAAGCCGAATCTGCCGCGCCGCTCCAGCGGGCGCGCCCGACGTCGCGAAACGGAGCGGGGGCGAGGCGCCGCGCCGCCCCGCCCCCGCCGACCGCTCCCCGCGCGGGCTGCTCGTCTCAGTTGATGTAGTACTTCGCGGAGAAGTTCACGCGTACGTCCTCGCCCTTCTCGCCCGCGAGCGTCTTCCGCTGCGCCCAGATGCCCTCGAGGCCGAGGTCGATGCCCTTCACCGGCGTGAAGATCGGGCCCACGTGCGCCTGCTGGACGGTGCGGTTCACGCCGAAGCGGCCCGCGTCGAGACCGCTCGCGGCGGCGAGCCGCGTGTAGGCGTTGTCGAAGTTCCGGGTCATGCCGTAGACGAAGTTCACGCGGACCCAGTCGGTCGCCTTGAGCTGGTAGCCGGCGATCGCGCCGACCGCGCGCTCGACGCGGATCGCGTCGGTCGCGCTGTCGTAGATGGCGCCCTCGATGTAGTTCAGGTAGCGGCCGATGCCGTCGCCGCCCGTGACCTGCAGCGCGAGAAAGTCGGCCCCCCGCACCTTGAACGACGCGCTCGCCGCGGCGCCCCACCCGCGCTTGGCCGCCTTCGTGCCGTCGCCGTCGTCGAACCGCAGCTCCTGCGTGATCCCGCGGAGGCTCACCGCGCCCCAGTCGAACCCCTTGTCCCAGCGAACGATCGCGTCCGGAACGCGCGAGAGGCTCGAGCCGAACACCGCGCCGGTCTCGTCGAGCACGTACGACGACGAGTTCTCGAGCGCGGCCGTGAAGGTGCCCCAGCCCGCCGTCCCGTACGCGAACCGGATCTGCGGCTGGCGGATGAAGGTCGCGCCGATTGGCCCGTTGAAGTCGGTCGTTTCGGGGTAGTTGTCGACGTCCATGAAGGTCGACCACGTCTGCCCGACGAGGAGCCCGCCGACCTGGCCGTACAGGTGGCGCAGGCGGAAGCCATAGCTGTTGGTCGACTGCTGCGTGAAGACGTTGCGCGCGTCGCCGTACGTGGCGGAGTTGCCGGTGCGCGGCTCGTTGTTGAAGTCGCCTTCGAGCTTCACGCCTAGTGCGCCGAACCGGGTCGGCGTGGCCGCCTCGATGCCGAGCCGCGAGGTGCGCCCAGTGAGGTAGTCGCGGTTCTTGCGGTTGCCCTCCGCCGTGCCCTCGAGCGGCATGTACGGCGCGAAGGTCGAGTAGTCCTGGTCCGAGTTGTCGGCGCCGAAGTCGTGCACCCAGTTCAGCTCGGCGAACCCGTACAGGCGCAGCGAGAGCTCGGTCCCGGGGACGCGGAAGGCTCCCGGGATGTCGCCCGCGACCACCGCGTCCTTCTGCTTGATCTCGAGGAGCTCGATCCGCTCGGCGACCGCCTCGGTGGCCGCCGCCGTCGCGGCCGCCGCAGGGGCCACGGTCAACGAGGCCGGCACGGCCGCGCCCTTCGCCAGCTTCGCCTTCATCGCGGCGACCTCGTCCGAGAGCCGCTTCACCTCGGCGCGCAGCTCCTCCGTCTCGCTCACCTTCGCCTGGGCCGAGGCCGATCCGCCGGCGAGCAGCAGCGCCGCTGCGGTGACACCGATAACGATGCGATTCATGTGGCTCGTCTCCTCTCGCGCGCGCCGCCGCGCGCAGTCAGTGCACGATCTGGCCGAGAAAGGCCCGGATCCGCTCGTTCTGCTGCCCTTCGAAGAACTGGTCAGGTGGCGCCTCCTGCAGGATGCGCCCGTGGTCGAAGAACACGATCCGGTCGCCCACCTCACGCGCGAAGCTCATCTCGTGGGTGACCACGATCATCGTCATGCCGGAGCGGGCGAGGTCCTTCATCACGTCCAGGACCTCTCCGATCATCTCGGGGTCGAGCGCGCTCGTGGGCTCGTCGAAGAGCAGCACTCGCGGGCTCATCGCCAGCGACCGCGCGATCGCGACGCGCTGCTGCTGGCCGCCCGAGAGCGCGAAGGGGTGCTTGTGCGCGTGGTCCTCCAGGCCCACCCGCGTGAGCAGCTCCATCGCCGCCGCGTCTGCCTCTTCACGCCTCACCCCGCGCACGCGGCGCGGCGCGAGCGTGACGTTGTCGAGCACCGTGAGGTGCGGGAAGAGGTTGAACTGCTGGAATACCATCCCCACCTCGCGTCGGATGGCGTCGAGGTTCGTCACCGCGTCGTTCAGCTCGATCCCGTCGACCACGATCCGCCCCGAGTCGTGCGCCTCGAGCCGATTCAGGGTGCGCAGGAAGGTGGACTTGCCCGAGCCGGAGGCGCCGATGATCACCGCCACCTCGCTCTGGAAGAAGCGGGTGGTCACGTCCCGGAGGACGTGCGCCACGCCGAAGTGCTTGTTCACGCCCTCCGCGCGGATGAGCGGCTCGCGGACCAGAGCGGGGTTGGGGAGCGGCGCGCGCACCGCGCCGATTGCCTGCGGGGTTGAGTGTGACATCGTTCGCTCGGGTCAGTGCTGCCGCTGCTCGACGTCGAGCCGGGCCTCGATCGCGCCCGAGATCTGCGTCAGCACGGTGGTGAGGATGAGGTAGATGCTGGCCGTCGCGACGAACACCGGGACCGGCTGGAACGTCGCCGCCTGCACCCGGTTGCCGACGTTGGAGAGCTCGACCACGCCGATGACGTACGCGAGCGACGAGTCCTTGAGCAGCGCGACGATGTTGTTCACGAGCGGGGGCAGCGCGATCTTGAAGCTCTGCGGGAACACCACGTCTCGGAAGGTCTGGAACGGCGAGAGCCCCAGCGATCTCGACGCCTCCGTCTGCCCCTTCGGCACCGCCAGGATCCCGGCCCGGATCGCCTCCGCGTTGTACGCGCCCACGTTGAAGGCGAGCGCGAGCGCCGCGGAGTTGAAGTCCGACAGCGCCAGGCCCGGCGCGATCATCGGCAGCGCGAGAAACACGAACAGCATCTGGACGAGGAGCGGCGTGCCGCGGATCGCCCAGATGTAGAAGCTGGCGGCCCAGCGCAGGGGCGCGAAGCGCGCCAGCTTCCCGACCGCGGCCAGCACGCCGAAGAGGACGCCGAGCAGCCCCGAGACGAGCGTGAGCTCGACGGTGACCCGGGAGCCCTCCGCGAACTGCTGGGCCGCGGGGCCGACCGGCTCGGGCATCGCCGCGAGCGGAGTCGCGAGGAGCCACATGAAGAGCACGAGCACGACGCCCGCGGCGATCATGGTCGCGCTGCACCGCTGCTCACGCGACCAGCTATCCGGCCAGGCGGCGAGGACGAGGGACGTCATGGCGGGGCTCCGGCAGGCGGCGAAGAAGCCGGGTCACCGGCAGCGGATGTCCTCGTTCATCCACTTCCTCGAGATCGCCTCGTAGGTGCCGTCGGCCATGAGCCCCGCGAGGGCCTCATTCACGGCCTGTGCAAGCGAGGCGTTCCCCTGCTTCACCGCACAGGCGATGCGCTCCACGAAGACGAAGTCGCCCGCCCTGAGGCCCGCCGAGGCGCTCGAGGCGAGCGCTGCCTTGGCGACGAACCGGTCGGTGACCCACGCGTCGACCCGGCCGTTCACGAGCGCCGAGCGGCAGTCCGTGTCCTTGGGAAAGTTCTTCACCTCCTTCAGGCCCGTGAGCTTCGACACGTTCTCGAGGTAGGTGCTCCCCGTCTGGACGGCGACGGTCTTCCCGACGAGGTCGGCCGGCGTGCGAATGGCGGGATCCTTCGACACCACGATCCCGCCAGAGCAGTAGTGAGGGTTCGTGAAGGTGACCGCCTTCGATCGCTCCTCGGTGATGCCGAAGGACGCGATGACGAGGTCCCAGCGGTCCTGGCGGAGTCCGGCCAGCAGCGCGTCGAACGAGAGCGCCCGCCATTCGATGGCGACCCCCATCCTCTTCGCCATCGCCTCTGCCAGGTCCACCTCGAACCCGGTGAGGACGGGCCCGCGGAAGAAGTTGAAGGGCGGGAACGCGCCTTCGGTCGCGATGACGATCTTGCCGTTCTTCTTGATGTCATCGAGGGTCCGAGCCTCGGCGGAGGAGGCGAGGAGCACGAGCATCGAGGCGAGCAGCAGGCGTGACGGTCTCATGTCAATCCTCAGGCAATTAAGGAACTATTACTGCGACACGGTCTCGACGGGCTTGCGAGCCCGCTCCTGCGCGAGGTGGGCCGGCGAGCCTGGCCCGGTCGCCGACGGCCTCGTCTGGATACAGCCGTCCATCGCGGTCCGGGAAAGCCCGGCCAGGTCGAAGTCCCCTACCGCTCGGAAATATGATTGGTTCTGCTCTCTCGTTGTTGGCGCAAACTTTACCCGCGCATGCGCGACATTTGCGGTTGAAATTTGCGCGCGCCTCAGCCAATGGAACGAGGCTGCGCGCCGGCGCGCAGCCGAGTCTGTCGTCGGTCGACCTGGATCAAGGAACGAACCGCGGGCTGAAACGAGGTATCACCCGAGGGCGCGGAGCGGCGCTCGCTCCCGCCGCGCGGATCGATGTAGATGAGCACCCAACCACGCCTCCGGCTCGATCGGCCGAGAGGCCTCGGCTGCGAGGCAGCGAGGAGATCGACATGACGGAAGCCTGGATCATCGATGCGGTCCGCACGCCGATCGGCCGGCACGGCGGCATGCTCGGCGCGGTCCGTCCCGACGACCTCGCCGCCGTCGTCCTGAAGGCGCTCGTCGCGCGCACCGGCGTGCCGGCCACGGAGGTCGAGGACGTCTACCTCGGCTGCGCGAACCAGGCGGGCGAGGACAACCGCAACGTCGCCCGCATGAGCGCGCTGCTCGCGGGCTTTCCGGACCACGTCGCCGGCTGCACCGTGAACCGGCTGTGCGGGTCCGGCCTCGAGGCGATCGCTGCTTCGGTGCGGGCGGTGCTCGCGGGAGAGGCCCACGTCTACGTCGGCGGCGGCGTCGAGTCGATGTCGCGAGCCCCGTGGGCGATGCCCAAGCCGGAGCGGGCGCTGCCGCGCGGCAACGTCACCGCGTACGACACCGCGCTCGGCTGGCGCTTCGTGAACCCGCGCATGGAGGCGCTCGGGCACACGGAGTCGCTCGGTCAGACCGCCGAGAACCTCGCCTCCGAGCTCTCAATCGGGCGCGACGCCCAGGACCGCTTCGCGCTCGCGAGCCACCGCAAGGCGGTGGCCGCGATCGACGCGGGCCACTTCCGGGCGGAGCTCGTGGCGGTGCCACTCGGGAGAGGCGCCGCGGAGGCGGACGAGTGTCCCCGGCGCGACACTTCGCTCGAGCGGCTCTCGGGCCTCGCGCCCGCCTTCCGCGCCGGCGGGACCGTCACGGCGGGGAACTCGAGCCCGCTCAACGACGGCGCCGCCGCGGTCCTCGTCACGTCTCGCGAGTACGCGCAGGCGCACGGGCTCGAGCCTCTCGTCCGCGTACGCTCCGTAGCGGTCGCGGGCGTCCCGCCGCGGGTCATGGGCATCGGCCCGGTGCCGGCCGCGCGCAAGGCGCTCGAGCGCGCCCGGGCGACGATGCGCGACGTCGAGCTCATCGAGCTGAACGAGGCGTTCGCGGCGCAGTCGCTCGCGGTGCTCGCCGGCTGGGGGCTCGACGCGGAGGACCCCCGCGTCAACGCGAGCGGCGGCGCGATCGCGCTCGGTCACCCGCTCGGCTGCTCCGGGGCGCGGATCCTCACGACGCTGGCGCACGGCCTGCGCCGCACCGGAAAGCAGCTCGGGCTCGCGTCGATGTGCATCGGCGTGGGGCAGGGGATCGCGATGGTGGTGGAGCGCTAGAACGGGCTCCGCGAGGAGGGCGGCGTCGGGCCCCTGTTCACGCTGAGGCGGCCGCCGGCAGCGAGACCCCGGTCACGAGCAGGATGGGTTCGCTGCAGGCCGCGGCCGCCGATCGATCGCGGCTCAGGCTCCGCGGGCGCGGAGGTAGGGCAGCCCGTCCATGTACTGGACCTCGAAGTAGCCGCGGCGGGCGCCCCACTCCGCCCACGGCAGCGCGTCGCCGCGGACCCACACCACCGAGCCGCCGGGGACGCTCAGGTGGCGCCGCTGGCTGCGGCACCACGCCGACCGCGTCCAGGGCGCGCCCGTCCGGAACGCATCGACGAGCTGTCTCTGCACCGCAGCGAGGAACGCCGTCACCTTCATGATCTCGACTCCCTTCGACCCGGGTCCGTTCGGCCGCTCACGTCACGAGCTCCGGCTGCGCGCGCGGGCGGGGTGGCTTCGCCGTGCTCACGTGCATGAACGCCTCGACGTCGACGTGGTCGCGCGCGCCGAGCGGCCGGAGCTTCTCGAGGAGCAGTTCGGCCGAGCCGAGGAGGGCGGAGTAGGTGGACCAGTTGGGCACGGCGTCGTAGGCGAGCTCGAGCCCGAGCCGCTGCGCCACGTCGCAGGCGAAGCGGGGGCGGAGCAGCATGTGGAGATCCGGCCGCGCGACGAACGGCAGGAGCGTGACGATCGGCCAGAGGGACTCCTGCGCCGCGCCCGGCACGAGCGTCGCGACCGCGGCGGCGAGCGCCTCGAACCGGGACTGCTCGGGCGTGGCCGTCGCCAGGAGCTCGAACAGCGCAGCGAAGAACGCGTGCGCCGCGGCCGGATCCTTCAGGCCCTCCTCGAGCGACGTCCTCTCCGTGTCCCGGTGCAGCGTGCGCACGTGCCGCTCGATCCGGAGCGTCCGCTCGACGAGTCCGCCGAGGTCGCCCGCCGCGAGGAGCCGCTCACCTTCGCCGTTCCCGAGCGTCTCGACGAACATCTCGTGGGCCCGGCGCCATTTGCTCGCACGCGGCTCTCCCCGCTCCTTGCCGGCCCCGACGTACTTCGGGTCCGCGAACCCCTGCGGGAACGACTCGACGAAGCGCGCCACGGCGTCGGCGTGGGAGAGCCACGCGCCGGCGCGGCCGTACCGGCCGGTCTTCGCGTCGAGCGCGAAGCCGGACAGCGCGGAGAGCCAGGCGTTCGGGCTCGTGGCGGGGGTGAGGAGCGGCAGGGCCATCGGCAGCCTCAGCTTCGTCGCGAACCGCGCGTCGCTCGTCGCGAAGAACACATGCACCGCCTTCTGCTCGAGCGCGACGATCTTGCCGACCCCCAGCGAGGCGTGCTGCACCAGCATTCCGTTCTCGAGACTGCTCATGTTCGGCTCTTTCCAGTCGAGGTCCACGCGCTCGCACACGCCTCGCGACACGCGCACGAGGGGGCGCGCAGGGGGCACGTCGGGGGACGAAAGGGTGGCGCGGGTGAGATCCCGCCGTGTCGCTCACGGCGGCGTGGAGGGCCGGCCGCGTTCGCCGGGTAACCATCGTATATCACCGCGCACCCGCGCGCGCTCGTCAGGCTGCCGCGGGCATTGTGGGCCCCGGGCTCGACTTCTTCGCGCGATTCGACTACCAACATCCCTTCTCTCCCGCTCCGGGAGGGAAGAAGGTTCGCGCGGCACTCACTGCCGCGCGTTCACAGAGAGAAAAGAGCACCTACAGCAAATGGCAGCCGGTACCGTGAAGTGGTTCAACGACGCGAAGGGCTTCGGCTTCATCACCCAGGCGGACGGGGGCGAGGATGTCTTCTGCCACCACACCGCGATCCAGACGGATGGGTTCCGCTCCCTCGCCGAGGGTCAGAAGGTGGAGTTCGAAGTGACGAAGGGCCCGAAGGGCCTGCAGGCGGCGAACGTCCGCCCGGTCGCCTAGTCGCGTCGTCGCGACCCTCAGGCAATGAGAGCCCGGCCTCCTCGAGGCCGGGCTTTTCACGTTCCGGAGGCCGGCGCCGAACGGCGCACCCCGGGGGATCGTCAGCCTCGTCCCACGCGCCCGCGCGCCGTCCACGCGCCCGCGCGCCGTGAGCACGCTTCGCGGGCCGGCGACCTCGACCGGACCCGCCCTCGCCCTCGACCCCTGCGGTCGGTCGCGGGCGATTTCCGGGTTGCACCGTCCGCGGTGACATCTTCGTGATTCGGGGTGCCTACATCCTGGGCATGAACTCCACGCCTCCCCGCGTCCGGTTTCCCCGCGACGACGGCTTTCACGCCGAGGTGAAGCGCCGCGCCGGCGCGCACCTCGAGGCCACGGGCCTGGCACGCTGGGGCGGCAGCGCGATGCACGCGAAGACGGGCGTCATCCTGGGCTGGTTCGCGGCCTCCTACGCGCTGCTCCTGCTCCTCGGCGGCACGTCTCCCGTGCTGGCGGTGGCGCTGACGGTGTCGGTGGCGCTCGCGACCGCGGGGATCGGCTTCTCCGTCATGCACGACGCCAACCACGGCGCCTACGCGCGCTCCGCGCGCGTGAACCGTGCGTGGGGGCTCGCGCTGGATTTCGTCGGGGCGAGCTCGTACCTCTGGCGCTTCAAGCACAACGTGCACCACCACACCTACGCCAACGTCGACGGGATGGACGCGGACATCGACGCCGAGCCGTTCCTCCGGCTCGCGCCGTCGCAGCGGCTCCGCCCGTTCCATCGCTACCAGCACCTCTATGGCTGGCTGCTCTACGGCGTGCTGGCGGTGAAGTGGTGGTTCGTGGACGACGTGCTCGACCTCGCGCGTGGCCGCATCGGGCAGCTCCCGTTCCCGCGCCCGCGGCGCGGCGAGCTCGCCGCGTTCCTCGTCGGCAAGGCGGTGTTCCTCGCCTGGGCGGTGGTCGTCCCGGTGCTCGTCTTCCGCAGCGGCTGGGTCGCGCCCCTGTTCCTGCTCGGCGCGCTCACCCTGGGGGTGGTGCTGTCGACGGTGTTCCAGCTCGCGCACGCGGTGCCGGAGGCGGAGTTCCACGCCGCCCGGTCCGGCGACCAGCGGATGCCGACCGGCTGGGCGGAGCACCAGGTGCGCGCCACCGTGGACTTCGCGCCCTCGAACCGGCTCCTCGGCTGGTACGTCGGCGGGCTCAACTTCCAGATCGAGCACCACCTCCTCCCGGACGTGTGCCACGTGCACTATCCGGCGCTCGTCGCGAGCGTCGAGGCGGCGTGCCGCGCGCACGGCGTGCCTCACCACACGCACCCGACGCTCCGCGCCGCGATCGCGGCTCACTACCGGTTCCTGCGCGCGCTCGGCCGGCGCGGCGCGGAGGCGGCCTCGGGCTCACGCCTGGCCGTCCTGGCTGCTCCCTCTTCGTCGTGAGGCGAGGAGAGGGCGACCGGAGTCCCTAGGCGGATGCGGAGGGGCGCGTCGCGTCGCCCGCCGCGAGCTCGGCGAGTGACCGGTCGAGGCGCGGCAGGACCACGTCGTACGTGTACGGGATGAGGCTCTCGCCGATCACCGCGAGCGCCAGCGCGCGCGGGAGGGCGCCTGCGCCCCGCCGCAGCGCGTGTCCGACGAGACGCCAGAACTGGAGGCGGCGCGGGCTGCGGACGCCGATGCCCCACGCGATCCGTGCGACCGCAGCGAGCGAGCCCTCGGCGGCGCCGGCGTCCGCGGCGGCGCGGGGGCGGAGCGGCAGCTGGTCGATGGCGAGGGCGCACCGCGCGTAGTAGCGCTCCGGCGCGTAGAGCGCCGCCACGAGGCGGCGGTATCCCGCGAGCAGGACCCGCTCGTCCTGGGCAGGCACGAAGTTCGGCCGCTCGAAGGCGTCGCCGCTCCCGTCGCCGCGCAGCCGGCCCTCCTGCTCGAGGCGCCGCCAGAGGCGCGTGCCTGGCATCGCGACGAGCAGCCCGACCATCGCCCTGGGGACCGGGAGCCCGGAGATGAGCTCGAGCTGTCGATCGAAGATGTCCGGCCCCTCGCTGTCGAAGCCCACGATGAAGCCGGAGAACACCTCGAGCCCGGCGCGCGTGAGCGTCTCGACGGCGCGGGCCGCGGGCATGCGGAGGTTCTGGCTCTTGCCGGTCTCCGCGAGCGCGGCGGCGGAGGGCGTCTCGATCCCGAGGAACACCTCCTGGAAGCCGGCCGCGACCATCTCGGCCACGAGCTCCGGAGCGCTGGCGAGGTCGAGGCTCGCCTCCGTGCAGAGCTGGAACGGGAACCCGTGCCGCTCCTGCCAGGCGCGGAGCACCGGGAGCAGGCGGGCCACCTCGCGCCGGTTGCCGACGAAGTTGTCGTCCACGAAGAAGAGCGCCCCGCGTGCCCCGCGCGCGTAGAGCGCGTCGAGCTCCGCCACGACCTGCTCCGGCGACTTCACCCGCGGCACGCGCCCGAACAGCTCGATGATGTCGCAGAACTCGCAGCGGAACGGGCAGCCGCGCGAGTACTGCAGGGCGTGATTGGCGTAGCGTGGGAGGTCGAGGAGATCGAAGCGGGGCACGCGCGCGAGCTCGAGGTCGGGCCGGTCGTCGCCCTCGGGCGAGAGGAGTCGAGGCGCCGGTTTCTCCCGTCCTTCTAGGACGCGCGCGAGGAGCTCCAGGCGACCCTCGGCCTCTCCGCGGAAGACGTGATCGGCCTCCGGGAAGCGCTCGGGCACGAGGCTCGGCCCCGCGCCACCGGCGACCGTGCGCCGGCCGAGGGCGCGGGCCCGGAGGAGCACCGCGCGCATCGACTCCGCCTGCACGAGCATCCCGGACACGAGGACGGCGTCCGCCCAGCGCAGGTCGGCGTCGTCGAGCGGGGCGACCTCGAGGTCCCGCAGCCGGAGCTCCCAGTGCTGCGGCAGGTGCGCCGCGAGCGTGGCCAGCCCGAGCGGCGGCATCGTCGCCGCCTTGCGGATGAAGGGAAGGCTTCGCTCGAAGCTCCAGTAGCTGCGCGGCGAGCGGGCCTGCACGAGCAGTGCGCGCATGGCGCGATCCTGCGCCGCCCCCGGTCACGGCGTCGTCATCGCGCGTGGGGCGCGGCAGGGTGCCTCGATCGAGTCGCGCGCCGCGCACATCGTCGAACACGGTGGGTGCGCAACGTTCGGGGCGCGAGCTGCGGTGACCGGCGTCACCTCGTCGCGACCGGGCCGGCGCCGCGCGGGGGCGTCCGGCGCGGCGCACGGTCCATCGCCTCCTGGAGGTCCTCGACCGTCGCGGGCTTGGTCAGGTGCGCGTCGAACCCCGCCTCCGCGGCGCGCCGCTGATCCTCTGGAAGGGCGTATCCCGTGAGCGCGACGACGAAGGTGTCCCGCAGGCCGGGTTCGCCTCGGAGCGCCCTCGCCACCGCGTAGCCGTCCATGCCCGGGAGCCCGACGTCGCAGAGCACCACGTCGGGCGTGAGCTCCCGGGCTCGCTCGACCCCCTTCGGACCGTCGTGCGCCAGGAAGACCTCGTGGCCCTCCATCTCCAGCGCGAGCTGCAGGCTCTCGGCGGCGTCGAGGTTGTCCTCGATGACGAGCACACGGCGCGGGCGCGGAGGTGGCGCCGGCGCGACCTCGATCTTCGCGGGCGCCACCGAGAGCGGCAGCCGCACGATGAACTCGGTGCCTGCGCCCTTGCCGCCGCTCCTCGCCTCGACCGTGCCGCCGTGCGTCTCGACGAGTCCCTTCACGAGCGCGAGACCGAGACCGAGCCCGCCGAGGCGGCGATTGAGGGTCGCGTCGGCCTGCGCGAACGGCTGGAAGAGGCGCGGGACCATCGCAGGCTCGATGCCGATGCCGTTGTCACGCACGCGCAGCACCGCAAAGCCATCCACCGCGTCGAGTGACAGCCGGACCGAGTCGCCGCCGGAGGTGAACTTGGCCGAGTTCTGGAGCAGGTTCCCGATCGCCTGCGCGAGGCGCGTCGCGTCGCCTTCGACCCACAGGGGCTCGTCCGGGAGCGCGACCTCCAGCGCGACCTCGCGCGAGGTGAAGAGGCTCCGGTGGTCGTCGGCCGTGCGCTGCGAGAGGCCCCGGAGGTCCACCGGCCGGCGTTCGACCTGGAGCTTGCCGTTCGCGATGCGCGTCACGTCGAGCAGGTCGTCGACGAGCCGCGCGAGGTGCGCCACCTGGCGAGCGATGATCTGGTGCGCTCGCGCCGCCGCGTCCGTGTCCGCGGGCGCGCGCTCGAGGACGTGGAGGCTGCTCCGGATGGGCGCGAGCGGGTTCCGCAGCTCGTGGGACAGGACGGCGAGGAACTCGTCCTTCCGTCGGTCCGCGTCCCGCAGGGCCGCCTCGGCTCGCTCCCGCTCCCCCACGGCCTGCCGCAGGGCCGCCTCCGCCTCCTTCAGCCTCGTGACGTCGATGAAGGAGACCACCACGCCCGCGATGACGTTGGACGGCGTGCGGTACGGGTTCATGCGCATGAGGAACCAGCGCCCTCCCTCCGCGAGGCCCACCGTGCGCTCGACGGGCTCGAGCGTCGCGAGGACCCGCTGCACCTCCTGGGGCACGTCCTGGGCGTCGAACAGCGCGGCGAAGTCCGAGAGCGGCCTCCCCACGTCGCCGTCGGCGAGCCGGAAGACCGATGTCGCCGCCGGCGTGAAACGCGAGATCCGGGACTCGCGATCGAGGAAGATGGTCGCGATCTGCGTGCTCTGGAACAGGTTCTGGAGGTCGCCGTAGAGCAGCTCGAGCTCGTCCACCTTCTTGCTGAGCTCATTGTTCAGCGTGTTGAGCTCCTCGTTCACCGACTGCAGCTCCTCCTGCGAGGTCTGCAGCTCCTCGTTGGACGAGTGCATCTCCTCGTTCATGGACTGCAGCTGCTCGTTGGACGTGCGGAGCGCCTCGTTCGCGTTCTCGAGCTCCTCGATGGTGACCTGGAGCCGCTCCTGGGTGCTCTCGAGATCGCGCTGCAGCTGCCGGTGGCGCTCCAGGGTCGGCGCGTCGAGCGGCGTGCCGTGCGCGATGGGAGAGGCCTGCAGCTCCTCGAAGACGACGAGGAACAGCGCGTCCGGATCCTGGTCCGTGGGCGGGAGCGGCCGGACGACGAGGTTCAGGCGACGCTGGACGCCCTCCGCCTCGACCACCACGTCCTTGTACGTGACCGCCTTCCCGTGGCGCGCCGCGTTGTGGAGGGCGGCGGAGAGCTCGACCCGGAGCTCACGCCGGGCGAGGTGCATCAGGTTCGTCGCGGGTGCGCCGGCGCGGGGCGGCAGGAAGACTGACAGCTTCGTCCCCCAGTAGTACCGGATCTCGCCGCGCGCATCGACCACCACCGACGCCGGCGCGTACTCCTCGAGCACGATCCTTCGCGAGCGATCGGCGGCGCTCTTCACCTCGGGATCGACCCGCCGGCCGGGCGGCGCCAGCTCGAGGGGAGGCGCCCGCCGCCCGGGAGGCAGGATCGCCGGACGCCGATCCACCTCGCGCCGCCGGAACACGCGCTCCGTCTTGTCCACGGCCTCGAACAGCTCCAGCTCGCGCGCGTCGATCATCTCGGCCTTGCCGAGGAGCAGGTAGCCGCCCGGCCGGAGCGCGTAGTGGAGGAGCCCGATGATTCGCTTCTGGAGGTCGGGCTCCAGGTAGATGAGCAGGTTGCGGCAGGACACGAGGTCCATCCGCGAGAACGGCGGATCCTTGACGAGATCGTGCTCCGTGAAGATGCAGAGGTCGCGGAGGGGCTTCGTGACCGTGTACGAGTCCCCGCGCCTCGTGAAGAACCGCTCCAGCCGCGCGGGGCTCACCTGCCGCTCGACGACGCTCGTGTACTGGCCTCGCCGCGCCTCCGCGAGGGCGGACGCGTCGATGTCCGTCGCGAAGACCTGGAGCTGCGGCGGACGCTGGAGCTCGCCGCAGCCCTCGCAGAGCAGCATCGCGAGCGAGTAGGCCTCCTCTCCGGAGGAGCAGGCCGGCACCCAGACGCGGATCCCGTCGGCGGCACGCCGCTTCAGGAGGTCGGGGACCACGATCTGCTCGAGGATCCGGAACGGCCCCTCGTCGCGGAAGAAGCTCGTCACGTTGATGGTCAGGTCCTCGGCGAGGCGGCGGACCTCGTCGGCGTTGCCCTCGAGCAGGGTGGCGTAGTCACGGACGGTGGCAGTCCCGGTCGCTCCCATGCGCCGGTGGAACCGGCGGAGGATCGTGCTGCGCTTGTACCGGCTGAAGTCGTGGCCGGTCGTCCGCCCGATCACCTCGAGGGCCCGGTGGAGCCCCTCCGCCTCGCCCCGCACGCTCTCGGGCGGGTGGCGCCGTCGCTCGGCGGCGAGCTCGGCGAGCGCCGCCGGGATCTCGCTCGCTGGGAGGACCTGCTCCACCATCCCCGTCGCGATCGCGGCGGCAGGCATGCTCTCGTACCGCGCGTCGCCGGGGAGCTGCGCGAACGTCCTGCCCCCGTGTCGCCTCACGGCGGCGATGCCGAGCGCGCCGTCGGAGCCGGTTCCGGAGAGCACGACGCCGACGGCGTTCTCACGCTGGTCCTCCGCGAGCGACGTCAGGAACGCGTTCACCAGCAGGCGAGTGCCCTTCGACTCCGCCGGGACGAGGCGCAGGGCGCCGCCCTCGACGCTGAGGCCCGTCCCCGGTGGGATGACGTACACGTGGTCGCGCTCGATGCGCTGCCCTTCGCGCGCGGTCTCCACCGGAAGCTTCGTGGCGCGGGACAGGATGTCGACGAGGCTGCTCTCGTGCTCGGGAGAGAGGTGCTGGACGAGGACGTACGCCAGCCCGCTGTCCGACGGGAGCTGGCCGAGGAAGCGCTCGAACGCCTCGAGGCCGCCTGCCGAGGCGCCGACGCCCACGATGAGGAGACGCTCGCCTTCCCGAGCGCGCCAGTCGGCTTCATGCTCGTCGCTCGGATGGGGCGGTACGGACTTGCGGTCGGGCATGGAACCTCTACCGGCTGTGTAGCAGGTTCGGATGCCCCGGGCCCTCTATTGGACCCGAGGGGCGTTAGACAGGCCGTGCGATCGTCGGGTTCGTCGGAGCGATGGGGCGGGACAATCGCGCGCGGGAAGGTCGCGCCCGTTACGTTCTTCTCGACCGAGCGGTGACGTCCTCCTCGGCGATCCGGCTCCTGCGCCGAGCCGCGTCCGACTCCGCGCCTCTGAACCGCTCCGCCGACGTCCACGTCGAAAGGGTCGAGAGGGGAGAGCCGAATGGCACAGCGAGCGCGCGAGCCGACCGGCGAGCCGGGCGGTGGTGGTGCGGCGGACCCCGCGCACGGGCTCTCGAGCCTCGCGGCGGGGTACCGGAAGGCCGAGCCGTACATGGCCGCGTCGAGCACGCTGCTCGCCTCCGTCGCGGTCTTCACGCTCCTCGGCTATGGGCTCGACCGCTGGCTGGGGCACTCGGTGCAGTGGATGCTCGTCGTGGGGGCGGTGGTCGGCATCGCGGTGGGGTTCACCGCCTTCTTCACGAAGATCGCGGCAGCGACGCGCGCCGACCATCGTACGTGAGGACAGGTCGACGAGGCCGAGCCGTCACGCGAGCCCCGTAGTCGGCGCCGTCTGCTCGCCAGGGGAGCCTTACCTTCCAGGAAACTGGAAAGAGAGCAGCGGCATGCGGCTATCTGACGAGAACCTGCGGGGACGGACGGTCATCGGCGCGGACGGGCGGGCGGTCGGCGAGATCGCAGCGCTCTTCCTGGACAGCGACGCGTGGAGCGTGGAGTCGCTCCGGGTGAAGCTGCGAAAGGACGTCGCCGACCAGCTGGGCGCGTCGCGGACGATGTTCCACGCCGGGACGGTCGAGATCCCGATCCGACTCATCCAGTCGGTCGGCGACGCCGTCGTGCTCTCGGTACCGGTCGACGGGCTCCGCGAGGTGCTGCCTGGCGAGGGCGAGTCCGCTTCCGCCCACTGAGCCCGAGTACACGGGCTGTCGGTCACCGGGGCGTTGGCCCAGGTGGCCGAGGGTCCGCTGGCGGGCGCGTCCAACGGGTCACTCGAGCCCGACTGGAAGTCTCCAGTCATCGACTGGAACGGCCGCCTCTGCAAGCAGGACATAACGGCGCGAGCTCCCGCGCGCCGCGCTCCTCCCGCACACCGCCGGCTTCGCCCGGAAGCCTTCGTGACCCGCTCATGACAACGAGCGCACAGATCACGAGGCTCGCGGCGGCACCGCGGGGATGGGGGAACGGGTGACCTTGTCAGCAAAGCAGTCGCAGTCCTTGCGTGCGGAGCTCGATGCGCTCCGGCAGGAGTACGTGGCGAAGATCGGCGCGCGCGACGCCGACTACATCCGGACCGTCAGGGCGGTCGCGCGCATCTCCCGCGTCGCGGGGCGCCTCCTCATCCACTTCAGCCTGGAGCCGATCAGCTGGGCGGCCGGCGTCTGCGCGCTCGGCACCTACAAGGTGCTCGAGAACATGGAGATCGGCCACAACGTGCTGCACGGTCAGTACGACTTCATGCACGACCCATCGCTCAGCTCGGCGACCTACGAGTGGGACATGGTCGGCACGGCGAAGAGCTGGAAGCGGGCCCACAACGCCACGCACCACGTCTTCACCAACGTCATCGGGCGAGATCGCGACTTCGGCTACAACGCCTTCCGCTTCTCCGGTGAGGTGCCCTGGAAGCCGATCCACCTGCTCCAGCCGCTGGTGAGCCCGCTCAGCGGACTCTTCTTCGAGTACTCCATCGGCGCCTACGACCTCGGCCTCCTCGATGGGCTCGGCCCGGCGTCGAGCGAAGCGGCCAGAAGGCGGCGTCCTCGTCGCGAGGTGGCCCGCGATCTCTGGGCCTTCGCGCGAAAGGCCGCGCGGAAGGGGTTCGTCGAGTACGTGTTCTATCCCGCCCTCGCGGGTCCGCTTGGGGTGAAGGTCCTCGCCGGGAACGTGCTCGCGAACACGCTGCGAAACGGCTGGGCGTACGCCGTCATCTACTGCGGCCACCTCACGGAGCGGACGGCGACGTTCCGCGAGGAGGATCTCGCGGGCGAGGATCGCGCCGGGTGGTACGTCCGTCAGGTCATGGGCAGCAGCAACTTCGAGACCGGAAGGCTCGGCCACGTGCTCAGCGGTCACCTGGGGTTCCAGATCGAGCACCACCTCTTTCCGAACATCCCGGCCTGGCGCTATCCGGAGATGGCCCCTCGCGTGCGCGCGATCTGCGAGCGCCACGGGGTCCCGTACACGACCGGCTCGCTGGCATCGCAGTTCGCGAGCGCGATGCGCCGGCTCGTCCGGTTCGCCATCCCGCGCGGCGCGGAGCGTGGCGGCGGGACCGAGGCCGCCGCCAGCGCGGCGTGACGCGCGAGGCGGCGCAAATCACGGGCTCCAGGTCGGAGGACGATGCAGGGGTCGACGACTCGCTCTCGCGCGCGGCGGTGAGCGATGTACGAGCCTAGGAAGCCACCGGCAGCTCGATGGTGAAGACGCAGCCCTCGCCGGGGAGGTTGCGGACCCGGATTTCGCCGCCGTTCGCCCTCACGGCATCGAGGCTGATCTTGAGGCCGAGACCGAGCCCCGTCCGATCCGCGCCGTGGCGCTCGAACGGCCGGAACAACTCCTCCGCCTTGCCGGGCGGGAGGCCGCCACACTGGTCCGCGACCTCGATGAGGACGTGCCCCGACGCACGCCGGGTGGTGAGCGAGACGCGACCGCCGGGAGGGGTGAACTTGATGGCGTTCTGGAGCAGGTTTGCCACCGCGGACGCGAGGAGCGGACGATCCACGACGACTGCGAGAGCGTAGTCGACGGCCGGTGCGCTCAGCTCCACGTCTCGGGCTTTCGCGTCGAGGGCGGCACCGACCTCGATGTCCTCGATGAGCTGGGCGAGGACGACGCGTTGCGGGCTGTTGAGGGTGGCCGCGAGGCGGACCTCGGCCAGCGATCGGTCGATGACATCTCGAAGGCCTTGAAGGCTCCGTCCGAGCAAGGCGCCGGTGCGGCTCTCGGTGCCGACGGTCCCTCGCTTCATCGCCTCGAAGGACAGGAACGCGGTCGAGAGGAGGTTCCGCAGCTCGTGCGCGAGCATCCCCAGACGTTCGGTGCTCTGCCTGTTCATCGAACGGTCGCGCCCGAGCGAGAACGCGGTCACCGCCCTCGCGGTCGCGACGTCGAGGCACAGGTTCAGCGTACGGTACTCGTCGGCGGTGATGTTCACGTTCTGGTGGACGGCGTGTTCGGTGATCGCCTGGCAGACGTCACCGTAGCCCTCGATGACCTGCGCGACGGTCAGGCCTTCGCGCAGCATCTCGTCGCCGCGCTGGTCTGCGTTCAGCCCGAGCGCCTCGTTGACCCGCTCGTCCGTCGTGGGCACCAGCGGGTGTGGCGCCTCCCGGTGCTCTTCGCGCAGCAGATCGGTGAGGTGCGTGAGGAACAGCGGGACGCCGTCGGCGACCTCCGCCGGCGAGGCGAGAGGCACGCGCCTCGAGGCGACCCTCGCGCGGGCTCGCTCCACGATCGCGGCGCGGTGCTCCTGCAGGAACTCAAAGAGCATGCTCCCAAGTGTTAAGGCGCGGCCGCTGGAGCGCTTCGGCATCGTGCCAGGAGCCCCGCCTGGCTGGGAGGGCTGGGGACCGACGCCTGGAACACGAGCGAACGCTCGCGATCGCGCTCTCCCGCAACATCGCGCGCGGACGCTCCGTTTGCGTCAGCCGTGCGCCGGCGCGCGTGCGCTCGGGCGGCAGGCTCCTTCGTGTCAGCCCTGAACGCCTCGGTCTGCCGGGACGGCGTCCGCATATATGCACAGGGGGAGGTCGATCCATGGCAACCAGGACGAAGCGCGAGTCCACGGCGCTCGACGAGCTCAAGGCCGTCCGGGGTGCGTTCCTGGAGCTTGCGCGCACGCTGCTCAACGCGGCGAGCACGACGTTGACCGCCGCGGCGGGCGCGCTGACCGCGCTCACGGACGAGGTGCTGCGCAGGGTGCGGACCCCGACGCGGAAGAAGGCGTGACGTGGACGTTCGTCGCGCGAGGCCGCTCCTTGGGTCGTAGAGGCTGACACGCCAGGGAGGGCGTCATGTGGCACCCGACGCGGGAGACGAGGAGCGCGATGGCGTTCTCGCTGGCCGCCGTGGTCGCCTTCCTGGGAAGCGCGATGCTGCTCGACGTCCGGCGTGCATTGCCAGGTGTAGCGGGCGGGTCACCGGGCGGCGCCGCAACTCCGGAGACCCTGGTCATCGTGATCGCCGTCGTGCTCCTGGCGATCGGCGGGCTCCTGCTCGTCATGGCCGGCAAGGAGCTGGTGGATCTGCGTCGCCGGCCTCACGCGCGCTGAGCGGGCGCTGGCGGGCACGGACGCAGACTCCGTCGAAGGGCCGAACGATCACCGCGCAGGCTCGAGGGTGCGGGCGTACGCAGGATCCCAGTCCCGTGCTCGCGGCGCACGTGGGCGCCTCACCGCGGCGCGTGCGGCATCACCAGCTCGCGCGCGGCCGCGTCCGGGAAGAGCCGGGGATCGAGCACGCCGGCCTCGAGGACGAGGCCGAGGACCACCCAGGCGACGGCCGTTCCGCCGAAGCGGCCGAGCTTACGGACCGGTGATCCCGGCGCGGCGCGCCAGGCGACCACCCAGGGCGCGACGAGGAACGGCAACAGGATCCAGACCCAGCTCCAGGTCGGCCAGCCGCAGTCCAGGGCCATGACGCCCTCGTCGTTGATGGCCATGGCGCGGGGGATGGCTGCGCAGATCGCGTACGTCGCGAGACGCGTGAACGGCATCACGACGGCCAAGGCGAAGCCCAGCGGCTGCAGTCGGCCACGCCGAAGGACGAGGTACACCCCGATCCAGGCGAGGGCGATCGTGGCGACGGGCCCGCCCGCGGCACCTGCGAGCGACGGCTCCCAGCGCTCGGTGAAGTACGTGTGGTTGAGCGAGATCGCGGCCGGGATGCCGGCGAGCGAGAAGCCGACCCAGTGCCCGAGCTCGTGCAGGGGGAACGAGGCCAGGATGACGACCGCGAACGTGGCCGCCATCATGGTCCGGGTCGTGCCGTTCGTCACCTGGGGCTGGCTCCGTGTCATTGGCCCTACACGTCTCCGAAGATCTCGGGACGCGCAGCCGGGTCGCGAGGGTCTCCCGTCGATCAGAACGAACGCGCGAGCTCCGACTCGAGTGCGGCGCCGACCGTCCCGAGCTCAGCCGTGAGCGCCTGGGGATTGGTAGACGTTCTTTGACCGTCGAACGTCGACGTGTACGAGAACGTCTGTCCGCAACCCGTCGCCGACCCGGAGAAGCGGATCGCCAGCTGACCATTCGCGAGGTTTCCCGTCCCGCCCGGATTCACCACGAACGTGACGGCTGCGCAGGTTCCGATTGCCTGGGCGGGGCACGTCAGCCCCTGGATGTGCAACGAGCTGCTCGAGAGGATCTCGGCGCGCGGGCCGGTGCCGTCTCCGCAGAACTCACGGAGCACGACGGAGTTCGTACCAGCGGACGTGATCGGAATGTAGGTCTGCGACGAGCTGCTCTGGCCCCCGAACGTGAAGCTCGACAGGCCCTCCCACCTCCCCACGAAGATACCCGAGTAGTCCGTGGGTGAACTGCTCGAGTCGCCCCCGCCGCATCCCGCAAGCACGAGTGACGCGATGAGGACCGCGGTTCCGGTTGCACGTGTCATGTCCGGTTCCCCCCTGGAGTGGGTCGTGCGCAGCGAGGCCGCTGCCGCACTACAAGAAATTGAAACCTACACGGATAGTGACCCGATGACAACTCATACGCAACGCGTGAGCGGCGACGGCGGACGGGTCGCTCAGCGCGTGAGCAGGCCTGCCTCTTCTACTCCTTCGCGCCCCCGGGCCGGTCCGGAGCTCGCGCCGCCGTGCGCGACACGGCGGAATCTTCTATGACCGAGCTCATGCGATTCGAAGGACGATGTCACTGCGGAAATCTCGAGGTCACGTTCCACACGTCGCAGCGGCCCGAGGCGCTCGTGCTGCGCGAGTGCGGATGTACGTTCTGCCGCCGGCACGGTGCGCTCGCGGTGACGGATCCGGCCGGTTCGCTCGAGGTGCGGATACGCGATGCCGGGGACGTCTCTCGCTATCGGTTCGGTCTGCGCACCTCGGACTTCCTCGTCTGCCGCACGTGCGGCGTGTACGTCGCGGCGGTGAGCACGATCGACGGAGCCACGTTCGCGACCCTCAACGCGAACGTGCTCGAGGCCCGTGAGGCGCTCACGCAGCGCCCCGTGCCGGTCGCCTACGACGGCGAGACCGCGGAGGAGCGGCTCGGGCGCCGTCGGCGCGCATGGACCCCCGCGACGGTGCGAGGCCTTCCGCTCTGATCGCGTCGAGTGGTCACGCCGGGGCGGTTCCTGCCGTCGGGGGGGGGACGATCGAGGGCGGAAGGCTGCGCATCGTCCACGACGGGGCGCGCGAGGAGACCCTGGCGTTCCTGCGCGGCCCTGTGCGCGACCTCTCGGTGTCGCGGTCGGCCGCGCGCGCGAGAGGGTGGGGGCTCCCCGTCCCGGGCGACCCGTCACAGGTGATCTGGGTCTGGTTCGATGCCCTCTGCGGCTACATCGCGGCGTTGGGGTACAGAGGGAGCGATCGGCGCCACCTCGATGTCTTCTGGTGTGGTGAGGGCGAGCGCGTCCACGTCATCGGCAAGGGGATCTCGCGCTTCCACGCGGCGTACTGGCCCGCGTTCCTGGAGTCGGCGGGGCTGCCGTGGCCGACGGACCTGCTCGTGCACGGGTACGTCACCCTCGAGGGTGAGAAGATCAGCAAGTCGGGCCGAACGATCGATCCGGCTCCTCTCATCGCGCAGTACGGCGCGGACGCAGTGCGGTATTTCCTGCTCCGGCACATCCGGACGGCGCGCGACGGCGACTTCAGCATCGCGCGGTTCCACCAGGCCAACGACGCGGAGCTCGCGAACGGGCTCGGAAACCTGACGAGCCGGATCCTGGCGCTGGTGGAGAAGGTGAGCGGCGGGCACGTACCCGCTCCCGGCGTGGAGCTCGCGGAAGACCGGGAGCTTCGAGAAGCAGCCCTGACGCTGTGCTCGGAAGTGGACGCGGCCGTCGAACGGCTGTCCCTGGACGAGGCGCTCTCGGCCGTCTTCCGGCTCGTCGACGCGACGAATCGGTACGTGACGACGGTTGCACCCTGGGAACACGCTCGCGAAGGACGCGCCGCGCGCGCCGCAGCGACGCTGAGGACGGCGCTCGAGGCGCTGCACGTCATCGCGCGCGAGCTGGCGCCGTTCCTGCCGGCGACGTCGGAGGACCTCCGGACGCGCCTTCAAGCGCCACCGCTGGAAAGCCGGTTCGGTTGGAACGCGCTGCCGACCGGCGTCCCGCTCTCACGCGGTGCCCCGTTGTTCCGGCGTATCGGGGACAGAGGTACCGCAGGGCGCGTCGACTGACCCGTGGTCATGCGGTGACGTGTTCGAGGGTCCGCTTCCATGCGAGCGATGCCGGACGGAGCCAGCCGACGGACCGCCCAGGACTCCTTCCTGCCCGAGGTTGCGCGCAGGTCGTGGCGGGCATCGCGGACCTCCAAGTCCACGGTCTGCCGCGGCCGATCTCGATGAACCCGATTCAAGTGGGGCATTCGAACCGAGCCCACCCGCGATGATCCAGAGCAGGAGGTGTGCCGTAGTTGCGCTCGCTCGCTTACCGCTCAGTGGAGAGGGTATCCACCTCTGGTTCACCCGTCCGACCGATCCCGGGAGAGCGGACCCTTCTGAACGGCTGACCGCGGGCGTCGTCGACCCGCACCCTTCGTGTTGCCGACCCACACATTCCGGGATGGAGGACGAACCGTGTTTGCGAACGTTACGACGACGTGGTGGCGACGCTTGGCTGTTGGAGCGATCATGCTCGCCGTTCTTGCGGCGCTACCATGGGTCGCGCGTGCGGATGGTGGGGACGCGAGTGTGATCCACGCCTGCGTGAATCCTAGCAGCGGCGAGATCCACATGGTCGTCGCATCCAGAGCTTGTCGCCCACAGGAGCTAGCGCTGGACTGGAACATCCAGGGCCCCCAGGGTAGCGGGGTGTCGGGCTACGAGATCGTGGCGCACCAGGAATTTCTGCCTGCCGGATCGGTCGCCGACGTTCATGTAGAGTGTCCGGCAGGGAAGAAGGTGCTCGGCGGAGGCTTCAATGTGGAGACTCCGGATGACGTGAAGGTGTACTCCTCCGAACCCAGCGATGGACGCGGTAACATCATCGACCATGGGTGGAACGTGATGGTTCACAATGAGGGGACAGTGACGCGACAGGCGACGGCGCTGGCGATCTGCGCGTTCGCTCAATGATTCGGATTGATCAACGCGCTCGGACTCGCCGTGCGATGATGAGTCGCTGGCAAAACGGCGGCATCTCGCGCATCCACGGATGCGCTGCAACCACCGCGGGCGGGTAGCGGCGGTAGCTGGCGGCGACGGCGGCGACACTCCACGCCGTGTCATATCGTGGTACGCACGGCGCCATGACCCGCACGGTCGTCTCATGGAGCGCCCTCCCGGACCTGGGCGCCGTCGCGGCGCTACCTCCGCTGCCTCCGCGCGGCGCTGAGCAGCCGGCCGAGCACGCTCCTCGAGGTCGTGTGGGCGTAGACGCGAGCGCAGCCGGCTGCCCGTCGCGGGGACGTTCCGCGGGCGCCATCACGCGTGCGCGCTGCGCATGCGGCCGCAGCCGTGCCGCCGCGGACCGTGCCGCACGAGCGCGGCGAGCCGCTCGCGCTGCCCCGGATCGAGCACGTCGTGGACGCGCGCGATCGCCTCGGCGACGCGGGTCCGGAGCGCCGCGGCGCGCTCGAGCCGCGCGTCGATGATCTCCCCGACGCGCGCGGCGTCGAGCGCGGGCGCGACGATGAGGTCGGCGAGATCGCCGCGCAGCGGGCGCGCGTCGGCGCGGAGCGCGAGGAACGCCTCGGAGAGCGCGTCGAGCTCGGCGCGGACGGCGCGCTCCTGGTCCGGGGTCGCGCCGATGCGGCGGAGGAGCCGGGCGGCGTGGGCGGGGGCGCGGCGCCGCCAGCGGCGGAAGACCGCTGCGCGGGCGAGGCCGGCGGCGAAGAGAACGACGATGGCGCCGAGGGCGCCGGACAGGAACGAGCTCATGGGCGAAGCCTCCGTGAAGTCCACGCAAGGCATCGTGACGAGCGGCCGTGTGCGGCGCGCGTCGGGAACGTGAAGAAGGATGAACGCGGCGCTGCTGGGTCGGCTGCCCGCGCGCGCGAGGCCTGCCTGGCTGATCCGCGTGGGGCGCGATCCAGGCGGAGGCGGCGCCGTCGAGTATGCTCGGCGCTCGGGAAGGAGAGGACGAATGGACCCGTCGCTGAGCGCGCTCATCCGGCAGCTCGATCTGGAGCAGCTGGAGGTGAACCTGTTCCGGGGCGAATCGAGACACCTCGGCTCGCCCCGGGTTTTCGGGGGACAGGTGATCAGCCAGGCGCTGGTGGCCGCGGAGCGCACCGTGGACGGTCGCCTGCCGCATTCGCTCCATGCGTACTTCCTGCTGCCCGGCGACGTGACCGCACCCATCGTCTACCAGGTGGAGCGGATCCGCGACGGGCGGAGCTTCTCCGCGCGGCGCATCCAGGCCATCCAGCACGGGCGGCCTATCCTCTCCATGATCGCGTCGTTCCAGACGCCTGAGCCCGGCCTCGAGCACGCCGCGCCCATGCCGGAGGTGCCGCCGCCGGAGGCGCTCGCGAGCTACCCCGAGCTGGCCGAGCGCTGGCTCGCCGACGCGGGTCCCGTACCGCCGCGGATCGCCGAGGCGATGCGCACTCCCGGGGCGATCGAGTTCCGGCCCGTGGAGCCGCAGAATCCGCTCCGCCGCGCTCCCGGTGAGCCGCGCCAGGCCGCCTGGTTCCGCGCCGTCGACCGGCTTCCCGACGATCCCCGGCTGCACCGGTGCATCCTCGCGTACGCGTCGGACTCGACGCTGGCGGGGGCGCCGCTGCGGCCGCACGGCAGGAGCTGGTGGCAGCCGTCGATGATCGTCGCCTCGCTCGACCACGCGCTCTGGTTTCATCGCGGGGCGCGCGTCGACGAGTGGCTCCTCTACGCGATGGACTCCCCGTCCGCGCAGTCCGCGCGGGGTCTCGCGCGCGGTCTCGTGTTCGACCGCAGCGGGCGGCTCGTCGCGAGCGTGGCGCAGGAGATCCTGATGCGCGACACGAGCGGGGCACAGTCCGCCTGACCGCGCAGACGCCGGCGCCCGACCCGGAACCCTCGTCGCGGGCGCGGTGAGTGCCCCCAGGCGTCGGCCACCCGCAGGGCGCGCCCGCCGCGGCGCCGCTCATGACGAACGACGTCTTCACGCCCCTTCGACGCCGGCCTCAGTGCACGGTGCGCTGCGATTCCTGCTGGCCCTGCGCACCCCGCAGTGGTCTGAAGCCCGCGCGAACCTCCCCTGAAAAGAGTTGCGGCTGTTCCCACGCCGCAAAATGCCCGCCTTTGTCGAGCTTGTTGTAATAAATGAGCTTGGGATACGCTCGCTCTGCCCAGCTCCGTGGCGTCTGCAATACCTCGTCAGGAAAGGCGCTCACCGCGACCGGGATGGCGACGTGTTTCGGTGCAAAGAAGGCGAACTTGTTCTCCCAATAGATGCGCCCCGAAGAGACCGCCGTACGAGTCAGCCAGTAGAGCGTGATGTTGTCGACGATGTCGTCTCGCGTGAGGCCCTCGGTCTGACCGCCGAAGACGCGTGCGATCAGCGCGTAACTGCGCGCGTCGTGGTCGAGGAGCCAGGCGGCGAGGCCAACGGGCGAATCCTCGATTCCGTAGAGGGTCTGCGGGCGGCTCGCCATCTCGAGGGCGTATCCCACCCCGTGCTTGTAGAAGAAGTCCAGCTGCTCGCACGCGCGTCGTTCATCGGCTGAGAGATCGGATGGCAGCGGGTTTCCAGTCTGGACCGCCTTGTCGATGTCCGGTGGAACCGTGAAAGGCCAGTTGACGTGAATGCCGAGCAACTCCGGAGGCGCCTGCGTGCCCATGACATCCGTGACCATCGCGCCCCAATCGCCGCCTTGCGCGGCGAAGCGCGTGTAGCCAAGGCGCTTCATCAGCTCCACCCAGGCGCGTGCGATGCGGTCGGGGCTCCAGCCGGTCGTGGCCGGCTTGCCCGAGAAGCCGTAGCCCGGCAAGGACGGGATCACCAGGTGGAAGGCGTCCGATGGATTCGCGCCGTGCGCCGTCGGATTCGTGAGTGGATCGACGATCTTCAGCTGCTCGATGACCGAGCCGGGCCATCCATGTGTGACGATGAGCGGCAGCGCATCGTCATGCTTCGACCGAACGTGAATGAAGTGAATGTCGAGCCCATCGATCTCGGTCATGAACTGCGGAAGGGCGTTCAACTTCGCCTCGCACTTGCGCCAGTCGTAGTCCGTCGCCCAGTAGCGCGCGAGTTCCTGGATCGTCGCGAGCTGCACGCCCTGGGATTGATCCGTGACCGGCTCCCGTTGAGGCCACCTCGTCGCCTTGACGCGCCTGCGCAGCTCCGTGAGTTCCGCCTCCGGAACATTCACGCGAAATGGACGAACATCGGCGGTCTCCTCACTGCCCGGACGCGGTCTGTCACTGCCCGTCTGTGGTGTGGCTTCAGTCATGGCTTCAGACCTTTCTCTCGCAAACGTGGAGCAACATTCGTGCCCTCCGCCGTACCGCGATGATCCGCGAAGGTTTCGTTCGTCACGTGCGTTCGTGGCGCGCCGCTCGTCGGGTCCCGGGTCGCGCGAGCGACCGGGTCCCACGCCGAGAACTCGGCAAATGCCGAGCATTCGGCGAGTGCCAGGGTCGCGAGCCTGCGCGCTCGTGGGGCTCACGGACGGGCGACGTTGGTGGCGGAGGCGCGCAGTGGGCTGAACGCCGCGCGGAGCTCTGCTGCGAAGAGCTCTGGCTGCTCCCACGCCGCGAAGTGTCCCCCCCTGTCGACCTCGTGGAAGTAGATCAGGTTGCGATAGGCGCGCCGGGCCCAGGTCTCCGGGGGCCGATAGACGTCCTCCGGAAAGACCGTGATGGCCACGGGGAGTGAGATCTCGGCGGTCTTCTGCGCAGCGGCGCCCGTCACGCTACGCCCCCGGTTCTCCCAGTAAAGTCGCGCCGACGAGCTCGCGCTGTTCGTCAGCCAGTACAGCGTGATGTCGTCCAGCACGTCGTCCTTCGTCGGGGACTTCCCGGGAGCGTCGCCGTACGTCCACTGCGCGAACCCCGGATGCACGAGGATCCATGCCGCGAGCCCGGCCGGAGAGTCCGTCAGCCCGTACCCGACTGCCTGCGGCCGCGCGGTCATCATCACGAAGTAGGCCGAGCTCCCCGCCTTGCGGTATGCGGCGAGCGCGTCGAACACCGCGCGCTCGTTCTCGGAGAGTCCCGCCGGCGCGGCCCCCCCGCTGGCCAGCGCGGCCTCCACCTCGGGCGGCACCGTCGCCGCCAGGTTGAGGTGGATGCCAAGCAATCCTGCCGGCGCCTGGCGCGCCATCGCGCTGGAGATGGGAGCACCCCAGTCGCCACCCTGGGCGACGTAGCGGTTGTATCCGAGGCGCTTCATCAGCTCCGCCCAGGCCCGCGCGATGCGGTCGGGGTCCCAGCCGGTGCCCGTCGGCTTGCCGGAGAAGCCGTAGCCAGGCACCGACGGGATCACGACGTCGAACGCGTCCTCGGCGCGGCCTCCGTGCGCGGTGGGATCCGTGAGCGGGCCAATGACCTTGATGAGCTCGAGCACGGAGCCCGGCCAACCGTGCGTGATGATCACCGGAAGCGCGTTCTTGTGACGGGAACGGACGTGGATGAAGTGGACGTCGATCCCGTCGATGTTCGTCGTGAATTGCGGCAACGCATTCAGCTTCGCTTCCGCCTTCCGCCAGTCGTATCCGCTGCCCCAGTACTGGACGAGCCCCTGCAGCTTGGCGAGCTGAGCCCCCTGCGACGGATCCGTGACCGTCTCCCGATCCGGCCACCGCGTGGCGGCGATGCGTCTGCGCAGATCTACGAGGGCCGCGTCCGGGACGTGGACGTGGAAGGGGCGGATCTCGAGTCCGGTGGACATGGGGTTCCCGACGCCGGGGGCGGCAGAGGCGTCACCGTCCGCGGCCGACACCATTCGGGTGCAGCCGACGCCCGCGAGCAGCAGGGCGCCGAGGGCACTCGCGGTCACCGGGCGCGCACCGGAGCTGCGCCGGCCGGGCATCGACGGTGATGCCGACATGACATCCTCCTTCTTGCTGTTTCGAGCCTCCGCGGATCGACCCGCCGCTCTTCGCCGCGCCGAGCAACGTTCGTGCCCACTCCACGGTCCGCGAAGCTTCCGCGGAGATCTCGTGCGCGACGCGCGATCGCGGCGCGCGTCCGCGACGGCGGCGAGTCGTTCGAGACGGAGCCTTCACGCCGAGGGCTCGGCAAACGCCGAGCATTCAGCGGGTGCGTCCAGCGGTCTTCCGCTGTTCACCGCCGACGAAGCGGCGCTGCGTTCGTCCGATGATTGCGGGGCGGCTTTCCCTCGTGAGCGAGCTCGCCGTGCAGCCGCAAACTTGCACCGAAGCTCCCGCGCCGGGGCCCGGAGCGTCGCGACCCTCGGCGAGCCTCGGGGCGCACTAAGGAGAAGGAGGCGGCGCGCGCCGCAGGAGGCGGCCCCCCATCCACGCCCCACAGCGTACCGTCCGGCGCCGCATGGAGCCGATACGGCCGGAACGGCGGGTCCAGGCGAGCCGTCGCGGACCAGCGCGTCCCGTCGAAGCGATGGAGCACGGCAGTCCGGTCCGCGCTCCCTGAGCGCTGCTCCGCTGCGATACCCCAGACCTCGCTGGCGCTCCGGCCGGCGAGCTCCTCGAAAGCGAGGCTCGCGACCTTCGCGAGCTTGTTGCCATTCCAGCGCAGCAGCAGCGGATCCGGTTCGACTTGCGGGCACTTCGTGCAATAGGCCGTGTCGCCGCTCACCCAGACGTCACGAGCGCCGGAGCCCCACACCGACCGGAGCTCGTAATCCCGCATCTCGCGACGCACCCACGCGGCGCCGTCCCAGTGCGCGATGATGCCCGTCAGAGAGGTCCACGTCGCCGGATAGACGACTCCGACGGCCCAGAGGTCGGTGGGAGCGGACGCCCAGAGGGCGTGGACGTACATCGGCGTTCCGGTGTCGAGCTCGGTCCAGGACACGCCGTCCCAGTGGTGCACCCTGGCGTTCGCACCGTCCCTCGTCGACCCCGCGGTCGCGAGCCACGCGTGCCCACCTGTTGCGTAGAGCGCGGTAGCGTCGCCCGAGAGACGGAACGTCGTCATCTGCGAGCCGTCCCACGCGGCGACGGTGCTGGAGCCACCGCCATCGTAGCCGGCTGCCCAGACGCGCAACCCGTCGCTCGCGAGGTGCGCTGAGTAGCCGAGCCGGCCGTGCATGCTCGTCCAGCGAGTACCATCGAAACGCCAGAGCCCGTCCTCGGCGGCGGCCCACACCGCGCCAGACGCCGTCACGGCTGCGGCCAAGCTGGGGGCCTCCAACTCGAGCGAGGTGGTCCACTGCGTCCCGTCGAAGCGCATCACACGAGGAACGCTCCGGACCGTGCCGGGGTCGCGCGCGTTTTGCACGAGCCACGCCTCGTCTCGCGCTAGAACCAGCGGCGGATACGATTCTCCCGGCGACGCGACGATCGTCCACGCAGCGCCATCCCATCGCAGCATGACGCCTTCTGCCCCGGATTCGGTGCTCCAGGCGTTGACCCAGACGTCGTCGGATGCGCTTCCGCGCACCCAGTTCGCCTCCCGGTATCCCGGCGGCAAGGGGACCGACAGGTAAGCGCCGCGCTCGAGCGTGCAGACCGCAGCGTCGTGAATCCACCACTCCGGATCGCGGAAGGTGAAACCGGCGAACCACGGCTCCCCACCCGCGGGCGCCCAGAGGTCGTTCAGGTTGAAAGGCCGGACGGAATGGGTCCAACGCGTCCCGTCCCACGTGACGAGAAGTCCACCGTCCGTTCCCCAGGCGCGGCCCGCTCCGTCACCCCACACCGAGAGGCCAGACGCGGACGGGCCGCCGTAGCTCGGCGCCCATCCCGCGCCATTCCAGCGGAGGATGCCGCTCGTGGTCCCGGAGTAGGCTGCAAACGCCTCTCGTGCGTCGCCAAAGATCTCGAACACCCGCCAGCCGGGGTCGGAGGGCGTCGCGCTCCAGGACGCTCCGTCGAAGTGGCCGATGGTCCCCTGGCCGGCGACCCACACGTCGCGATCGTCTTTGGCGTACGCGGAGTAAAGTATCCAGCCGTCGAGCGGCCCGCACGCCGTGTCCCAGCGGGAGCCGTAGTGCAGCAGCGCGCCCTCGCCTACGGCCCAGAGGCTCGATCGAGAAGCTCCCGCGATCGCCCATAGCCACGTGGAGCCCGGTGCATTCTCGAGGCAGAACCCGCTGACGCACGGAACCGGGCCGCCGAACGCCTCGTTTCCGGGACCGTTCACCGTCCGGGTCGCACAGGTGCTGCGCAGCGGGGCGGACGGGATCGTGTCCTCGACCGGAATCGGCGCGTCCAGCAGGTCCGCCAGGAAGCCGTCCTGGTCGAACCGGAGGGTGAACGTCGCCGTCGCCGTGGCGGACGCGTCGAGCACGATCGTGCAGGGCCCGAGTCCAGTACAGGCGCCGCTCCACCCGTCGAATCGGCATCCGGGATCAGGCGTCCCGATCAACGTCAGCGTCGTCCCGGCCGCGAACGTCCCGCTGCAGCTCGCGTCGGTGCACGACAGTCCTGCCGGCTCGCTGCTGACGACACCGGTGCATTCTCCGGAGCGGTGGACCGTCAGCGAGACCGTGTTCGGTGGGCCGTTCGATCGCCCTGCGCCGTCGCCATCCCCAGAGCACGCGAGTACGAGCGCAGAGGCAACCACCGCCATCCAGCGCGTCATATGCTCCTCCCGGTGACGACCTCCCGAGAGAGCGTGCGCCCTCTGTGGAGCGACATCAACGCGCAGCGAGGGGGCTCGAGGGGCGAGCCGAGCGGCCGAGGGGCGCGGGATTCCAGGGTCTATCGATGGGGTGCCCCGCCGATGCGTGCTGCGAGCGCGCCCGGTGGAGGTTCCGGGCGTCACCGGCGAGGGCTACGCGCCTCGTAGAGCTCGAATACGATCACGCGCGCGGCTGGAGCGCTGCGCCCTCGCGCAACCCGGCGAACACCGCTCGCCCGCTCGCCATTACACGAGAGGCCAGCGCGCGGGACGCTATTCAGACAACGTCAATGCTACCCGGGGTGGCCGCGCCCCTGAGGAGGCCCACCATGGCATCGGTCATCGAGAGCCGGTACGACCAGATGTTCCCGAGGCTCGATCCCGCCGAGATCGACCGGCTGCGGCGTTTCGGCTCCGCACGAGCCTACGGCGCGGGCGAGCGCCTCGTGACGACCGGCGACGTCAGCCCGGGCATGTTCGTCATCCTGACGGGCGAGGTTGCGATCACCCAGCACAGCGTGCTCGGGCACGACGAGGCCATCGTCCTCCACGGCCCGGGCTCGTTCATGGGCGAGCTCGCCCAGCTCTCGGGACGTCCCTCGCTGGTCGATGCACGTGCGACGAGGCCGGTCGAGGCGCTCCTCATCCCTTCGCGCAGAATACCGGACGTGCTCGTGGCCGAGGCGGAGGTCGGGGAACGCATCATGCGTGCGCTCATCCTGCGGCGCGTCGGCCTGCTCGAGAGCGGTCTCAGCGGACCGGTGATCGTCGGGCCTGCGGAGGGCGGCGACGTGTTGCGCCTGGCGGGGTTCCTCGCCCGCAACGGGCACCCGCATCAGCGGCTCGATCCCGATGAAGATCCGTCCGCCAGGGCGCTGGTCGAGCGCTTCCACGTCGCGGCGTCCGAGCTGCCGATCGTGCTCTGCCCCAACGGCCGAGTCCTTCGCAATCCGAGCGAGGTCGAGCTCGCCGGGTGCCTCGGCCTGGTCCAGCCGATCGATCCGAGGAAGGTCTACGACGTCGCCATCGTCGGCGCCGGACCGGCGGGTCTCGCCGCGGCGGTGTACGGAGCATCGGAAGGACTGTCCGTCCTCGTGCTCGATTGTCGCGCGTTCGGCGGCCAGGCTGGCGCGTCGGCACGGATCGAGAACTATCTCGGGTTTCCGACCGGCGTCTCCGGGATGGCCCTCATGGCCCGGGCCTTCAACCAGGCGCAGAAGTTTGGCGCCGAGATGGCGATACCGGATGAGGTCGTCAGGCTGCAGCCCACGGCCGACGTCGACGGAGGGTTCGAGCTGGGTCTCTCGAACGGTGAACGGGTCAGGGCCCGCACCCTGGTCATCGCCAGCGGCGCCAGGTATCGCCGTCTGGATCTGGAGAACCTCGCGACGTTCGAGGGCTCGGGCATCCACTACTGGGCTTCGCCGCTGGAGAGAAAGCTCTGCGCTGGACAGGAGGTAGCGCTGGTCGGTGCCGGCAACTCCGCGGGACAGGCGGCGGTCTACCTGGCGGCGCAGGTCCCAAAGGTCTCGCTCCTCGCGCGCGGGAGCAGCCTGCAGGCGAGCATGTCGCGCTACCTGGTCGACCGTATCGCCGCCACGGCGAACATCGAGGTGTTGCTCCAGACGCAGGTCGTCGCCATCGAAGGACAGGGCGGCGTCCTCGAGACCCTGCGCTGGCGGCAGGCGCCGTCGGGCGAGGAGACGCGCCGACCGATCCGTCATCTGTTCCTGTTCATCGGTGCGGACCCGAACACGTCGTGGCTGTCCGGGTCAGGCGTCGCGCTCGATCCCAGAGGGTTCGTGCGAACAGGGGCGGACGTCTCCAAGGGCCGCCAGGAGCTGGAGACGAGCCGCGATGGAGTCTTCGCGATCGGCGACGTTCGCGCGGGCTCGACGAAGCGCGTCGCCGCGGCGGTCGGAGAGGGCGCGAAGGTCATCGCGACGATTCACGCGTTTCTCGCGGACACCCGCGAGCGGGCCGGCGCCGCGGGCGATCACGGCAGAATCTGAGGCAGGGCCCGCTCGGCGGCTTCGCCTCGACAGCCCGCTGCCGGGCGGCGAGCGAATCGCGGTCTGCGAGGATCCGCAGGGCGCGGCGTCTGCGCTGCGAGAGTCGCCAACGAAGCCCTCGCCATTAGCGAGGTCACGTTCGAGACATCGCAGCCGGCGCCGGCGCCGACACCATGCGCGCATCAGGTGCTCACCGACGATCCTGCTGCCCAGCTGCTGTACGGTCGCGCGAGCGCGTCCCGGGGAACTCCAGCATCCTGAACTGCACGAAGTCGAACGACTCGCCGCCCAGAACGTCGGGCGAGGCCGCGAGCCGGTCCTTCTCAGGAAGCGCCTGCTCGCTCTCCCAGCAGGCATAGAGCTGCACGGGGCCGACGGCGGTCGCCTCGGTCACGTACTGCCGCAACGCCGCGACCGAGGCGCGGCGGCGCACCTCGTCGTCCGGCTCCTGCAAGTGGTTGGGCATCTGGTTGTACGCGAACCCGCACCCGCAGCCCTCGTGCGAGCCGGCGTAGTAGACGTTCGGCCACGTGAAGTGGGAGTGCACGGCGTCGTCGCCCTGCACCTCGTCGACGTAGAAGCCGGGGTTCTCCTCACGCCACGGCACCAGCGGCAGGGGAGACGGCGACGAGAGGTAGACGGCAATGCACATCGCTGTTCTCCGCCGCAGGTCAGCCCAGGTCGGGAGTGGGGTGGGGTGCGTCCATGAGCATGACTCCGGGCCGCGTCGTCTCGATCGACCGAGCGTCCGGCGAGCATGACGCACCGTGAGAAGGTCGGTCAACGATCTCCCGATGAGGGAGGGCCGTCCCCGGGGTCGAGGGCCAATCGTACTGGGGGTTCGCAGGCCCCCTCGGAGGAAGGCAGACGATTCCTGGGCGCCCCCGCGGATCACGGTCCTGCGGGCCATGGGCGAAAGCCGGTGACGGGCGCCGCGTTCCTGCAGGTAGCCGGACGCCGCGAGGACGCGCAGGAGCAAGCGAAGGCAGTCCTCGTCCAGGCCCAGCCTGCTCGCGAGGGCAGCCGGCGGCAGCGCTTCGTCTCGCAGCGCCTCGAAGATCCCCAGCCGCTCCGCCGCCATGAGGGAGCGTGCTTTCACCAGCGGGAAAAGGGTGTCCACGACCGGAACGGGGACCCTTCCGGCCCACAGGGCCAGCCGTTCGGCAAGCGATTCCGGAACGATCTTGTGTTTCATGGGATGGGCGACCTCGACCACCGCATGTCGTCGATCCACTCTCGCAGGAGGCGGACCGCGTGTTCGTCCACCTCCTCGGTGGCGAGCGGTGGCATCTGCCGCCCCCTCGCGCGATGCGCGACGAGGTCCAGGAGCCTGCTCCTGCTGGCGTCGCCTGGCTGGATCACGTTGCCGACGGCCGAACGGTACGTCGGCGTCTCGGCCGGCGAGCCGGATCCATCGGCGCGCAGCCAGAAGTCCAGGGAGTTGTAGGGGTCGTAGCACCTCGAGCCGCTGCGCGCGGGCCTCGCCTGATTGTGACAATGCGCGCAATTCCCCTGCAGGTAGCCGAGCGCCGCGCGCTCCGTGGCCGTGCCGGGCACGGCGATGCGCCGTGACGGGGGCGAGGACAGCCAGCCGCGCGCGATGACATCGGCGAGATCGAGCTGTCCGGCGCCCGCCTCGTAGGAGAACTGGACTGCGGAGAATCCCAGCACGCGGCTCCGGCGTCCGCCGTGGCACGCCATGCACTCCGCGGCCGACGGCACGTCGTGACGTGTCCCGCGGACGTTCGAGACGCCCGCGGGCCGGGCGATCGCGTCCGAGCCGTCGTCGTTCCATACGTAGGCGACCGCCGCCCAGTCCTCGTCGCGCGGACCGATCTTTTGAAGAAGCCTCGGCCCAGTGGATCGCCGGCCGCCCGACGAAGCCTTCGACGAAGTCGCGGCTCATCGCGACGGGATTGGCGCTCTCGTAGTCCTTGATGACGTCGTCTTCGGGGCGAGCGCTGTCGCGGTGTGGCGCCATCACCCAGGAGCGGTGCTCGGCTCCGGCGAGGTGCGCCGCGTGCGCCAGCGTGGGATCCCCGAGCACGCGCACCGCGTGGCCCCGTTCGACGAGACGCCTGGCGACGCCGAGCTCGGGGGGGACGTTGCCGCCCCCGTCCCACGTGGCGAAGAGGAAGCGGAGAGGCTCGCTCATCGGCGCTCCTCCTTCGCGCCCTCCGCCCAGCGCACCACGAGCGCCTCGAGGACCTCGAACATCGTCTGCTCGGCCTCGAGCGCGTCGAGGCCGAGGTGCGTCCTCCAGGTCCACCACAGGTAGATCTCGGTGGCGCCGAAGAGCGCGGCGAGCTGGCGGGCGCGAAGCTTCCCACGACGCGGCGACAGGAAGGGCGCGAACGCGTCCGCGAGCCAGGCCAGGTGGCGCTCGCGGACCCCCGCCATGACCTCGGCGACCGAGGGGAAGCGCTCCTCGAGACCCAGGTGACGCCAGAGGGGCAAGAGCTGCTCGTAGCGCAGCGCCAGCATCCGGGCCGCTCCCCGCACGTCCCCGGGGACCACCTTGCGGGCTTCCTGCTCGCGCTCGTTCATGGCGCGAGCGCACTCCACGAAGAGCGCGTCCTTCGAGCCGAACTTGCGCAGAATCGTCGGGAGGGAGACGCGAGCGCGTCGAGCGACCGCCTCCAGGCTCACCTCGTCGTAGGACAGCTCGGAGAAGAGGCCCGTCGCCGCGTCGCGGATGCGCTCGAGCGTGGCCGCGGCTGCCGCCGCGCGCGCGCCCATCCGGTATGCCCGCTTGCGAGCCGGCTTCGCGCGCGCGCGCCGGTTCCCTGTCGCTCCCGCTGGAGCTGCAACGGTCATGGACGCATCATAAGGCGGAATTGATGTTAGTCAAGGTCACATGAAATGCCCTTGCCGCCCCGCCCCGCCGCGCCCCGCTGCCGGTCGCGGGCCGGCCTTGCACGGCAAGTCGCGAGGCGCAGGCGCGGCGCTGCGGCGCGACGACGACGCCGAAGGGCCCGCCGACCGTCTGCCCGCCGTGCAGGTCCCGCGCGACCACGCCGAACTACTTCGGCACCTGCCGTGAGGCGGATCGCCGAGGCGTCGGCGCGGTGAGCGCGATGCGGCCGGTTGGAAGCTCGGCGGGCTCGCGCTCCGGCCACCCGGCTGGCGCCTCGAGCGCGCACGCGATCGACCACAGCTCGGTCTCGCTGAAGGCGATGTCGCCGAGCATCCGGCTCCGCAGGCTCCCTGCCGTCAGATCGATCGCGGCAGCGAGCTCGTCGAACCGTACGCGCCGCGCGACGCGAAGTCTCTCGATCCGGAGCGCCAGCTTGTCGAGGTTCATGAGACCTGCGAGGAAGCGGACCCCGGAAGCGCAAGACGATCAGGAGGGAGCCAACCGTTCCGGCGCTCCCGGGGTACGCACGACAAAGGGTCGCATGCTCCATTTTAGACCAACAGCTACCCAGCGTGAAGATTCGCCGAACGTGCATACGGACCGGGTAGGCGTGTGTCGGTGCGGCGAGCACGCTTCTTCACCCGTGCGGGGAGCCTTCACTACCGCGAGCACGGGGACCAAGGCTCCGTCGCTCGCTGGCATGGCGTGGCCCGGTGATCCACCTGCTCATCCGCGGCGTCGACCTATGCGGCGCGGTCGGCCGGATCGACGCGACGCTGTCCCGGAGGAAGCGACTTGCCCGAGCTGCTGCGTCCTGGAGCGGAGCGCGGAGGTTCCGATGCCGCGCAAGTCGATCGGGCGCTTGAAGCTGTGCGGACCTGACCGAGACTAATCCGGTCGGACGCAATGACGCGCGAGGCGGCGTCGTCTGTGCGTCAGGCCTATCACGGAAAGTCTTCGTGGATTCCGATGCTTCGCGCCAGGAGAGTTCCGCGGCCGCGTCATGAGGTTCTGGCGATTACCCTCGGTCGGGGAATCGCTGCTGCGATCCAGGCGCTCCGGCGCGGAAAGATCGCCCGCGCCGTAGGCGCGGTGCCTTGGAAGGATCGCGCAGCTTCTCTGGCTTTGGCGGATGCGTGCTCGCGCGGCGCGCTCGCAAAGCGCCGCGGTCGTGCGCCGGATTGCTCCCCGGCAGCTGAGTGCTTCCGCCCCTCGCGAGGTGGATGCCGATTAAGCAGCTATGTCTGCGCCGCGGGTAGTCTGGTCGAGGGGGGTCGGCATGTCGAACCCGCAGCGCAGGCAACCGTCCCGTTGGCGCCAGCATGAGAAGCGCGCTATTTCCGAACCGTGACGCAAGTTGCTTTCGCGCGGGCGCCGGTTTCCGTCCCCACGACGCGGGGAGCCGCTTTCGTGATCACTGTGTTACACACTCCACCCATCCTACGCACCCCGGCTGAATGTTCCCGGGAGGCGCATCGGATGCAAAGTGCTCGTAGTATTTGGTTCCGTTAATCTGTAAACCAATCTCGCACACCTCGTATGAGAGAACCTTCCCGTCAATCGTGATTACGACGACGCTGTCTGGTTGGTACACGCCATTGATTCCGGGATCGGATAAGGTGCAGACGGGCTTGCCCGCGGAATTCTTGGTCACGCTGAATAGCGTTGCGGTCTTCAGAAATGTGACCTTCCATTGCGGAAAATTGTTGGTGAAGATGCTGGCGGGGTGCGTAGGATCCAGTAGTGCCTGAACTTGTATGTGATCGTTTTTGACGAAATTCGCCATAAGGCACTCCATGCCCTGGCAGCAGCCCCACTGTGGCGGTGACTGACCGTCCGTACACACTCCTGAGGATGAAGGGCTACTCACGCTAGGTGTTCCCGCGTTATACGTCTTGCACACCGATTCGGCGCTTTGACATCCATACATAGTCTGGTACTTCTTGAGATCCGCTGCCAATTTGTCCATCTGTTCCGGGGGGGCAGTGGCCCGCGATCAAGACTGATGCCACGGCCGAAATTAGGAGACACTGACGCCTTAGAAGTGTCATTTCTGCCTCCTTCTTGCGTGGTCTGTCCCGCACGTCTATTAGCCCGACCAGCGGTCCGCGCGGCAGGGCTCGCCAAAGCATATCCCTCTCGGCCCTCGCGACGGCGAGCTGCGTCTGGGGGCGACTCAGACGCATGCGGCGGCCTGGCGCGGACTCACTGTCCGTGCGCGTGGAATCGGCATCGATCGGGGGGCCCTGCCCGAGAGTAATCGGGCGGGCCCCGGCGCGCGGTCGGCTCGCCAAGCCTGACGGGCCGACGCTGGTGGGCGGACATGCCGAGAGTAATCCGGTCGCACGCAATGACGCGCGAGGCGGCGTCGTCTGTGCGTCATGCCTATCACGGAAGGTCTTTGTGGATTCCGATGCTTCGCGTCAGGAGAGTCCCGCGCCGCGTCCTGAGGTTCTGGCGATTACTCTCGGTCGGAGAACGACCGCCCGGCACGTCTCAACAAGTAGTCCGGCGCTTGTAGATGCCCGGTATGCTTGTTCGTGTGACACGCGCGAAACGGATCCTGCTAGTCCTGGGCATCTGCGTTGCCGGGATCGGAGTAATGGCGCTGCCATTCCCCCGCGTAAGTCCGAAGGCCCTCACGCAGAGCCTCTTCGAGAGAGTCGCGATGACGGGCGCGTTCACTCGGCCAGGTCTCATCCTGATTTGCGTTGGTCTTGGCTGTCTCGCGCTTGCTGCGTTGCTGCCTTCGGGTCGGCAGTAACCCCGGCCGAGGGCGGCTTGTCCCTCCTGCCTCCCTGCCGACGCGGGGCGGACGCTGGGGGTAACGGCCGAGCGTGGACGTCTCGCAGCCGTTGGGCCCTCCTCGAGCCGCAACCGCATGACATCCGGCCGGCGAGATGATTTCCTGGCCGCGGTCGTCACTGGTCGTGCAGTCAAGACGTCCACCACACGTTCATCACCGCGAGAGAAACGCATGAGCCCCGCCACCGCCACCCCGGGCGCGCGCCGCGCGACCTTCACAGCCCTCCTCGCCGCCACCCTGGCGTGCTCCGGCGGATCGAGCGAGGAGGGCGGCCCCGCGAGCGGCGCCTGTCCGCTCCCGCGCGCCACCGCGCTGGAGATCGCGGACTCGACGCCGTACCCCGGCCAGACCGGCGTCGCGGTGAACGGCGACCTGGTGATCCGCTACAACACCTGCCTCGACCCGGCGAGCATCCCGGGCGCGGCCACCCTCGCCCTCTGGGGCGCTCCCGTCCCGGCCGCGATCACCTACGACGCGTCGCGCGCGGCGATCGTCATCGATCCGGCCCAGCCGCTCGCGTACTCGACGACCTACTCGGTCAGCCTCTCGACCGCGCTCCGAGGCGCTCACGGCGAGGTCGGGCCGGTTCGGTTCTTCGTCTTCACCACGCAGGCGACGCCGGAGACGATTCCCCCGACCACCACCGCGACGCCCCCGGGCGGCTTCTACAGCTTCCCGCGGCAGGTGACCCTCGTCTGCCAGGACGACGTGGGCGGTACGGGCTGCAGCGTCACGCACTACACGGTGGACGGCTCGAACCCGACGGCCGCGTCTCCTGCGTACGTCGCGCCGATCACGGTGGACCGTTCGCTGACGCTGCGGTTCTTCTCCGTCGATGCGCAGGGCAATGCCGAGGCGCCTCGCAGCGAGACCTACGTGATGGACACCGATCCACCGGGGGTGGCCTCGGTGTTCCCGCCCGACGGCGCGATCGGCGTGCGGCTAGACACCCCGTTCCACGTCACGTTCGACGAGCCGATGCGCGATGACGGCGCCCTCCGGGGCGCGATCGTGGCGGTCCCCGCGGCGCCAGGCGGCGCGAGCTACGACGAGCCCACGCGGACCTCGACCGCCCAGCCCGCCGAACTCCTCGAGTGCGGCACGGCGTACACGCTCACCGTCTCGGGCGCGACCGATCTCGCCGGCAACGCTCTCCCGGCGCCGACCACCTGGTCCTTCACCACCGCCGCCGACTGCGACGAGCCACGAACGACGGCGAGCGTGGCGTCGGGCGCGTACGCGACCGCGCAGGACGTGACCCTGACCTGCTTCGACGGCGCAGGCTCCGGCTGTGAGCGCATCGTCTACACCACGGACGGCTCCATCCCGAGCTTCGACGGCGGAACCGGCACGATCGTGCAGGGCGCGACAGCGGGACCGATCCACGCCGGGCCCGGCGAGACGGTCCTCCGGTATCGGGCCGAGGACGCGGTCGGGCACGTCGAGGTCATCCGCGAGAACGACTACTCGGTCTCCGGCGACGGCTTCGTCTACGTCGCGGGTGGCGGCGACCTCTTCCGCGGCGCGGGGAGGGTCCCGACGGCTTGGGTGTCGACGGGAATGATCGGCGAGGCCCTGGAGCTGTTCCGGGACCGCGCGAGCGGCCGCCTCTATCGCCGACTCGGAGGGAGGCTCGCCTACAGCGACGACGACGGCGCGACGTGGCACCACTTCACGGTGCGCGCGAGCGATGGCGCGCCGTCTCAGCTCACCGCCGCGGCGGCCTTCGGGAGCCGGATCTACGTCGGCACGGACCGGGGCCTCTTCGTCTCGTGCGACGCTGGTGCGTCGTTCGACGAGCGGCACTACGGGATCTACGACCGGGACTCCGTCACCGCCATCGCGCTCTCCGATCGGCATGGGTTCGTCGGAACGCGCTCCGGGCTGCTCGTGTCGCACGACCGGATGAGGAGCTCGCTTCGTCACGCCGACGGCGTCTGGTTCACCTCGGTCGCGGCCTGCGGCGACGACGTCTACGCGACGCACTCCGGCGGGGTGGAGGTCTCGCATGACGCGGGCGTCACGTGGACGACGGTGACCGCGGCCGCCGGCGCGACGGCGAACCACCACGTCGCCTGCGACGGGACGAAAGTGTACGTCGCCACGGACGTGGGCCTCGCGATCTCCACCGACGGCGGCGACGGCTTCGGCGCGCTCCGAACGACCGCACAGGGCCTGGACACCAACGACGTGCGCCGCGTCGCCGTCTCCGGTACCCATGTCCACGCCGCCACGAGCCCGCTGTCGGGCGGAGGCAAGAGCTTCGCGACGTCGACGGACGGTGGCGCCACGTTCACCGCGCGCTCCATCGGCATCCCCGAGCACGACCCGGCGCCAGCGGCGATCCTGGCCGAGGGCAGCACGGTCTGGGTGGGCGCGGCTCCCTCCCTCTGGCGCTCCACGGACGCGGGCGTCACGTTCGCGCCGGCGGACCTGACCGGCGGGATCGAACGCATCACCGGGAACGCGACCGAGCTCTACGCGCTCGTCGGCGGCGGCGGTTACAGTGGGATCGCGATCTCCCGCGATCGCGGCCGCACCTGGCCGGTGTTCCGGAGCGCGTACACGCTCGCCGGGCAGGGGCCGTTCAAGTCGACCACGCCCGAGGACCTCTTCCTCGACGTCGGCACGGGGAAGCTCTACGTCGCGACGTCCTACGGGCTGTCCATCTCGTACGACGGGGGAAGCACGTTCGATCTCCGGACCGGTGCGAACGACTGGACGAACCCGCCGAGCGGAAACGCGGGGCTGAACGGCAACTCCGGAGAGTGCGTGGCGGCCAGCGGCAGCACGGTCTGGTACGGCACGTCGGGGGAGGTCTGGAAGTCCACGAACGGAGGCCAGACCTTCGGGCCGCGCATCGCCATGTACCCGAACCTGCCGAACGCGATCGCCTTCTCCGGCCAGGACGTCTACGTCGCGACGTCCGGCGGCCTCGCGGTCTCGAACGACGGCGGCGCGACCTCGTTCGCGCTCCGCACGGAGTCGGCGGGGATCGCCTATCCCTCGACGGTCGCGGACGTGTTCATCGCGTCGAGCGGGGACGTCTACGTGGCCGACGGTCGGCAGGTCGAGGTCTCGACCGACCGCGGCGCGTCCTTCACGGCGCTCGCCGCGACGGCGGGCACGTACCCGAAGGCGCTCCTCGTCACGCCGGACAGCGCCATCTGGGTCGGCGGGAGCTCGGAGCTGGGCGTCTCGACGGACGCCGGCGCCACGTTCAGGTGGTGGGACGTCTGGAACAGCGGGATCTCGGGCGTGACCGATGTGCATGTCGGGCCGTAACCTTCGGTGAGAGGCGTCGCGGGCCGGTGCGCACCCTGCTCGTTACGACGCTGCCGCTCCCAACGTCAGTAGGGCTCGTCGCCCCACACCAGCCCGAACGGCGAGGGCGGTGCGTAGACGCCGTTCACGGTCGTCCCGCCGTTGTGGATGGCAGGGAAGATGGGCTGCATGTTCTGCGGGAAGCCGAAGGTGGGCGCGGTGAGCGCGTCGAGCCGGGCGCGCTCGTCCGGCGTGAGCTCGAGCTCGAGCGATCGCAGGTTGTCGTCGAGCTGCGCGAGGCGCCGCGCGCCGATGATGGTCGAGGTCACCCCGGGCTTCCCGCGCACCCACGCGAGCGCCACGCGCGCCACGGTGCTCTCGTGCGCCCGCGCGACGACCTCCAGCTCCTCCACGAGGGCGTAGGTCCGCTCGTTGAGGAAGGGCTCGAGGAACTGGCTGCGGTCCTGCTTGACCTCGCCGGCGTTGCGGCGAGTGTACTTCCCGCTCAGCGCGCCGCTCTTGAGCGGCGACCACGGAGTGATCCCGAGGCCGAGCTCGAGCGCCATCGGGACGAGCTCCTGCTCCACGGTGCGCTCGAGGAGCGAGTACTCGATCTGGAGCCCGACGAACGCCGACCATCCCCTGAACCCGGCCAGCACGTTCGCCTGGGCCACCTTCCAGGCCGGCGTGTCCGACACGCCGAGGTAGCGCACCTTGCCCGCGCGCACGAGGGCGTCGAGCGCCGACATCGTCTCCTCGATCGGCGTGTGGACGTCCCAGTTGTGCAGCCAGTACAGGTCGATGTAGTCGGTCTGGAGGCGCCGCAGCGAGTTCTCGCACGCCGAGACGATCGACTTCCGGCTCGATCCGCCGCCGTTCGGGTCGCCGGGGTAGAGGTTGCCGCTGAACTTCGTGGCGATGACGAGCCGGTCGCGGCGCGACGGGTGCCGGCCGACGTGGTCGCCGATGATCTTCTCGGAGTGGCTCTTGGTGTAGAAGTTCGCCGTGTCGATGAAGTTGCCGCCCAGCTCGATGAATCGATCGATGATCTGCTGGGACTCCTCGACGGTGGAGCCCCAGCCGAGATCCTCGCCGAAGGTCATACCGCCGAGGCAGAGGGGGCTCACCCGGAGCCCCGAGCGGCCGAGCGTCAGGTAGTGGTTGAGAGGCATGGCAGGTCCTCGATCGCCGTGCTTCGGCGCAGGTGGTACGGGAGGGGTTTGCATACTGGCCGGTCTTCTTCCGTTCACCGATTCGAGCCGAGGAGCCGCTCGCCCAGGCTCCACAGGCATTGTCGGGTGGTCACTCGAGTCTCTCCTTTGCTGTGAGGTGACTACGCGCGATCGACCGCGTGCTCGGACACCGTCCAGAGCCGCGCCGCCACCTCGGGATCCAGGGCCCACGGGGCGACGCCGGTGCGCGTCCCGGGGTTGTTGGGCAGCGCCTCGCTGCAGTCCTCGAAGTAGCGCCCGCCGAGCCCCTCGAGCTGCGGGGACGTCGCGAGCACGACCGAGGTCGCCGCGCCCTGCTCCGGCGTCTTCCACGGGATCGTCTGCGCTCCCCCCATGGACCGCCGGAGGCGCTCCAGCTCCTCCTCCGAGACGTGACGCTGGAGGGCGGTGTGGATGGCGCCCGGGTGCAGCGCGTTCGCGGTGATGCCGTCGTCGCGCCAGCGCGTGGTCGCCGCGACGGCGAAGAGAGCGTTGGCGGTCTTGGACTGACCGTACGCCGACCACGGATCGTACGGGCGGCGCTCGAAGTGCCGCTCGTCTTCGCGGGCCAGCCGTTACAGGCCGGGGCCGTGTTCAACGACCTCGGCACGTGGTTCTCGCCCGGCAGCGATCCCAGCGCCCGGCATCACTTCGCGCTCAACACGTGCAACGGCTGCCACGCGGCCCAGGAGACCAACACGGTGTTCGTCCACATCTCGCCGCGCACGCCCGGCACCGAGGCCAGCTGTCCTCGTTCCTCGCCGGGGTCACGTTCGCCGATCCGGCGACCGGCGCGGTCCGCGTGTTCGACGAGCTCGGCCGCCGCAAGCTGGACCTCGAGGGCCTCGTCTGTCCCGGGGCGCCGGTGCTCGCCGGCACGTCGCTGCGCAAGGGGATCGACCGCGTGCACTAGCTCGGTCGATAGCGCAGGTGAACGACGCGGCCGAGGCGGCGCTCGCCGACGAGCTCGAGCGGAACGCGGAGGTCGCCCGGCAGCCAGGGATGGCCGCCGCCGATCATGATCGGGTGGATGAACGCCTGGAGCTCGTCGACGAGGTTCGCGGCGATCATCGCCCCCGCGAGGTGCGGGCCGCCGACGGTGAGGTCGAGCTCGCTCGTCGCCTTGAGCCGGCGCACCTGGTCGGGCTCGAAGGCGCGCTCGATGCGCGTGCGCGGGGTCGACGCGCGCGCCAGCGTCGTCGAGAACACGACCTTGTCCGCGGCCCGCCACATCGTCGCGAACTCGCGCTCGAGCTCGCCCAGGCCGGGGATGAACGCAGGCCCGCCGGGCTCGAGATGGGCGGTGTCCCAGACGGCCATCGTCTCGTACAGGCGGCGGCCGTAGAGGTACGTGCCGATCGGGCGCTGGAGGTCGTTGAAGGCCGCGAACAGCTCCGGCGTCGGCACGGACCAGTCGAACTTGCCGTCGCGATCGGAGATGTAGCCGTCGAGGGAGATGTTCATCGCATAGATCAGCCTGGCCATCGCGTGCTCCTGTGTTCGAGGTACTCGACCAGCCGCTCGGCGGTCTGACGCCAGCCCTCGCCGGCGAGCTTGTGGTGGCGCACCACCGGCGGGGTGCCGGCCGCCTCGGGCTCCGCGACGCGCTGGCGAACCGTCATGCGCGTGCCGCGCGGTGTCGCGTACAGCTCGACGGTCATCACGATGTGGACGCCGACCGGCCACTCCGGGAACACCGGCGGCGCGCTCGGCCGGTCATCGGCATCGACGAACGTGAACGTGAAGCGCAGCCGGGACGGCGCGATCACCTCGTCGAACACGCCCTTGATCGACACCAGCTCGCCGGTGGCGAACCGATGATGGAAGCGGAGCGCGCCGCCGGGGCGCGCATCCATCTCGCACAGCGGAACGTCGACGCCGTGCGGAGCGAACCAGCGCGCGAAGTGCTCCGCCACGGTCCAGGCCTCGAACACCAGCTCGCGCGGGACCGCAAACTCGCGTTCGTCGAGTAGGTCGCTAGCGCTTCCGGCGGCGGGCATCGCGCACCTCCTTCCGGCGCTGCGCGTGCGCCTTCTGAAGGTACACGTCGAGGCGGTCGAAGCCCGCGTCCCAGAACGCGCGGTACCCCTCCGCCCAGGCGACGACCTGCTTGAGCGGCGCGGGCTCGAGCTGGCACGGCCGCGACTGCGCCTCGCGACCGCGCCGGATCAACCCGGCTCGCTCCAGCACACGCAGGTGCTTGCACACCGCCGGACCGCTCATGTCGAAGGGCCGCGACAGCTCCTTCACGTTCGCGGTCCCGGCGGCCAGCCGCTTCAGGATCGCTCGCCGCGTCGGGTCGGCGAGCGCGGCAAACGTCAGGCTCAACGCGTCTGCTGGCATCTAACCAGGAGGCTATCTAACCCGATGGTTACGTGCAAGCGCTCCGTGCGGAGCGCCGAGCGTTTGACTGCCGGCGCACCGACACGGCGGTTGCCCCCGGCGCTACGGAGCTCCTCGAACATGAGGGCCGACCGTGCGGTGGCCCTCGGAAGGTGGCTGCGAAGAGGCGCCGCGCTCCTCCACCGGTGGCCGGCGAGCGCCGCATCAGGTCCCGCGATGGGATGCCTTGGCGTGTGCGCGGCCTCGCTTCATCCTTCTTGAAGGTTGAAGGATCCTCCTCCGCGATCCTCGGCGCCGCGGTCGCAATCAGGGACCTTCAGGACCTCTGGGGCGTCCGATGACGACGACTGTGGTGATCTGCGGAGATCTGTTCGACGGTCGCGATGACCGATTGCTCGGGCCCACCGAGATTGTGATTGAGGATGACACGATCGCCGAGCTCTCCCGCTCGGCCCGCCGCTCCGCCGGCACCAAGATCTACGATCTGAGCGACCGCACCGTAGCTCCGGGTTTCATCGATACGCACGTTCATCTCTGCGTAGATGGCCTGAATCTCGCGCGCCAGACCCTTCAGCGCGCGTCGACCAAGGCGCTCGCGGGACTTCGCCACGCCCAGCAGTACATGCGCTACGGCTTCACGACGCTCCGCGATCTGGGGGTTCTGGATCCGGGATGGCCCACGATCGATCTGCGCGACGCGATCGACGGGGGTCTAGCCCTGGGGCCGCGCCTGATCGTGGCCGCCCACATGATCAGCTCGACCGCGGGCCACGGCGACTTGCAGGGGATGCTTCCGTGCCGTTGCCACACTGAGACGTCTCGGGTTGCGGATTCTCCCGCGAGGATTCGCGAGTTGGTCCGGATGGAGCGTGCGTTCTCCGGCGACTGGATCAAGACGATGAACACAGGAGGCTACATGAGCGCCGGCGACGATCCGGCCAGAGTGACCTGGTTCGAGGACGAGATGCAGACCCTCGGGCAGACCGCCCAGCAACTCGGGATGCCGCTCGCCGTGCACACCGGGGCAGCGGACGGGTGCAAGCAAGCACTGCGTGCAGGCGCCCGCAGCCTCGAGCACTGCTACCTCATCGACGACGAAGGAGTCGCGATGGCCGAGAAGGCTGGAGCGTTCCTCGTGCCCACCATGCAGATGACGCAGGAGGACAAGGCGCTCCTCGAAGCAGGCAAGCTTCCCGATCAGGCGGTTTGGAAGTTTCGCCGCGATGTTGCCGCGATCGAGCAAGCGCAGCGGCGTATTGCACGGAGCAAGGTCGATGTGGCGCTCGGGACGGATTGCGGGATGTTTCCGTTCAGCGAGGGCATCCTCGAGTTCCAGGCGATGGTAGCGTCGGGCCTCTCCCCCGCCCGCGCATTGAAGGCGGGTACGAGTCAGGCCGCCGCGCTCTTGCTGCGAAACGATCTGGGTGTGATCGCCCCCGGCATGAAGGCCGATCTGGTCGCCATGCCGGGTGATCCTCTCGAGGACATCGCCGTGACCCGCAAGGTGGACTTCGTCATGAAGGCTGGTCGGGTCTATCGCCATGGCGAGTTCGATCTCTTCCAGTAGCCGACCTTTCGCGGGCGGTTGGGACGCTTCGCTCGTCATCGGGATCGTCCTGGCGGTTGTGACGTTTTGGCTGTTCGCCCAGACCACGCTGAACGTCGCGCCGGCCATGCGCGACGGGCTCGGGATCGGGGAGGGCACGAGCAACATCGCCGTCAGCATCACCGCCCTCTTCTCGGGGATCTTCATCGTCGTCGCGGGCGGGCTGGCGGACCGCCTCGGTCGCGTGAAGTTGACCTACGTCGGGCTGGCCTTCAGCGTGGTTGGCTCGCTGCTCATCGCCATCTCCCCGCGCGGCACGGCGGCGTTCCTGATGGCCGGGCGCATCATCCAGGGCCTGTCCGCCGCCTGCATCATGCCGGCGACGCTCGCCCTCCTAAAAGCCAGGTTCGAGGGGAAGGAGCGCCAACGCGCGGTGAGCTACTGGTCCATCGGCTCGTGGGGTGGCTCGGGCCTGTCCGCGCTCTTCGGCGGCCTCGTTGCCTCCACGCTGGGCTGGCGCTGGATCTTCTGGATGTCCATCGCGGTTTCGGCGGCGAGCTTCCTGCTCATCCGGGGCACGCCCGAGAGCAAGGCCGCGTCCGCCACGCACGGCCCCTTCGACTGGCCCGGGCTCCTCGCGTTCGTGGGCGCGATGGTCTCCCTGAACGTCGTCATGGGGCAGGGATCCGCCCTGGGTTGGACGAGCCCGTCGGTGCAGCTGCTGTCGGCTCTGTTCGTCGTGTGCACGATCGCATTCCTGCGGATCGAGGCTCGCGGCTCCCACGGCTTCATCGACCTGCGGCTATTCTCGAACACGACCTACACCGGGGCGACGCTGTCGAACTTCTTGCTGAACGGCGCCGCCGGGACTCTCCTCGTGGCCCTGACGCTGGTTCAGCAAGAGGCCGGGTTGTCGTCCCTGCAGTCCGGCCTGATGACCGCCGGGTACCTGGTGGCGATCCTCTCCACGATTCGTGTGGGCGAGAAGCTCCTGCAGCAGTGGGGCCCGAGAAGGCCCATGCTGCTCGGCTGCTGGATCACCGCCCTCGGCATCGTCCTCACGACGTTCACCTTCCTCCTGGCACGGCAGTACATCGCCGTGGCATTCGTCGGGTTCACGCTCTTCGGCGTCGGCCTCGGCCTCTACGCGACACCGTCCACCGATGCCGCCCTATCGAACGTTCCGCAAGAAAAGGCTGGGAGCGCCTCGGGAATCTACAAGATGGCCTCGTCGCTCGGCGCGGCGTTGGGCGTCGCGTTGTCCGGCGCCCTGTTCACCGGCCTCGCCCACGAGCAGGATTTCACGCCTCTGGCTGGCATCTTCATGGGACGAACGGACAACGTTCAGGTCAGGTTCGCGGCGGGCGCCGCCCTGCTGTTCAACGCGCTCATGGTGCTGATCGCCATCGGCTCGATCGTCGCGACCGTGCCCAGGTCGGACCACGCGGCGCACCGCGGCCCTCCCGGCGCTCGAGGGTGGCCGCGACCCCGGACGGCGGGGTGAACGTCGCCCGGGGCCCTGCCCGAGAGTAATCGGCCGGGCCCGGCGCGGGCTCCGCTCGCGAACCCTAAGGGCCGACTCTCTGGTGTGCGGAACAGACCGCTCGCGAGACCGAGTGACCGTGAGTACCGCTCGAACCGATCGCCAAGCGGCTCGGACGACGCCAGACGATCGTCGGCACTACGCCGCGCACACGGCGACGCCGGATGCGATCGCGACCGAGTTCCTCATCGACTTGATGGAGCGCGGAGCGGTCTACGCGGCGCCGGCGCACAGCACGCCGTGCATGAGGCGCAGGAGGTAGGTGCCCGCCGGGAACTTCGCGTCGGACGCGCCCGACTGCCGCGCGGTCCAGGCCTGTCGGTACTCCCGCAGGAACGTCTTCAAACGGAAGATCCCCTCGATCCGCCTCCACTTGTCGCGGGCGGCGATCCGCGGCCTGAGCCCGAAGCGCGGCTCGCCGGGCTGCGGACGCGAAAACGGGTTCTGGGCGAGGACGCGCGCAGCTCCGAGAAACCTGCGCTTTTCCGACGCGGCCTCCTCCTGGTGCTTTGCCTCGAGGCCGTCGAGCGCCTCCGATACGAGCGCGCGGAAGTCCTCCGCCGATGCGAAACCGGGAGGGACGGTCAGCTCGAGCTCCGCGACGTCCGGCAAATGGCTCTTCGGGTCGAAGAAGACCTTGGGGCGCCGCACCGAGAGCTTCGTGCCCGCCAGCTGGGCGGGGGCGGTCCAGAGGCCCGGCCACTCGGCGCCGCGGCGGACGAGGCCGGCGGCGACCGGGTTCGCGAGCACATAGGCGGTCTTGGCGACGACGTCGGCCGGATCGAGCGGCTCGACCGCGCTGTAGCTGCCGTCGGTCGCCCAGAAGCCCTCGAAGCGCCCCAGGGACGCGTTCACTGCCCGCGCGACGAGGGAGTCGAGGTACTGCATGAACGCGGGGAGCCGGCCCTCGGAGTCGGTGACCACCAGATGTGCGTGGTTCGAGAGGACGCAGACCGCGTGGACGCAGACGCCGTAGCGGCGCGCGGCGACCGCGAGGACGTAGAGGAAGATCTCGTTCACGACCCGACTCGGCCGCAGGAAGAAGCGTCGCTCCGAGCAGCGGCGCGTCACGAGGTAGGTGGTTCCGGGCAAAACGCGACGAGGCGGGGTCACGCGGCGAGGGCAGGCAGGAGCCGTGCCGCGCCCGTCCTTGTCATCACAGACGATTACGCGATGCGAGAACGGCCGCGGAATGGCCGGCGGTTCGCGCGGCGGTACTCTCGGTCGGGGCCTCCGCACGGCCGCGGGATGGCCGGCGGTTCGCGCGGCGGTACTCTCGGTAGGGACGGGTGCTCTCGGTCGGGACGGGTCCGGTCGGGACGGGTCGCGCTCTCGGTCTGCGCGCGAGGGCTCGGGTCGTCCTCACGGTGCTCGGCCGGCAACCGCGAGCCTTCACTGGCGGAAGGTGCGACGAGGCGTGCCGCTGTCGGAGAGCGATGAGGCGACCCGAACGTCGCCGGCTGCTACGCTCTGACGCAGAGTTCTCCATGCTGATCGCCCGGACTGCCGTTGCCGCGCTGAAGCGCCTCGACTCGCTCTTCGCCGCCGGCCTGATCGGCTTCACGGTCGCCTCCGTCTGCCCGGCGCGGTTGTGCGCCGAGGCGTCGTGTCGATCCGAGTCCGACAAGGTGATGCTCTACAGCGTCGCCCTCCTCGCCGCGCTCGTGGCTGGTGTGCTCGTCTGGCGGCTCGCGCGCCGGAGGTGGCAGAGGCTGCTTGTGGTCGCAGCGGCGCTTTACGCAAGCATCGCATTCCCGCCGTGGATCTGGGCGCACGCGCGGTGGACGGTCCCGCAGGAGCGAGGGACCTGCGTCGTCAGCGTCGGCGCGACTCGCACCCAGGTTCGCAGCGCGTGCGGCCAGCCGACGTACTCGTGCGAGGGCCCGAAGTTCATCGACTCGACGGACGGGCTCCTCGTCTGCGGCTTCGTTGGCGACGTCTACGTCGACCGGCTGATCACGTACGACTGCCGCGGAGGTGTCGCGCAGGTCACGGCGTTCGACGGCGGGCCGCCGGAAGCGTCGCGACCGCCAGGTTGTGTCACATGGTCGCGATGAGCGAAGCGGCGAGATCGTCGCGTCCGCCCCCATCTGCAGTTCGCGCAGGGCCCACCTCGGCGGTGTCTTCGAAGCTCGTCGCCGGGTGGCGCGTCTACCGCCGCCGCGCGATCACCTAGAAGACCACCCACAAGGCGGCTGTCACGAGCGCGGGAAGGAGCGTCACCGCGACGGGGAACAGCGTCCCGTGCCGGAACACGCGCCCGCGGAACGGGGCCGTGCGGGAAGGATCGCCGCCGCTCCAGAGGAGCTCGCTGATCCACCCGACGCAGTAGAACGCATTCGCCACGACGGCGAACGCGGCCGAGCCCACGAAGAGCAGCGTGGGCTCGATGAAGTCCTGTCCGGGCTCGACCATGAGCCCACCGACGGCGACCATCGTCGCTCCCGACACCATGCCGGTCACGAGCAGCGCGAGGTTGAAGACGACTCGCCGCCGCTCCCACCACAGCACGGCTTGGAAGGCTGGCCTCATCGAGAACACCCTCGCACTGAACGCGACGCACGCCAACGTGGTTCACGAACCGTGTCGCGCGCGCATGTAGGGCCGGCGGGAGTCGTTGAGCAGCGTGCTCGGCCCGCAGCGGCGGCCAAAGCGCAACCTGGGCGCAACCCGCAGCCGCTCACCCGAAAAAGCGAAGGCCCCGGAGCCGATCGCTTTCGCGAGGAACTCCGGGGCCTTCAGAGAGTCGGGGCGACTGGATTTGAACCAGCGACCACTTGCACCCCAAGCAAGTGCGCTACCAGGCTGCGCTACGCCCCGGGAACTGCGGGGAGCGGATACGTAGCACCGCGACCGGACACGGTCAACCGGCTTCCCGCTCCCTGGCGCTGACGGGCGAGCGGGCGGCGGGGAGGCTTCCGCCTGCGGCGCACGGAGGGCAGGCGGCGAGTCCGGGCCGGGGCCGCGGGGCTACTTCACGAGCGGCGCCACCTTCCGGAACTCGGGGGTCGCGGCCTCGTGCAGCAGGTCGAAGATCGCGGTCTCCGCGGTGGTCACGATGGCGCCCACCTCGCGGCAGAGCTCGAGGCCGACGCGGCGGTGCTCCTCGGTCCGGCTCGACACGGCGTCGGCGCAGACATGGACCTCGTAGCCCATCGCCACGAGGTCGCGCGTCGTCTGGAACACGCACACGTGCGTCTCCATCCCGACGATGATCACCTGCCTCCGGCCGGTCTGCTCGAGCGCGGCCGCGAACGCAGGGTCGGCGCCGCAGGAGAAGCGGGTCTTCTCGAGGGGCGGGGAGGGGAGGAGCTCGCGGAGCTCCGGGATCGTCCGGCCGAGCCCCTTCGGATACTGCTCGGTCGCGAGCACCGGCAGCCCGAGCTCCTTCGCCGCGCCGATCGTCGCGCGCGCGTACTTCACGAGCCGCTCGAGCGTCTCCTCCGGCATCGCCGGGGTGAGCCGCTCCTGCACGTCCACCACCAGCACCGCGGCCGTCGTCCGGTCCAGCTTCACCTTGCGTCCCATCGCCAACCTCCGCAGGGAACCGACGCGGCAGCGGCGGTCCCGGGCTCGAAGCCAACTCCTAGATCGCGTACCCCGCCGCCCCGCTCGCCGCCGCCGCCTCCGGATCGATCGCCACGTCCACGCAGTAGACCGTCCCCGAGGCGAACGCGCGCTCGAGCGCGGGCTCGAGGTCGGCCGGGTCGTCGACGTGCTCGCCCTTGCCGCCGAACGCCTCGACGACGCGGTCGTAGCGGGTGGGCGCGAGCTTCGTCGCGACCGCGTGGTCGTCGCCGTAGAGGCCGCGCTGCGGGACGAGGATCTGTCCCCAGGCGGCGTCGTTCCCGACGACGACCACCATCGGCAGCCCGAACCGCACGGCGGTCTCGAAGTCGAAGCCGTTCAGGCCGAACGCGCCGTCGCCCTGGACGACGCACACGGGTCGCTCCGGCGCGAGCAGCTTCGCGGCGATCGCGAACGGCGCGCCGACGCCGAGGCAGCCGAGCGGGCCCGGGTCGAGCCAGCGCCCGGGCTTCCGCACCTTCAGCACCTTCGCCGCGACCGCGACCACGTTCCCGCCGTCGCCGACGAAGGTCACGTCGCCCGCGCGAGACGCCACGCGGTCGAGCGCCTTCGCGAGCCGGAAGTGGTGGATGGGCCGCTGGTCGCTCTCCTCGTACGCGCGCTGCTTCTCCGCGCGGGCGGTCTCCTTCTCGCGCAGGAACGTCCGCCACCCCGCCGCGCCCGGCGCGAGCTTCGCGCCCGCCTCGAGCGCCTCGAGCACGCTCCGCGCGTCGCCGACGATGCCCACCTCGACCGGACGGTTCCGGCCGATCTCGGCGCCCTCCACGTCCACCTGCACGACGCGGGCGCCGGGGGCGAAGGTGGGCTCGGTGCCGTAGCCGACGCGGAAGTCGAGCGGCGTGCCCACGACGACGACCACGTCCGCCTGCGCGAGCGCCTCCTTGCGCGAGAGCTGGAACGCCGACGGGTGGTCGGGCGGGAGGCAGCCGCGCCCCATGCCGTTCAGGTAGACCGGGATCCCGCTGCGCGTGGCGAGCCGCGCGAGCGCGTCCACGCCGTCGTCCCACCAGACCGACGAGCCGCCGAGCAGCACCGGCCGCTCGGCGCGGGCGAGGAGCGCGAGCGCGGCGTCGAGCTTGCGCGGGTCGCCGGGCATCCGCGCGTCGGTGCGGTACAGCGTCTGCGCCTCGGCGAGCGCCTCGTCGGCGCCGTTCGAGAGCACGTCCCAGGGCAGCTCGAGGAAGACCGGGCCCGGCCGCCCGGCGCGCGCCACGCGGAACGCCTTCGCGAGGAAGCTCGGCACGAGGTCCGCGGAGGGGACGCGGTCCGACCACTTGGTGATGCCCGCGAAGAGCTGGACCTGCGGCATCTCCTGCAGCGATCCGCGCCCCTGGTTGAAGGTCGGCGCGGCGCCGCCCAGGAGCACGAGCGGCACGTTCGCCGCCCAGGCGTTCGCGACGCCGGTCACGGCGTCGGTGACCCCCGGGCCCGCGGTGACGATGGCGACGCCCACGCCGCGCGTGAGCCGCGCCCAGGCGTCGGCGGCGTGCGCGGCGGCCTGCTCGTGGCGGGTGTCGACGAGCCGGACGCCCTCGTCCACGCAGCCCGCGTAGATGGGCGCGACGTGCAGGCCGGACAGCGTGAACGCCGTCGTCACCCCCTCCTTGCGCAGCATGCGGGCGACGAGCCGGCCACCGGTGAGCGTCTCCATCGATGCCTCCTCAGGGTGGATCCACCTAAGACGACGACGCCCCGCGCGCTGCGAGGCGGGCGGGGCGTTCGAGACTCCCGGGCCGAAGCGCCCGCGCTACTTGCGGAAGCGCGACAGCGCCGAGGTGAGCTCGGCGAGCGGCGGGAACTGCTTGTCCGGGTGGACGATCGCGAGGCGCGCGTAGAGCTGCTCCTCGGTCTCGGCCTTCTCCTCGTCCGGGATGCAGCAGTCCACCGGGCACACCGCAGCGCAGGCCTCCTCGCCGTGGAAGCCGACGCACTCGGTGCAGAGGTTCGGGTCGATGACGTAGATGTCCTCGCCCTGGGTGATCGCGCTGTTCGGGCACTCGGGCTCGCACGCGCCGCAGTTGATGCACTCGTCCGTGATCTTGGTCGCCATGCTCTGCTCCTGGTGCGGCGCCGGCCGCGCGGGTCCATCGGGCCGTCCGCCGCCCGGTGCGCGACAGGATACTCCAAGCGCCCGGAGCGTCCTGGCGCCCGCCCGGGCCGTCCTTCCAAAAGCGAAGCGCCGGCGCGTCCCCTGGGGACGGGCCGGCGCGGGGTCACCGCCGTCTGAGTCCGCTTAGGCGGAGACGCAGCAGTCGACCGGGCAGACCGCGGCACACGCCGGCGCGTCGTTCTGGCCCTTGCACTCGGTGCACTTCGCAGCCTCGATGATGTAGAGGTCATCGCCCTGCGTGATGGCCGTGTTCGGGCACTCGGGCTCGCACGCGCCGCAGTTGATGCACTCTTCCGTGATCTTCAGGGCCATCTCTTCGATCCTCTCGTTTCGCCGTTTGCGAGGCGGTGGGTTGCAGAGGCGTTATGCCCCGCCCGACCTCGGTGAGTCAAGCGTGGGCCCGCGAATTTCCTGGGGAAAATCCAGACCTTTCCAATCGACATTTGCCGGCGGTCAGGACCGATTCGGTCCGCGTTCCGCGTCCGCGCGGACGTGGCGACGGTCCTCTTCGACCTCCGCGGCGAGCCGCGAGAGCACGCGTCCCGAGCCGAGGCCGAGCGCGGCGGCGGCGATCGCGAGGGCCCCGAGGAGCCGGTCGCGGCGGGCCCCCGCGAGCGCCAGGGCGACATCGCGGCGGCGGTCGAACGCGAGTCGCTGCCGCTCCGCGTGCTCGCCCCGCAGCGTCTCGACGAACGAGGCGCCCTCCGCCTGCCCGGCGATGCGGGCGGACTGGAGCTCCGCCTCGAGGGAGCGCACGCGGAGGGAGGAGCGGACGGTGGCGGCGAGCCCGGTGAGGGCGACGGCGCAGAGCAGGGCGGTCTTGGTCCGGGACATGTCGGCTTGACTGCTCTGCGAGAGCGCGCAGGATACCCGCCGCCGCCCCGGGGCGGCAAATCGAGCACATGGCCAAGCCCTACGATCCGAAGGACTTCTACTACCGCAAGGCGAAGAAGGCGGGGCTGCGCGCGCGCTCCGCCTTCAAGATCGACGAGATCCTCCGCCGCCACCGCCTCCTCAGGAAGGGCCAGGCGGTCCTCGACCTCGGCGCCGCGCCCGGCGGGTTCCTGCAGATCCTGGCGGACGAGGTGGGCGAGACCGGCGTCGCGGTGGGCGTGGACCTCGAGCCCATCCGCCGCCTCGGCAAGGCCTGGGTGAAGACCGCCCTGGTGGACCTGCTCGCGCCCGACGCGCTCGACAAGATCCGCGCCCTGCACGCCGGCCCGTTCCAGCTCGTCACGAGCGACATGGCGCCGAAGACCATCGGCGTGAAGATCACCGACGAGGCGCGCTCGCTCGAGCTCGTGCGGATGGCCCTCTCCGTCGCGGAGAAGACGCTCGCCCCCGGCGGCGCGTTCGTCGCGAAGGTCTTCATGGGCGGGGAGTTCCCCGTGCTGAAGAAGGAGCTTCAGGCGCGCTTCGACGAGGTGCACGTCATCCGCCCGGAGGCGGTGCGCGAGTCGAGCTACGAGGTGTACGTGCTGGGGAAGGGGATCCGGCGAGCAGCGATCCCGACCGCGACCCCGACCTCGACCCCGACCTCGACCCCGACCTCGACCCCGACCCCGACCTCGACCCCGACCTCGACCCCGACCTCGACCTCGACCCCGACCTCGACCCCGACCTCGACCTCGACCCCGACCCCGACCCCGACCCCGACCCCGACCCCGACCCCGACCCCGACCCCGAAGCCGATCCCGACCGCCAGGTCGAGGCCGAAGCCCCTCGCGAAGCCAGCTCCGAAGCGCCCCGCGGTGCCGCCGCGGAAGACGGCCGCGAAGCCCAAGCCGAAGACGAAGCCGAAGACGCGCGCGCGGTGATCCGCGCGTCGCTCAACGGGTGAGAGGCAGCCTCAGGCGAGCTTCAGCCTGACGAAGCGGCGCTTCCCGACCTTCACGAGCCACTCGCCCGCGCCGAGGGTGGCCTTGTCGTCGGACACGCGCTCGCCGTTCACCGACACGCCGCCCTGGGCGATGAGCCGGCGCGCCTCGCTGCCGGAGGCGACCACCTTCACGTCCGCGAGCAGGCGCGCGAGCGGGAGGCTCGGCTGCCCGTCGAGCGCGACGGACCGCTCCTCGACCTCGTCCGGCACCTCGCGCCGCGCGTGCACCTGCGCGAAGTGCTCCTCCGCCCGCCGCGCGGCGTCCGCGCCGTGGAAGCGGGTGACGATCTCCTTCGCGAGGGCGATCTTCGCGTCCTTCGGGTGCCCGGCCCGGAGCGCGCCGATCTCGGCGCTCGTCCGGTCGGAGAGGAGCTCGTAGTAGCGCCACATGAGGTCGTCGCTGACGCTCATGAGCTTGCCGAACTGCTCCTCCGGCGCCTCGGCGACGCCCACGTAGTTGCCGAGCGACTTCGACATCTTGCTGCCGGAGATCCGGCCGGAGATGGGATCGAGCTTCGCGTCGAGCCCCTCGAGGATCGGGCCGGTGAGCACCACCTGCGGCGCGAGCTGGTAGTCCGGCATGATCGCGCGGCCGACGAGCAGGTTGAAGAGCTGGTCCGACGAGCCGAGCTCGACGTCCGCCTTCAGCGCGACCGAGTCGTACGCCTGCGCGAGCGGGTAGAGGAACTCGTGCACGCTGATGGGGATGTTGCCGGTGTGGCGCTTCTTGAAGTCGTCGCGCTCGAGCATGCGCGCGACCGTGTAGCGCGACGCGAGCCGGATGACGTCGGCGAAGCCCATCTTGCCGAGCCACTCGGAGTTGTAGCGGACCTCGGTCACGGCGGGATCGAGGATCCTGAAGACCTGCTTCTTGTAGGTCTCGGCGTTCTCCGCGAGCTGCTCGGGCGTGAGCGGCGGCCGCGTGCTGTTGCGGCCGGTCGGATCGCCGATGAGGCCGGTGAAGTCGCCGATGAGGAAGATGACGGTGTGGCCGAACTGCTGGAAGCGGCGCATCCGGGAGAGGAGCACCGTGTGGCCGAGGTGCAGGTCCGGCGCGGTCGGGTCGAACCCCGTCTTCACCCGCAGCGGCACGCCCGTGTCGTACGCCTTCTGGAGCCGCGCGCGGAGGTCCTTCTCGAGGTGCAGGTCCACCGCCGCGCGGGTGACCTCCTGGAACTGCTCGTCCGGCGTCGCGCTCCTGAGCTTCGCGTTGGGGTCCATCGCCTAGGTCTCCTCGAGCCTCTCCTGCACGCGCGCGATGGCGCGCGCGCGGCCGCTGTCTTCGTCGATGTCCAGGATGGCGCCCTGGAGCCACACGTCGCGCTTCGCCGGCTCGAACGGCACGGGGCGCGCGGTGAGGAAGCGCTCCACGACGAGCTCCTTCTTCACGCCGATGACCGAGTCCCACGGCCCGCACATCCCCACGTCGGTGACGAAGGCGGTGCCGCCGGCGAGGACGCGCGCGTCGGCGGTCTGCACGTGCGTGTGCGTGCCGAGCACCGCCGAGACTCTGCCGTCGAGGAAGTGGCCCATCGCGTTCTTCTCGCTCGTCGCCTCGCAGTGCATGTCGACGAGGATCGCCTTCACGCCCTCGGCCCGCAGGGCGGCGATCTCCTCCTCCGCGACCCGGAACGGATCCTCGAGCGAGCGCATGAACACGCGCCCCTCGAGGTTCACGACGCCGAGGCGGCGGCCGTCGGGCGTCCGCACGACGGCACGGCCCCGGCCCGGCGTGCCGGGCGGATAGTTCGCCGGGCGCAGCAGGCGGGCGTCCGGGCGCTCGAGGTACGGCACGATCTCGCGCTTGGACCAGATGTGGTTGCCGCTCGTGAGGAGGTCGACCTCGGCGGCGAGGAGCTCCTCGGCGGTGTCCGGCGTGACGCCCACGCCCGACGCCGAGTTCTCCGCGTTCGCGATCACGAGGTCGAGCCCCTCCCGCGCGATGAGGCGCGGGACGAGCCGCTGCACGGCCTGGCGGCCGGGCTTTCCGAAGACGTCACCGAGGAAGAGGACCTTCAAGGTTGGAGGTGTCGCAAGCGGGAGGGTCCCGCGTCAACGGGATTCTCGGCGGAACAGGAGCGTGCGCTCCTCCGTCACGAGCGCGTCGAGGCGCGCGTCGTGCGCCTCGAACGGCAGGGCGGGCACGACCTGGAGCTCGAAGGCCAGGCCGATGCGAACGGCGCGCGGCATCGACTCGAGGGTGGCGTCGTAGTAGCCGCCGCCGCGGCCGAGCCGGTGACCGTCCGCCGAGAACGCGACGCCCGGCATGAGGACCAGGTCCACCGCCTCGCGCGGAACCTCGGGCGCGTCGGCGGGCGGCTCCAGCGCGCCGAGGGAGCCGGACGCGAGCGCGTCCGGCGCGCAGCGCCCGAAGGCGAGGCGGCGATCGCCGGGGACCACGCGAGGGAAGACGAGGAGGGCGCCGCGGGCGAGCGCGCGGGCGGCGATCGCGCCCGTATCGACCTCCGCGCCGAGCCCGGAGTAGAGGGCGATGATGCGCGCCGAGCGAAAGGCGGGGACCTCGTCGAGCCGCGCTGCGATGGTGCGGGACTTCTCGAGCCGCTCGGCAGGGGGGACGGCGCGGCGGGCGGCGACGAGAGCGGCGCGGAGGGCGCGCTTCTCTTCGCTCGCCCCGATCTCGCGCGTTCCGCTCAGCGCTGCCTCCGCGGGCAAAAAAAGAGCCCCCGCGTAGAGCCGTGTGGCCCGGTTGCTTGGACCTGTATTTCTACAGGTGGGGCACCCGGTGCACCAGCGTCCGTAGGCTTCTCCCTCGCTGCTGGGAGCTTGCTCATGGACGAGGGCGGGCGCTCCGCTTTGGCACAAAGTCGGCCCAAACGACGCGGGGCCCAAGCACGAGCTCGGCAGGGGCAGATCTAGATCAAGAAAAAGAGCTAACATCGCGGAACGCGCAGTGTTTTTACGAATCAGATCGTAGGCGGCCGAGCGAGGAGTGTCAAGCGGTGACGTCAGCCTCCACGGGTAGAATCACCCCGTGCGGGCACCCCTTCGTACGCTCGGCTGCACCTACACCGGCGCGGCGCCTCGCGCCGCCGGGTGGCGCGCGTGAGCGTCCTGCCGGAGCTCGCCGACTACGCGGTGGAGGCGCTCGTCGGACGTGGCGGCATGGCCGAGGTGTACCGCGCCGTCGCCCGGCGCGGCCCGCACGCCGGACGCACCGTGGCGCTGAAGCGCCTCCTCCCCGAGCTGGCGCGTGACCCCGAGCACGTCGCGCTCCTCGCCGAGGAGGCGGCGGTCACGCGCCGGCTCCGACACCCGGCCATCGTGGAGGTGCTCGAGACCGGCGTCGCCGGCGGCGCGCCTTTCATCGCGATGGAGTACGTGGACGGGCGGAACCTGCGCGACGTGCTCGCGCGCTGCGCGGCGCGGGGGATCCTCCTCCCCGTCGACTTCGGCTGCTACGTGGGCCACGTCGTGGCGGGCGCGCTCGCCCACGCGCACGAGGGGCGGGACGAGGACGGCGCGCCGCTCCGGGTCGTCCACTGCGACGTCTCCCCCTCCAACGTGTTCGTCTCTCGCCTCGGCGCGGTGAAGCTCGGCGACTTCGGCGTCGCGCGCGCAGCGGGAGCGGTCGGACGCGCTCCGGGGGCGGTCGGCAAGGTGCACTACCTCGCCCCGGAGCTCATCCGCGGCGAGCCGCCCGCGCCGCGCACCGACGTGTTCGCCCTCGGCGCGGTGCTCTTCGAGCTGCTCACGAACGCGCCCGCGTTCCCGGGGCAGGACGTGAACGAGGTCGGCCAGCGGATCCTCGCGGGCCGCCTGCGCGCTCCGTCGGAGGTGCGGCCGGAGCTGCCGTTCGAGCTCGACGCGCTCGTCCTGCGCTGCCTCGCGCCCGATCCGGACGAGCGCTGGCAGAGCGCGGCCGAGGTCGCCGCCGAGCTCGCCCTCCGCTACGACCGCGCGGTGGGGACCGAGCTCGCCATCGCGGCGGTGGTGCGGGGGCTGTTCGGGGCGTGACGCCGCGCCCCGGCGCGTCAGGCCGCCGGGATCGCGGCGCGGATGCGGGCCACGAGCGGCGGGACCATCCGCAGCGCGGCGTCGACGTCCGCGGCGCTCGTGGTCCAGCCGAGCGAGAAGCGGATCGTGCTCCGCGCCTCCGCCTCGGAGAGCCCGAGCGCGAGGAGCACGCCCGACGGCTTCGTCGACCCGGAGTGGCAGGCCGACCCCGCGCTCGCGCAGAGGCCGTCCACGTCCATCGCCATGAGGAGCGCCTCGGCGTCGCAGCCCTCGAACGTCAGCGAGGCCGTGCCCGGCAGGCGCGGCGCGTCCGCGCCGTTCACGCGCGCGCCCTGCACCGCCGCGAGGAGCCCCGCCTCGAGGCGGTCACGGAGCGCCGCCACCCGTGCGGCCTCCTCCTCGCGCCGCGCACAGGCCGCCTCGATGGCCGCTCCGAGCCCGGCGATGCCGGGCAGGTTCTCCGTGCCCGGCCGGCGGCCGCGCTCCTGCTCCCCGCCGCCGAGCGGCGCGAGCGGCAGGCCGGGGGTCACCCACAGCGCGCCGGCTCCGCGGGGCCCGCCGAACTTCTGGCCGGTGAGCGCCACGAGATCCGCGCCGAGCGTCCGCACGTCGAGCGGGATCTTTCCGATCGCCTGGACCGCGTCGCAGAAGAAGAGGGCCCCCGCGTCGCGCGCCGCGTGGGCGAGCTCCGGGACGGGCAGGAGGACGCCGGTCTCGTTGTTCGCGCGCATCGCGCAGGCGAGGGCCACGTCCGGCCCGAGCGCGGCGCGGAACCGTTCGGGATCGACGAGGCCGCGGCGATCCACCGGCACGACCGTGAGCGGCGTCCCGCTCCGCTCGAGCGCACGGGCGAGCGAGAGCACGCAGGGGTGCTCGACCGCGGTGACGACGAGCCGGCGACGGCCGGCGGGCGCGGTGCCGAGCACGCCGCGGATCGCGAGGGCGGCGGACTCGGTCGCGCCGCTCGTGAAGACGAGGTCGGCGGGCGCGGCCCCGAGCGCGGCCGCCACCTGGCCGCGGGCGCGGTCGAGGACGTCGCGGGCGGCGCGGCCCGCGGCGTGGACCGAGCTCGGGTTCCCGAACACCTCGAGCGCCGCGTGCACCGCGGCGATCGCCTCGGGGCGCATGGGCGTGATGGCGTTGTGATCGAGGTAGATCATGCGTGATTCACGACCGGGCGGAGCGAAGCGAGCCCGCCGGGGCGCCACCGCGGATCACACGAGGCTGCGGACCTTCCGGGCGCTCACCCCGAACGCGTCGAGGAAGCTCCGGACGACCTCCTCCCGCAGCCGCTTCTTCGCCGCGCCGGAGAGCCCCTTCATCGGCAACCGGGCGCCGGCCATCGTCCCGTGACCGCCGGCGGAGCCGCCCATCGCCTCGATGACCTCGCGGATGAGCCGGCCCGCGTTCATGCGACGGTCGCCCGTCCGGACCGAGAAGTAGAGCTGGTCCTCGTACTCCGCGAAGGCGAGCGACCAGCGCATGCCCTCGAGGTACATGAACCGCTCGGCGACCTCCGCGACCATGTCCGGCGTGTAGATCTCGCCGAGGTCGCAGATCACGACCTCGTCCTCGTAGACGTGCGCCTTCTCGATCGCCACGTGGTAGAGGCGGAAGTAGTCGTCGGGCAACCGCGGGTGCTCGATGTCGCCGAGGGCTTCCTTGTCCACCATCGGGAACAGCCACAGGTACGCGTCCACGTCGATCTGCGTGGTCTGACGGCCCAGGTCGCGCGTGTCCGCCTTGATGCCGTAGAAGAGCGCGGTCGCGACCTGGGCGGGCATCTCGAGCCCGCTCGCGCGGAAGTACTCGGCGAGCACCGTGGAGGTCGCGCCGAGCGGGCCGCCCACGTCGGCGATGGGAGCGAGGTGCGAGTCGGGCCGCTCCGGGTGGTGGTCGATCACCACGTCGGGGAAGTGGCGGGCCGGCAGCGAGTGGTTCCCCTGCTCCGGCTGGGTATCGACCATGCAGATGAGGTCGTACTCGTCGAAGACGACGCGCGACACCGGCACGACCGGGAGCTTCAACACGCGGACGAGGGCGCGGTTCTCGGCGCGGCCGACGATGCCGCCGTAGGCGACGATCGCCTCGACCCCGGCGAGCTTGTCGAGGAGGTGGGCGAGCGCGACGCCGGCCGCGATGGAGTCCGGGTCCGGGTTGTCGTGCGTGAGGATCAGCGCGCGCTTGTGGGAGCGGGCGTACTCGATGAGACGGTCGAGCTTCGCCTTCGTGCTCGCGATATGGCGCGGGTAGAGCGTCATCCGGGCGGATTGCACGGGCGGCCGCGCACGTGATCGAGTCGGCTCTTCATTCTGGTGGCGCATGGGATGGGGGGACTTCATCGGCGACGAACGAGGCCGCGGAGCACCTCGATGTTCTCCTTCCAGCGCGACTCGGTCTCCACGAACCCGGGCAGGTCCGCGAACCGGGCGTCGTTCACGAGGAGGCGGAACGGGGCGAGCCCCATCGCCCCCTCTCCGATGTGCTCGTGCCGATCGACCCGGCACCCGAGCGGCTTCTTCGAGTCGTTCAGGTGGAACGCGCGCACGTGCGCGAGGCCGACGACCCGGTCGAGCTCCTCGAAGGTCCGCGCGTAGCCCGCCTCGGTGCCGAAGTCGTAGCCGGCCGCGAAGAGGTGGCAGGTGTCGACGCACACGCCGACGCGCCTGCGCGGCGCGGCCGGGACCGCCGCGCGGATGGCGGCGAGCTGCTCGAAGCGCCAGCCGAGGCTGGTCCCCTGGCCGGCGGTGGTCTCGACGAGCAGCCGCGACCTCCCCGGGACCGCGTCCAGCGCGCGCTCGATGGCCTCCGCCACGAGCCGGACCCCCGCGGCCTCGTCGTCGTGGCTGCCGGGGTGAAAGATGAGCGAAGGGATCCCGAGCCGGTCGCAGCGGCCGAGCTCGTCGGCCAGCCCCTCCCAGCTCTTCTTGCGGATCTCGACGTCCTGCGCGGCGCAGTTGAGGAGGTAGGAGGAGTGGGCGGCGGTGGGCAGCTTCGTTCGCCTGGCCTCGCCCTTGAAGCGCGCGACCTCGTCGTCCTCGAGCGGCTTCGCCGCCCAGCCGCGCGCGTTGCGCGTGAAGATCTGCAGGCAATCGGCCCCGTCCGCTTCGGCGCGGGAGAAGGCGGTCGACACTCCGCCTGCGATGCCTTCGTGGGCTCCGAGGAACATGGGGCGCGCATCTATACAATAGGCGGGCGTGGCATCGCCATGCTCGCCCCGATCGTCCCAGCCGGGACGAAAAGCCCAAGAGACGCGCACCCTTGCCAGCACTCCGGGGCCATGCCCGAGGGCATGGTCGCCGCGCCGGTCTCCTCCGAGCCCCTCCGGATCGTGAAATAAGACACCCGGTCGGGGGATTCCCCGACCGGGCGCAGCGCTGCTCGAGCGATGTCCGAGGTGCTAAACGCGAGCGAAGCGAGCCGCCGGGGCGGCAACGCGGAATCGGCGAAGCCGCTCGCGGGGGCGGCCTGGGCCCGGCGCGCGGGGGGGGGGCGGGCCCCCCCCCCCCCCCCCAGAACATCACTAGCGGGCGGCCTTCGCCCGGACGTTCGCGGCGAAGTACTTCTCGGCCTGCTCGAGCGCGTTGTCGAGCGCCTCCACGGTGAGGTCGCGGAGCACCGCCTCCGCGAAGCGGAGCGAGTCGTAGTACCGCTGCCGATCGGTGGAGTGGACGATGAGGAGGAGCGGGTAGCCGGCGTGCACGAGCAGGAGGTTCGCGAGCAGCCGGGCGATGCGGCCGGACTGGTCGGTGTACGGGAACACCTGCATGAAGCCGTGCTGCAGCCGGGCGATCTGCTGGATCGGGTGGAGGTGACGGAACTCCGACGCCTCGGTCGCCTCGAGGACCTTCTCCAGGGCGGCGGGGATCTTGGCGGGCTGGGCGATCTCGTGGAAGTACGCCCGGTGAAGGGGCATGTCCCTCCGGAAGTCGGGCGGCGTCTTCTCGGGTCCGCCGCAGAGCGTCTCGTAGAGCCGCTTCACGAGCGCGAGGGTGAGCTTCGGCCGCTTGGCCTTCGCCTCCTCGCGGACGAGATCGAGCGCGGTCTTGTGGTTCCGCAGCGCCGAGAGGGCGGTGACGAACGTGGCGTCCGCGAGCGGCTGGTTCGCGAGCGCCGCCGCGAGCTCCTGGGGCGTGTAGACGACGCCCTCGAGCGCGTTCTCGTGGTACAGCCACGAAAGCTCGTACTTCTGGAGGAAGTCCGCGCCGAGCTCGGGTGCGCTCTGCATCCGGTCGGCGAGGTCCTCCATGCGATCGTCGATGTCGACGTATCGGGTCCGCATTTTGTCGTGCTCCTCGAGCCCCGGCGGTCTCCCCGGGAACGTTGCCCGGTGACCAGCCTCAAGTGCTTGTACTGTGGGGTGATTTTCAGGTCATCCTGGCCGGAAGCCGCGCGCAATCTAGCCGAAGGCTTCGCCCATCGTCAACCCAACATCGACTCTGGCGGTTGGAACGGGCCTTCGGGCGGTTTTGTTCCGCGCGCTCGTACGGTCGCCCGTACCTCGTCGGGGCGAGCTTCAGAAATCGCCGCCATTCCGATGACTTGTGCTGGAGAGACGGGGCGCTCGAGCCGGGGCCCTGTTGGGGGCAGATCCCCGCCTCGGCCGCGGGCGCGAGGCACCCCCAAAAGGAGACGCCGCCGGCGGGAGCGCGCGGCGGCGTCGGAGAGGGGGGCCGTCCCTGGACGGCCCGTCAGGCGGAGGCTCAGTACGCCGTGAGCCACTCCCGGTAGCGCTGCTCCTCGCCGCGCACGGCGCGGAAGAAGGTCTCCTGGACCTTCTTCACCACCGGCCCGGGCTCGCCCTTGCCGATGCGGCGGCCGTCCACCTCGCGCACCGGGGTTACCTCGGCGGCCGTGCCGGTCATGAAGAGCTCGTCGGCGAGGTACATCGTGTCGCGCGTGAACTTCTCCTCGCGCACCGGGATCCCGAGGTCGCGCGCGATGCGGAGGACCGTGTCGCGGGTGATGCCGGCGAGGACCGGCGACGAGAGCGGCGGCGTCTGGAGCACGCCGTTCTTCACGATGAAGATGTTCTCGCCCGCGCCCTCGGCCACGTAGCCCTCGGTGTCGAGGAGGATCGCCTCGTCGAAGCCGCTCAGGGCCGCCTCGCGGGTGGCGAGGAACGAGTTCACGTACTGGCCCGAGATCTTGGCGCGGACCATGTTCACGTTCACGTGCATGCGCGTGAACGAGGAGACCTTCGCGCGGATGCCGCGCTTCATGCCCTCCTCCGAGAGGTAGGCGCCCCACGGCCAGGCGGCGACCATGACCTGGACCGGGTTCACCGCGCCGACGCCCAGGGCCCCCGCTCCGAAGAAGGCGAGCGGGCGGAGGTAGCCGGCGTCGAGCTTGTTCGCCTTGAGCGTCTCGACGCAGGCCTGCTCGAGCTGCTCGACCGAGTATGGGATCTCCATCAGCACGATGTGCGCGGAGTCGAAGAGGCGCTGTACGTGCTCGCGCAGCCGGAACACGGCCGGGCGGCCGTCGGCTCCGCGGTACGCGCGGATGCCCTCGAAGACGCCCATGCCGTAGTGCAGGGCGTGGGTGAGGGCGTGGACCTTCGCGTCCTCGAAGGCGACGAGCTTCCCGTCGAGCCAGATCTTGTCCGCCTTGATCATGCCGGCCTTCCCGCTTTAGCGATGGTGGAGGGTCGAACATGCCCGACGGCGTGGGGCGTTTCAAGGGCCGGGGCGGGCCCCGAGGCGGACGCCGCCGTCAGGCCGCGAGCGGCGGGAAGGGCCGGCACATGCGCGCTATGAACGGCATGTCCGGGTGGAGCTCGGCCTTGCCCGCCTGGATGGCCCGCTGGAGCGCGCGCTCGGAGGGCACGACCTCCACCGGCGAGAGCACCTGCGCGAACGAGCGGTGGTGGTGCACGAAGGGGCGGTTGCGCGCCACGTTCTGGGCGGCGAGCTGCTCGAGGCCGAACCAGAGCGGCTGGGTGATCTTGGGCCCGAAGCCCTCGAGCGCGAGCACGAACGCGTTCCGCGCGCCGATGGCGCCGCGCTGCACGTTGACCCACGCCTCGCGCGCGGGGAGGTTGTCGACGAGGCCGCCGTCCACCAGCCGGAACAGATCGTGGCGCTCGAAGAGCTCGGCGAGGAGCCGGTGCATGCGCTCGTCGTCGCGCAGCACGTCGTAGTGAATGACGCCCGGCAGCGCGGAGGAGAAGCCGACCGCGTCGATGGCGTCGAACGCGCGGGTCCCGTCGTCGCCGCCGAGGTAGACGCGGGCGAAGCGGTCCCGCTGCACGATGAGCTCGGCGACCGCCTGGAACGCCTCCGACATCATCCGCTTCACGACGTGGGGGCGGGCCTCGCGGCCGTGCAGGTCGAGGAGGTGCTCGTAGTAGCTCGGGTCGCGCGGGAGGGCGCCGTTGCGGATGCCGGTGACGGCGACGACGAGCGGGACGGCGAGCTGGCCCAGGGTGAGCGGGTGGCCGTCGGGGCCGCGCAGGAACTCGCCGATGGCGGCGCGGAGGTAGAGCCGCATCGCGGCGGGCAGGCCGTAGCGCGAGCCGGTCTGGAGGAAGCGGAAGATCGAGCGGAACGAGAGCGAGCGCATCGCCTCGTCGACGTCGCCCGGGTGCCAGCGGAGGCGTCGCGCGCGGAAGAGGAGGAGCACCGCGCCCATGCTCGTGCCGGCGAGGAGGCGCGGCACGAGGCCGTACTGCTCGAGGAGCGCGAAGGCGCCGAGGTAGGACCACGCGACGCCGCCGCCGCCGCCCGCCACGAGCACGAGCGCCTTCTCGCAGACCTCCCGGTCGATGGCCTCGGGCGGCAGCCGGCCCGCGAACGCGGCGGCGGCGCGGCCGCGCCAGGCGCGCGCGTGGAGCGCCAGGCCGGGCAAGACGCGGGCGAGCTCGCCGCGGTCGATGCCGCCCTTGCCGAGCAACGCGGGCAGCGCGAGCGCGCGGACGTCCTCGCGGAAGGGGGCGAGGAGCCCACCCAGATCGACGTCGCCGCCGTCCGGCGCGCGGACGAGCGTGGTGCGCGCGAGGTTGAGCGCGTAGCGGAGCGCGGCCTCGTCCGGCTCCGAGAGCCAGGGCGAGCTCGACACGACGTCGCGGACGAGCACGGCCTCCGCCTCGCAGAAGGGCCGGAGGTCCTGGTGCAGCGCGTCGAGGGCGTCGTCGGAGGGCAAGGCGGCGGGATTGTAGACGAGTCCGCTCCGGCGACGAAGACCGGCCCGGACGCCCGCCGCCCGCCCACGTCAGCGCACCACGGCTCAGCGCACCACGGCGTCGAACGCCTGGCGGACGGCGCCGGTGGTGCGCGCGTAGTCCGCGAGGAACCGGTCGCCGGGCGCGGGGCCGTAGTACCCGAGCCGGCGCGCGAGCTGGTGCAGCGCGGGGCCGCTCTCGGGGAGGTGGTCGATCGCGAAGTCGTGCACGATGCGGAGCCGGAGCTCGACCCGGCGCAGGAAGTCGTAGCCGCGGGCGAGCGCCTCGAACTCGGCCTCGCGCAGGAGCCCGGCCGCCCGGAGCCGCTCGAGGGCGACCGGAGTGGAGCCGGTGCGGATCTCCGGGTGCGCGTGGCCGTGGGCGAGCTGGAGGAACTGCGCGGCGAACTCGACGTCCACGAGGCCGCCGTGCCCGGTCTTCGGGTTCTTGCCGCGCGAGGCCTCCTTCGCGAGCTCGCTCTCCATCCGCTCCCGCATGCGGCGGATCTCGGCGGCGAGCTCCGCGCGATCCTCGCGGCGCCCGTACACCGCCGGCACGATGACCTGCGCCTCGATCTCGGCGAAGGGCGCGGGATCGCCTGCGACGTGCCGCGCGCGGAGGAGCGCCTGCCGCTCCCACAGCTGGCTCCGCACCGGGCCGGCGGCGCCGTCGCGCGCCCCGCCGCCCGGGAGCGCGTCGCCCATGTGGTAGCGCGTGAACCCCTCGGTGCCGATGACGAGCGCGCCCTGGTTCCCCGACGGGCGGAGCCGCGTGTCGATGGCGTAGAGCCGGCCCTCGCGGAGCGGCATCTGCAGGAAGGACATGAAGCGCTGCGCGAGCCGCGAGTAGGCCGTGTGGTGCTCGCCTCCGCCGCCCCGGTAGAGGAACACGAGGTCGAGGTCGGAGTGGTAGCCGAGCTCGCGCCCGCCGAGCTTGCCCATCCCGACGACGCACAGCCGCGACGGGGGCAGCACCCCCTTCGCGCGCGCCTCGCCCTCCGCGAGCTCGAGGCAGCGCTCGAGGCAGACCTCGGCGAGGTCGGAGAGCTGGCGGGCGATGGCGGGCAGGTCGATCGTGCCCGCGATGTCGTGGATCGCGACGCGCAGGATCTCCTCGTTCTTGAAGCGCCGGAGCTCGCCGAGCTGGCGCTCGAGGAGGTCGTCCGGCTCGAGGTCCGCCGGGAGCGCGGCGAGCCGCTCGTCGAGGTCGGCGCTGAACCGGGCCGCGTCCTTCTCGAGCAGGACCTGATCCTGGCGGAGCAGCAGGTCGATGAGCTCCGGGTGGCGCAGGAACCGCTTCGAGAGGAAGTCGGAGGTGCCGAAGAGGGAGAGCAGGAGCCGGGCGACGCGCCGGTGCTCGGCGAGCATGCGGAAGTACGGCCCGGGGTTCGAGAGCGCGGCGGCGAAGTCGGCGAGGTGCGAGATCGCCTGGTCGGGATCGGGCGTGCCGAGCGCGTCGGCGAGGAGCGCGACCGCGGCGGCGGGGTCGCCGTGGGGCGAGAAGGGCGTGCGCCGCCGGGCCATGGCGTCGATGGCGGCGAGCACGCGGTCCGGGTCGACGAGCCCGCGCCGGGAGGCGATCTCGGCCCGGCGCGCGGCCTCGACGTCGGGGTCGGCGAGGAGCGCGAGCTCCGGGTCGAGCGGCGCCTCCTCGGCCGCCGCCCCGAGGAGCCCGCCGAAGAGCCTCGCCACCCGCTCGCGGTGCGCCGCGAGCGCGGTCTCGAACGCCTCCTCCGTCGCGTAGCCCATCCCGCGCGCGAGGCCGAGCCGCTCGCCGGCGGGGGGGAGCCGGTGCGTCTGCGCGCCCTCCACCATCTGGACGCGGTGCTCCGCGCGCCGCAGGAACAGGTACGCGTCGGCGAGCACGTCGCCGTCCTTCGCAGGCACGACGCCGGCGAAGAGGAGCCGGTCGAGGGCGGGCAGCACCGCGCGCTCCCGCAGCGCCTTCCCGTCCGCGCGGCCGCCGTGGAGCAGCTGGAGCGCGGAGACGAAGAACTCGGCCTCGCGGATGCCGCCCTTGCCGAGCTTCAGGTCGTCCTTCCCCTCCGCGCCGGCGCGCGCGTCGATGCGCGCCTTCATCGCCTGGATCTCGGCGAGCACGTCGAGGTCGAGGCTGCGCCGCCACACGAACGGCTCGAGCTGGCGCAGGAGCTCGTCGCCCGCCGCGAGGTCGCCCGCGGCGGGGCGCGCCTTCACGAGCGCGTTCCGCTCCCAGGTGCGGCCGAACGACTGGTAGTAGAGCTCGGCGGCGCGGACGCTGTTGACGATGGGCCCGTTCTGCCCGTCGGGCCGGAGGTTCAGGTCGACGCGGAAGACGAAGCCGTCCTCGGTGGGCTTCGCGATCGCCTCGGTCACGAGCTCGGCGAGCTTCGCGAAGTAGGCGAAGTGCGTCACCGGCCGCTCGCCGCCGGTCTGGCCGTCCCGGTCGTAGACGTAGATGAGGTCGACGTCGGACGAGAAGTTGAGCTCGCGGGCGCCGAGCTTCCCCATCGCGATGGCGCAGAAGCCCGCGCCCGGCTCGCGATCCTCGAGCCCCGCGGGCGGGCCGTGGCGAGCGCGCAGGCGGCGGTCGTGGAAGCGGATCGCCGCGTCGAGGGAGGCGGTCGCGAGGGAGGAGAGCTCCGCGGTGACCTCCTTCACCCGCGCGCGCCGCAGATCGCGCAGGGCGATGCGGACGATCTCGCGGGCGCGCAGCGCGCGGAGCAGGCGCAGGAGGCCCGGGACGTCGTCCGGATCGAGCCGGCGCACCGCGCGGGCGAGGAGCCGGTGCAGGTCGGCCTCCGGGCGCTCGCGAGCGAGGAACGGCGAGCGCGCGGCGCGGCGGAGGAGCCGCGGATCCCGCGCGAGGAGCGCCGGGACCATGCGCGACGAGCCGGCGAGGAGGACGAGCGCCTCGAGCAGATCACGGTCCGCCGGGAGCTCGCCTGCGCCGTCCAGGTACCGCTCGACGCCGGCGAGGGCGAGGTCGGGATCGGCGGAGAGCCGGCACAGCGCGAGGACCTCGTCGAGGCGGCCGGGGGAGCGGCGCCCGAGCCGCGCGACGCGCTCCTCGGACTCGGGCGCGCGGGGCGGCTCGGGCGGGAGGCCGGGGATGGCGTGGGCCGGGCGCACGGGGTCGCTCACCCCTCGTCGCCGTCCGGCTCCGCCGCGGGCGCGCCCCGCCCCGCGCGGGAGAGCCCGTGCTGCTTGATCTTCTTGTGCAGGTTCGTGCGCTCGACGCCGAGCGCCTGGGCCGCCTGCGTGATGTTCCAGTCGTGCTCCTCGAGCTTCTTCAGGATGTAGTCGCGCTCGACGAGATCGCGGAGCTCGCGGAGCGGGACCTCTCCGTAGCGCGACAGGTCCGACGCGCCGGCGGCGGGCGCCGCGGCCTGGCGCGGGCCGACGCTCTCCGGCACGTCCGCGGCCGTGATCCGGTCGCCGCTCATGATCACCATCCGCTCGCAGACGTTGCGGAGCTCGCGCACGTTGCCCGGCCAGCGGTAGGCGCGCAGGCGGTCGTACACCTCGGGGTCGATCGCCTTCGGGCGCGTCCCGTTCTCGCGCGCGGCGAGCTGGAAGAAGCGCTCGGCGAGGAGCGGCACGTCCTCGAGCCGCTCGCGGAGGGGCGGCGAGACGAGCGGCACCACGTTCAGGCGGAAGAAGAGGTCCTCGCGGAACGTCCCCTCGCGCACCTCGGCCTCGAGGTCCTTGTTCGTCGCGGCGATGACGCGGACGTCCACGTTGAGGGCGCGCTCGCTGCCGACCCGCACGATCTCGCCGGTCTGCAGCGCGCGGAGCACCTTCGCCTGCGCCGAGAGGCTCATGTCGCCGATCTCGTCGAGGAACAGGGTCCCGCCGTGGGCGACCTCGAACTGGCCGCGCCGCCGCGCGGCCGCGCCGGAGAAGCTCCCCTTCTCGTGGCCGAAGAGCTCGCTCTCGATGAGCTCGGAGGGGATGGCCGCGCAGTTCACCTTGACGAACGGCCCCTGCGCCCGCTTCGACTGCCTGTGGATCTCCGCCGCGACGAGCTCCTTGCCGGTGCCGGACTCGCCGAGCACGAGCACGCGCCCGCTCGTCGGGGCGACCTTGGCGATGTCCTCGCGCAGCCGCCGCATCGCCGGGCTCTCGCCGAGCATCTCGTCCTGGAACTTCCGCTCGCGGGCGGCGAGGACCTGGACCTTCTCCTCGAGCGAGCGCCGGGCGAGCGCGTTCTTCACCGAGACGAGCACGCGATCGCGATCGACCGGCTTCGAGAAGAAGTCGGTCGCGCCGCGCTTCACCGCGTCCACCACGTCGCTCGTGTCGGCGTGACCGCTGATGACGACGACCGGCAGGTCGCGCCACAGCTCGCGCGCACGGGAGAGCAGGGTGAGCCCGTCCATGCCGGGCAGGCGGATGTCGAAGATGCCGAGATCGACCGGCTCTCCCTCGAGGATCTTGAGCGCGTCCTCCGCGCTCTCGGCCTCCGAGACGGCGTAGCCCTCCGCCTCGAGGACCATGCGCAGCGTGCGGCGGATGTTGCGCTCGTCGTCCACCACGAGCACGGTCGGCTTCGTCGCGTCCATGGGGCAGGGATTATAAGGCCCTGTTGCGGCCGCCGCGCGATTCCACGGCCGCAGGGACGGCGTTCCTCGCGCGCCGCGTCAGCGGTCGGCCGGGCGCGAGAGGATCACGAGGGAGCGGGCCTCGACCGGCACCGTGCCGCGCGCCTTCAGGTGCTCGTGCTTCTCCTCGCTCGCGCCGGCGGTGTCCACGAGCAGCTCCCACTCCTGCCCCCAGTCCACGTCGGGGAGGACGTAGGTGACGGGCTCGTGCCAGGCGTTGAGGAGGATGAGCAGGGAGTCGCCCGTGATCCGCTCGCCCCGCTCGTCCGGGGTCGCGATCTGGTCGCCGCCGAGGAGGAAGGCGACCGACTTCGCGAACGGCTTCTGCCAGTCCTCCTCGGTCATCTCGCCGCCGTCGGGGCGGAACCAGGCGAGGTCCTTGAGCGACGAGTCCCACGGGTGGCCGCCGCGGAAGAACCGGCGCCGCTGCAGCACCGGCTGCTGCATCCGCAGCCCGACCAGCTTGCGCACGAAGGCGAGGAACGCGCGGCTGCGCTCGTCGAGGTTCCAGTCGAGCCAGGACACCTCGTCGTCGTGGCAGTAGGCGTTGTTGTTCCCGCCCTGCGTCTTCCCCATCTCGTCGCCGGCGGTGATCATCGGGACGCCCTGCGAGACGAGCAGCGTCGCCATGAGGTTCCGCATCTGCCGGTCGCGCAGGGCGAGGATCGCGGGGTCGTCGGTCTCCCCCTCGGCGCCGCAGTTCCAGGAGTGGTTGTCGTCGGCGCCGTCGCGGTTGTCCTCGAGGTTCGCCTCGTTGTGTTTCTGGCCGTAGCTGACGAGGTCGCGCAGCGTGAAGCCGTCGTGGGCGGTGATGAAGTTCACGCTCGCGTAGATCTTGCGCCCGGCCCCCTCGTAGAGGTCGGCGGAGCCGGTGAGGCGGTAGCCCATCTCGCTCGCCAGGTCCTCGTCCCCCTTCCAGAAGCGGCGCACGACGTCGCGGTACTTGCCGTTCCACTCCGACCAGCGCACCGGGAACGCGCCCACCTTGTAGCCGTCCGGCCCGAGGTCCCACGGCTCGGCGATGAGCTTCACCTGCGCGAGCACCGGATCCTGGTGGACGGCGACGAGGAAGCGGGACGCCTCGTCGAAGAGCTCCGGATCGCGGGCGAGCGTGACGGCGAGGTCGAAGCGGAAGCCGTCGACGTGCATCTCCTCGACCCAGTACCGCAGCGAGTCCATGACGAGCTTCAGCGCCTGGGGGTTCGTCGTGGCGAGCGAGTTCCCGCAGCCGGTCGCGTCCCAGTAGTGGCGGGGGGACTCCTCGACGAGCCGGTAGTAGCTGCGGTTGTCGAGCCCCTTCAGCGAGAGCGTCGGGCCGAGGTGGTTCCCCTCGCAGGTGTGGTTGTAGACCACGTCGAGGATGACCTCGATCCCGGCCGCGTGCAGCGCCTTCACCATCTCGCGGAACTCGGTCACCTGCTCGCCGCGGCTGCCGCGGGCGTACCTCTGCTCCGGCGCGAAGAAGCCGAGGGTGGAGTAGCCCCAGTAGTTCGTGAGCCCCTTCGCGCGCAGGAAGGGGTCGTCGAGGTACTCGTGGATCGGCAGGAGCTCGACCGCCGTCACGCCGAGCCGCTGCAGGTGGGCGACCGCCGGCGGCGAGCCGAACCCCGCGTACGTCCCGCGCAGCTCCGGCGGGACCTCGGGGTGGCGCGCCGTGAAGCCCTTCACGTGCACCTCGTAGATGAGGCTCCGGTGCAGCGGGGTGCGCGGCGGCCGGTCGTCGCCCCAGTCGAAGCCCGCTCCCACGACGACCGCCTTCGGGACCGCCGCGGCGCTGTCGCGCTCGTCGAGGGCGAGGTCCTGCTCGGGCGCGTCGTGCCGGTACGAGAAGATGGGGCCCTCGAGATCGACCTCGCCGGAGATCGCGCGGGCGTACGGGTCGACGAGCAGCTTCGCGCCGTTGTAGCGGAGGCCCGCCTCCGGCTCGTAGGGGCCGTGCGCGCGGTAGCCGTAGAGCGCCCCCGCCTTCACGCCGGGAAGGTAGCCGTGCCAGACGTGCCCCGTCCGCTCCGTGAGCCGCACGCGGCGGACCTCGCGCGCGGGATCGGCGGGATCGAAGAGGCAGAGATCCACGTCGTCCGCCTCGCGCGCGTAGACCGCGAAGTTGGTGCCCTCGTCGTCGCAGGTCGCGCCGAGCGGGTGGGGCCGCCCAGGCCAGATGGTCTCGCCGGTCATGGTCGCCCGCTCCGTGCCGGGCCTCCCTGCAAGTTGCTCCCGCGGCAAACGGGCGGCCATCGGTGCCTTCTCGGCGCAGGGCGGCAGGGCAGCAGGCCGCGCTCGCACCGCCGGCTGGCCTCTCGTGAGCCGTTGCCCCGCGCCGAGGCGGAAGGCCATCTTTTCCTCGAGGACGCTCGGAGCGCGAGCGCGCGAGCAAGCGCCGCCGTGGCCGGCGGAGGCTCGCGCCCATGGCTGGCCGCCCCTGTCGCGCTTACCGACCTCGAACCGGGCGACCGCGTTCGTTCTTACAGTCTGCGTCTGCCCCGGCGGCGCGGCATCTCCCGTATTTGCGCCGAAAACAGGGGACATCGTACCCGGCACGCCAGTTGCTCGATGCCGGGACGCGACATCACCGACGCCACCAGGAGGCAGGAACGATGAATCGAACGACGGCCGCGAGCAGCACCCTCGACCAGTACCTCCGCGAGATCAACAAGGTCGCCCTCCTCACCGTCGAAGAGGAGCGCCGCCTGGCCCGCGAGTTCCGGGACGAAGGGAAGACGCGCGCCGCCCACCGGCTCGTCGAGGCGAACCTGCGCTTCGTCGTGAAGGTGGCCTTCGAGTACCGCTCCTACGGCCTCCGCATGGCCGACCTCATCCAGGAGGGCAACATCGGCCTCATGAAGGCCGTGCAGAAGTTCGACCCGGACAAGGAGATCCGGCTCATCTCCTACGCCGTCTGGTGGATCCGCGCGTACATCCAGAACCACATCCTCAAGTCCTGGTCGCTCGTGAAGATCGGGACCACGCAGGCGCAGCGGAAGCTCTTCTTCTCGCTCGCCCGCACCCGGCACGAGATCGAGCGCGTGACGCCCGGCGCCGGCCTCGAGTCCGAGGGCATCGACGTGAACCTCGTCGCCAAGAAGCTCCGGGTCCGGGCGAGCGACGTCGTCGAGATGCAGCAGCGGATGGAGGGGCGCGACCTCTCGCTCGACGCCCCGGTCGCCGACGGGACGAGCACGCACCTCGAGTTCACCCCCGCCGACGCCAGCCCGCAGGACGAGGAGCTCGCCCGCGTCGAGGAGGACGCGATCGTGAACCGGCGCGTCAACGAGGCGATGAGCCGCCTCGATCCGCGCGAGCGCCACATCGTCGAGGCGCGCATCATGGGCGACGGCAAGGAGACGCTGCGCGACCTCGGCCAGCACTTCGGCTTCTCGCGCGAGCGCGCCCGCCAGCTCGAGATCCGCGCCCTGGAGAAGCTCCGCCGCGAGCTGCAGCCGCTCGCGGACGAGATCGGCTACCCCGAGACCCAGGGGGCGGAGGCGAGCGAGTAGCGGGGCGGACGGCTCGAGCCCCGAAGGGACGGCGCCGCCGGCCGCTCGGCCGCGCGGCGCCGTCCCGTTCTACCGGGCTTACCTGCGGCTCACCGAGAACGGCGCGAACGCCTGCTGCACGGGCATGAGCTCGAGCGCGTTCACGTTCACGTGCGCGGGGCGCGTGACGCACCAGAGGATCGCGTCGGCCACGTCGGCGCCCGAGAGCGGGGTCACGCCCTCGTAGACCTTCTTGGCGCGCTCGGCGTCACCGCCGAACCGCACGACCGAGAACTCCGTCTCGGCCATCCCCGGCTCGATCGACGTCACCCGGATCGCGGTGCCGAGGAGGTCGGCGCGCAGGTTGAGCGAGAACTGCCGCACGAACGCCTTCGTCGCGCCGTACACGTTGCCGCCCGGGTACGGGTAGCTCCCCGCGACCGAGCCGAGGTTCACCACGTGCCCGAGGTTCCGCTCGACCATCCCCGGCAGCACGGCGCGCGTGACGGTCACGAGCCCGGTGCAGTTCGTGGCGATCATCGTCTCCCACTCGTCGAGCGACGCGCGCTGGGCGGGCTCGAGCCCGAGCGCCAGCCCCGCGTTGTTCACGAGCACGTCGATCGCCGCGAACCTCGCGGGGAGGCCCGCGATCGCCGCCTCGACCGCCCCCCGGTCGCGCACGTCGAGCACGACCGTGTGGACCCGGTCGCCGCCCTTCGCGGCGAGCGCCTCGAGCCGGTCCTCGCGCCGGCCCGTCGCGACCACCCGGGCGCCCGCGCCGAGGAGCGCCTCCGCGCACGCCGCCCCGAAACCCGCGGTCGCGCCCGTGACGAGCGCGACCTTGCCGCCGAGATCGTATGCCATGCGGTGGATGCTACAGCGTCGCGCGCTCGAGCTGAACCGGTCACGCCGCGCTCTTCGCCTCCGGCGCGAGCGGCAGGGCGATGGAGAAGGATGCGCCGCCGCCGGGGCGATCGCCGACCTGGATCTCCCCGCCGTGCTGGAGGATGATCTTCTTCACGATCGCGAGGCCGAGCCCGGTCCCGCCCACCCCCTTCGTCGTGAAGTACGGATCGAAGATCCGATCCCAGAGGTCCCGGTCGATGCCGGGCCCCTCGTCCGCGACGGTGAGCACGGCGCGCTGGCGCGTGCGCGCGATGCCGAGGTGGATCCGGGCGCGCGCGGGGCGTGCCGCGTCGATCGCGTTCTGGCAGAGGTTCGTGAGCACGCGGCGCATGAGCTGGCGGTCGAGCGCGACCGGGCAGGACCCGCTCGCCTTCACGACGGACAGCTCGGCGGCCGCGCCGAGCTGCTTGCTCGTGCGGAGGAACTCCTTCACGAAGGCGCCGAGCTCCGCCGGCTCGGGCTTCACCTCCGGGAGCTTCGCGAACGCGGAGAACTCGTCCACGAGCCGCTGCAGGGTGCCGATCTCCTCGCGCACGATCTCGCCCGCCTCGCCGAGCAGCTTGCCGAAGTCGGGGTCCCGGAGCCGGGTCGCCTTCCAGCGGGCCTCGAGCTGCTGGAACGCGAGCTTCATCGGCGTGAGCGGGTTCTTGATCTCGTGCGCGAGCCGCCGCGCGACGTCCTGCCAGCCGGAGATCTTCTCGAGGTAGACGATCCGGTCGCGGCTCTCCCGCACCTCGCGGACCATGGCGTTGAACGCGCGCGCGAGCCCGGCGACCTCGTCGTTCGCGCGCCCGGGATCGACCTGGACCGCGAGATCGCCCGCGGCGAGCCGGCGGACCGCCTCGACGAGCCGCGTGACCCGCCGGGTGGTGCGGCGCGCGAGCAGGATGCCGATCGCGGCCGCGCCCGCCGCCCAGGCGACGAGGAGCAGCGCGAACGCGCGCACGTAGCTCCGGCGGATCTCCGAGCGGAGCGCGTCGACGCCCTGCACGAGCTCCCCGACCTCGCGCGCCTCGCCGAGCTCGGCGAAGTAGCGCGCCTCGATCGCGAAGGTGCAGTCGAGCCGGCCGCCGCCGGGGAGCGCCACCCGCGCCGGCGCCTCTCGCCACTCGCCCTCGGGGTTCTCGGCCTGCGTCTCGGCCTCGGCGACGACCGCGCCGTCCGCGGCGTGCAGCGCCACGCGCCTGAGCCGTGGCGTCCGCGCGAGCGCCGACTCGAGGTAGGCCCGCGTCCGCCTCCGGTCCTGGGGGAGCCCGCGCGCGAGCGAGCGCGCCTGTTCGGCGTAGAGCTGCTTGCGGGCCTGGAAGAGATCGCCGTACAGCGCGGGGACCGCCTCGAGCCGCTCGACGACCCGGGGGTCGAGGCCGAGCGCGAGGTTCTCCTCGGCGAGCTTCCCGGCGAGCAGGAGCGCGCCGAGGAGCGGCAGCGTCGCCGAGACGACGAGGGCGACCGCGATCTTCGCCTCGAACCGGGAGACGCGCAGCACGCCGGCCGCGCGGCGGAACAGCGAGCGCGCGCCGCTCACCGGCCCGCTCCCGTCGCGGCGGCACCCGGCGCGAACGTGCGCGAGCGGAAGAGGTGCACGTCGCTGCCCGGATCGGGCTCGCGTAGCAGGAAGCTCGCGACCGCGCCGAGCACGCTGCGCGTTCCGCCGGAGGTGCGGGTGCCGGCGGCCGGGTTCGCGATGTACTCGCGCGTGCGCTGGAGCTGCTCGCGGGAGACCGGGTTCACCTCGACGCGCGCCTCGAGGTGGTAGGGCGCAACGGGCAGCGCCTGCACCGGGCCGAGGTCGACGCCGCGCGCCTCGGAGAGGAAGCGGCGCAGCGCCGCGAAGTCCGGCAGCACGTAGTGCACGCCCTGCGGCGCGCGCGGGTCCTTCACGGTCACCGCGTACGTCTCCTCCCAGACGTCGAAGAGGATCTCCACCACGCGCCCGTAGAGCGCGGCCGGGGCGCGGGCGCCGTCGGGCACGACCGAGACGTAGATCGCGACGACGTTCGTGAGCCCGTTGCCGAAGTCGCGCTCGGTCGCGGGCGGGAACGCGGCGGAGAGATCGAGGGTGGCCTCGGCGTGGCCCGCGCGCGGGGCGACCCGGGCGGCGAGCGGCTCGGGCGGGCCGGCGGCCCCGGCGCGCAG
>NZ_JALCYY010000069.1 GCF_022690685.1 Anaeromyxobacter terrae | reverse complement strand
CGGGCCAGGCCGTCGCGTGCGCGGCGCTGTGCGCCGGGGCCGCGCTCGGCGTGGCGGCGGCGGGGGCGGCGCTCCTCGGCGGGGAGCTCTCGGCGCCGGGGCTCGGGCTGCGCCTCGACGCGCTCTCGGCGGTCTTCCTCCTCCCAATCTGCGCGGTCACCGCGCTCGGCTCCGTGTACGGGCTCGGCTACTTCCCGCAGGCGGAGCTCGGCGCGCGCGCGGTGCGGCTGCAGCTCTTCTACGGGCTCGCCACGGGCGGGATGGTCCTCCTCGTGGCGGCCGGAAACGCCGTCGTCTTCCTCGTCGGCTGGGAGGTGATGGCGCTCGCGGCGTTCCTGCTCGTCAACACCGATCACGAGCGCGCGGAGGTGCAGCGCGCCGCGTTCGTGTACCTCGCCGCGACGCACGTCGGGACGCTCGCGCTCTTCGCGCTGTTCGCGCTCCTGCGGCAGGCGGCGGGGTCGTTCGAGCTCGCGGCGATGGAGGGGCTCCCCGGCACGGGCCCGCTCGCGGCGAGCGTCTTCGCGCTCGCGCTCCTCGGCTTCGGCATGAAGGCGGGCCTCATGCCGCTCCACTTCTGGCTGCCCGGTGCGCACGCCGCGACGCCGTCGCACATCTCGGCGGTGATGTCCGGCGTGCTCATCAAGACCGGCATCTACGGGCTCCTGCGCGTCACCGGGCTCTTCGACGCGCCCCCCGCGGCGTGGGGGACCGCGCTCCTGCTCCTCGGCGGCGCCTCGGCCGTGCTCGGCGTCGCGTTCGCGCTCGCGCAGCACGACCTCAAGCGGCTCCTCGCGTACCACAGCGTCGAGAACATCGGGATCATCGTCCTCGGCGCCGGGCTCGCGCTGCTCGGCCGGTCCCGCGGCGAGCCGGCCCTCGTCGTGCTCGGGCTCGGCGGCGCGGCGCTCCACGTCGTGAACCACGCGCTCTTCAAGTCGCTCCTCTTCCTCGGGGCCGGGGCGATCCAGCACGCGACCGGCACGCGCGAGCTCGACCTCCTCGGCGGGCTCGCCCGCCCGATGCGCGCGACCGCGGTCCTGTTCCTCGTCGGCGCGGCGGCCATCAGCGGGCTCCCGCCGCTCAACGGCTTCGTCTCGGAGTGGCTCGTCTACATGGGCTTCCTGTCGGCGCTGGACCGCGGCGCTGGCGACCTCCTCGCGTTCGCCGCCCTGGGCGCGCCGGCGCTCGCCCTCGTCGGCGGGCTCGCCGCCGCGTGCTTCGCGAAGGTCGTCGGCGTCGTGTTCCTCGGCATCCCGCGCAGCGCCCACGCGCGCGCCGCCCACGAGGCGCCCCGGACGATGCTCGCGCCGATGGCGGTCCTCGCCGCCGCCTGCGCCGCGATCGGGCTCGCCCCGGCCGCCGCGCTCCCCGCGCTCGTCCGCGCCGCGGCGGCCTGGTCGCGCCTCGACCCCGTGCTGCTCGAGGGCGCGGCGGCGCGCGCGAGCGCGGGCGCCACGCGGGTGAGCGTCGCCGCGGCCGCGCTCCTCCTCGCCACGGCGGGCGTCGTCCTCCTCCGCCGCCGCCTCGGCGCGCCGCGCGCTCCCGACGTCGAGACGTGGGGCTGCGGCTTCTCGACCCCGCTCCCGCGCGCGCAGTACACCGGGTCGTCCTTCGCCGAGCTGCTCGTCCGCCGCTTCTCGTGGGCCATCTTCCCGCGCGTCACGTCACCGCGCCTCGGGGGGCCCTTCCCCGCCCACGCCGCGTTCCGCACCGAGGTGCCGGACACGGTGCTCGACCTCGCGCTCTCCCCCGCCGCGCGCGGCTTCCGGTGGCTCGCGGCGCGCGCCCACCTCCTCTTCCTGCGCCGCATCCAGTTCCAGGCGCTGCTCGTCCTCGCGACCCTCGTCGCGGTCCTCGCCTGGGGATTCGTCTGGTGAACACGCCCATGCTCTTCCTGCGCACCGTGCTGCACCTCGCCGCGCTCCTCGCGCTGCCGCCGCTCCTCCTCGGCGTCGTGAACCGCACGAAGTCGATCTTCGCGGGGCGCGTCGGGCCGCCGCTCCTGCAGCCCTACTTCGACCTCGCGAAGCTCCTGCGCAAGGGCGCGGTCTACAGCCGGACCACGACCTGGGTGTTCCGCGCGGGACCGGTCGTCGGCCTCGCCGCGGTGGCCTCGGCCGGGCTCCTCCTCTCGATGGGCGGCGCCCCCGCGGCGCTCTCCTTCGCCGGCGACTTCGTCCTGTTCGCGTACCTGCTCGGCCTCGCTCGCTTCGCGACCGCCCTCGCGGCGCTCGACACCGGCTCCGCCTTCGAGGGGATGGGCGCCGCCCGCGAGGTGACGTTCGCGAGCCTCGCCGAGCCGGCCCTCTTCCTGTGCCTCCTCGTGCTCGCGCGCGCGACGGGCACCCTCTCGCTCTCCGGCATGCTCGGCCCGGCGCTCCCGGGCGCGTGGGGCTCCGCCGGGCCGGCGCTGCTCCTCGCCGCCATGGCCCTGTTCGTCATCGCCCTCGCCGAGAACTCGCGCATCCCGGTGGACGACCCGAACACGCACCTCGAGCTCACCATGATCCACGAGGTGATGGTGCTCGATCACGGCGGGCCCGACCTCGCCTTCATCCTGTACGGCGCCTCGCTGAAGCTCTTCCTCTTCGGGGCGATCCTCTCCCGGCTCGTCTTCGGCCGCGGCGACGGCGCGCTCGCCTCGGAGGCGCTCTTCTTCCTCGGCGTCCTCGTCTTCGCGGTCGGCGTCGGGGTCGTCGAGTCGGTGATGGCGCGGCTGCGCATCGTGCGCGTGCCGCAGCTCCTCGTGGGCGCGTCGGTCCTGTCGGTGTTCGCGCTCGTCCTCCTCCTCCGGTGACCGCGATGGCCTCGTTCGTCGATCTCGTCTTCGTCCTGGTCGTGGTGATCGACCTGTTCCTGCTCGCCTCGAGCCGCCTGGGCGCGGCGATCCGGACCGTCGCGATCCAGGGCGCGCTCCTCGCGGCGCTCCCGCTCCTCCTCCTCCGCGAGACGCACCACCTCGGCCACGCGATCCTCCTCGCCGGCGGCGCGCTCGCCATCAAGGGGCTCTTCATCCCCTGGCTCATGTTCCGGGCGATCCGCGAGGCGTCGATCCGCCGCGAGATGGAGCCCATCGTCGGCTTCGTCCCCTCGATGGTGCTCGGCGCGGTCGGGGTCGCGCTCGCCTTCGCGTTCTCGAGCCGGCTGCCCCTGCCGGACGCCGGCGCCCACGCCTTCCTCGTGCCGACCGCTCTCTCCACGGTCTGGGCCGGGCTGCTCCTCGTCGTCACCCGCAAGAAGGCCGTGAGCCAGGTGCTCGGGTTCCTCGTCCTCGAGAACGGCGTCTACGTCTTCGGCCTGCTGCTCTCCGACGTCATGCCGGTGATGGTCGAGGCCGGCGTCCTCCTCGACCTGTTCGCGGCGGTGTTCGTGATGGGCATCGTCATGTTCCACATCAACCGGGAGTTCTCCTCGCTCGACACCGAGAAGCTCTCGGCGCTGAAGGACTAGGGCGCGCCCATGCTCTTCGTCATCCTCGCCCCGCTCGTGCTCGCCCCCGCCGCGCTCGCGGTCCCGTCGAACCGCCGGCGGCCCCTGGTGCTCCTCGCGGGCGCGCTCCTCCACGCCGCCGGGGTCGCGGCCCTCTTCGCGTCGCCGCCGCCCCCCCGCGCGGGAGCCTGGCTCGCCTTCGACCCGATGGCGAAGGTGACGCTCCTCACCACGACCGTCCTCTTCCTCGCGGCCGCGATCTACGCGCAGGGCTACCTCGCCCGGCGCAAGGACCGCGACAACCGGGTCTTCGTGGGCGGGCTCCTGCTCCTCCTCGCCGCGATGACCACCGTCGCGCTCTCGCAACACCTCGGCCTGTCGTGGGTGGCCATCGAGGCGACCACGCTCGCGAGCGCGCCGCTCATCTACTTCAACCACAACGCGCGGTCGCTCGAGGCGACCTGGAAGTACCTCCTCATCTGCTCGCTCGGCATCGCGCTCGCGCTCCTCGGCACGTTCTTCCTCGCGCTGTCCGGCGCCGCGCCCGGCGGCCCGCGCTCGCTCCTCCTCGACGATCTCATCGCCGCCGGGCCGGCGCTGTCGCGGCCGTGGGTGCGCGCCGCGTTCGTCCTGCTCCTCGTCGGCTACGGGACGAAGATGGGCCTCGCGCCCCTCCACTCCTGGAAGCCCGACGCCTACGGCGAGGCGCCCGGGCTCCTCGGCGCGCTCCTCGCCGGCGGGCTCACGAACTTCGCGTTCCTGTCGATCGCCCGCGTCTTCCAGGTCACCCGCGCCGCCGGCGACGAGGCGTTCGCGCGCGACGCGCTCGTCGGGCTCGGCCTCCTCTCCATCGCGCTCGCGGCGGTGTTCGTGGTCGGCCAGCGCGACTTCAAGCGGATGCTCGCGTACTCGAGCGTGGAGCACATGGGCATCCTCGCCCTGGGCATCGGGCTCGGCGGCGGCGCGGCGGGCGGCGCGTTCTTCCACTCGATGAACAACGGGCTCACGAAGGGCGTCCTCTTCCTCTCCGCGGGCAACATCCACCGCGCGTTCGGCGCGAAGACGACGGACGAGGTCCGCGGCGCGGCGCGCCGGCTCCCGGTGTCCGGGCCGCTCTTCCTGGCCGGGTTCCTCGCCATCACGGGCTCCCCGCCCTTCTCCCCGTTCTTCAGCGAGTTCGCGATCCTGAACGGCGCCTTCGGGGCGGGCCGCTTCCTCGTGGGCGGGCTCTTCCTCGCGCTCCTCGCGGTGATCTTCGTGGGCATGGCGACGACCGTCCTCGCGGTCGTGCAGGGCGACCCGGGGGACGCCCCGCGCGTGCCCGACACGGGCGACAGCTGGCTCACCGCTGCGCCGCCCCTCGCCCTCATGGTGCTCGTCCTCCTGCTCGGGCTCTTCCTGCCGCAGGGGCTCAGGGACCTCTTCGGCGCCGCCGCCCAGCTCGTCGGCGGCCGCTGGGACTGAAAGTCATGACCGGACCCCTTCACGACGTGCGCCCCCGCGCGAGCGACCTCCTCGAGACGTGGAACGGCGAGGCGGTGGACGCCGGCGCCGTGCCGGTGCACTCCATCTCGCGCTTCCGCGCGATCGTCCTCGAGGCGCTCGCCGGCGGCGGCCGGCTCGCCGCCCTCTTCGGCCGCCCGGCCGAGGGCCGCGTCCTCATGACCGCCGTGCTCGCCGACGATCCGGAGGGGCGGCTCGCCCTCCTGTCCACCCTCGTCGACGGCGCGTACCCGGCGCTCTCCGCCGAGGTCCCCGCCGCGCAGGGCTTCGAGCGCGAGATCGCGGAGCAGTACGGGGTCCGCCCCGAGGGCCACCCGTGGCTGAAGCCGCTCCGGTTCGAGCCGCCGCTGCGTCCGGTGCGCGACGCGTTCGGCCGGCGCGATCCCCGCGCGACGATCCCGGGCGAGTACCCGTTCTTCGCCGTCGAGGGCGAGGAGGTGCACGAGGTCGCCGTCGGCCCCGTGCACGCCGGGATCATCGAGCCCGGCCACTTCCGCTTCCAGTGCCACGGCGAGCAGGTGTTCCATCTCGAGATCGTCCTCGGCTACCAGCACCGCGGCGTCGAGCCGCTGCTCCAGGGCGGCCCCGACCGTCGCTCCCTCGCGCTCGCGGAGTCGATCGCCGGCGACACCTCGGTCGGCCACGGGCTCGCCTACGTGAAGGCGCTCGAGTCGCTCGCCGGGCGGCCCCCGCCCGCCCGGGCGATGGCGCTCCGCGGCGTGGCCCTCGAGCTCGAGCGGCTCGCGAACCACGTGGGCGATCTCGGCGCGCTCGCGGGGGACGTCGGCTTCCTCCCGACCGCGTCGTACTGTGGCGCGCTCCGGGCCGAGTTCCTGAACGCGACGGCGGAGATCTGCGGGAACCGCTTCGGGCGCGGCCTGCTCGTGCCGGGCGGCGTCCGCCACGACCTCGGCGCCCCCGAGGCCCAGGCGCTCGCCGCGCGCGTGCGCGGGGCCTGGGAGAAGGCGCGCCGCGCGGCCGGGCTCTTCTTCGAGTCGCCGTCGGTGCGCGCGCGGCTCGAGGGGACCGGCGCGGTGTCGCGCGAGACGGCGCGCGCCCTCGGCCTCGTCGGCCCTGCGGCGCGGGCGAGCGGCGTCGATCGGGACGTGCGGCGCGACCACGCGTTCGGCATCTACCGGTTCGTCCACGTGCCGGTGGTCACCGCGGACACCGGGGACGTCTTCGCGCGCGCCTGGATCCGGCTCCTCGAAGGCGAGCGGAGCGCGGCGTTCGCCGCGGGCCAGCTCGAGAACCTCCCCGAGGGCGGCGCGCGCGAGCCGCTCGGCCCGCTCGCGCCTCGGTCGCTCGTGGTCTCGATGGTGGAGGGCTGGCGGGGCGAGATCGCGCACGTCGCCGTGACCGACGAGGGCGGGCGCCTCGCCCGCTACAAGGTGAAGGACCCCTCGTTCCACAACTGGTTCGGGCTCGCGATGGCGCTCCGGGACGGGCAGATCTCCGACTTCCCGCTCTGCAACAAGAGCTTCAACCTCTCCTACGCGGGGCACGACCTGTGATCGACATCCTCAAGTTCAGGCTCGGCTACGGCCGGCAGACCGTCGCCTTCCCCGACGGCCCGCCGAAGTTCCCGGCGCGGTTCCGGGGGCGCCCCGTCGTCGATCCGGCGCGCTGCACGGACGGCTGCGCCGCGTGCGCGGAGAGCTGCCCGACCGAGGCGATCCTCGATCCCGGCAAGGCCTCGATGGCGGTGGACCTCGGGCGGTGCCTCTTCTGCGGCGACTGCGCCGCGGCCTGCCCGCCGGGCGCGCTCCGCTTCACGGACGACCACCGGCTCGCGGCGCGCGCGCGCGAGGCGCTCGTCGTCCGCGGCGACGAGCCGGTGCTCGCGGCGGCCCTCGACGAGGAGATGCGCCGGGTCTTCGGCCGCTCGCTGAAGCTCAGGCAGGTGTCGGCCGCGGGCTGCGCCGGCTGCGAGGCCGAGCTCAACGCGACCGGGAACATCCAGTTCGACCTCGGCCGCTTCGGCGTGCAGTTCGTCGCCTCGCCGCGCCACGCCGACGGGATCGTCGTGACCGGCCCGGTCTCCGAGAACATGCGGCTCGCGCTCCGGAAGACCTACGAGGCGGTGCCCGCCCCGCGGCTCGTCATCGCGGTCGGCGCGTGCGCGATCTCGGGCGGCGTGTTCCGGGAGAGTCCCGTGGTGAGCGGCGGGGCCGAGGCGGCGCTCGCGGGCGTCCCGGTGGACCTGTTCGTCCCCGGCTGCCCGCCCCACCCGATCACGATCCTGGACGGGCTGCTGCGGCTGCTCGGCAGGCTGGGCTGACCGTCAGCCCTGCTGCGCGGTGGCCGGCTCGCGCCGCTCCAGGTTCGCGGGCGGCAGGAGCGCGATGGGCTCGAGCGGCATCGCGATCCAGAGCGCGACGTAGGCGAGCACGCCCCAGCCGCCGAACAGGATCGAGAGCAGGAACACCAGCCGGACGGCGGCGCAGGGTAGCCCGAAGCGGTTCGAGAGGCCGCGGGCGACGCCGGCGATGAGCCGGCCCTCTCGCGCCCGCGTCCAGTCGCGCACGGGCGGCCGCTCGACCATCCAGCTCGTGCAGGCGGCGCAGCGCGTCGCGCCGGGGGCGTTCTCGGTGCGGCAGTACGGGCAGAGCATCGTCTCGTGTCCTCCGGCCCGATCCTACGCCGGGGCCGCGAGACCTATTTCAGCGGGCGCCCGAACGAGCCCACCCAGAAGCTCCTCCCATGCGGGAGGGGAACCGTGCGCTCGCGGCGAAGCGGCATGCCGTAGTGCTCGAAGAGCTGCTCGACCTCCTCGGGCGGGACGAGCTTCTTCGCCCGCTCGATGAGCTGGAGCGGCTTCGAAGGGGCCGCCGGTCCCTCACCGCCGGGGAGCTCCAGCACTACCGCGCAGCTCCCACCGTCCGCGAGCCACTCCGCCACGCGCCGGACGATCACCTCCGGGTAGACGTACTCGAGGAGGAGCGGCACGTGCACGAGGTCGAACGCGCCCGCCCCCGCACGGAACTTCTCCGCCTCCGCGCAGTAGAGCTCGAGCCGCGGGCCCAGGTGGAAGAAGCGCTGCCGGGCGATGCCGAGGTGCTGCAGGTTCACGTCCACCCCGACGATCCGCGACGTGACGGACGGGTCGACGTGGTCGAGGCCGTTGCCGGTCCCGCAGCCGAGCACGAGGAGCCGGCCGGGCTGCGCCGCGAGGTACGCCTCCTGGAAGACGGCCGCGAGCGGGGCCCGCTGGTCGAGGCCCTCCGGCCCCATGTGCCGCTCGTAGTCGGCGGCCTGCACCACGGTCCACGGGTTCGGCGTGCTCATCCGCTCTACCCTAGCTCAAAGGCGTCTTCACGGGGGCTGCGCCCCCGCCCCGGCGCGCTCGCTTTGCTCGGGGCGTCATGACCACGGTCCGACCATGAGAGGTGCGCCGCGCGCGCACATGCGCGACGCGTGCTAGCGTCCTCGAGCGTGCGCGTCCGGCCCCTCACCGACGCCGATCTCGATCGCTGCATCGACCTCTTCGATGCGGTCGCTGCGGAGGGTCGCTGGCTCGCGACCGAGCCGCCCATCGACCACCGCGAGGTCCGAGCCCGCTGGCGCGCGCTCCTCGACACCGGCGAGGGGACGCTCCTCGTCGCCGAGGAGGAGGGCGCCGCCGAGCCGCTCGGGCTCGCCGCGATGGTGGGCCGCACCTCGCCCGAGCTCGGGATGCTCGTCGCCGCCGGCCACCGCCGCCGCGGCGTGGGCGACGCGCTCCTCGACGCGTGCGTCGCGTGGGCCCGTGAGGTCGGCGCGCAGGAGGTGGTGCTGCACGTGTTCCCGCACAACACCGGGGCAGTGGCGCTCTACCGGAAGCACGGCTTCGAGGAGCGCGGGCTGCTCCGCCGCGCCTATCCCCGCCGCGACGGGCAGCGCTGGGATGCGATACGGATGGTGAAGATGCTGTGACGTGGCCCCACCACGTCGTGCGCGCGACCTCGCCGAGGTCAGCAGGTCCAGCGTCAGCCGGGGACCGCCGGCCAGGGCGCCGCGAGGAACTCACGGGCGCGCTGCGCGGTGCGCCCGTTCACCTCCATCAGCACGTCCTCGCTCGCCGGGCGCCAGCGCTCGCCCCCGAGCTTCCAGGAGGCGTGCAGCGCGAGCCGCGGCGTGAGCGGCAGGGTGATCTCCGTCCCGGGAGAGCGAACGTCCATCCCCTCGAGCCAGCCCTCCTCGGCCTTGGGGTACGCGACGCGAAGGGGCGCGCTCGAGGTGATGAAGTAGGCCGGCGCCTCGGCGCGCCAGAACACCCAGCCCATCTCGGAGAGCGCGCGCTCGAGCGACGCCACGCCGGCCTCGGCCTCGGCGGCGGCGAGGCCCTCCGCGCCCGGCGCGCGCGAGACCCCGAGGACCGCCAGGAACCTCGCGGCCACGCCCCGCTCCTCGGGGCTCGGGCTCACCCTCTCCTGCGCGGCCCGGACGAGGTGCGCCAGCCCCGGAGCTTCCCCATCGAGCAGCTCCCGCTCGAGGCCACCGTCCGGCGTTCCGGCGGTGCGGGGGACGTTGAAGTGCCTCTCCGCGCACGGCTCGGCCTCGATGCTCACGCGGCGCCACTCGCCGATCTGCGGGCGATAGACCCAGATCGACGGCCCCGCGGGTGGCCCCTCCGCGGCGAAGCCCCGGAGATAGCGAGGCGGGAGGATCCGGCGGTCCATGCCGCACCCCCGCTACGGCACCACCACGAGGCGCGCCCGCTCCGCGTGTCCGCTCGCGCCGGCGGGATGGTACCGGCAGCGCTCCCGGTTGCAGAGCTTGTTGCGGTCGACGAAAGGGCACGCGATCGGCGCCGAGGAGGGCGCGAGCGGAACGCCGAGCACCGCGTCGAAGTAGGCCGTCGCGACCTCCAGCACCCCGTACACGCTGCGCTTGCAGCACCTGTTCCCGGTGCCGGACGCGATGTGGAGCATCGCCTGGCCGGTCAGCCCGTGCGCCCGGGACCGGCCGGCAGCATGCTCGGCCTTGATGGTGGTCCCTTCGATCGTGCTCACGGCGATGCCGCACGCGATCGCGGCCGCGTCCGCGCCGAAGCCCGCGCAGAAGCCGCCGGGGATCGAGTCGGCCTTCTCGATCGCGGCGTCGAGACGCGCACCGGCGTCCGCGCCGGTCGCGTTGCCCCAGGCGGTGACGAGGGCCGCCGCGACGAGCGGGTGATGCGCCTGGCCCGCCAGCGGAAAGCGCGGGTGCGACATGATCGTCCGGGCGATGTCGAGGGGGCTCGTGGAGCGGGTCCTCGTGCAGTGGGCGCGGATGGCGTCCCGGTAATCGAGCTCGCGGCACGCCGCGCAGGGCGAGGTGCCCGCGGCGGTGCCGCAGAGGGCACACCGCGCCTCTCCGGTATTCAAGTAGTCCATTGAGTAACGGATCGTGCCGATCCGGGCGGAGGTGTCAAGCGCGCTCGGGCTTCGTCGCCTCGAGCGCGATGAACGCGGCCCCGACGCGGGTCACCCGGCCCAGCCAGGCGTCCAGGGGGCGAAGCGCCGCGGCGGCGAGACCGGACGGCGGGTAGTACGCCGCTCCCCTTGCCCTGACCGGCACGAGCCCCACGCTCGCGACGAGCGCCGCGAGCGACGCCTCGGTCCAGAGGTGGGCGTCCCTCCATGGCGACGCGGCGAGCCAGCCGCGCACTCGGCGCCAGACGCCCCACGCGCTGACCGCGCCCAGCTCCCCGAGGACGAGGCGGCCGCCCGGGCGGAGCACGCGCGCGAGCTCCCGCAGCGCGTCGACGGGCGACGGCACGAAGCAGAGCGCGGTCACCGCGACGACGAGCTCGAAGCGAGCGGTCGCGAGGGGCAGCGCGGTGGCGTCGCCTGCCGCGAACCCGACGGCGGCGCCGGCGCCCCGGGCGTTCGCGACGCCTCGCGCCAGGGCGGCGCAGGAGAGGTCGACCCCCGGTCGTCCGCGCCCCGCGCAGCGCCAGCGCGACGGCGTATGCGCCGTCGCCGCACCCGGCGTCGAGGACCCTCGCGCCGGCGACCGCGCCGCAGAGCTCCATCACCGCCTCCCGCTCGACCGCCTCCGTGATCCGTCCGAGCATGCTCCGTCGCCAGGCTTCGTAGGAGAGCGGCGTGGGCGCGGTCACGATCGACCGGAGCGCTCGACGCGGCGGCCCCGGGCGGCCCAGTCGAGGACGCCGTCGGAGAGGCGGACTGCCCTGAGCCCCCTGCGCCGGAGGAGCGCCACCGCCTCCACCGCGAGAACGCAGTAGGGCCCGCGGCAGTAGGCCACCACGTCCTTGTCCCTGGGGAGCTCGGAGAGGCGCTTCGCGAGGTCGGGCAGCGGGACCGACACCGCTCCGGCGATGTGGCCGGACTCGAACTCCTCCGGGGGGCGCACGTCGAGGAGCGTCACCTCGCCCGCACGGACGCGCCGGCGGAGGGCCACCTCGTCGACGGCCTCCAGCAGGTCCCGCTCCGCGAGGAACTCCCGCTGGATCCGCTCGACCTCCGCGAGCCGCGCCTCGGCGACGCCGCGGAGCGCGAGGAGTAGCGCGGGGACCGTGGGATCCGAGACCCGGTAGGTGACGAACAGCCCCTCCTTCGTGCCGTCGACGAGGCCGGCCGCGCGCAGCACCTGGAGGTGCTGCGAGGTGTTCGCGAGGCTCATGTCCGTGAGCCGGGCGAGCGCCTCCACCGTCCGCGGCCCCTGCGCGAGCAGCTCCACGAGCTCGATCCGATGCGGGCTCGCGAGCGCCTTGGAGACGCGCGCGAACTGCCCGTAGATGGCGGTCTTGAACCGCCGGCCCGGGGTCTCCTGCGTCCTGCCGCGTCTCGTGCTCAAGCGAGGTGTTGACTATGTGGCGGCGGGCGACACGTCAAGCGCGGGGCGGCGATCCCTCGCCCGGGCCTGCCCCGCCGGTCGCGGCTCACCGCGGCGCCGCGCGCGCCTCGAGCACGAGCCGCGCGCGCAGCTCGTGGAGCCCGCGCTCGAGCCCGACCGGGAACTGGTGCGGGTTCACGAAGCGCTTCACGCCCGCGTGGAACCGGCCGAGCTGCGCGACGGTGCGCGCGCGGAGCTCGGTGAGCGGCGGCGGGTCGTACACGCGGCGCCCGCGGCGGAAGACCGGGACGAGCAGGTCCTCGCCCGCGACGTCGGCCTCGATCTCGCGGCGGCGGAGCGGATCGAGCGGGTCGAGGATGACGGCCGGCACGGGCAGGCCGAGCCCCTCCTCGTAGACCGCGTCGGCGAGGAACTCACCGCCGCGGAGGAAGCGGCGGATCTGCAGCACGCCGGGGACGTTCGTCTTCGCGGTCTGCTCCGACACCTTCACGCGCGGCAGCCAGGGCCCCGCCGGACCGTCGCGCACCGCGCCGAGCTTGTAGACTCCACCGAGCGCACCGTCGCCCATCCCGGTCACGAGGCGCGTGCCGACGCCCCACACGGCGATGGTGGCGCCCTGGTCCTTGAGGCTCTGGATGATGTTCTCGTCGAGCTCGTTCGAGGCGAGGATGACCGCCTTGGGAAAGCCGGCCTCGTCGAGCTTCTTGCGGGCCTCGATCGAGAGCCAGGCGAGGTCCCCGGAGTCCAGCCGGATGCCGACCATCTCCTTGCCCTGCGTCCGCAGCCAGCGCCCCGCCTCGATGGCGTGATCGATCCCGGAGAGCGTCCCGTAGGTGTCGACGAGGAACACGCAGTTCGCGGGCAGCGCGCGGGCGTAGGCCATGAACGCCTCGCGCTCGTCCCCGTAGAGCATGACCCAGCTGTGCGCGTGCGTGCCGCGCACCGGGATGCCGTACAGGCGGCCCGCCAGCGTGTTGGAGGTGGAGGAGCAGCCGCCGATGTAGGCGGCGCGGCTCGCCGACAGGCCGCCGTCGATGCCCTGGGCGCGGCGCAGCCCGAACTCGAGCACCGGCTCGCCGCGCGCGGCGATGCACACGCGCGCGGCCTTGGTCGCCACGAGCGACTGGAAGTTCACCATCGCGAGGAGCGCGGTCTCGAGGATCATCGCGGGCACGATGGGCCCGGCCACGCGGAGGAGCGGCTCGTACGGGAAGACGACCGTGCCCTCCGGCACGGCGTCCACGTCCACGTCCACCTCGAGCCGCGCGAGCGCCTCGAGGAACCCGCGCTCGAAGAGCGGCTCGCCGTCGACGCCGCGCTGGTCGGCGAGGAACGCGAGGTCGTCCGCGTCGAAGCGGAGGTGCTCGACGAAGTCGACGACGTGCTCGAGCCCCGCCGCGACGGTGAACCCGCCCGCGAACGGGTTCTTGCGGAAGGAGAGCGTGAAGCAGGCCTCCTTCCGCTCGAGGCCGCTCTTCCACGCGGCGTACGCCATGGTCAGCTCGTAGAAGTCGGTGAGCAACGCGAGCGACGGGCGGTAGAGCTGCGAGGGGACGGGCATCGGGCCTCCGGGGTCGTTATTTCTAGCGCGGAGCGCGCTCGCGGTCTGCGGCCTCGGGGCGCACCCCCGGGGAGCACCCGAGACGCCGCTTGAAGGGCGGCGGGGCGCGCATATGAACGTTGCTCACCCAAAGACCGGCGGGACGCCAGGGCGCGGCCCCCGGCCTCCGGCTCGCGCCCGCTCCGCCGGCGGCCGCGCGAGCCTCAGGCGAGGATCCCCATGAACGACAACCGGCTCGGCGTCGTCACCCCCTTCGAGATCGCGGCGGGCAGGACCGGCCGCCTCGTGTCGCTCCCCGAGCTCGAGCGCAAGGGCTTCGGGCCCGTCTCGCGCCTCCCGGTCTCCCTCCGCATCGTGCTCGAGTCGCTCGCGCGGAACGTCGACGGCGTGCGGGTCACCGAGGAGGACGTGCGCGCCCTCGCCGGCTGGCAGCCCCGGGCCGAGCGCACGCGGGAGATCCCGTTCGTCGTCGCGCGGGTGCTCCTCCAGGACTTCACCGGCGTGCCGCTCCTCGTCGACCTCGCCGCGATGCGCGCGGCGGTCGCGCGGCTCGCGAAGGACCCGCTCGCGGTCGAGCCACTCGTCCCGGTCGATCTCGTCGTCGACCACTCCGTGCAGGTCGACGCGTTCGGCTCGCCCGAGGCGCTCCGCTACAACATGGAGCTCGAGTTCGACCGCAACCTGCCGCGCTACGAGTTCCTGAAGTGGGGCACGCAGGCGTTCGAGGAGCTGCGCATCGTCCCGCCCGGCATCGGCATCTGCCACCAGGTGAACCTCGAGTTCCTCGCCCGCGGGGTGCTCGAGCAGGGCGGCGTGTACTATCCGGACACCCTCGTCGGCACCGACTCGCACACGCCGATGGTGAACGGGCTCGGGCTCGTGGCGTGGGGCGTCGGCGGCATCGAGGCCGAGGCGGCGATGCTGGGCCAGCCGACCTACTTCCTCACCCCCGACGTCGTCGGCGTGCACCTCTCCGGCGCGCTGCGCGAGGGCGTGACCGGCACGGACCTCGTGCTGCGCGTCACCGAGATCCTGCGCAAGGCCAGGGTGGTGGGGAAGTTCGTCGAGTTCTTCGGCGAGGGCGCGGCGAGCCTGCCGGTCCAGGAGCGGGCCACCCTCTCGAACATGGCCCCCGAGTACGGCGCGACGGTGGGCTTCTTCCCGCCCGACGAGCGCTCGACCCGCTACCTCGAGCAGACGGGGCGGCCGAAGGAGCTCGTGGACGCGTTCCGCGCCTACTACTCGGCGCAGGGGCTCCTGCGCATCCCGCGGGCCGGCGAGGTCGACTACAGCGAGATCGTGGAGCTCGATCTCGCGAGCGTGGGCGCGGCGGTCGCCGGGCCGAAGCGGCCGCAGGACCGGATCGAGCTCGGCGCGCTCAAGCGCACCTTCCAGGACCTCTTCACCCGCAAGGACGCGACCGGCTACGGAAAGCCCGCCGAGGAGCTCGGCCAGCGCTACCGCTCGCCCGACGGCGCGCCGGCCTCCACGGGCGGCGGTGGCCTGCAGGACTCCGACAGCGTCCCCGACGGCGCGAAGAAGAACACGAGCACCCTCACCGAGACCGAGATGATCGACAACCGGCCCACGCCGGACGCCGGCCCGAACCCGCCGCGACGGGAGGCCTCGGGCACGGTCGAGGTCGGCCACGGCGACGTCCTCATCGCCGCGATCACCTCCTGCACGAACACCTCGAACCCCGGCGTCATGCTGGCCGCGGGGCTCCTCGCGAAGAAGGCGGTGGAGCGCGGGCTCTCGGTGAAGGCGAACGTGAAGACCTCGCTCGCCCCCGGCTCGCGCGTCGTCTCCCGCTACCTCGAGGAGACCGGGCTGCAGCCCTACCTCGACCGGCTCGGGTTCCAGGTCGTCGGGTACGGCTGCACCACCTGCATCGGCAACTCCGGCCCGCTGGAGGAGCGGATCGAGAAGGTCGTCACCGACCACGACGTCGTCGCCGCGTCGGTGCTCTCGGGGAACCGCAACTTCGAGGCGCGGGTCCATCAGAGCATCAAGGCGAACTTCCTCATGAGCCCCCCGCTCGTCGTCGCCTTCGCCATCGCGGGCCGCGTCGACGTGGACCTCGAGAAGGAGCCGCTCGGCCTCGGCGCGGACGGCAGGCCCGTGTTCCTGCGCGACGTCTGGCCGACGGCGGCGGAGATCGACGCCCTCAGGCCCGCCGCGGCGGACCCCGAGGAGTACCGGAAGAACTACTACGGCGGCTTCAACGAGAACGCGCGCTGGAACACGCTGCCTCTTCGCGGTGGCAAGCTGTACGACTGGGACCCCCAGTCGACCTACATCCAGGAGCCCCCGTACTTCACGCCGTTCCCGGCGACGCCCTCCGAGCCGAAGGACGTGCTCCACGCCCGCGCCCTCGCGATCTTCGGAGACTCGGTCACGACGGACCACATCAGCCCGGCGGGGTCGATCAAGCCCTCGTCGCCCGCCGGGATGTACCTGCAGGCGCTCGGCATCTCCGTGCGCGACTTCAACAGCTACGGCGCGCGGCGCGGGAACCACCACGTGATGGTGCGCGGCACGTTCGCGAACGTGCGCATCAAGAACCTCATGGTGCCGGGCGTCGAGGGCGGGATCACCGTCCACCAGCCCACCGGCCGCCGACTCTCGATCCACGACGCCGCGCTCGAGTACGCGCGCGACGGGATCCCGCTCGCGATCATCGCCGGCCTGGAGTACGGGACCGGCAGCTCGCGCGACTGGGCGGCGAAGGGGACGGCGCTCCTCGGTGTGCGCTTCGTCGTGGCGCGCTCCTTCGAGCGCATCCACCGCTCGAACCTCGTCGGCATGGGCGTCCTCCCCTGCCAGCTCCCGGAGGGCGTCTCGGCGCAGACGCTCGGGCTCGACGGCAGCGAGACGTTCGATCTCGTCGGCGTGGCCGGGAGGCTCACCCCGCGCCAGAAGGCGACGCTCGTCGTGCACCGCAAGGACGGGCGCAGGGACTCGGTCGAGCTCGTCGTGCGGATCGACACGCCGATCGAGGCCGAGTACTACCGGCACGGCGGCATCATGCCGTACGTGCTCCGGCAGATCGTGGCGCGGGCCTGAACGCCGATCGTCCTTCCGCAGAGCACAATGTGCGCGCCGCGCCGCGGCGCGGCCTCGTCCTTGCGCGACGGCGGCGAGCCGGCGTAGAAGCGGCGAGCATGACGCTCCACGTCGCCCTCGCCGTCTCGGCCCTCGCCGCCTCCGTCCTGCTCGTGGCCTCCTCGGCTCAGCGGGTGCTCCCGGTGATCGCGCTCGTCGCGGCCGCCGTCGAGACCGCCATCGCGCTCGGCTACCTGCACATCGCGGTGAGCGGGCTGCCGCTCGGGCTCGTGCTCGCCCTCGCGCTCGCGCTGCCGGGGATCATCGGCTGGCTGCGCGCCACGGCGAAGAGCGCCGTGTCCGCAGCCGCGCTGGTCGCCTTCACGGGCCTGCTGCAGGTCGTGGTGTACGTCGGCGCGAGACTTTGAGCGGGGGCTGCGCCCCCGCCCCGCCGACGGCTGACCGCGGTCGTCGGGGCCCCACCCCTGCTCGCCGGGTCCCGTGCGCCAACGCGTGGCGGCTTCGCCGCGAACGCGTCGGCGCCCCGGCGCGCTCGCTTCGCTCGCGGGGTCATGACCACGAACCGGTCGAGCGCTGTGCCCCCGCCCCGCCGACGGCTGACCGCGGTCCTCGGCTGCTCAGCCCGCGACGCGCGCGCCCTCGCCGCCGGTCGGCGGCGGCTCCGCGTCGGGGGTCGTCCCTCCGCCCTGCGCGGCGCGCGCGCCGGCCGGGCCAGGCGCGCCGCGGGCCTCGCGCAGGAGGCCGGCGATCGTCGCGTGCAGCGTCGCGGGATCGACCGGCTTCGCGAGGTGCGCGTCGAACCCGGCCTGGAGCGCCCGCTGCCGATCCTCGGGACGCGCGAAGGCGGTGAGCGCCGCGATCGCCACCCGCCGCTCGCCGCGCGCCTCCTCGAGGCGCCGCAGCTCGTGCGCGAACGTGAAGCCGTCCTCTCCCGGCATGGCGATGTCCGACACGATGAGGTCCGGGCGCTCCCGGGCGACCGCGTCGAGCGCCTCGCGGACGGAGGCCGCGCCCTCGGGCCGCGCCCCCCATGAGGCGAGCAGCTGGAGCAGCACGTCGCGCGAGTCCGCCTCGTCGTCCACGACGAGCACGCGCGCGCCACCCAGGTCGGGCCGGGCGCTCACCGCGGCCGGCGCCACCGCGGGGGCGCGCGCGACCGGTGGGAGCACGACGCGGAAGGTGGCGCCGCGGCCCGGCCCGTCGCTCTCCGCCTCGATGGTCCCGCCGTGGAGCGCGACGAGCTGCCTCGTGATCGCGAGCCCGAGCCCGAGCCCGCCGTGGCGCCGCACCGACGCCCCCTCGGCGTGAACGAAAGGATCGAACACGACCTGGAGGAAGTCGCGCGACATTCCGACGCCGGTGTCCTTCACCTCGAGCAACGCCCCGCCGCGCGACGCGGCGAGGCGCACGTCGACGCTGCCGGACGGCGGGGTGAACTTCACCGCGTTCGACACGAGGTTCCACGCGACCTGGCGGAGGCGCGCCGCGTCGCCGACGACGCGGGGCAGCTCCGGGCCTGCGGTGCGGGACAGCGCGACGCCCTTCGCCCGCGCCGTGGCCCGGACCGCCTCGACCGCGTCGTCCACCACCGCGAGCAGGTCGACGTCCGCGTGTCCGACCTCGATCTTCCCGGCCGCGATCCGCGACATGTCGAGCAGGTCCGACACGAGCTGCGCGAGCGTGCGGCCGTTCCGCTCGATGACCGCGAGGCCGCGGGCGAGCCGCTCGGGATCGCCGCCCGCGTCGCGCAGCAGGCCGGACCAGCCGAGGATCGCGTTCAGCGGCGTGCGCAGCTCGTGCGAGAGCGTGGCGAGGAACTCGTCCTTCGAGCGGCTCGCGGCCTCGGCGTGCGCGCGCGCGTCCTGCTCGCGCCGCAGCGCGTGAGCGAGCTCCTCGCGCGAGGCCGCGTGCGCCTCCTGCGCGCGGAGCTTCGCGAGCTCCATCCGATCGATCGCGACCGCGTCCCGGAGCACCAGCACGACGAACAGCAGCGAGAGCACGACGACGAGGAGCGAGACGGCGAGCGCCCCCCCGCCCGAGGTGCCCGTCGCCGCGAGGGCGAGCCCGCCGAGCAGCAGGGGGAGGAGCATGACGTAGACGAGCAGCCGGCGCGCGAGCGCGCTCCCCGCGCCGGTCGAGGCGAGGTTCGCGACGAAGCCGCGGTCCGGCCGCGCGCAGAGGAGGCCCACGTCGAGCGCGAGGAGCGCGATCGCGGTGGGGAAGGCGACCCCGGTCACCGTGGCCTCGCGGTAGAGCAGCGAGACGTCGTAGGCGTGGCCGACGACCCCGAGGAGCGCGATGGCCATCGCGGCGATGGCGAGTCCCTGGGCGAGCCGCGCGCCGCGGCCCCGCGCATCGAGGCCGAGGAGCACCGCGCCCGCGAGGAGGAAGCTCAGCGCGGCCGGGGGCCCGGGCCGGCCGGGGAGCGTGACCGCGGCGGTGAGGCCGAGGTGGGGGACGAGGAGCCGATCGATGTGGAGGTCCACGTGGGCGAGGTGCTCGACGAGCGTGGCGGCGCCCAGCGCCGCGACGAGCACGCCGATGACGCGCGAGGCGATCCGCGCCGAGCGCGCGCCGAGCCCCGCGAGCGAGAGCGCGACGGCCGCCGCCACGATCCCCGCCGCCGTGTTCGGCTGGACCTCGATCCCCCTGCCGAGCGTGCGGAGCCAGGGGATGTCGAGGGGGTGGCTCGCGAGGGACGCAGTCCCGATGGCGCCCGCGAGCGCCGCAGCGACTTGCGACATCCGGCGCATCCGGGCCACGACCCTGCCATCGAGCACGGGGATGTCCTTCGGTGCATCCATCGAAACCCTGGCGGGAAGCTAGGGTCGGTCCGGGATGGGCGCCATGTGTGCGAGCAGGCGGTCGCGCGCTCCCGATGGGGGGGCCCCGGCGCACACCTCTGCTCCATCACAGCGCGAGGGAGAGGGCGACGAGCGCGACCGCGATGAGCAGCGCCACCCAGCCGACGGACCAGGACCGCGCGATCTCCGGCGCCGGGGCGACGAGCTCATCCTCGGCGTCGGTCGGGGACATCCCGACGCCGGGGCTCGCGAGGAGCTCTCGCGAGCGAGGGAGATCGTGGGCCGGGACGAGGACACGAATCGCGCGGCCGGCGCCCGGCAAGAGCGCCGCGTCGGTCCCTTCCAGCACCGCGGCGGCGATCCCATCGGCCTCGAGCATCCCGCGGACGAGCTCCGCTTCGGCGAGGCTTCCGAACACCGCGACGGTCCGATACTCCGAGCTGTGCTGTTCCAACTCCCCTTCCCCTCCTCGAATGCTCGCACCCGGCGCCGCGCCGGTCCAGTCTTGGCGCGCGCTGTCAGAGGGGTTCGCTACGGTCCGCCGGCCGTCCCGGATGGCCGGCACCCCGTCAGCAGGAGGTCCTGGACAGATGGCCGTGAAGGTCATGTTGGCGCCCGCGATCGCGAAGGGCGAGCTCGAGAAGGCTGGCCCCGTCGCGAAGCGCGTCGCGCCGGCCGCCGCGAAGCCGAAGCGGCGCCGCTCGTCGGTCTACGACGCCGACGGCAACGAGGTGTTCATCACCCTCATGTGCCTGAAGTGCCACAAGATGCGGCCCCTCGCGCAGTTCGGGCTCCGCAAGATGGCGGACGGCGCGATCCGCAACCAGCCCTGGTGCCGGACCTGCCGCTCCGGCGCTGGCGCAGAGAAGCCCGGCCGCGCGACGCCCACGCCGATCCCCGAGCCCGTCGAGGCGGAGCTCGCGTCCTCCGAGGCCGCCGACGAGCAGCACCCCTCGCGAAACGTCGCCGCCGAGGTCGCCGCGGCGCTCGCCGCCGGGCGGAGCTGATCGTCGGGCGGGCGCGCGCCCCGCCCGCGCGCGCCCGTCTCCCAGCCCAGCGCGGAGGTCAGCGACCGCTCGCGCTCGCGCGTGGCCTCGATAGCGTGTAGCTTGCGGCAGGCCACCGCACCGGGACGGGCGAGGCCCTGTCGGAGCGAGTAGGCACCCGGGTGCGCGCCCGCGCGCGGGAGGCAGTGGACCGCGTCGAAACTAGACCCGGCGGCTCCACGAGTTGCGTCCGATCCGGTTTGCTCAAGTGAAAAGGCGCTGGGTAGGATTCGGCCCTTGGTTCAACGCGCTCCCGTTCTGCAGATCAAACCTCTTCAAGAAAAATGGCTGGGGTCGAACATGGCTGAGTCCACGCTCAAGAAGAAGCTCAAGGCGAAGATCGAGGCATTCCGCCCGCGCACCCAGAAGCTGAACAAGGAGCTCGGCGAGATCGTCATCGACAAGGTCACGATCGGCCAGGCCATCGGCGGCGCGCGCGACGTGCGCTGCCTCGTGACGGACATCTCGTACCTGGATCCGCAGGAAGGCATCCGCTTCCGCGGCAAGACGATCCCGGAGACGTTCGCTGCGCTGCCCAAGGTGCCGGGCAAGGAGCAGCCGTACGTCGAGGGCTTCTTCTCCTTCCTCCTCACCGGTGAGATCCCGACGAAGGAGGAGACGCTCGAGATCGTCGCGGACTGGCAGGCCCGTGCCACGGTCCCGCAGTACGTCTTCGACGTGCTCCGCGCGATGCCGCGCGACTCGCACCCGATGACGATGTTCTCGGCCGCGATCATCGCGATGCAGCGCGAGTCGAAGTTCGCGAAGAAGTACGCGACCGGGACGATGAAGAAGAACGACATGTGGGAGCCGATGTACGAGGACTCGATGGACATCCTCGCGCGGCTGCCCGTGATCGCCGCGTACATCTACCGCATGAAGTACAAGGGCGACACGTTCATCCCGGCGGACCCGAAGCTCGACTGGGGCGGCAACTTCGCCCACATGATGGGGATCGCCGATCCGTACGACGACGTGGCCCGCATGTACTTCATCCTCCACTCGGATCACGAGTCGGGGAACGTGTCGGCCCACACGACGCACCTGGTGGCCTCGGCGCTCAGCGACGCGTACCTGTCGCTCTCCGCCGGCATCAACGGCCTCGCCGGACCGCTCCACGGCCTCGCGAACCAGGAGGTGCTCGGCTGGATCAAGAACACGATGAAGAAGCTGAACAACCAGGTCCCGACCAAGGAGCAGCTGAAGCAGTTCCTCTGGGACACGCTCAACTCGGGCCAGGTGATCCCGGGCTACGGTCACGCGGTGCTCCGCAAGACCGACCCGCGCTACGTCGCGCAGAACGAGTTCTCGAAGAAGCACCTGCCGAACGATCCGCTCTTCCAGCTCGTGAACATGATCTACGAGGTGGCGCCGGGCGTCCTCACGGAGCACGGGAAGACGAAGAACCCGTGGCCGAACGTCGACGCGCACTCGGGCGTCATCCAGGTGCACTACGGCCTGGTGGAGGAGGACTTCTACACCGTCCTCTTCGGCGTCGGCCGCGCGCTCGGCGTCCTCGCGAACATCACGTGGGACCGCGGCCTCGGCTACGCCATCGAGCGCCCGAAGTCGGTCACGACGGACATGCTCGAGAAGTGGGCGGCTGAGGGCGGCCGGAAGGTCTAGCGACCGCGCAGCCTCGTGAAACACGAAGAGCCGCCTCGCGAGAGGCGGCTCTTTTCTTACCGGGGGGCGCCGACTGCGCGCCCCCCCGGACCCCCCGGCTCGCTCCGCCGCAGCCTCAGCCGGCTGCGGCCGCGCTCGCTACGTTTGCCGATGGGTCCGAATGCGCGCCCCCCGGACCCCCCGGCTCGCTCCGCCGCAGCTCGCTACGTTTGCCGAGGGATCCAGACTGCACGCCCCCGGACCCCGGCGCGCGCGAGCGGCGCCGCAGGTCAGCGGTCAGCGAGTCTACGGTGCCGGGGCGGTGTGGACCGCGGGGACGACCGCGCCGGGCGCAGCCACCGCGGCGCCGCCGAGCGCGGAGTCGAGCGCGCCGCGGCGGACGTCGAAGGCCGGCCGGGCGCTCGCGACGAGCGCGCGCCGCTCGATCTTGTGAACCTCGAAGGGATCGAGCACCCGCCCGCTCGCGTCCTCGAGCTGGTAGTGCAGGTGCGGCGCGAACGAGTGGCCGCTGTTGCCGGAGAGCGCGATCTGCTCGCCCTTCTTCACGCGGCGCCCCGCGATCATCTCCTTGGGCAGCACCTCGAGGTGCAGGAAGATCGCATGGCGCCCGCTCGCCGCATCGAGGATGTCGAGGCAGTTGCCGTTCCCGCGGAAGTTCCAGTTCCGCCGCTGGATCACGCCCTCGAACGGCGCGAACACGGGCGAGCCGACCGGCGCCTTGTAGTCGACGCCCTTGTGGCGGCGGCCGTCGCGCAGGAGCGACGTCACCTGCTCGTACTCGCCGATGGGCGCGTCGACGATGTGCTCCTCGAGCTCGGTGCCGTCCTCCCGGTAATACCGGGCGTAGCGCGCCCCCTCGGCCTGGAAGCGGTAGACCGAGAACGCCTTCCCGAGCTTCTGCGAGACGTAGCGGACCGCCTCGACGACCGGCTCGGCGGCCGGCGGGAGGCCAGGAGCCACGGGCGCCGACGGTGTGTAGAGGATGTCGAGCCGGTCGCCCTTCCTGCCGTCGCGCGCGACCTGGAGGTCCCACACGAGCAGCCGATTCACCACCTGTGTGAGCTGATCGGCGATGTCGCGCTCCCCGGGAGGCAGGGCGCG
>NZ_JALCYY010000068.1 GCF_022690685.1 Anaeromyxobacter terrae | reverse complement strand
GAGCCGCCGCCCCAGGTCGCGCTCGCCGCGCCGCGCTCGCGGAGCGCGGGCGCCCCTGCCGCCGCCGCGGCCCCCGCGCCGGCGCCGCAGTCCGCTGCGAAGGTGGCGGAGGCGGGCCCGAGGTCGGGTCACCCGGAGGCGGCGCTCGCACGCTACGCGTCGCTCCGCGCCGCGGGCTCGCTCTCCGGCGAGGTCCGCACCTTCCCCGGCTGCGAGGGGGAGTCCTGGCGCAAGGTGGAGCGCGACGCGCAGGGCCGGACCGTGAAGTACGTCCGGGAGGGGCACGTCGCCGGCCACCATCTCCGGGTCGAGCACCTGTTCGGCGCCGACGGCGCGCTCGCGGCCGTGCGGGTGATCGACCTCGAGCGCGGCGTTCCCGTGGACGCGGGCGCGCTCGGGCTCACAATCCCGCGCGACGCGACCGAGGCCGCCGCGGACGCGCCCCCGCGGTGCGAGCGCTGACGCCGCCCGGGCGCGCCGCTCAGGGCTGCTCGGGCACGAGCTCGATCCGGCGCCAGGCGCCCGCGCGGAAGCGCAGCCAGAGCACGAGCGCGAGGAGCGCGAGGTAGAGCACGAGCCAGCCGACCGCGACCGCCTCGCCGGCCCCGAGCCAGCGCACCGAGATCCAGCTCCCCGGCACGAACACCGCCCAGCCGATCGCGACGCGCAGCCACATGACGATCGCCGTGTCGCCCGCCGCGCGGAGCCCCTCCCCGAGCACCATGGCGGCGGCGTCGAAGAGCTGCCACGCCGCAGCCAGCAAGAGCACGCGCCGCCCGATCACGTGGAAGGCGCCTTCCGGGCTGGCGCCGGGCGCGAAGGGGGAGAGGATGACCTCCGGGGCGACGAGGTAGAGCAGCCCCACGAAGAGCTGCCAGGTGGCGCCCACCGCGAACGTGACCGCCAGGAGGCGCGGGACACGGTCCTTGTGCGCGGCGCCGATCGCCTGTCCGACGAGGATCGCGCCCGCGCTGGCGAAGGCCAGCGAGGGCATGAACGCGATCGTGTTCACCTGGAGGACGGCCATCATCGCCGCCAGCGGCGTCGTCCCGAGGCCGGCGAAGACGACGTTCACGAAGAACACGAAGGCGAGGAGCTCGAAGAACCAGGTGAGGCCCGACGGCACGCCGAAGCGGAGGACGCGCCAGAGCTCGCTCGCGCGGAGCCGGCCCGTCCCCATCCTGCGCCCGTCCCGCACGAACCCCGCCGCGAGCCCGAGGAACGCCACCGCCGTGGAGAGCGTGCTCGCGAGGGCCGCGCCCGCGACGCCGAGGGCGGGGAGCCCCAGGTGGCCGTCGATGAGGAGCCAGTTGCCGGCGACGTTCAGCACCATCGCCGCGACGTTCGCCACCATGGGTCGTCGCGTGTCGCCCACCCCGCCGTAGTAGCCCGCGAGCGCCTCCATCCCGACCGCGGCGCCCGCGGAGAGGAGCCGGAGCTGGAGGTAGTCGCTCATGAGCGCGCGCACGTCCGGGGCGTAGGCGAAGCGGGCGACGACGTGCGGCGCCGCGGCCGCGCCGAGGATCCCGAGCGCCTGCGCCCCCGCCGCGACGGCGAGGCCGTACCAGCCGAACCGGCGCGCGCCCGCGAGATCCCCCCGCCCGAAGAGCTGCGCGGAGAAGCTCTGGACGATGAAGACGATCCCCATCGGCAGGATGAAGACGCACAGCGCGTTCGTCGCGCCGGTGGTCGTCGCCGCGAGCGCCGCCTCGCCGAGGTGCGCGACCATCACCGCGTCGGCGATGCCGACGACCGCCTGGGTGGCGCGGGAGATGACGATGGGCCAGGCGAGCGCGACGAGCGCGCGCAGGGTCGCGCCGAGCCCGGCGGCGCGCGTGCCGCTGGCCGGCAGCTCGGAAGCGTCCATCGGCGGGCAGGGTACCCGCCCCGCGCCCCCTCCGGAAGCGCGCGCCGCCCGGGCGTGTCCCCGCCGGGCCTTGGGCCGGCCCTGCGGCGGCGCGCTACAGTCGCGGTATGGCGCGCATCCTCTACGGGGTCGCCGGGGAGGGGATGGGGCACGCGATCCGCTCGCGCGTGGTCATCGACCACCTGTCGCGCTCCCACGACGTCCAGGTGGTCGTCTCCGGGCGCGCGCATGGGTACCTCAAGTCGCTCGAGCGCGCTCGCCTGGGAGTGAACAAGATCTGGGGGCTCTCGATCGTGTACGAGGACAACGAGGTGCGGAACTTCCGGACCGTCCTCGCGAACGTCAAGGGCGCGGCGCTCGGGGGCTGGCCGCGCAACGTGAAGGCCTACTTCGACCTCGCCCGGGAGTTCCGGCCGGACGTGGTCGTCTCCGACTTCGAGAGCTGGAGCCACCTGTTCGCGCGGATGCACGGGATTCCGTGCATCTCGGTGGACAACAACCAGATCGTGAACCGCGGCGACCACCCGCCGGAGGTGATCGCCGGGCACGAGGCCGAGTACCTCGTCGCGAAGGCGGTCGTGAAGGCGAAGCTGCCGGGCTGCTTCCACTACCTCATCGCGACGTTCTTCCAGCCGGAGCGCCTCAAGCGGCGCACGACGCTGCACCCGCCCGTGCTCCGCCCCGAGATCCTCGCCTCCCGGCCCGAGCGCGGCGAGCACCTCCTCGTCTACCAGACCTCCACCTCCAACGAGGCGCTGCCCGAGGTCCTGCGCCGCTCCGGCCGCGAGTGCCGCGTCTACGGGCTCCGCCGTGACCTCGTCGCCGACGCGCGCGACGGAAACCTCCTCTGGCGGCCGTTCAGCGAGCCGGTCTTCATCGAGGACCTGCGCACGGCGGGCGCGGTGGTGTCGGGCGGATCCTTCACGCTCATGAGCGAGGCGGTGTATCTCCACAAGCCCATGCTCGCCGTCCCCGTGAAGCGCCAGTTCGAGCAGATCCTGAACGCCCGCTACCTCGAGCGGCTCGGCTACGGCGTCGCCGCCGGGTCGATCGACGACGCCGTGCTCGCCGGGTTCCTCGCGCGCCTCCCCGAGCTCGAGCGCGGCCTCGCCGCGTACCACCAGGACGGGAACCGCGACCTCCTCGCGAAGCTCGACGAGACCCTCGCGCGCGCGCTCGGCCCCGGCGCGGCAGCTCCGCTCGCCTGAAGGTTCCACGCGCATGCGCCTCCGCGTCGTCGCCGTCGGCAGGGATCGCTCCGGGCTCTACGCGCCGGCGATCGAGGAGTACGCGAAGCGCCTCGGGCGCTACGCGAGGTTCGAGCTCGTCGAGGTCCCCGAGGCGCGCAAGCACGCCGGGACCGCCCAGGCGAAGGAGGAGGAGGCGGTGTCGCTCCTCGCGAAGCTCGGCCCGCGCGAGCGGGTCGTCGCGCTCGACGAGCGCGGGGCGGAGTGGACGAGCGTTCAGCTCGCGGAGCGGGTGCGGCGCTGGACCGAGGGCGGCCGGGACGTCGCGCTCGTGATCGGCGGCTCGGACGGCCTCTCCCGCGCGGTGCTGGAGCGCGCCGAGGAGACGCTCGCGCTCTCGCGCATGACGCTCGCGCACCGGCTCGCGCGGCTCGTGCTCGTGGAGCAGCTCTACCGCGCGATGACGATCCTCCGCGGCGAGCCGTACCACAAGTGAGGGGCTGCGGCGCACGATCCCGGGCCTGCGGCGGGCCTCCTCGCGCCCGTCATACACGTCCGCCACGGCTCCCCGCGGCCGGCGGGGCGTTCTTCCTTGTGGCCGCCTGGGCGCATCCCTAACATCACGCGACACGCCGTCCGACCGGAGGAACCCGTGACGAAGCCGAAGCCCGTCCTGCTCGTCGTCCTCGATGGCTGGGGCCTCCGCGTCGAGCGCGAGGCGAACGCCATCGCGGTGGCGGGCACCCCGAACATGGACGCCCTCCTCCGCGAGTACCCGCACACCGCCATCGAGACGAGCGGGCTCTCGGTCGGCCTCCCGGAGGGCCAGATGGGCAACTCCGAGGTGGGCCATACGAACCTCGGCGCGGGCCGGATCGTCTACCAGGACCTCGTGCGCATCAACCGCGCGATCGAGGACGTGTCGTTCTTCAAGAACGACGCGCTCCTCCTGGCGTGCCGGCGCGCCAAGGAGAACGGCGCGGCGCTCCACCTCATGGGCCTCCTCTCCGACGGCGGGGTGCACAGCCACATCGAGCACCTCTTCGCGCTCCTCGAGCTCGCGCGCCGCGAGGGCGTGCCGCAGACCTTCGTCCACGCGTTCATGGACGGGCGCGACACCCCGCCGAAGAGCGGCCTCGAGTACATGGCCCGCCTCGAGAAGCGGCTGCGCGACACCGGCTACGGCAAGGTCGCGACGGTCTCCGGGCGCTACTACGCGATGGACCGCGACAAGCGCTGGGATCGCGTGGAGCTCGCCTACCGGGCGCTGGTGAAGGGCGAGGGCCAGCGCGCGGGGAGCGGCGTCGCCGCGATGGAGGCGGCCTACGGCCGCGGCGAGACCGACGAGTTCGTGAAGCCCACCGTGGTCGTGAACGGCGACGGCAAGCCCGTCGGCGCGGTGCGCGACGGCGACGCGATCCTATTCTTCAACTTCCGGGCGGACCGCGCGCGCGAGATCACCCGCGCGCTCGCCGGCGAGGGCTTCAAGGAGTTCGACCGCGGCCCGGCCCTCCGGCTCTCCGCCTACGTGTGCATGACCGAGTACGACAAGACGTTCCCTCACCCGGTCGCCTATGCGCCGCAGGACCTCACCGAGATCTTCCCCGAGATCGTCTCGCACGCCGGGCTCGCGCAGCTCCGCTGCGCGGAGACCGAGAAGTACGCGCACGTCACCTTCTTCTTCAACGGCGGGCGGGAGACGGTCTACCCGGGCGAGGACCGGATCCTCGTGCCGAGCCCTCGCGACGTGAAGACCTACGACGAGAAGCCGGAGATGAGCGCGCGCGAGGTGACGGACAAGCTCGTGGCGGCGCTCGGCACCGGCAAGTACGGCTTCGCGCTCGTGAACTACGCGAACCCGGACATGGTCGGGCACACCGGGATCCTCGACGCCGCGGTGAAGGCGGTGAAGGTCGTCGACGAGTGCCTCGGCCGGTTGTGGCAGGCGGCGAAGGCGCAGCGGATGGCGATGATCGTCACGGCGGACCACGGCAACTGCGAGCTGATGACCGACCCGCAGACCGGGGAGCCGCACACCGCCCACACGCTCAACCCGGTGCCGTTCATCCTCGCCGACCCCGACTTCCGCGGCGCGAAGCTCCGGGCGAAGGGCGTGCTCGCCGACGTCGCCCCGACCGCGCTGCAGGTGATGGGGCTCCCGCAGCCGAAGGAGATGAAGGGGCTCGGGCTCCTCCTGCGATGAGCGGGGAGGGGTCGAGCGACGGGCGCTTCCGGGTCGCCGCCGCGCTCCGCGGCGTCGCCACGGCGCTCCTCGAGCTCGTCTACCCTCCGCGCTGCGCCGCCTGCGGAGGCGCGGTCGCCGCCGAGCCGTTCTGCCCGGTGTGCGGGGAGGCCGTCGATCCCGTCCCGGAGGGCTGCCTTCGCTGCGGCCTCCCCGGCCCGGACCCGCTCTGCGGCGCCTGTCGCGCCGACCCGCCCGCGTTCGACGCCGTCCGCGCGGGCGGGCTCTTCGGCGGGCCGCTCGCCGACGCGATCCACGCCTTCAAGTACGGGGGGCGGCCCGCGCTCGCGCGCCCGCTCGGCGCGTGGCTCGCGCGCGCCGCCCCGCTCCCACCCGGCGCGCTCGTCGTCTCAGTGCCGCTCGCTCGCGGGCGGCGCATCGCGCGCGGCTACGACCAGGCCGCGCTGCTCGCCGACGCGCTCGCCCGCGCCGCCGGCGCCCGCGACCGACGCCTCCGCGGCGCGCTCCTGCGGACCCGCGAGACGCCGCCGCAGGTGGGAAGGACGCGCGCCGAGCGGAACCGCAACGTGGCGGGCGCGTTCAGCGCGGCGAGGCCCGCCGAGCTCGCCGGAAGGGACGTCGTGCTCGTCGACGACGTCGTCACCACCGGCGCCACCGCCGACGCGGCGGCGCGCGCGCTCAAGGGCGCGGGCGCGCGGTCGGTCGTCGTCCTCGCGCTCGCGAGGGCGGACTAGGGGCGGAGGCGGGGGCGGAGGTCGCGGTCGCGGTCGGGGCGAGCTGGGGCCGGTCGACGTCGAAGTTTCGACGTCGCGTCGGGGGATCGCCTTCCGGAATCGGCATGCCCCGCGTCCCCCCGCGGTTACACTGCGCGGGATGCCTCGCCCCCTCGCCGCCCTGCTCGCACTCGCGCTCGTCGCTCCGCTCCCCGCCGCCCGCGCTGCCGGAGGGCCGCCCGGCGCCAAGGCCGCGGATCCGGGGGCGGCGCTCCGCGCGGATGCCGCCGCGGCGCTCGCGCGCGACCGGCGCGGGCCGCGCGGGATCGTCGCGCTCGCCGAGCTCGAGGCGCTGGAGGACGAGGCTCCGGAGCTCGCTCCCCTCGCCGTCGCCTACGCCGCGGCGATCGAGGATCGCGCCGCCGATCCCGAGGTCCGCGCGCTCGCGCGCCAGAGGCTCGCCGGCCTCGAGCGCTCGCGCGGGAACCTCCAGCGCAGCGCCGCCCAGGTGCGCCGGCTCGGGTTCGTGACGCGCTGGCAGCTCGTCGGCCCGTTCGACGACGAGGGGAAGCGCGGGCTCGAGACCGCGTACCCGCCGGAGAAGTCGCCCGATCTCGCCGCGCGCTACGAGGGGAAGCTCGGTGAGGTGGCCTGGCGGCCCCTGCCCGACGAGGCGGTGGTGCACGGCTTCGTCGATCTGGGCGCGGCGCTGCGTCCGGCGCGCGAGGTGGTCGCCTACGCGCTCGCGCTCGTGGAGGCGCCGCGCGACGAGCGGGTCGCGCTGTGGCTCGGCGCGAGCGGCGCCTCGCAGGTGTGGGTGAACGGCGCGGTGGCGCTCTCCGATCCCGGCTACCATCCGGCGCGCCTCGACCAGCGCGGTGCGATGGTGACGCTCAGGCGCGGCACGAACCGGATCCTGGTGAAGCTCTGCCACCAGGGGGGGCGGATGGGCTTCTTCCTCCGGCTCGCCGACGAGCACGGCGAGGGTCGCGCGTTCGCGACCGGCTCGCCCGGCGCTCCCGCGCCCGAGGCTGGCGCGAGGCCGGCGCCGATCGCCGACGCGGTGAAGCGGCTCGAGGCCATCGCGCACGCCGCGAAGGGCGCGCGCGCCGAGGCCGCGGCGCGGCGGGATCTCGCCCTCGCGCTCGCGGAGCGGCAGGCGGCGGACTTCGAGGAGCGCCGGCCCGCCGTCGAGGCGCGCCGCGCGGCAGAGCTCGCGCCGCGCGACGCCGCGGTGCAGCTCGTCGCGGCCTCGCTCGAGGAGGACCACGCGCGGCGCAGGAGCCTCGTCGAGGCGGCGCTCGCGGCGCGGCCCGACGATCCGCGTGCGCTCGCCGCGCTCGCCCGCGAGGAGCTCGATCAGGGCCGGCCGCACGCGGCGGTGCGGCTCCTCGACCGCGCCATCGCGCTCGCCCCGCGCTGGGCGGCCCCGCGCGTCGATCGTGCCGAGGCGCTCGACCGGGCCGGCCTGGAGGTGGGCGCGGTGCGCGCCGCCGCCGAGGCGGCGGACGCGTTCCCGACCACCCCCGCCGCGGTGCGGGCTGCCGCGCGCGCGGCGGGTCGCCTGAGCCGCAACGCCGAGGCGGTGTCACGCTACCGCACGCTGCTCGCGCTCCGGCTCGACGACGCCGAGGCGCGCGGCGCGCTCGCGCACCTCCTCGTGGAGCAGGGCGACGTGGCGGGAGCGGGGGCGCTCCTCGCGGAGGGGCTCCGGCTCGACCCGGCGGACGGCGAGCAGCGGCTGCGGCTCGCCGATCTCCTCGCCGCGAACGGCCACGCCGAGGAGGCCGAGGCGGCGTACGCCGCCGCGCTGCGCGTCGCGCCGGACGACGCCGACGCGCTCGAGCGCCGCGGGCGCTCGCGGCTCGCCGCCGGGCGCGCCCAGGACGCCCTCGTGGACCTGCACGCCGCGCTCGAGCTCCGGCCGCAGTCGCCCGAGCTGAAGGAGCTCGTGCGCAGCCTCGAGCCCGCCCGCGAGCGCTTCGAGACGCCCTACCTGCTCGACGCGCGCGCGCTCGCCGCCAAGGCCCCGGCGCCCGCCGCCGACGACGACGCGATCGTCCTCGGCGAGCTCAAGGTCACGCGCGTCTTCCCCTCCGGGCTCTCCGCGACCTTCTACCAGCGCGTGGTGAAGATCGTGAACGCCCGAGGGGCGGAGGCGTTCCGGCGCCACGTCATCGACTGGACGCCCGACCGCCAGGACGCGCGCGTCGAGCGGGTCCGCGTCGTGAAGCCCGACGGCACCACCGTCGAGACGCACGACGCTTCGGAGCGGAGCGCGAGCGAGCCCTGGTACCGGCTCTACTACGACACCCGCACGCGGACGCTGTCGTTCCCGGCGCTCGCCGCCGGGGACGTGCTCGAGGTCGCCTGGCGCATCGAGGACACCGCCGGCGAGAACCTGCTCTCCGACTACTTCGGCGACCTCACCTTCCTGGACGACACCACCCGCAAGGCCCGCGTGGACTACGTGCTCCTCGTCCCCGAGGCGCGGCCCATCTTCTCGAACGCGCCCGAGGGCGTGCGCCACGACACCCGGAAGCTGCCGGGCGGGCTCGTCGAGCACCGCTTCAGCGCGCGCGACCTCGAGCCGATCCGGCCCGAGCCGGGCATGCCGGGCTGGAGCGAGATCGCCCGCTACGTACACGTCTCCACCTACGGTGACTGGGACCAGGTGGCGCAGTTCTACTGGGGGCTCGTGAGGGATCAGCTCCGGCCCACGAACGAGCTCCGCGCGACCGCCGCGCGCATCGTCGAGGGCGCGCTCGGGACGGCCGGCGCGCGCCTCACCCCCGCCGCCGCGCAGGCCGGTCCGCCCGCCGTGGCGCCCCCGCGAGGCGGCTGGACGCTCGAGCAGAAGCGCGCCATCGTCCGCGGCGTCTACGACTTCGTCGTCTCGCAGACCCGCTACGTGGGCCTCGAGTTCGGGATCCACGGCTACAAGCCGTACCGGGTCGACCAGGTGCTCCAGCGGCGCTTCGGCGACTGCAAGGACAAGGCGAGCCTCGTCCACGCGCTGCTCGCCGCCGCCGGGATCGACTCGCGGCTCGTGCTCCTGCGCATGCGGCGCCTCGGGCGCATGCCCGAGACGCCCGCGTCGCTCGCGGTGTTCAACCACGCCATCGCCTACGTGCCCGACCTCGACCTGTGGCTCGACGGCACCGCCGCCTACTCCGGCTCGGGCGACCTGCCCGGCGAGGATCGCGGCGCGACCGTGCTCGTCGTGAACCCGGGCGCGAAGGCGGGCTTCGGCACGATCCCGGAGGCGCGCCCGGAGGACAACCGCGTCGAGAGCCGGTTCGAGGTGACGCTCGCGGCGAACGGCGGGGCGGCGGTGCGCGGCAGCTCGCGCGTCCGCGGCGCGCAGGCGCCGCAGTACCGGCGCGCCTACCTCGCCGAGCACGACCGGCGCGCCCAGCTCGAGCGCGCCTTCGGCCGAACCTTCCCGGGGGCGGAGGTGACGAGCCTCGACGTGTCGGACCTCACCCGCATCGAGGAGGAGGTCGCGATGAGCTTCACCCTCGACGTGCCGCGCTACGCGCTCGCGGACGGGAGCGGCCTGCGCTTCACGCCCTTCGGCGACGCGGCCGGCTACGCGGAGTCCTACGCCGCCCTCTCCGCGCGGAGGTACGACCTCGTGTTCGGCGAGCCGGCCGTGACCCGCTTCACCTATCGTTACGTATTGCCGAAGGGGTGGAGGGTCGTCGAGCTGCCCGAGGCCGCCGCCGGCGAGACGCCGCACGGTGCCTTCGAGGTGCGCTACCGCCGCGAGGCGGACGCGCTCGTCGCCGAGGGACACGTCACCTTCAAGACGGCGCGCGTCGCGGCGGCGGAGTACCCCGCCTTCCGCGAGCTCGCCGCGAGGATCGACCGCGCCTTCGCGCGGAAGGTCCGGATCGCCCCGGCCGTGGCCGGGGAGGGCTCTCGATGACCACCGTCCGTCCGCTCCGCTCCCGCGGTCTCCTCGCCGCGGCGCTCCTCGCCGCCGCGCTCGGCTGCGCCGGTCCGCGCGCCGGCGGCCCTGGCCCCGGCGCCTCGGGCGTCGCCCGCCCCGCGGAGGCGCTCGTCGTCCGCAACGACCTCGCCGCCGCGCAGGCCGGCGTCTCCCGCGCGCTCGCGCGCCGGGGGCGGGATCCCTGGACGCACCTCGGCGCCGCGCTCCTCGCGCGCCGCGCGCTCGACGCCGCGGGCGAGGTCCGGCACCTCGTCGCGATCGCCGCGGCGGCGCCCTCCGATCCGCTCTCGCTCGTCGCGCTGCGCCGGCTCTCCGAGCTCGCCGAGGAGTCGCCCGAGCGCGGCGCGGAGATCGAGGCCGGGCTCGCGCCCCTCGTGGAGGGCAGGCGCCTCGCAGGGCTCGCCGCTTACCGCGCCCGCATCGCGCGGGTGACCGCGGCGGAGGTCCGGGGCGACCACGCGCGCGCCGCCGCGCTCCGGCGCGCGAACGGCGCCGTGACCGCCTGGTCGCTCGCGGGGCCGTTCGGTCGCTACCACGCGCTCGAGCTCGACTCGCGCTTCCCTCCCGAGGACGGGACGCTGCCCGATGCCGCGCCCGCGCCGGCGGGGCTGCCGCCGCGCCCGACGCGCACGCTCCCCGCGCCGGACGGCACGGTCACGCTCGAGGGCGAGCCGCCCGACGCCGACGTCTTCTACCTCGCCGCCGACGTGACGCTCGCGCGCGGGGGGCGCTATCTGCTCACCGTCGGCACCGCCCTCTCGGCGAAGGTCTCCATCGACGGCGCGGCCGTCCACGAGCGGCGCGACTTCGCGGGGGCGCCCTCCACCCTCGCGCACCTGCCGCTCGAGCTCGCGCCGGGCGCGCATCGCGTCCTCGTGAAGCTCACCCGCGGGCCCGCGTCCCGCACCGGCCTGCACGTCGCGCTCACGCGCGAGGACGGCGCCCCCTCGGACGCCGAGTTCGCGCCCTCGCGGCCCGGCTCCGCGTCCCCCTCGCGCGCCGCGCCGCGGGTGGGCGCGCCGGTCGGCGGCCCTGCCGCGCTCGCCTCGGCGCTCGAGCCCGCCGCCGGCTTCGCGCTCGCCGCCCTCCTCGCCGCGCGCGACGCGACGCAGGTGGACCGCGAGGGGGCGAAGGCGCTCCTCGCCAGGGCGATCGCCCGCGTGCCCGCCTCCGCGACGCTGCGCGTCGCGCGGGCCGTGGCGACTCAGGACGACGACACGCTCGACGACCAGGTCGCGCGCGCGCGCGCCGAGGCCGACCTGCGCGAGGTGCTGCAGCGCGACCGGGACGACCCCGAGGCGCGCGTGCTGCTCGCGGAGCTCCTCCGGCGCTCCGAGCGGCTCGACGACGCCGACGGGGTGATCGCGGGGCTCGCCCCGCAGGCGGCGGCGCGTGGCGCCGCGCTCGAGGTCAAGGCCCGCGTGGCCGAGGCGCGCGGGCTCGGCGTCCTCGCCGAGGGCCTCGCGGTGAAGGCGCTCGCGGAGAGCGGCCGCTGCGGCGCCGCCGATCTGGCCTACGCGCTCGCCGGGCGGCGCCGGGCGGTGGCGGACGAGGACGCCCGCCTCCGCGCCGTCGCCTCGTGCCGGGACGGCGCCACCCGCGTCGCCGAGCACCTGCGCCGGCGTGGGGACGCGCGCGGCGCCGCCGAGGCGCTCGCGGCGCTCACGGCGGCCCGGCCGTGGTCCATCGAGCCGGCCCTCTCGCGCGCGGGCGCGCTCGTCGGGGCCGGCGACGCCGCCGGCGCGGCGGAGGCGCTCCGCACGCTCGCGGAGATCTGGCCGCGCAGCCCGCGCGTCGCGAAGAAGCTCGCCGACGTGCGAGAGCTCGCCGGGGACGTCGCCGCCGCGCGCGCGCTCCGCGAGCGCGCCCTGCTCCTCGACGGCGCGGACCTCGCGCTCCGGCGCGCCCTCGCGCTCCAGGACGGACACGAGGTGCTCGAGGGCACCGCGGAGGACGGCAAGGCCGCGATCCGCGCGTACGAGCGCGCGCGTCCCCGCGACGCGACGTCCGCGGCGATGGTGCTCGACGCCGCCGCGATCGAGGTCCTCCCTGGTGGCGCCGCGATCGAGCGGACGCACCAGGTCGTGAAGGTGCTCGACCAGCAGGGCGTCGAGGAGTTCGGCGAGGTCACGGTCCCGCATGGCGCGGACGTGCTCGTGCTCCGCACCGTGAAGCCCGACGGCCGCGCGGTCGAGCCGGAGCGCGCCGGCGCGTCCAAGGGATCGGTGTCCCTGGGCGGCCTCGAGCCGGGCGACTACGTGGAGGTGGAGCACCTGCGCGCGGTCCCCGGCGTGGGCGGAGGCTACGTCGCCGACCCGTTCTACTTCCAGGTGGCGGGCGTGCCGCTCTTCCGCTCCTCCTACGTGGTGACGGCGCCGGAGGGGCTCGGCCTCGGGGTGGACGCGCACGGAATGCCGGCGCCGGAGGTGAAGCGCGAGGGGGGCCGCGAGGTGATGCGCTCGCTGCGGACCGAGGTGCCCGCGTTCGTTCCCGAGCCGGGGGCCGTCCCGATGCAGGAGTACCTGCCGTTCGTGCAGGTCGGGGCCGGCGCCGACCGCGCCGCCATCCAGCGGGCCCTCGGCGACGCGGCCCTCGAGCGGACGAAGCCCACCGAGGAGCTCCGCGCCGTCGCCCGGGAGATCCGCGCCGCGGCGGGGCAGGGCGCCCCGCCGGCCGCGCTCGCGCGAGCGGCCTACGCGCGCGTCGCGCGGACGGTCCTCGGCTCGACGAGCTCGCTCGGCGAGGACGCGAGCGCGGTCCTGTCGCGCGGGCGCGGGAGCCGGCTCGTGGTGCTGAAGGCGCTCCTCTCCGAGCTGGGCCTGCGCACGCGCCTCGCGTTCGCGCGCCCGTTCTCCGCGAGCGCCGTCGCCTATCGCTTCCCGAACCCCGCCGAGTTCACCCAGCCGCTCCTGCGCGTCGAGGCGGGGAAGGAGACCTTCTGGCTCGACCCGTCGCTCAGGCTCGCGCCGTTCGGCGCGCTGCCGTCGAGCGTCCTCGACGTGGACGCGCTCGTCCTGCCCGAGCCGGGCGACGCGCTCGAGGTGGCCCACACGCCCGCGCGCGCGCTCGTCCCCGAGGAGCGCCAGGTGGCGGTGCGGATCGCGCTCCGGGCCGACGGCGGCGCCGACGTGGAGGGGGTCGATCGCTACTTCGGCGCGATGGCCGCCGCCGCCAAGGCGGCGCTCGAGAAGCTCGATGCGACCGAGCGGCGCCAGGCCGTGGAGGCGATGGTCTCGCGCACGTTCGGCGGGTTCACGATCCAGGACGTGACGATCGAGGGCGAGGACGATCCGGCCGCGCCGCTCGGGATCCGCTGGCGCGGCTCCGCGCCGGAGCTCGCCCGTCCGGCGGACGGCGGCGTCGTGGTCGACGCGCAGCTGTTCCCGGCGCGGCTCGCCTCGCGCTACGTGCAGGTCGCCTCGCGGCGCACCGCGCTCCTCCTGCCGACGCCGGAGCGCGGCACGTCCCGGGTCGAGATCGTCGCGCCCGAAGGGCTCTCGGCGCGCGCCTCGGCGGGGCGCAAGGTGGAGACGCGGTTCGGCACCTTCGAGCGCACCGAGCGCGCCGACGGCCGGACCCTCGTGCGGGAGGAGCGGATCGACCTCGCCCGCGGGCGGATCGCGCCCGAGCAGTACCGGGACTTCGCCGGCTTCGCGGCCGCGGTCGACGCCATCCAGGACGACCCTGCGGTCTTCCGGCCCTGACGTGGACGGGGGCGCAGCCTCAGGATTCATCACATCTCAGGGCCGACCGCCCGGAGGGCCGTCCGCCGATCGACGGGCATATGGATGCGCACATCGGACTCGGGCATCGACGAGGTGGGATCGCGCTGTCCGGGCACGGTTCCGAGCGGCCCAGCCGGAGTGGCGGGTGCAGGCGAGCGTCTCTCCACCGAGAGCGTCTTGCCGTGGGCGCTCGCGCCCCCACGCGCGGAGGCGAGCCCGGAAGCGGCGCATGAGCTTGCGCTAATTCACTGACCGTGACAGCTATCGCCAGAGGTAGCGCCGAGCGTCTTACGCCCTACCTGGAGATGTGAACAATCCGTCCCAGTTGCGGTGCGTGAAGGAATGCCCTTGACTGCTCCCCGCGAAGTTCCGCTCCGGGGTTCGAGGCGGCGAGCCAGGGCCGCTCACGCGCGCGCAGCTGGGCCAGGCGCGCGCGTTCGACCGCGGCAGGGGGTCGCCGAGGGCACACCGAGAAATACCGCGCTCGCGCGAGCCTGGAGCGCCTCCGGAGCTCTCGAAATCGCGTGTTACGAAGGGTGCATCTGGAGGTGCACTCCATGTCCGCGCCCGTCCCCGCTTCCCTCGACTCGAACGTCCTCGCCGTTCGCCTGCGCGAGCTCGCCGGAGAGGAACGAAACGTCCAGGTGGACTTCCTCCTTCACCTCGACGAGTTCGACCAACGGCGCGCCTTCGTCGAGGCGGGGCATGCCTCGCTCTGGGCCTATTGCCTGAAGGTCCTCCACCTCCGGGAGGGGGCCGCCGGCCGGCGCATCCAGGCCATGCGCGTGCTGCGCCGGTTCCCGAGCCTCGAGGGGCCGTTGCGCGATGGGCGCCTGTGCCTCTCCACCGTCGGGCTCCTCGGTCCGGTGCTCACCGACGAGAACGCGGACGACCTCGTCGCGCGCGCCGCGTACCGGACCCGCGCCGAGGTCGAGCACCTCGTCGCCTCCATCCATGCCCGCACCGCGCCGCGAGCGGGGATCCGCAAGCTCCCGGAGCGCGAGCCCGCCAGGGCGAGCGCGGCGCTGCCGCTCACGGCGCCGGAAGCCGGCGGGGAGCGCGCCGAGCCGTCGAGCGGAGCGCCCGCACCCGCAGCGCCGGTGCCCGACACGCGCTCGACGTCGCCGGCCACCCGCGAGGTCGCGAGCGAGAGGCCGAGGCGCAGGTCGGAGACCGTGGCGGTCACCGAGAGCCACTGGTCGCTCCGCGTCACCCTCGACCGCGCCTGCAAGGAGGACCTCGAGACGCTCCGGTGCCTTCTCTCGCACAAGATCCCGGACGGCGACCTGGCGGCGGTGCTCCACGAGGCGATCCGCTGCGCCATCGACAAGCACGGCAAGCGCAAGGGCGCGGTGGCGCCGGAGCGGAAGACGCAGCGCCCGGAGCCGACCGCGGCGACGTCCCCGGAGGCGACCGCGGCGACGTCCCCGGAGGCGACTTCCACGATCCCGGCGATAGTGCGCCGCGCGGTGTGGAAGCGCGACGGCGGGCGCTGCGCCTGGGTCGGTCCGAACGGGTGTCGCTGCAACAGCCGCTGGAAGCTCGAGCTCGACCACATCCAACCCGCCGCGCTCGGGGGGCCCTCGACGATCGACAATCTTCGGCTCGTCTGCCGAGCTCATAACCTGCTTCACGCCGAGAGGATCTTCGGACGCACGCACATGGAAGGCTTCCGCCGCCACGCGGGCGCCGGACCGACGCCGCTGGAGCGCGCTGGCGGAGCACCCCCGCGTCCCGCCATGCAGCTGGGAATGTGGGCGCCGTGAGGCTTGCGCGCGCCAACGAAGGACGAGTGACGCTGCGCACGGACGGCGCTCGCGCGGCCGCGCGCCGGTGCGACGGCTCTCCAGTTGCGGTCGGGCCGAACGTCGCGACGCCGCGCCTCCGCCAAGCGTCCGACCCCTTGGCCCGGGTCCCCGCGGTCAACGCTCGCCGCGCGCTTGCCGCCCGCGTACCGCTCTCCGGAGGGCGCGTTCCCGGGCCGCACGAGCTCACCTCGTCGATGCCCCACCGGCCTGCGCGCTGGGCCGCTCGTCGAACGGCAACCGCGTGCACGGTCGCATCCCAAGGAAGTGATGAATGATGAGGGCACAGCCCCCCGGTGGGATTCCCTCAGCTCGCGCTCTCGCCCGGCGGCAGCGCGTCCACGAACCGCACGTCCCCGAACCCGAGCGAGAGGAGCAGCGCCCGGATGTGCCGCTCGGCCGAGGCGCGCGCCCGCGCCTTCAGCGCCACGTCCGCGTCGACCTCCCGCTCGAAGGCGATCTTGGCGAGGTCGAGCAGCCGCGCCGTCTCGGCGGAGTCGAGGTTCGAGCCGAGGATCTCGGTCTCGCCGGGGCGGAGCGCGATGGTGGTGCGGATGGGCGGGAGCACCACGTCGACGCGCCGCCCCTGGACGCCCACGCTCGTGGCGTTCAGCCGCTCGAGGTCGAGGGTGAGGTAGGCGTCGGCGAAGACGATGGCCTTCCCCTTCGGCGCGGCGATCGTGTGGCGCAGCCAGCCCGAGACGTCGCCCCACAGCGAGTCCGCCTGCGTGGGCTCGGGCTCGAAGCTCACCTTCTTGTAGAGCCGCACCTCGAGCGTCTCGAGGCGCGCGATCTCGCGGATCTGGGTCGCGACCGCGGGCGGCGACGGCAGCGGACGCTCGCGCGGGAGCATCCAGAACACCACGGCGATCCCGGCGCCGATCGAGAGGCCGAGGATGACGAGCGCGAGGAGGCGACGCATGGGGGAGCATGCTACCGCGGCAGGTGCTGCGGTGCCCGCCGGCGATCGGTGCGCGCCGCTGCGCGAGGCTCCCACCTCCACCGCCCCCCGCGCGCGCCCCTCGGATGGGCCGAGCCGGACGCTCCCGCCGGGCGCATGATCCGCCGGATGCGCCTCCCGCTCCCCCGCGTGCTCGCCTGTGCCGTGCTCCTCACAGCCGCGTGCGCCGCCGCGCAGCGGGAGGCGCGCCTGCGCGAGGCGCTCGACGCGCAGACCATCGCGCGGCCGCTCGCCGAGGTCTGGCCCGTGGCGCTGCGCCTCCTCGACGAGCGCGGCTACGACCTCGCGAACGACGACCGCGTCTCGATCGGCAAGGCGCCGCTCACCACCGCGTCGCGGTACCTCTCCCAGGCTCGCGAGACGCGCACCGCGAAGGGCGGCCGCTGGGTCGCGGAGACCGATCTCGACATGTCGGACGTGCGCTACCGGATCGAGGGGACGGACCTCGGCGGCGCGTGCCGCGTCTCCTTCTTCCGGATCGCGGGCACGCTCGAGGCGCGCGACGAGCGCGAGCACCGGGACGCCGACCTCGAGCTCGAGCTCGTGCGGCGCGTCGATCCCGCCGCCGCGGCGCGACTGGACGAAGCCGCGCGCTGAGGGGCGGCCCGGGAGCTCGTCGCGACCTCCGAGCGCCTCACCGGGCGCGGCGAGCGGTCCGCTTCGCCGGCCGGGCCGTCGTCCGCTTCCCGGGCGCGCGCGCTTTCCCGTCCTTCCGCGCGCGCGCCTCCTTCGCCGCCCGCGCGCGGAGCGCCGCGTCGACGGCGAGCCGCGCCCAGGGGAGCATCGCCTCGGGCTCCTCGTGCGCGCCGTCGGGCGGCTGGAAGTAGCTCGTCTGCTCCACCCTGCCGTCCCGGCGCGGGTACACCCACGCCTTGCAGCCGGCCTCCACGAAGCGCGACCGGGTCTCGGCGTCGGTCTTGAGGAACAGCTCGTCGTCGTCGAGGAGCCCGAACATCGCGCCGCCCACGTAGAGCCCGTGCCCGCCGAACATCCGGCGGGCCTCGACGGGCCCCGCGAGCGAGAGGAGGTCGAGCGCGTGATCCACGAAGGTCGGGGTGTTCGCCATGTCCACGCTCTCCTACTCGAGGAGCCGCTCCGCGATCGAGGTGTGGAGGTCCAGGCCGCGGCTCGTGAGGACGAGCGCGCCCGCGCGGCGGACCGCGAGCCGGTGCGCGACGAGCCCCTCGGCCTCGCGCGCCTGCGCGGGCGAGAGGGACGCGAGCGGCACGCCCTCGCGCGTGCGCAGCCCGAGCATCAGCCGCTCGTTGCGGTCCGCGACCGGATCGATGCGGTCCTCCTCCGCCGTCGGGACGCGTCCGGCCAGGGCGGCGTCGAGATAGGCCCGCGCGTCGCGGAGGTTCCCGTACCGGTACGAGCCGCCGTCGCCGCGCAGGCAGCCGTACGCGCCGGCCCCGAGGCCGAGGTAGCTCTCGGCGCTCCAGTAGAGCCGGTTGTGCAGCGACTCGCGGCCGGGCCGGGCGAAGTTCGAGATCTCGTAGCGGCGCAGCCCGGCGCGGCGGAGCTCCGCGCGGATCGCGGCGGCCTGGGCGGTGGTGTCCTCGTCCGAGGGGAGCGGGAGCCGTCCCTCGCGGCGCAGGCGCGCGAGGGGCACCTCCTCCGCCATGACCTCGGGGTCGAGCGTGAGCGCGTAGGCCGAGACGTGCGTCGCGCCGGCCGCCGCGGCCCGCGCCGCGTCCTCCCGCGCGATCGCGACCGTGGAGCGGCGCGCTCCATAGATGAGGTCGACGCTCACGTTCCCGAGCTCCTCCGCCGCCTCCCGGATCGCGCGCTCCGCCGCGTCGGGGCCGTGCCTCCGGCCGAGCTTCGCGAGGACGCCCGGATCGAACGACTGCGCCCCCACGGACACGCGGTTCACGCCCGCCGCGCGCCAGGCGCGGAGCTTCGCCCGGTCGGTCGACTCCGGGTTCGCCTCGATCGTCACCTCGGCCCGGGCGGGCAGGGCGAAGCGCTCGCGCAGGGCGGCGAGGAGAGCCGCCACCTCGTCCGGATCCCACAGGGACGGGGTGCCGCCGCCCAGGTACACGCTCACCGCCGCGATCCCGTCGAACTCGGGCGCGCGCCGCGAGAGCTCCGCCGTGAGCGCCGCGAGGTACCTGCGGCCCTCGGGCGGCCGTTCGGTCGAGACCGCGAAGTCGCAGTACGGGCAGTGGTGCGCGCAGTAGGGGAAGTGCACGTAGATGCCGAAGCGGCGCGCCATCGTTCATTCATAGCGCGGTGCGGCGTGCGGATCCCGGCCTCGGAGCCCGGCGGAAGGCGGGCGTGAGAGGCTGACCCGAGAGTCGACATCCCGGGGGAGACGTGGTTTCTTGACGCCCCGCAACCCGGAACCGTGTCGCGAGGACCCCGAATGGCCGAGTTCGCCACCCCGCCCCCGCCGCCGAAGGACTTCAAGCCCTACATCGCCGACGACACCCGGATCCCCGAGTTCACGCCCAAGGCGATCATCGCAGGCGCGTTCTTCGGGATCCTCTTCGGTGCCGCGACCGTGTACCTCGCCCTCAAGGCGGGCCTCACCGTGTCGGCCTCGATCCCGATCGCGGTCATCGCCATCTCGCTCGGGCGGAAGTTCCTCAAGACCTCCATCCTCGAGAACAACATCATCCAGACGGCGGGCTCGGCGGGCGAGTCGATCGCCGCCGGCGTGGTGTTCACGCTGCCCGGGTTCCTCTTCCTCTCCGCCGACCCCTCGACCAAGCTCTCGATCGGCGCGGGCTACTTCGACTACATCACGCTGTTCGCCTTGTCGCTCGTGGGCGGCATCCTCGGCGTCCTGATGATGATCCCGCTGCGCCGCTCCCTCATCGTGAAGGAGCACGGCGCGCTGCTGTACCCGGAGGGCACCGCCTGCGCGTCCGTGCTCATCGCCGGCGACAAGGGCGGGGAGTTCGCGAGGACCGCCTTCCAGGGCGTCGGGCTCGCGCTCGGCTACGCCGTGCTGCAGAAGGTCTTCCACGTCATCGCCGAGACCCCGGCGTGGGTGACGCGCCAGACCAACAAGTGGCTGCCGAACGCGACGGTGAACGGGGAGATCACGCCCGAGTACCTGGGCGTCGGCTACATCATCGGGCCGCGCATCGCGGGCGTGCTCGTCGCGGGCGGCGTGCTCGCCTGGCTGGCGCTCATCCCGCTCCTCTCCGTGCTCGTGCCCGCCGACGTCATGGCCGAGCAGCTCGTGAAGCTCGGGAACATGAAGGACCTCGCCACCGCCGGCGGCCCCGGCGGCTGGGATCCGGCGACGCACACCTTCGCGAACCTGCCGAACGCGGTCTATCGCGCCTACATCCGCCAGATCGGCGCGGGCGCGGTGGCGGCGGGCGGGTTCATCACGCTCCTCAAGACCTTGCCCACCATCTGGGCCTCGCTCCGCGACTCGATCCGCTCGCTCGGCGACAAGGCCGCCGCCGCCGGCGTGCGCCGCACCGAGCGCGACCTCTCCTTCCTCACCGTCATCATCGGCAGCGTCGGGCTCGTCCTCCTGCTCGTCATGCTCCCGCAGGTCCCGGGCAAGTCGGTCCTCCAGAAGCTGCTCGTCGCGCTCCTCGTCATCGTCTTCGGCTTCATCTTCGTCACGGTCTCGTCGCGCATCGTCGGCCTCATCGGCTCGTCGTCGAACCCCATCTCCGGCATGACCATCGCGACGCTCATGGCGACGGCGATGGTGTTCGTGGGCGTGGGCTGGACCGGCTCCGCCTACGAGCCGCTCGCGCTCGTGGTGGGCGGCATGGTCTGCATCGCCGCGGCGAACGCCGGCGCGACGAGCCAGGATCTCAAGACCGGCTATCTCGTCGGCGCGACGCCCCGGTACCAGCAGATCGCGCTCTTCGTCGGCGCGGTCTTCTCGGCGCTCGTCATCGGCCTCACCGTGAAGGTGCTCGACACGCCGACCGCGGAGCTCGCCGCGCAGGGCGTGCAGCACATGATCGGGACGGAGAAGTTCCCGGCCCCGCAGGCGACGCTCATGGCGACGCTCATCAAGGGCCTCCTGTCCCTGAACCTCGACTGGCACTTCGTGCTGGCCGGCGCGTTCTTCGCCCTGACGATGGAGCTCTGCGGCGTGAAGTCGCTCTCCTTCGCGGTCGGCCTCTACCTGCCGCTCTCGACGACGCTCCCGATCTTCGTGGGCGGCGCGCTGAAGGGCGTGGTGGACTGGCTCGCGGCGCGCCGTGGCGAGGCCGCCGAGGAGGGCGAGCTCGGCGGCGGCAGCCTGTTCGCGACCGGCCTCGTCGCCGGCGGTGCGCTCACCGGCGTCATCGTCGCGCTGCTCAACGTGAACGACGGCGTGAACCGCTTCATCGAGAAGACGCTCAACATGGAGCCGCGCATCAGCGGCGTGATCGGCGAGGGAGGCTTCCAGCTCCTCGGCGTCCTCTTCTTCGCCGGCCTCGCGCTCGCGCTCTTCCGCGCCGCGCGGAGGTCGCAGCCGAAGCCGCCGACGGTGGCCTGAACGATCTAACCGGGGGCCGCGCGGCTCTTGCCGGGGGACGCACACGGCGCGTCCCCCGGATCCCCGGCTCGCTCCACCGGGCCGTCGCCGGCAGGCCTACCCGTCGCGGTGGACGGCGTCGATCGAGAAGGCCGGGATGCAGACGGCGAGGTACTCGGCGCCCTCGGGCGTGCTGTAGCGCACCCACTCGCCCCGCGGCGCGTGGACCGCCTGGCCGGGGCGCACCTCGAGCGCGCCGCTCCGCGTCTCGACGCGCAGCGCCCCGCCGAGCACGACGGTGTACTCGTCGAACTCCGGCGTCTGGCCGGGCTCCGCCCACCCGGGCGGGCTCTTCATGCGCGCGACGCTCACGCCCGCGCCGCCGGTGGCGACGCGCCCGAAGAACTCCTCGATGAGCTTCGGCGGGTTCCCCGCCGCGGGGACGACGAAAGGGACGGAGACGAGGCGGGCCATCCGCCATCCGTAGCGGCGGGGATCCGCGGCCGCAACCGCGCACGGGTCCCGCAGGCGAGCGCGTCTGAGAGGACGAGGGCGACCCCGACCCGCGACGCGCTCACGACTCCTTGAGCGAGTCGATCTGCTTCTGCAGCTCCTTGTTCCGCTTCTGCTGGCGCGCGACCTCGCCGTTCAGGAAGTCGTTCTCCCCGCGCAGCTCCTCGAGCTCCTCGCCGAGCTTCGCGACCCGCGCCTTCAGCGCGGCGAGCTCCGCCGCGTCGGCCCGCGGGGCGGGCGGCGGTCGGGGCGTCGCCTGCGCCTTCTCGAGCTCCTGCACGCGCTTCTTGAGGGAGAGCTCCGCACGCGCCCGCGACTCGAGGTGCTTCTCGAGCTCCACCATCGCCGCGCGCAACCGTGCCGCCTCGGCCTGGTGTCGCTTCTCCGCCTCCGACGCGTCCGAGGCGAGCGCGCGCCGGCGCTCCTCGCCCTTCTCCTGCGTCCGGCGCGCATCGTCCTCGCGCGCCCCCCGCTCGCGCTCGAGCTCCTCGAGCCGCCGCCGCGCGGCGGCGAGCTCCGACTCGAGCCGGCTCGTCGCCCCTTGCAGCTTCCCGGCGTCCACCGCGAGCCGCTCCTCGGCCCGCGCCCGCTCCGCCGCGGCCGCCTGAGCGGCGCGCGACGCGCTCTCGGCGGCCGCGCTCCGCTGCTGCACCATCTCCTTGAGCGTCGCGACCTCCTTGCGCAGCCGCGCCGCCTCCTCCGCGACCGGCTCGAGCTTCGCGAGCCGGGCGATCTCCGCCTCGAGCCGCTTCGTCCGCTCGCGCTCGGCGTCGGCCTCCCGCCGCACCGCCTCGCCCGCCTTCGCGAGCTGATCGCGCTCCGAGGCGGCCTGCGCGGCGCGCCGCTCCGCGTCGGCCCGCGCCCCTTCCACCCGCGCGAGCTCGCCCTTCGTGCCGACGACCGACGCGCGCCCCTCGTCGAGCGCCGCGGCGAGATCGCGGACTCGCAGCTCCGCCGCATCGAGCTCGGCGACCTTGGCCTCGTAGGCGTGCTCCGCGGCGATCGCCTTCTCGTCGTAGGCGCGCGCCTCGGCCTGCGCCCGGCCGAGCTCCTCCTCGAGCCGCGCGCGCTCGTCGGCCTGCGCCGCCGCGTCCGCCTCGAGCGCCTCGATCCGCCCGCTCGCGTCGGCGAGGTCGGCCGCGGCCGCCTGCGCCCGGCCCTGGGCCTCGTCGAGCTGCGCGCGGAGCGCCTCCGCGTCGCCCTCCGCGGCACGCCGCGCGTCCGCCGCCAGCTCGAGCTTCGCCGCGAGCTCTCCCATGAGCCGCCGCACCTCGCCCGAGAGCGTGTCCCGCTCGCCGGAGATCGCGGCGAGCCGGGCGTCAGCCTCGGCCCGCTCCGCGGCGCGCGAGGATTCGAGCTCCGCCATCGCGCGCGCGTGCGCCTCCTCCGCCTCGGCGCGCGCGCCCTCCAGGCGAGCGCGCTCGTCCGCCCGCTCCGCCTCGAGCGCGGCGACGGCGCGCGCGTGCGCCTCGGCGCGCTCGGCGAGCTCCGCCTCGAGGCGTGCCCGCTCGGCGTCCGCCGTGGCGATCCGCGCCGCCCCGTCCTGCGCGGCGGACTCGCTCTCCTGCATCGTCTCCGACAGCACGTCGGAGAGCGACTGGCGCGTCGCGTCGCTCTCCTCGAGCCGGCGGAGGGCGTCCGCCGCGCGCGCAGCCTGCGCGTCGCCCTCGGCTCGCGCGTCGGCGAGCGCGTGCTCGAGCTCGTCCGTGCGGGCGCGCGCCGCGTCGAGCTCGCGCTGCAGGCCGTCGCGCTCGCCGGCGAGCTCGGCGGTCTGCGCCTTCAGCTCCCCGAACGCGTCACGCGCGCGGGCGATGAAGG
>NZ_JALCYY010000067.1 GCF_022690685.1 Anaeromyxobacter terrae | reverse complement strand
CTCGTCGTGCAGCCGCGCGCCGCGGCGACCCTCGTCGTCGACGGCGAGCCGTTCCTCCCGCCGCTCGCGGCGGACGAGGTCCGCACCGTCCCGCTCGCGCCGGGTCGCCACCGCGTCGAGCTCCGGGCGCGGGACGGCCGGCGCGCGGCGGTGACGATTGAGGTCGGCGGCGGCGAGACCGCCGCGCTGATGGGTATCGAGCTGCAGTAGGGCCGGGGCGGTCCCGGTCCGGGCGTCAGCCTCGGAGCGCCTGGAGCGCCGCGGCGAGATCCTCCGGCGCCGGCGGGCCCTCGGCGAGATCCGCGGAGAGGACCGCGACCGTCTCGACGTCGAGCCGGATCCGCTCCCAGTCCTCGGGCGACACCGACAGGAAGGCCTCGACGATCTTCGGATCGAACTGCGTGCCGGCGCAGCGCGTGATCTCCTCGCGCGCGTGGTCGAACGGGCGGGCGCGCCGGTACGGGCGGTCGCTCGTGATCGCGTCGAGCGTGTCGACGACGTGGAAGATGCGCGCCCCGGTCACGATCTCGTCGCCGCGCAGGCCGGCGGGGTAGCCCGTACCGTCCCACTTCTCCTGGTGCTGGAGGACGATCGAGGACGCGGGCCGGAGGTAGTCGACGCGCTGGAGGAGCGCCCAGCCGAGCTCCGGGTGGCGCTTCATCTCGGTCCACTCGTCGGTGGTGAGCGGGCCGGGCTTGAGGAGCACCCGGTCGCGCACGCCGATCTTGCCGATGTCGTGCAGCAGCGCGCCGTGCTCCACGACCGTGAGGTCCGGCTCCTCCATGCCGAGCTGCCGCGCGAGCCGCCGCGCGAAGAGCGACACGCGCCGCGAGTGCCACTGGGTCTCCGCGTCGCGGTAGTCGAGCGCGGCGATGAGCCCCTCGAGCAGGGCCTGCGTGCGGGCGCGGACCATCTCCTCGAGCCGCGCGTTCATCTCGCGGAGCTGGCCGTTCTGGCGCTGCACCTCGGCGGTGAGCCGGTCGTTCTCGCGCCGGAGCCGCGCGGCCTCGGCGGCCTGCGTCACGGTCGCGATGAGCTCCGCCTGGTGCCAGGGCTTCGAGACGATCCGGAAGACCTCGCCCGAGTTCACCGCCTGGAGGGCGACGCGGAAGTCGTCCGCCGCGGTGCAGAGGATGCGGATCGCGCCCGGGTACCGCTCCCGCGCCTGGTTCAGGAACGCGACGCCGTCCATCCCCGGCATCATGTAGTCGGAGATGATCACCACCGGGCGCTCCGCCTCGAGCGCGTCGAGCGCGGCCGCGGGCGAGTCGTAGCAGCGGGGCGCGAAGCCCGAGCTCTCGAGGATGCGCGCGAGCGCCTTCAGGATGAGCTCGTCGTCGTCGACGACGAGCACGCGCTCGGGCGCCGGCGAGGCGCCCGAGACGAGGGCGGAAGCTGCGGGGTCTGGAGGCGCGGCGCGCGAGTCCATCGGGCGCGGATGATAGCTGCTCGCGGCGGGATTCGCATGGGGACCGCCCGTCCGGCGAGGGCAGGGCGGTCCCGCGCCCGTCAGAAGCTCTGGAGGAACTCCTCGTTCGTCTCGAACTCGGAGAGCTTCTTGAGGAGCCGCTCCATCGCCTCGACCGGCTTGAGCGAGGCGAGGGCCCCGCGCAGGCGGCGGACCTTCTCGATCTCCTTCGGCGAGAAGAGCTTCTCCTCCTTGCGCGTGCCGGAGGCGCCGATGTCGATCGCCGGGAAGATGCGCCGCTCGGCGAGCTGGCGCGAGAGCACGACCTCCATGTTGCCCGTGCCCTTGAACTCCTCGAAGATCACCTCGTCCATGCGCGACCCGGTGTCGATGAGCGCGGTCGCGATGATGGTGAGGGACCCGCCCTCCTCGGCCTTGCGGGCCGAGCCGAACAGCCGCTTCGGGCGCTCGAGCGCGCGCGAGTCGACGCCGCCGGTCAGCGTCCGGCCGGAGGACTCGACCTCCTTGTTGTAGGCGCGCGAGAGGCGGGTGATCGAGTCGAGCAGGATCACGACGTCCTTCCCGCCCTCCACGAGCCGCTTCGACCGCTCGAGCACCATCTCCGCGACGTGGATGTGCTCCTCCGTCGGGCGGTCGTTCGAGGAGCCGATCACCTCGCCCTTGATGTTCCGCTTCATGTCGGTGACCTCCTCGGGCCGCTCGTCCACGAGCAGGACCGTGAGGTGCACGTCCGGGCGGTTCGAGGTGATCGCCTGGGCGATCCGCTGCAGCATGATCGTCTTGCCGGCCTTGGGCGGCGAGGTGATGAGGCCGCGCGCGCCGAGGCCGATGGGCGAGACGAGGTCGAGGACGCGGCCGATCAGCTCGTCCGGGCGCGTCTCCATGACGAGCTTCTCGGTCGGATCGGTGGCGGTGAGGTTGTGGAAGTGGGTGCGCCGGGCGACCGCCAGCGGGTCGGTGCCCTCGAGCTGATCGATGCGCGTGAGCACCCGCTTCATGTTGCGCGTGGCCGCCTGGCCCTTCACGAGCAGGCCGCCCTGCAGGTGCATCCGGTCGATGAGCCAGCGCGGCACCTCGACGTCGAACGGCTGCGGGAGGTAGCTGCGCTTCACGTCGCGCAGGTAGCCGTTGCCCTTGCCCTCGAACTCGAGGACGCCCTCGACCTCCTCGGTCGCCTCGGGCTGCGCCTGGCCGCCGGGCTGCGCCTGGGGCGCGGGGGCGGTCCCGTTCTGCGCGGGGGCCGCCGTCGCCGGCTGACCGTTCGGTCCCAGCGCCGGTCCGCCCTGGCCCGGAGGAGCGCCGCGACCGCGGCGACCCCGCCGCCGCCGCCGGCGGCGTCCGCCCTGTCCGGGGGCTCCGCCCGGACCGCCGGGCTGCCCTCCCGCGTCGCCCTCGTGGGCGGAAGCGGTGGGCTGGGAGTTCTGAGGGGCCCCGCTCACGACCGGAGTCGGGGTCTGCTCGTTATCGCTCATGCTGTCGTCTGCTCCGGCAGCGGGGCGAAGGAATCGCCCTCGCGGCACGACCGTCATGCGTCCTGGAATGGCGCCGTCCGCGGCTCGTTGGGAGTCGGTGGGCCGCGAACCGCCACCTCCGTCGCGTCGCTCGCAGCGCGCCGCGCGTCACGCGGCGCGAACTCGCCAGCAACCTGCCGATCGGAGGCTCGTCTCCCCGCCGCCGTGAAACGTAAATCGTTCGCGGAGGGGAGACAAGTCATCACATAGCAAAAAAGATCGCGCAGCGAAAGCTTCGTTGCGGCCCCGAGGGGGCTCGCCCGCCGGGCCACCGGACGCGCGCCCCGGCGAGCGCGGTCCTCTACGGCGCAGGTGGTGGCTCCACCCACTCGACGGGCAGCGCGAGCACCGGGCCCATCTCCGACACGAGCGACAGGGCGCGGAGCTCCGGGATCGCGCCGAGCGCGCGCGCGAGCGGGGAGGGCGCGGCGCCGAGGAGGCCCACCGAGAACGGGTCCTCCCCGTCCTCGTCCCCCTGCGCCGTGCGGACGATCACGACGTCGTCCGGCGTGAGCCGGGCGCGCTCGCGCGCGAGCTGGATCGCGTCGCGCAGCGACCCGAGGGTATCGACGAGGCGCCGGTCCTGCGCCTGCCGGCCGGTCCAGACCCGGCCGCCCGCCACCGTCTCGACCTCGGCGGGCGTGAGCTTCCGCCCCTCCGCGACGCGCGCCACGAAGAGCCCGTAGAACCGCTCGATCTCGCGCTCGACCGCGGCGTGCTCCGAGGCGGACCAGGGCTTCGCGAGGCTCGTGAGCTGCGCGTTCTCCCCCCGCGCCGCGGCCTCGCGGCCGATGCCGAGCTTGGCGAGCAGTCCGGAGAGATCGGGCTTCAGGGCGAACACGCCGATCGAGCCGGTGAGGGTGGACGGCTCGGCGAGGACCGCGTCCGCACCGACCGCGACGAGATACCCGCCGCTCGCCGCGACGTCGCCCATCGAGGCGATGACCGGCTTGCGGCGCCGGGCGCGCTGCACCTCGCGCCAGATCCGGTCCGAGGCGACGCCGTCGCCGCCCGGCGAGTCGATGCGGAGCACGATCGCCTTCACGTCCGAGTCGTCGGCGGCGCGCCGGAGCTGGGCGGCGATGGTCTCCGCCCCGGCGATCGCCGCGACGCCGAGCCGGTCGCCCCGGCTCTTCCCGCCCGCGATCGCCCCCTCCACCCGCACGACCTCCACGTAAGCCGCCGGGCCCCAGCGCTGCGCGCGGCGCTCCTCGTCGGGCGAGTAGCCGCCCGAGATCTGGACCCGCCGCTTCGTCACCCGCCGGGCCCAACCCTCGAGCTCGTCCGGCCACAGCACCGCGTCGAGGAGCCCCTCCGCCTTCGCCTCCTCGGCGCCGAACAGGCCGCGGTCCACGAGCGCGCGCACGCGCTCCGCCGGGACCCGCCGCGCCGCCGAGACGTCCGCGACGAACCGGCCGAAGACGTCGTCGAGCAGCGAGGCCACCATCTCGCGCGCCTCCGGCGATCCCTCGCTCCGGACGAGCGGCTCGGGCGCGCTCTTGTACGCGCCGCGCTTCACCACCTCGAACGCCACCCCGAGGCGCGCGAGCGGCTCCTTCACGAACAGCGTCGAGGTGGAGACGCCGTTCACGAACAGCGTCGAGCCGGGCTGGGCGGCGATCTCCGTCGCGGCGCTCGCGATCCAGTACTCGGTCGTGCTGCCGCCGGCGAGGTAGGCGAGGACGGGCTTCTTCTCCCGGATCCGGGAGAGCGCGGTGCGCAGCTCCTCGGCGCGTCCGGCGCCCACGCCGAGATCGTCGATGCGGACGGCGACGGCCGCGACCTCCGGGTCGTCCCGCGCCGTCTCGAGCCGCGCGAGGAGGCGGCCGTACGGGTCCGGCTCTCCGAAGGTGAAGAAGAGGAAGGTGCGGGGAGGCTCGAGCGCGCGCTCCACGTCGATGGCGGGGACGTCGTGCCCGGTGGCCGCGGCGCGGTAGCGCTCGCCCGAGAAGCGCACGCCGACGAGGGAGCCGGTGCGATCGTGCACCGGCACGGCGCCGCCGGTCCAGCCGACGTAGGGCCCGTTCCAGGAGAGCGCGACCACGCCGGCGGGCCGGTCGCCGGTGGGGAGGCCCGAGCGGAGAGGGAGCTGGAGCTGGGCCGAGACGGCGAGGCCGGACCAGACCTCCGCGCCGAGCCCCGTCGCGAGGTGCGTCACGCGCAGCGCGTCGCGCCGGTCGTCGTCGCCGAGGAGGTCGAGCGAGAGGGTGAGCCCGTCCCTCCACAGGCGGGTCGCGACGCCCAGATCGTAGCGGACGGGGAGCGCCTCGCCCGCGAGCCGCCAGTCGCGGTCGCGCATCGACGCGGCGATGCTGAGCCAGCGCGCCGGCCGCAGCGTGAGGCCGAGGTCCCAGCTCGAGACCTGCTCGAGCGCGTCGTCCCGCGAGGCCCAGCGGTTCCAGCCGATCGCCACCGAGAGGGCGCGCGTGTCGGTGAGGGCGAGGGCGAGCGTCGTCTTGCGGTAGCGCGGCCCGTCCTCGGAGCCGGGGCGGACCCACTGCATGCCGAACCCGACGCCGAGCGGCCCGAACACGTCGGCGGCGAAGATCGCGTCCGCGCTCGAGCCCGGGGTGACCTCCCGCTCGTGGAACGCCTGGAGGGCGAGGCGGGGCACGAAGCCGACGCCGGCGGGGTTCACCGAGAGCGCCGTCGGCTCCTCCGCGGCGCCGGCGCCCGGGAGGGGCAGCGCGAGCCCGGCGGGGAGGCCCTGGTCGCGATCGAGCGCGCTCTGGACCTGGGCGCGCGCGGGCAGCGCGGCGGCCATCGCCGCGGCGAGCGCGGCCTTCACGTACGGTGTCATGTGGGCTCCGGCGCGGATTCTACCGGAGCCTCATCCGGGCGGTCGGGTCCGGCAGGGGCGGAGGGTGATCCAAGGGGGGCTGCCGCCCCCCGGTCGCTACTCCTCGTTGCCCGCGTCCTCGACGGTCCGGAGGTGCTCCTCGGCGAGGGGCACGAGGTTGCCGGCGCGGTACTCGCGGAAGACGTCGAGCAGCTGCTCCTTGTGCGGCCGCACCTTCCCGAGCGGGCACTTCTCCCACTCCTTGCGCGGCTCGTCGCAGTAGCCCATCCGCTTGTCGCCGCACTTCGGCTGCAGGTACCCGCCGATCTCCGGGATGGCCTTCATCACCTCGCGCCGCATGAGCGCGACCATGTGGCGGATCTCCCACTGCGCGCGCCAGCAGAGCCGGAGGTCGGCGATGTGCAGGAGCTCGGTGAAGTTCACCATCACCTGGAAGTTCGTGGGGGTCGCGTTGGGCAGGACGAAGCGGGCGTCCTCGGCGGGGATCCCCTTCTCGAGCGCGAGCTCGTACACCCGGGTGATCTCGCGCATGAGCCGGTCGTACTCGTCCGCCATCCCGTGCGCGTCGCGCCAGGTCTTCGGCATGACGTAGTCGAGGCGCTCCTCCTTGTAGCGGACGTAGCGCTGCGACTGCTGCTCGAAGGAGATGCCGATCCGGTGGCGCACGAACTGGTGCGAGAGCGCGCGGGAGACGCCGGAGATCCCGAACCAGAACACCACCTGCTCGAGGGGCGAGGCGTGGCCGGTCTTGAGCCGCTCCTGGATGAACTCGCGGATCGCCTCGGGCGCGATGCGGCCGTCGCGGATCTCGCCCCAGACCTCGCCCGGCGTCTTGGGGGTGTAGCAGGTGCGGTACGCGCCGTAGAGCTTCGAGAGCGGATCGCGGGCGTGGTCGATGAGGGTGACTTCGAGCGGCATGGGGCGAGCTCCGGAGAGGGGCGCGGATTCTATAGCGGCGAGCCGACACGCGGGAAAGCCGACAGACGCGGGAAAGGGGAGCGGACGCTGGCGGGCGCGCGTATAGAGGGGCCCATGGAGCAGAAGCCCGCCTCCGCGTCCCGCACCGAGGTCACCCACCTCGTCATGCCCGGCGACGCGAACGTCCTCGGCAGCGCCTTCGGCGGCATGGTGATGCAGTGGATCGACCTCGCCGCCTCGATGGCCGCGATGCGCCACTCGCGCCTGCCCTGCGTGACCGCGTCCATCGACCAGCTCTCCTTCCTCGCGCCGGTCCGGATCGGCCACATGGCCGTCCTCGTCGCGCGGGTGACCGCGGTGTTCTCGACCTCGATGGAGGTCAACGTCGAGGTCTCGACGGAGGACCCGCGCACCGGCGAGCGGCGGAGGTGCTGCGACGCGTACCTGACGTTCGTGGCGCTCGACGACGCCGGGCGCCCCACGCACGTCGCGCCGCTCCTCGCCGAGTCGGACGACGACCGCCGCCGCGAGCGCGGCGCGCGGGTCCGGCGCGAGTCGCGCCTCGCGCTCCGGGCCGCCCTCGCGCGCGAGTAGCGACCGGGAGCGGGCGCCGGGGCGGACCGGTGCCCGCGCTACGCCGCGCCGCGCAGGCGCAGGTAGAGCGTCGGGCCGTCGTAGAACGTGAGCCGCACCGCGCCGGCCTCGACGCGCGCCCCCGGCTCGAGCCGCAGCGGCGCGCGGCCGATGCGCAGCCCGTTCACGCGCGTGCCGTTCGACGAGCCCGCGTCCTCGACGGTCCAGCCGCCGCCGCCGTCGCGTCGCAGGACGAGGTGCCGGCGCGAGAGCGTGCCGTCGTCGACGACGACGTCGTTCTCGGGGTCCCGGCCGACCCGGACCTCCGGCCCGCCGTTCTTCGCCGCGAGCGCGATGACGAGCGACTCGCCGGCCGCGACGAGCCGCGTGCCGGGGCCGGCGAGCATGGTCTCGCGCCCTGCCGCGGGCGGCCGCCACGGCCCCGCCTCCCACACGAGCCAGTCCTCCGGCCGCTCGCGCTGGAACGACGCGAGATCGCCGCCCGAGTACTTCCTCGTGAGCCAGGAGAGGAGAAAGCTCTTCACCTCGGGGACCCCCGCACGCGCTCTTGGCGCGCCAACGGGACGAGGACATCACGGGCGGGCGTGGGGTGTCGAGCCGCAGGGCCACGGGACGCGCTCGCCGCGTCACTCCGATCCCGGACATGCGGCGACGGCCGGGCGGTCAGCCGCGGACCCCCGCCGCGAGGACTCGCGGCAGCGCCGTGAGGCCGCGCGCCTCGAGGCGCGTGAGCCCGCGCCCCAGCACGTGCGCGGTGCGGTGGCTCGGGAAGTAGGGCGGCTTGGGGAACGCGACGGCCGGATGCCGGATGACCGTCTTCTCGACGTGCTCGAGCATGAGCGCGTTGTGCACGAAGCCGCGGCCGCTCTGGATGTCGGTGAGCGGCGCACCGGGGTAGGCGCCCCACGGCGTCGTGCCGAAGGCGAAGCCGTAGCCGGCCCAGCAGTTCACCGAGACCGAGCCGTAGCGCAGCCGCCGGATGGCGCCCTCCAGCGCGGCCCCGGTGGTGCGGTCCGAGATCGTGCGCGGGTGCGCCACGATGTGCGCCGCGAGCGTCCCCCAGAGCGTCTCGTTCGCGAGCGTCACCGCGGCGTCGAGGAACTCCACCGGGTCCGGGCTGCCGATCTCCGTCTCCCAGAGCACGGCGCAGAAGGGCTCCTGGCGGAACGCCACGTCCTCGGGATCGGGCGCGACGCCCGGGACGATCGCCCAGGGGAGCTCGCCCTCCGCGGCGTCGCCGATGCGCCGCACGCGGGCGCGCCCGTCCAGCATGCGGTGGTAGCTCGACGCCGAGCCCGGGTACCAGGCGCGGCGCGGCGGCGCGAGCGCGGTGAACCGCTCGACCGCCGCCAGGAACTCGTCGCGCTGGCGCCAGCCGCGCGCGGTCACGAGCATCTTGCCGGCGATGCAGTTGTAGGACGCGTTGTGCGTGAGCATCCCCGCCACGCTCTCCGCCTGCGCGGCGAGCGTCCGCGCGTCCCACGCGCCGGGCACGACCAGCACGGGGGTGATGTTGCCGAGCTCGCTCGTGATCTCCTTGCGCAGGAGCGGATCGTTCCGCGCCATCCGCGCGGCGCGCTCCGATCCCGGCGGGCCCCACACGATGAGGTCGTGCGTCCGATCCGAGCCCGTGATGTGCACCTCGTCCACGCCGGGGTGGTGGGCGAGGTGCCAGCCCTCCTCCGCGCCGCCGTACACGACGGCGAGGAAGCCGCGCGCGATCGCCTCGGCGAAGGCCTCCTCGAAGAGCGGCCCGAGGTATGCGTTCACCGGGTTCATCTTGAGGACGCAGACCTTGCCCTCGTTGAAGAGCTTCGTCACGACGTCCGCGGGCGGGATCGCGTTGATGTTCCCCGCGCCGAGCACGAGGCAGACCTCGCCGTCGTGGTCCGGCGCCTTGTAGAAGCGGGCGCGGCTCTCGTCGAGCTCGGTCCTCCCGACGCCCTCCTCGAGGTGCACGTCGGCGCTGACGCCCATGAAGAGCGCGCGGTCGGTGGCGGAGACGGGGAAGACGCGAGCCGTGAGGCGCCCGTCGAGGGTCTCGCCCGTGGCGCCGATGGGCGTGTTCCCGCGCCGCGCGAGCGCCTCGAGCGAGCGGATGACGAGGCGGAGCTGGCGGAGGACGACGTACGGCCCGCTCAGCCACTCCTCGCCGCCGACGGGCGAGCCGGGCGCGATGCCCTTCGCGGCGCAGGCCGCCGCGACCGCCCGCTCGGCGGTTCGCTCGACGCCGCGCGCCATCGAGCGCGCGAGGGCGATGCGCTCGGGCAGCGAGGCGCGCGCCCAGATCGGCGCGCCGTCGCGCAGGCGCGCCACGGCCTCGTCGAGGCGGCGCGGATCGGTGACCGGGGAAGGGGCGGCGGCGGGAGGCGTCATCGGGCGTTCTCCGCCCGAGATCGTAAGGGATTCTCCGGCGCGCCGCGCGGACTTCCGGGGGTTCGAGGCGCTAGGCCGGCTCGGCCCGGCGCAGCGTCGCGAGCGTCACCTCGGGCGGCGCGTTCACGCGGACGCGGATGCCGGACATGCCGACCCCGCGGTTCACGTAGAGCTGGACCCCGCCGTCGAGCGCGTATCGACCGCGCAGGAACGGCTCGCGGACGATGGCCGAGAGGAAGAGCGGGGTGAAGATGGGGATGTTGATCTGGCCGCCGTGCGTGTGGCCGGAGAGGCAGAGGGTCGGGTGGCCCAGGTGCTGGAGCTTCTCCGCCGTGCGCGGCCCGTGGGCGAGCACGAGCGGCGTCGGGCCGGTGAGCCCCTTCACCGCCTGCTCCACGTCGTCGTGCCTCGTGAGGTGGTCGCCCACGCCGACGACGCTGAACGGCGCGCCCCGCAGCCGCACGGTGGTCCAGGCGTTCTCGAGGACCTCGTACCCGTGGCCCCGGAGCGCCTCCGCGGCACCCTCGGGATCGACCCAGACGTCGTGGTTCCCGAGCACGGCGAGGGTCGGCGCGGCGAGCCCGCCGAGCAGCTCGTGCATCGGGTCGAGCTCGCGCCGCGAGTGAGAGAGGTAGTCGCCCGTGAGGACGACGAGGTCGGGCTGGAAGGCGTTCGCCTCCTCGATCGCCGCGCGGACGACCTCCGCGGGCGTGCGCGGCCCCACGTGGAGATCCGAGAGCTGCGCGACGCGCAGGCCGTGGTGGGCGGGATCGAGGCCCGGCACGTCGAACGTCACGCGCTCGGGCGTGGGCGCCGCGTGGCGCGCCTCGGCGGCTGAGGGGAAGGCCCCGGCCGCGCCGGCCGCGCCGACGAGCGCCGCGCCCCTCAGGAATCCTCTCCGCCCGAATCTCCGCTCCATCCGTGCTCGCTCCCATGCTCCGGCGCGCGTGCCTTCGCCTCGCGCTCGCCCGGAAGACTGGAACGCGTCGCGCCTCATGGCGATTCCTTGCGCGGGGCGGGTGCCTGCGGCGCCTCGCTCGAGCGCGCCGGCGCGGCGGCGCGCCCGACGCTCATCGTGGACCCCGAGGGCGTCGTCCAGGACGCAGCGTTCCACGATCCGGAGGTGGGCCGCTCGCCCTCGGAGATCCTGCGCTGCTCGAGGCGTCGACGACGCGTGAGCCAGTGCCCGCGGAGCGGCGGCGCGACGAGCCCACGCTCGGGCGCTGAGGCGCGGCGCGGCTCGGAACACTCACTTAGGGTGAATTAGGCGGACTGACGCTCCGGAGGCGCGGCGTACGCGCGGTCGCTCCGGTCGCGGCGCTCCGTCGGGCGCGGCTCACTTGCCGAGCAGGTTTGCGGGCGGCACGCCCAGCGCCTTGGCCATCTTCTCGATGGTCTCCAGCGGTGGAGAGCGCTGCCCGCGCTCGAGCATCGAGACGTACGAGACGGAGATCCCGACCTTGTCGGCCAGCGCCTTCTGGGAAAGCTTCTTCTTGGCCCGCAGGCGGCGCACGTTACCGGCAAATCGCGTCAGGAGATCCATGCGAGACCCTTAGCAAAGTGACCCCTCGTACTCATTGTCCTTTTCGGGGTGCCCCCCGGGCGTTCTCGACGCTGAGTGACGCGGTTACTAGTGTCTTTTTGTCCCACGACCAAAGGAGGACTCGAATGGCAGCGAAGCCAAAGCCCGTCTGGCGGCTGGAGGTCGGCGATGAGGCACCCGACTTCGAGCTGATGGCCACGGGCAGCACCGCCGGTAAAGGCGACACCAAGCGGAAGATACGGCTCTCAGACTATCGCGGGAAGAAAAACGTGGTGCTCGCGTTCTACCCCGCCGCCTACACGCCTGTCTGAACGGTCCAGATGCCCTCGTACGAGGAGGATCTCTCCGAGTTCGAGCGGCGAAATGCCCAGGTCCTGGGCATCAGCACGGATCAGGTCCACACCAACGAGGCGTGGGCGAAGTCGATGGGCGGGCTGTCGTACCCGCTCCTGTCCGATCACTGGCCGCACGGCTACGTGGCGGCGCTCTACGGCGTGCTCCGCGGCGAGAGCGGCATCTCCGAGCGCGCGATCTTCGTCGTCGACAAGCAGGGGAAGATCGCCTACGTCGACATCCACGACATCGGCGAGCAGCCACCCACCGACAAGATCATGGCGGCGCTCGACAAGCTGAAGTAGCGGAGGCGAGGGATGCCCCAGGGAGCCGAGCCGAAGCCGCTCGAGCTGTCCCGCTACTGCGTGCCGTTCACGCCGTTCCAGGGGAAGCTCGAGGACGCCGCGATCTGCATCGTCTCGACGGCCGCAGTGCGGCTCGCGAGCGACGCGCCGTTCGACACCGAGGGCGACGCCACCTGGCGGGTCATCGGGCGAGACGCGGAGGCGAAGGACCTCCGCTACGACGACACGCATTACGACCACGCCTGCGTGGATCGGGATCTGAACTGCGTGTTCCCGATCGACCGGGTGCGCGAGCTCGCGCGCGAGGGGCGCGTGGGCGGGCTCACCGAGCGCCACTTCTCGCTCGGCTACAGCCAGGCGCTCCGGGAGCTCCGGGAGAAGACCATCCCCGCGCTCGTCCGCGAGGTGGACCGCGAGCGCCCCGGCGCCGTGCTCCTCACCGGCGGCTGACGGCTCTGCCACCGCACGGTGGTCACCGTGCAGCGGATGATCGAGCTCGTGGGCATCCCGACGGTCGTCGTGACGGTCGAGCCGGAGGAGACGCGGCAGGCGCGGCCCCCGCGCGCGCTCTGCCCGCGCGGCTTCGTCGCCGGTCACTCGCTCGGCCGGCCCGAGGACGCGGCGCTCCAGAAGTGGATCCTCATGGACGCGCTCGGCCTGCTCCTCGCGGACCCGCGGCCAGGCGAGGTGATCGAGCGCGATTACGGCTGAGCCGATCGGACGCGGGCTCCGGCGCGCCTCGGCTCGCGCGCCGCCCCGCGGACGCGCCGCCGGGCGGCGCGCGGCCGGGCCCGTCACGGACCGTCGTAGGCCGTCACCGCACCCGGTCCGTTCTTCGACTCGAGGTGGGCCATGTACACGATGCGGGGGCTCGCCCAGCGGTCGATCTGGATCGAGCGCACGGGCCCGCGCGCGAACGCCGGCAGCGAGTCCCAGGGGATGTCCTGCACCCACGCGCCGTTCCGGTAGCGCCCGAAGCCGCCCCAGGCGAACCCCACCCACACCGATCCGTCGGAGGGATCGCACGCGACCGCGAGCGCGCCGCCTGCGCCCGCGGGCACGCCGACGGTGGTGAAGGTGGAGGCGCCCTTGCGCAGGTAAGCGAGCCCGTGCGCGTCCGAGCCGACCCACATCGTCCCGTCGTCGCAGAACGAGATCGACTGCACGCCGTCGCGCTTCGTGGGGTCCGCCGGATCCGCGTCGGAGCTCCAGATCCACAGGTACGGGCTCGGCGGCGACTGGTTCCCCCACCACGGACCGTGGAAGTTCTGCGAGAGCTCCGGCCGCCGCATCGACGCGTAGCCGGGGAGGCTCGCCATGCGGAACTGGTTCGCGTACCAGGGCACGTTCGTGGTGGGGTCGAACGCGAGCCCCCACGCCTCGCCGGTGAGGAACTCGCCGTGCGCGTAGATCGCGGGGTGCTCGTGCTCGAACACGTCCTTCGCGTCCGCCCAGGCCGCATCGCCTCGCGTCAGGTCCTGGAGCCCGCGCGCGTCGGGGTTCGCGACGAGGATCGAGATCGAGGCGTGCGTGCCGCCGAGGAGCGCGTCGCCGTAGGAGAGGGACCGGCCCTTGTCGTGGTTCACGACGATGCGCTGAACCTGCCGCAGCTTGCGCCGGCCGCCGAGCATGAAGGGATCCCAGCCATAGCACTGGGTCTCGTTCGAGCCCTCGACGAAGAACTCGCACACGTAGCCGGGGGGCGTCGCGATCCGGACGTGGCGCTCGCGCGCGAGCGTCGTGCCGTCGAAGGTCACGACGTCCGCGCCGCCGGAGTCGACCGCCCAGTCGGCGTCCGTGTCGCCGTCGGTGCCGACGCCCTTGAAGCCGATGATCGCCTTGTTCGGCGTCGAGCCCGCGACCGAGATGACCGGGCACATGACGGCCGGGTCGGGCGGGGTCGGGTTCGCGATCTGGGCCGCGTCGTGGCAGTTCTGCGTGAGCCCCGCGTCCGCGCCGAAGCGCTTGAAGTCCTGCGCGGCGCGGGCCTTCGCGTAGACGGCGTCGCCGCCCGCGACGTAGACGTTGCCGGCCTCGTCCGCCGAGACGTCGCTCACCGTGGCGGGGAGCCCCTGCTCGGCGCCCCAGAATTTGAACGCGCCGACCACGACCGGCGCCTTCACCGTCGGGCCGCCGCCCCCGCCGCCCCCGCCGCCCCCGCCCCCGCCGGTGCCGCCGCCCGTGCCACCCCCGGTGTCGCCGCCGGTGCCGCCTCCCGGGGCGGTCGGGGTCTTGGTCCCGCCGCCGCCGCATGCGGCGATCGCCGCCGCCGCGAGCATCGCCGCCCAACGCTGCCTCCCGACCATCCGCTCTCTCCCGCGCGCCCGCACGAACGCCGGGCCAACGGGCCCTCCGGCACGCACGCGCAGGAAAGCTGGCCCGAGCCGGCCGCTCCGCCAAGCCGGGGCGCCGGGGGCAGCACTCCGGGTGAGACCTCCCACGCTCGGGCGGGGGGCGCGATCTGGCGTGCGCAGGCACCTCCGGTCACAATCGGGCCATGCTGCAGGGAGATCTGGCGACATTCCCGCTCTCGGAGCTGTTCCAGTGGCTCGATCAGAGCCGGCGCTCGGGGATCGTGGAGATCGACGCGGGCGAGGGGGCGCCGTTCTGGCTGCACGTCGTCGACCGCCGCATCGTCGCGGCCGCGCGCCCGCCGTCCGAGCCCACGGGCCTCGGGGCGCTCGCCCGCTGGTCACACGCGGAGCCGGCGGAGTCGCTCTGGCCGGAGGCGTGCGCCGACCGGATCGTCGACCTCTTCGTCGCGCCCGCGGGGGGCCGGTTCACGCTCGTGGTGGACGCCGGCGGCTTCGAGAGCGGGGTGCGGCTCGATCTGGGGCTCGGCCAGATGGCGCTCGAGGGCCTGCGCCGGCTCGACGAGTGGCCCGAGCTCGACCGGCGCTACCCGTCGGACACGGCGGCGCTCGTCGCCGCGGAGGGCGCCGTCGCCGTCCGGCCGCGCACGCCCGGGCAGCGCGCGCTGCTCGAGGCGGCGCGGCGTCGCGCGTCGATCGCCGAGGCGCGCCTCGCGCTCGCCCTCTCGCGGGCGGCGGTGCTCCGCCGGATCGAGGCGCTCCGCGAGCTCGGGCTCGCGCGCGTCGAGGGCGTGTCGGCGCACCCCGATCCCGTGGCGTCGCTGGTCGCGAAGGCGCAGCTGCTCGTCGAGGCGCGGCAGTTCGACGAGGCGGGGATCGTGTTCCGCAGCCTGCTCGCCGCGGACCCCTCCGACCGGCGCGTCCGCGCGATCCTGCGCGAGGCGGAGCGCGAGCAGGTCGCCGCGCTCTACGAGGAGCTGTCCCCGGTCGCGGTCCCCGTCCTGCTGGCCGGGCCGGCGTCGCTCGATGGGCCGGCGGCCCGGCGGCTCGGCCCGACGGACCGCGAGGTCGCGGGCCGCCTGAACGGCGCGTGGGACGTGGCGAGCGTCGCGCTGGCGAGCCCGCTGCGCGAGGTCGAGACGCTGAAGGCGCTCCGGAAGCTCGTGCGGCTCGGGCTCGTCGGGCTGCGCGAGACCTGAGCCGATCGCCCCGCGCGGCGTCGCGCCGGCCGTGACAGGGGCGTGACCCGCCGGTGGGAGGATGGTGCCGCCCGGAGGGCACGCCATGATCGAGATCGCCTCGCACGAAGCGCCGCGCGTCGCCGAGAAGCCGCTCCTGCGCGGCGTCTCGCACGAGATCGCCGCCGTCATCGGGCTCGCCGCCTGGCTCGCGCTCGCGATCCTCGCGCCCTCGGCGCGCGCCCGAGGCGCCGCGAACGTCTACGGCGCGAGCCTCTTCGCGCTCTTCGCGGTGAGCGCGCTCTACCACCGCCCCACCTGGCCGCCCCGCGCGCGGCGCTGGATGCGACGCCTCGACCACTCGGCGATCTTCCTCCTCATCGCCGGGACGTACACGCCCTTCTGCCTCGTGCTCGGCGGCGCTCGCGGCGACGCGCTCCTCGCCATCGCGTGGGGCGGGGCGGCGCTCGGGATCCTCCAGTCGGTCCTTTGGGTGCGCGCGCCGAAGCCGCTCATCGCGGCGGTCTACGTGCTGCTCGGCTGGGTCATCCTCCCGGTGATGCCCGCGCTCCTCGCGCGGCTCGGCCCGGGCGCGGTGGCGCTGCTCGGAGCGGGCGGGATCGCCTACAGCCTCGGCGCGGTCGTCTACGCGGCGCGGCGGCCGGATCCGTTCCCGCGGGTGTTCGGGTACCACGAGATCTTCCACGCGCTCGTGGTGGTCGCGGCGGGGCTCCACCTCGCGGTCACCACGCGGGCGATCCTCGCGCTGTAGCGCCGGGGCCGGCTTCAGCGGCCCGCGGACCTCGCCGACGCCTTCACCTTCGCCGCGACGAGGACGTAGAGCGCGAAGAGCGCGTCCCGCTCCGTGACCGCCTCGTCCGGCGTCGCGGCGATGCGCGAGAGCCGGAGCAGCTCCTGCGGATCGAGCCCGAGGCGCGCCGCCCGCCCGTCCTCGGCGGACGTCCGCGACAGCACCGCGGCCACGCCATCGGCCGCGATGCGCGCCGCCTCGCCGTAGGTCCGCTCGCGCAGCGCGTGCTCGGTCGCGGCGATCGCCGCGCCCTCTCCCGGGAAGAGCCGCGAGAAGGACACGGGCACGAGCGCCGCCGGATCGGCGGGCGCCGAGGCCTCCGCCGCGGCGGAGAGCTGGGAGGCGAGCTCCGAGCCGCCGCCGGAGAGTTCGAGCGGCCGCGGAGTCGCGCGGCGCGCGGGCTGGCGCGCGCGCAGGTCCCTCACGACGAGCCGGGTGATCTCCTTCAGCCCGGCGAGGATCCCGAGGCCGCGGCTCGCGACCGTCTCGATCTCGGGCGCGCCGTGCCGGTTCAGCGCCGCGCGGAGCGCCTCGACGGACAGCGCGCCGGGGAGATCGCGCTTGTTGTACTGGAGGACGTGCGGGAACTCGGCGAGCGAGATGCCGAGCTCGCCGAGGTTCTGCGCGAGGTTGTCGATGGACTCCGCGTTCGTGTCCCGCGCCGCGGGCTGTGAGTCGGCGACGAACACGACGCCGTCCGCGCCGTTCAGGACGAGCTTGCGGGTCGCGTCGTAGAACACCTGCCCCGGCACCGTGTAGAGCTGGAGCCTGAGCGTGAGCCCCCGCACCTGCTCGATCTTGAGGGGCAGGAAGTCGAAGAAGAGGGTGCGGTCCCCCTCCGTGGAGAGCGACACGAGCTCCCCGCGCGTCTCCGGACGCACGCTCGCGTGGATCTGCTGGAGGCTCGTCGTCTTCCCGGACAGGCCGGGGCCGTAGTAGACGATCTTCGCCGAGATCTCCCGCGCGAGGGGGTTGACGGTGGACACCGGCGCATCATAGCCCCGGCCGATCGGGTGAGCGACTTCGCCGCAGCGCGCAAAGACTCGCTCCCGGCGCCCGTGCTACCTGCGGCCGCCCTTCTCCGGAGGACGCATGTCCCAGCCGACCCCGCGCTCCGGCGCGACGCCGTACGCGCTCACCATCCGTCGAATCCTGGAGCACCCCGTCGCCGACGATCCCGGCCAGGAGATCGTGTACCGGGACCTCCGGCGGCACACCTACGCGGACCTGCGCGAGCGGGTGCACCGCCTCGCCGACGCGCTCACCGCGCTCGGCGTGAAGCCGGGCGACACGGTGGGGGTGATGGACCACGACAGCCACCGCTACCTGGAGGCGTTCTTCGCGGTGCCGATGATGGGCGCGGTGCTGCACACCATCAACGTCCGCCTGTCGCCGGAGCAGATCCTCTTCAGCATCGAGCACGCCGAGGACGACGTGCTCCTCGTGCACGCGGACTTCCTGCCCATCCTGGAGGCGATCCGCGGGCGCATCGACGTGGTGAAGCGCTTCGTCGTCCTGTCCGACGACGGCGCGCGGCCGCCGGCGACGGTGCCATTCGCCGGCGAGTACGAGGCGCTCCTCGCCGCCGCCCCGGCGCGCTTCGACTTCCCGGACGTGGACGAGGACGCCCGCGCGACGACCTTCTACACCACCGGCACGACCGGCCTCCCGAAGGGCGTCTCGTTCACGCACCGGCAGCTCGTGCTGCACACCCTGTCGGTCGCGACCGTCCTCGGCTCGGCCCACCACGCGAGCTTCCGCCGCGGCGACGTGTACATGCCCATCACGCCGATGTTCCACGTCCACGCGTGGGGGCTGCCTTACGTGGCGACGCTGCTCGGCGTGAAGCAGGTCTACCCCGGCCGCTACGCGCCGGACGCGCTCCTCGCGCTCATCCAGCGCGAGGGCGTCACGTTCTCGCACTGCGTGCCGACCATCCTGCACATGCTGCTCCGGGCCTCCGGCGCCGAGCGGGCGGACCTGACGCGCTGGAAGGTGCTCGTCGGCGGCGCGGCGCTCTCGAGGCCGCTCGCGCGCCTCGCCCTCGAGCGCGGGGTGGACGTGGTGACGGGCTATGGGATGAGCGAGACCTGTCCCGTCCTGACGGTCGCGTTCCTCGACCCCGAGGACCTCGCCGCCGATCTCGACCGCCAGGCGGAGCTCCGCACGCGCACCGGGCGCGCGCTTCCGCTCGTCGACCTCCGCGTCGCGGACGAGCACCTCGGGGAGGTGGCGCGCGACGGGCGGAGCACCGGCGAGATCGTCGTGCGCGCGCCCTGGCTCACCGACGGCTACGTGAAGGACGCGAGGGCGACCGAGAAGCTCTGGGCGGGCGGCGTGCTGCACACGGGCGACGTCGCCTGGCGCGACGCGCGCGGCTTCGTGAAGATCACCGACCGGCTGAAGGACGTCATCAAGGTGGGCGGCGAGTGGCTCTCGTCGCTGGAGCTCGAGGACGTCGTCGCCGCCCACCCGGCGGTGGCGGAGGTGGCCGTCATCGGCAGGCCCGACGACAAGTGGGGTGAGCGCCCGCTCGCGCTCGTCGTGGCGCGGCCCGGCGCGGAGGCGCGGGTGACCCCGCGCGAGCTCCACCACCACGTCCACGCCTACGTGCAGAAGGGCCTCCTCCCGAAGCAGGTGGCGGTGCTCGAGGTGAAGCGCGTCGAGGCGATCGACAAGACGAGCGTCGGCAAGGTGAACAAGCGCGCCCTGCGCGAGAAGCACGGATAGGCACCGCGCTCAGCGCGCGAGGAGCGCCTCCACCACGGCCACGAGGTCCACGCCCTGCACGTCGGGTGGGCCCATGGCGGGGTGGAAGCGCCGCTCGAGCCGCGCGCACCAGCCGCCCACGAGCCCGGCGCGCCGTGCCCCCTCGACGTCCCACGCGTGCACCGCGACGAGCGCGAGCCGCTCCGGCGGCAGCCCGAGGGTCCGCGCGGCGTGCAGGTAGATCTCGCGGCCAGGCTTGTAGCGGCGGATCTCGTCGACGCCCATCACCCGCGACACCTGCCCGAGGAGGCCGGCGCGCTCGAGCAGCCCGCGCGTCGCCTCGACGCCGCCGTTCGAGAGCGTGGCGATGGGCACGCCCGCGTCCGAGAGGCGGCGGAACGCGGGCGCGACGTCGGGCGCCGGGTCGAGCGCCCCGAAGCCGTCGAGGACCTCCTCGATCGCGGCGCGCTCGACCGGGCGGCTCCGCTGGGCGAGGAGCACCTCGAGCGCGCCGCCGGCGATCTCGCGGAAGGGCCGGAACGTCCCGCTCGCGTCGAGCGCGAACGCGTCGCGCAGGATCCGCGTGAACCAGGTGTCGAGGTCGATGGGCGCGAGCCCCAGGGTGGCGAGGCGCGGACGCAACGGGTCGAGCGGGAAGAGCGTCTCGATCACGTCGAAGATCACGGCGGCGGGGCGGGCCATGGACGGTGCGTACGCGGCAGGTCCGGCCGACGCAACGCGCGCGCGGGTTCCGGCGGAGGGCGGCCGGCCGGGCGTCCGGGCCCGTTGACGGCGCGGGGCGGAAGGGCGAAAAGGCGGCCATGCCGTCCACCTCGCTCACCTTCGCGAGCCGCGCCGAGCACCGCGCCTGGCTCGAGGCGCAGTCGGCCCTGCCCGCGGGCTTCTGCATCGGGACCACGAGCTTCGAGTTCGTCCCGGTCGAGGTCTCGAAGCCCGGCCGGATGAAGCTCACGCTCGTCGCGCTCGACCACCCGACCTCGGCCTTCGCCGCGAAGTTCACCCGGAACGCCTTCCCGGGCGCGCCGGTGATCGTGGGCAAGCGTCGCCTCGACGGGCCGGCGCTGGGCGGCATCGTGGTGAACACCAAGATCGCCAACGTCTGCGCGCCGGGCGGGGTCGAGGCGGCGGAGCGCGTCGCGGCGGAGGCGGCGCGGCTCATCGGGATCGCGCCGGAGGAGGTGCTGCCGTCGTCCACCGGCGTCATCGGCTGGCAGCTCCCGGTGGAGCGGATGATCACGGCGCTCCCCGAGGCGGCCTCCGCGCTCCAGGCGCGCACGATCCTGCCCGCCGCCGAGGCGATCACCACGACCGACCTCTACCCCAAGGTGCGGCGCGCGCCGCTGGGGGAGGGCACGCTCGTCGGCATCGCCAAGGGCGCGGGCATGATCGAGCCGAACCTCGCGACCATGCTCGTCTACCTGCTCACCGACGTGGACGTCTCGCGCGACACGCTCCGGGCCGCGCTCGACGCCGCCGTCGAGGTGACGTTCAACTGCATCTCCGTCGACACGGACACGAGCACCTCCGACACGGTCGTGCTCGTCTCCTCGCGCAAGAAGCCGGCCCCGCCGCCCGGCGCGCTCGCCGCCGCGCTCGCGCAGGTGTGCGGCGACCTCGCCGAGGACGTGGTGAGGAACGGGGAGGGCGTCCACCACGTGGTCCGCGCGAGCGTCACCGGCGCGCGCACGTTCGAGGAGGCGCGCGCGATCGGCAAGTCGGTCGTGAACTCGCCGCTCCTCAAGGCGGCCGTGAACGGCAACGATCCGAACGTCGGGCGGCTCCTCTGCGCGGTCGGCAAGCACGCCGGCGCCGCGGGGATCCCGCTCGACCCCGCCCGGGTCACGATGCGCGTCGGCGACGACGTCGTGCTCGAGGGCGGCGCGATGCGGCTCGACCCCGCGAAGGAGGAGCGGCTCGTCGCGCACATGAAGGCGGCGGAGCTCTACGCGAGCAAGCCCTCCGCCGACGGGCTCTTCCGGCCGCCGATCGACTACCCGCCGCACGAGCGGCGGGTGGAGATCGGGATCGACCTCGGCATGGGCGCCGCGGCGTGCGCGGTGCTGGGGGCGGACCTCACGCACGAGTACGTGACCGAGAACGCGGACTACCGGAGCTGAGAACCCCCACCCCGCCCTCGCCCGATCCCGCCCGTGGTTCGACAGGCTCACCACGAGCGATCGATAGAGTCGACTCGCTGATTCCAGACCTCGACTGCGACCCCGGCCCGGACCCCGCTCCGACCTCGACGACCGAGGCCCGGATGGCGCTCCTGAGCTGACGGACGCGTCAATGTGGCAGCGTGCGCGCGCGGCGATCGCAGCCGAGTCGCCACGTGAGCCGGTCCGGCGCCACGCCACGGACGTCGACGAGCCCGCCGTGCACGCCGCGCAGATGGTGAGCGGCGCAGAGCGACGCGAGGTTCTCGGGCTCGTCCCCGCCGCCGCGCGAGCGGTAGACGACGTGATGGGCGTGGACCGCCGCCCGGCTGCAGCCCGGCACCTGGCAGAGGCCGCAGTCGCGCGCGAGGGCCCGGCGCTGCGGCGTGCTCCGCTCCGCGGGCGCCGCTTTCCAGGTGGCGATGAAGTGCTCGGCCACGCGCTCGAGGCACTCGGCGGGCGTGAGCCAGGCGTCCGCGGCGGCGCGGGCGGCCCGGATGGCCGCCTCGAGCAGATTTCCGACCCGCCTGGGCACGCGCAGGTCCAGCTCGGCGCGCGCGCACATCTGCGCCTCGTGCTCCGCCTCGAGCTCGCGGCGAAGCGCGATGCAGGTCGTCCCCTCCGCCCGCCGGATCCAGTCTTCGGTGGAAGAATCGTCCGCGACGTCCGCCACGAGCCGCGCCTGCTCGTAGGAGACGCGCCGTTCGCGCATCGCCTTCCGGAGTGCCGGCAGCGCGTGGAGCCTCCGCTCGAGCGCGACCCGCTGCTCGACCGTGCGCGTCGCCATCCCGAGCCGCTCCTCGCAGTAATGGCCGAACGAGGCGAAGCCCATGTCGCGCCACAGGCCGAGCATCTTGAGCAGCATGCCCAGATGACCGACGAGCTCGTCCCAGCGGTCGCGCATCGCGGCGAGCCGGCGCAGCTCCGCGTCCACGGACATCGCGTCCGCGCCGCCGTCGAGCTCGGCGCTCATCTCCGCCTCGACCGGAGCGACCTCGCCGAGGAACGCCCAGCGCCCGTACTCCGCCTCGAGCCCCGCCTTCGCCGCCTCGAGCCAGTCGGCGACCGGCCCGCGCAGCACGCTGTCAGACGCGCCGTCGTCCCCGCCGTCAGAGGACGCCTCCACCGGATGCGCGCCGAGGAACTCCTGGCAGATGGCCTCGAGCCGCTGCCACCGCGGCGCCGTCGCGCCGACGACCTTTCCCGCGAGCGCCATCGCCTCGTCGAGCTTGGCGCGACCTCCGGGCGTGAGCTTGACGGACACGCGCTCCCAGGGCTCCTCGTTAGCCCCAGCCTCCCCAGCCTCCGCCCTCACCGCCGCCGCGAGCGCGCGCACCGTCTCGCTCCGCGCGAGCGCGACCCAGCGCTCCTGGGCCTCGCCGCGCGCGACCGGGAGGACCGACTCCGCCTTCCGCGCGCTCACCTCGCCGCGCCGGACCGCCTCGGCGAGGAGCGGCCGGTCCCGCAGCGCCCGCGAGAGCCTCGCCAGCTTCTGAGCGGTGCCCGCGCCGATGCCCAGCCGCTCGCGCGCGTAATCGCCGATGCCCGAGAACCCGAGTCGCATCGCGCCGTCCCGCTCGGCGAGCGCCGCGAGCCCGCGGCCGATGGCGACCTCGAGCGCGCCGTGTCCGCGCGCCACGGTCGTGAGGAGCCGGTCGAGCAGGAACGCCGCCTCGTCGCGCAGCACGCCCTTCCGCTCGTGCGGCGGCGGCGGCTCGAGCAGCCAGGCCTCGGCCGCGAGTGCCTCCAGCGCTGCCGCCGAGGCGGTCGCGAGTGGTGCGGGAGGGCTCGGGCGCACGTCGTTCATCGCGTGAACCCATACCATCCGTGTCTGACGGTCAACCTGCCTCGAAAGAGACGATGGGTGAATACCGGGTGTGACCCCGACCGCGACCGTGACCTCGACCTCGCCCTCGCCAACCCCGACCGCACGATCCCCTCGCGCCGAACCGCCCCCCCCCACCCTGCCCGCAGCGCGCCACCTCACGTGGCGGGACCTCGCGCCCGCAGGCGGGCCACTGGACGCGGTAGGCACCGCCCCGACCCACGGACCGCAATGCAACGCGGTTGGCCACGGCCACCTCACCCATGCGCAGCCAGCGCCCGCAGCCCCGCGTTGCCGGCGGCGTCTGGCGGACGGCACCGCCCCCCGTACCTTGTCCCCGTCCATCGTGGCCCGCCGAGGACGTGAGGTCCCGTCCAGGCG
>NZ_JALCYY010000066.1 GCF_022690685.1 Anaeromyxobacter terrae | reverse complement strand
ACACCAAGTTCAAGGCCGAGGTGTACGTCCTCACGAAGGAAGAGGGTGGGCGCCACACGCCGTTCTTCAATGGTTACCGGCCGCAGTTCTACTTCCGCACGACGGACGTGACGGGGTCGGTGCAGCTCCCCGAGGGCGTCGAGATGGTGATGCCCGGGGACAACATCGGGATGACGGTGGAGCTCATCACGCCGATCGCGATGGAGAAGGAGCTGCGCTTCGCGATTCGCGAGGGCGGCCGCACTGTCGGCGCGGGCGTCGTGGCCGAGGTCATCCAGTAGGTAGCACCACCGGCGAACGGCGGGGCCCTGGGCCCGCAGACGTTGCGGGCCAGGGTTCCGCGCCGCGCCGAGTGATGGAGAGAAGGCTTTCCGATGGCGACTCAGAAGATTCGGATCCGGCTCAAGGCCTACGACTACAAGCTGCTCGACCAGTCGGCCGGGGAGATCGTCGAGACCGCGAAGCGCACGGGCGCGAAGGTGGCGGGACCGATCCCGCTCCCCACCCGGATCAACAAGTTCACCGTTCTCCGCAGCCCGCACGTCGACAAGAAGTCGCGCGAGCAGTTCGAGATCCGCACGCACAAGCGGCTGCTCGACATCCTCGAGCCGACTCCTCAGACGCTCGACGCGCTCATGAAGCTCGACCTCTCGGCCGGCGTGGACGTGGAGATCAAGTAGTCGAGGACCCTATGGCCAAGTTCGACGTCTACGACCTCGACAAGAAGAAGGTGGGCGAGATCGAGCTCGCCGACGCCGTCTTCGCGGGCGAGGTGAACGAGCACCTCTTCTACGAGGTGGTGAAGGCGAAGCTCGCCTCCGATCGCTCGGGCACCCACGCCGTGAAGAACCGGTCCCTCGTGTCCGGCGGCGGCAAGAAGCCCTGGAAGCAGAAGCACACCGGCCGTGCCCGCCAGGGCTCGACCCGGGCGTCGCAGTGGGTGGGCGGCGGCAAGGCGATGGGGCCGAAGCCGCGCGACTACTCCTACGACGTTCCCAAGAAGGTCCGGAAGGCGGCCCTGCGCGCCGCGCTCGCGCTCCGCAGCCAGGAGCAGAAGCTCGTCATCGTGCAGGAGTGGAAGCCGGCCGAGCCGAAGACCTCCGCGGCAGCGAAGGTGCTCGCGAAGCTCGGCGCGAAGAAGGCGCTCGTCGTCGACGCTGCGGCGAACGCCTCGCTCGCGAGGAGCGTGCGCAACCTCGACGGCTCGGACTTCCTCGCCGCCGAGGGGCTCAACGTCTACGACATCCTGAAGCACGACGCGCTCGTGCTGACGGCCGAGACCGCGAAGAAGCTGGAGGCCAGCCTCTCATGAACCTCGCCATGCAGGACGTGGTGAAGCGTCCGCTCATCACCGAGAAGGCGGAGCAGGCCCGCGAGGCGTACCGTCAGTACGCCTTCGAGGTGCACCGGGACGCCACCAAGATCCAGGTGAAGCAGGCGGTGGAGAAGCTCTTCAACGTGCACGTCCTCGACGTGCGCACCGCCATCGCGCGCGGAAAGAACAAGCGCGTCGGCCGGAACGTCGGCCGCCGCCCCAACTGGAAGAAGGCCTTCGTGACCCTCAAGGAGGGCGAGACGATCGCCCTCTTCGAGGGGACGTAGAGGCGAGGGGACGGAGACCAACATGGCCCTCAAACAGTACAAGCCGACCAGCCCTGCCCGACGGGGCATGACGGTGGCGGACTTCGCGGAGATCACGAAGTCCAAGCCGGAGAAGAAGCTCACGCAGCCCGTCCGCAAGTCGGGCGGCCGCAACGCGCACGGCCACATCACGACCCGCCACATCGGCGGCGGCCACAAGCGCCGCTACCGCGTGATCGACTGGCGCCGCGACAAGGACGGCGTGCCGGCCAAGGTCGCCTCGGTCGAGTACGACCCGAACCGCACGGCGCGCATCGCGCTCCTGCACTACGCCGACGGCGAGAAGCGCTACATCCTCGCGCCGGTGGGCGTGAACGTCGGGGACTCGCTCGTCTCCGGCGAGGCGGTCGACATCCGCCCGGGCAACGCGCTGCCGATCAAGGCGATCCCGCTCGGCACCGTGCTCCACAACGTCGAGTCGCAGCCCGGCTCCGGCGGCAAGATGATCCGGGCGGCGGGCTCCTTCGGCCAGCTCATGGCGAAGGAGGGGCTGTACGCCCAGATCCGCATGCCCTCCGGAGAGGTCCGCAAGGTCCTCCAGGAGTGCCGGGCGACCATCGGCCAGCTCTCGAACGTCGAGAGCTCGAGCGTCCGCCACGGCAAGGCGGGCAAGAGCCGCTGGCTGGGCAAGCGCCCGACCGTGCGCGGCCTCGCGATGAACCCCGTCGATCACCCGCACGGCGGCGGCGAGGGCAAGTCCGGCCAGGGCAACCCGCACCCGGTCTCGCCGTGGGGCCAGAAGACCAAGGGTCAGAAGACCCGCAACAACCGCCGCACTGACAAGTTCATCGTCTCCCGCCGCAAGCCCGGGCCGCGCAACACGCCCCAGTAGCGAGCGAGAAGGGACAGCGACTCATGGCGCGTTCGATCAAGAAGGGCCCGTTCGCGGACAAGCACCTCACGAAGAAGGTCGAGGACGCGAACAAGGGCAACAAGAAGTCGGTCATCAAGACCTGGTCGCGGCGGAGCACGATCCTGCCGGACTTCGTCGGCCACACGTTCGCGGTCCACAACGGGCGGAAGTTCGTCCCGGTGTTCGTGACCGAGAACATGGTCGGCCACAAGCTCGGCGAGTTCGCCCCGACGCGCACCTTCCACGGTCACTCGGCCGAGAAGAAGGCCGCGGCGGCGCCTGCGCCGGCCAGGAAGTAGCGAGGGAACGGACATGGCCGAGACCCAGACCACGAAGAAGGGCGCCAAGCGCGTCCGCCAGCCGGTGCCCGCGCGCCGTTCGAAGCCGAACCGGCCCGCGAAGCCCGCGCCGGGGCCGCACGCCTCCCTCAGCTTCCTCCGCGTCGCGCCGCGCAAGGTGCGGCTCGTCGCGAACGAGGTGCGCGGCATGCCCGTCGGCGACGCGCTGGCGGTGCTCAAGTTCACGCCGCAGGCGGCGGCGAAGCACCTCTCGAAGCTCATCCGCTCCGCGGTGGCGAACGCCGAGCAGAAGGGCGGCCGCGTCGACGTCGACGCGCTCGTCGTGAAGACGCTCACGGTGGACCAGGGCCCGAAGATGCGGCGCTTCATGCCGCGCGCGATGGGCCGCGCCTTCCGCATCGAGAAGAAGACGAGCCACGTCTACGTCGAGCTCGGAACCGCGCAGTAGCCTGGAACCCAAGGGAATCGAGGAGAGCACATGGGACAGAAAGTCCATCCGATCGGGTTCCGGCTCGGCGTCATCCGGTCCTGGGATTCGAAGTGGTACGAAGAGAAGAACTACGCGAAGTGGCTCCACGAGGACATCCACCTCCGCGAGTACGTGAAGGAGAAGCTCGGCCAGGCCGGCATCTCCCGCATCGAGATCGAGCGCGCCGCGAACAAGGTGAAGATCAACGTCCACACCGCGCGGCCGGGCATCGTGATCGGCAAGCGGGGGGCGGGGATCGAGACGATCAAGAAGGAGCTGCAGGGCAAGACCGAGGCCGAGGTCTACCTGAACGTCGTCGAGGTCCGTAAGGCCGAGACGGACGCGCAGCTCGTCGCGGAGAACATCGCGACCCAGCTCGAGCGCCGCATCGCGTTCCGCCGCGCCATGAAGAAGGCGGTCCAGACCGCCCTCAAGTTCGGCGCGAAGGGAATCCGCGTGGCCTGCTCCGGCCGTCTCGGCGGCTCGGAGATGGCGCGGTACGAGTGGTACCGCGAGGGCCGCGTCCCGCTCCACACGCTGCGCGCGGACATCGACTACGGCTTCGCCGAGGCGAAGACCACGTACGGCAAGATCGGCTGCAAGGTCTGGATCATGCGGGGCGAGGTGCTGCCGCAGACCACCCCTGCGCGCCCGCCGCGGAGCACCGGCGGCGCCCGGCCCTGAGCCGCGCCCAGGAACCTTCTAGGAGACGCACATGCTTCAGCCGGCGCGAACGAAGTACCGCAAGATGATGAAGGGCCGCATGCGGGGCAAGGCCTACCGCGGCTCGGACCTGAACCAGGGCGAGTACGGCCTGCAGGCCACCGAGTGCGGCTGGCTCACCTCACGCCAGATCGAGGCCGCGCGCGTGGCGATCACCCGCTACGTGAAGCGGGGCGGCAAGCTCTGGATCCGGGTGTTCCCGGACAAGCCGATCACGAAGAAGCCCGCCGAGACGCGAATGGGCACCGGAAAGGGCAACGTGGAGTACTACGTGGCGGTCGTGAAGCCCGGCCGCGTGCTCTACGAGCTCTCCGGCGTCGACGACGAGTCGGCGAAGAAGGCCTTCCACCTCGCCGCCCACAAGCTGCCCGTCTCGACGAAAGTCGTGAAGCGCGGCTCCACGCTGTAGGAGGGAACGAGCGATGGCCACCGTCAACGAGCTGCGCGAGCTGGAGCAGAAGGATCTCCTCGCCCGCGCGGCAGAGCTGAAGCAGACGCTCTTCGACCTCAAGAACAAGCACTCGACCGGCGTGCTCGACTCGACCGCCGACCTCGCCAAGACCAAGCGCGAGATCGCGCGCATCCTCATGGTCGCGCGCGAGAAGGAGCTCGCCACGGCGCAGGCCGGGAAGGCGAAGGAGTGATCGACATGGAGCGCGGCAACCGCAAGTCCCGCATCGGCGTGGTCGTCTCGAACAAGATGGCGAAGACCGTCGTCGTCAAGGTCGAGCGCCGGGTGACCGAGCCGAAGTACGGGAAGATCGTGAAGCGCGCCGAGAAGTACAAGGCGCACGACGAGAACAACGCCTGCCAGATCGGCGACAAGGTCCGGATCGTCGAGACGCGTCCGATGTCCAAGGACAAGCGCTGGCGCGTCGCCGAGACCCTCGAGAAGGCGGAGGTCTAGGCCATGATCCAGATGCAGACGATGCTCGACGTCGCCGACAACTCCGGCGCGAAGAAAGTCCAGTGCATCAAGGTGCTCGGGGGCAGCCGCCGCAGGTACGCCTCGATCGGCGACGTGATCGTCGTCTCGGTCAAGGAGGCGATCCCCCAGGCGAAGGTGAAGAAGGGCGAGGTCGCCCGCGCCGTCATCGTGCGCACGAGCCGCGAGGTCAAGCGGCCGGACGGCAGCTACATCCGCTTCGACGGGAACTCCGCGGTCCTCATCAACAAGGACCTCGAGCCCATCGGCACGCGCATCTTCGGGCCGGTGGCGCGCGAGCTCCGCGCCCGGAAGTTCATGAAGATCATCAGCCTCGCGCCGGAGGTGCTGTAACCATGCCGGGCATTCGCAAGGGCGACACGGTCAAGATCATCTCCGGCAAGGAGAAGGGGAAGCAGGGCAAGGTCCTCGAGCTCCTGCCCGAGAAGGGCCGCGTCCGCATCGAGAAGCTCATGACCGTGAAGCGCCACCTGAAGAAGGGGCGCAGCCAGGCCACGCCGGAGGGCGGGATCCTCGAGAAGGAGGGGACCGTCGCCATCTCGAACGTGATGGTGCTCCAGGGCGACAAGGCGGTCCGCCGCGAGAAGATCGCGCGCGACCTCGGCGCCAAGGAGAAGGCGCGGTCCGACAAGAAGAAGGCCGCGAAGTAGGCGGGGTTTCTGCCGTCGGGATTTGGACGGCACGGAGAGTTCGTAGGAAAACGCATCGCCCGGCACGGGAAGAGGCCGGCCGAAGGCAAGGAGAGCACGATGGCAGCGCGTCTGAAGGAGCGGTACGAGAAGGAAGTCCGCTCCGAGCTGATGAAGGAGTTCGGGTTCGCGAACCCGATGCAGGCCCCGAAGCTCGAGAAGATCGTCGTGAACATGGGGCTCGGTGAGGCGATCAACAACGGCAAGATCATCGACGCCTCGGTCGAGCAGCTGTCCTCCATCACCGGTCAGAAGCCGGTCGTGACGAAGGCGCGCAAGTCCATCGCGAACTTCAAGCTGCGCCAGGGCCAGTCGATCGGGGCGATGGTCACGCTCCGCGGCGACCGCATGTACGAGTTCTTCGACCGCCTCGTGTCGATCGCCCTCCCGCGCGTGCGCGACTTCAAGGGCGTCTCGCCCAAGGCGTTCGACGGCAAGGGCAACTACACGCTCGGCGTGCGCGAGCAGATCATCTTCCCCGAGATCAACTACGACAAGGTCGAGAAGATCAAAGGGATGAACATCACGGTCGTCACGACCGCGCGGAACGACGAGGAGGGCCGAGCGCTCCTTCGCCACCTCGGCATGCCGTTCCGTCAGTAAAAGGAGATCCCATGGCGAAGCTTTCGAAGATGGCGCAGGCCAAGCGCAAGTTGAAGTTCCCGGTCCGGCAGTACAACCGCTGCCCGCTGTGCGGCCGGCCGCGCGCGTTCCTGCGCAAGTTCCAGATGTGCCGTCTCTGCTTCCGCCAGCGCGCGCTGCAGGGCGAGATCACCGGCGTCATCAAGTCGAGCTGGTAAGGGAGACGCGAGATGAGCTTCACCGATCCCATTGGCGACATGCTGACGCGCATCCGTAACGCCTCGAACGCGCGTCACGAGAAGGTCCTGGTTCCCACGTCCCGGCTGAAGGTCCGCATCGCCGAGGTCCTCCGCGAGGAGGGCTTCATCAAGGACTTCGTCCTTCATCAGGACGGGCCCCAGGGCGCGATCACCATCCTCCTCAAGTACAGCGGCGACCGAGAGCCGGCGATCAGCGACATCAAGCGAGTCTCGAAGCCGGGGCTGCGGCGCTACGTGCCGACCGACTCGATTCCGCGCGTGCTGAACGGCATGGGCATCGCGATCCTCTCCACGTCGAAGGGCGTGATGGTGGACCGCGAGGCCCGCAAGCAGAAGGTCGGCGGCGAGCTGATCTGCACCGTCTGGTAAGGGAGCGACCGAGATGTCTCGCATCGGCAAGCTGCCCGTCAAGATCCCGGAGAAGGTGAAGGTCTCCGTGGACGGCAACCTCGTGAAGATCGAGGGGCCCAAGGGCAAGATGTCCTTCCCCACGAACCCGCGCGTGACGGTCGCGGTGGACAAGGGCGAGGTGAAGGTCACGCGCCCCGACGACTCTTCGGTGTCGAAGGGACTGCACGGCCTCACCCGTACGCTCGTCAGGAACGCGCTCGATGGCGTCGTGAAGGGCTACGAGCGCGGCCTGGAGATCAGCGGCGTCGGCTTCAAGGCCGAGGTGAAGGGGAAGGAGATCCACTTCGCCCTCGGCTTCTCGCACCCGGTGGTGTTCAAGCTGCCGGAGGGCGTGACCGCGGAGGTCGACGCGAAGCAGACGAAGCTGACGGTGAAGGGCGTGGACAAGCACCTCCTCGGCCTCACCGCTGCCAAGATCCGCGCCCTCCGCCCGCCCGAGCCGTACAAGGGCAAGGGCATCAAGTACGCGGAGGAGATCATCCGCCGCAAGGAAGGCAAGACCGGCGCCGCCTAGGCCCGGCATCCACCCCGCTCATGCGGCGGCTGAACCGTCGCCGCCGCAAGGAGGACAGTCATGGCGAAGCACGTCACGCCGCGCGAGAAGCGCAGGGCTCGCATCCGCCGGAAGATCTCCGGCACCGCCGCGCGCCCCCGGCTCACGATCTACAAGAGCCTCAAGCACATGTACGCCCAGCTCGTGGATGACACGACGGGAACCACCCTGGTCTCGGTTGCCACGAACGCGAAGGCGCTCAAGGCCGAGCTCAAGGACGACGACAAGACCGCTGCGGCGAAGCGCGTGGGCGCGGCCCTCGCGAAGGCGGCCATGGCGCAGGGGATCGAGGCGGTCGTGTTCGACCGCAACGGGTTCGACTACCACGGGCGCGTCGAGGCGGTGGCCGCGGCCGCGCGCGAGGCCGGGCTCAAGTTCTAGGTGACGGAAAGGTTTCGAATGGCTACTCCCATCAACGCGAACGAGCTCGACCTCCAGGACAAGGTCGTCCACATCAACCGGGTGGCGAAGGTCGTGAAGGGCGGCCGCCGGTTCAGCTTCTCGGCGCTCGTCGTCGTCGGCGACGGCAACGGCCACGTCGGCGTGGGCCTCGGGAAGGCGAACGAGGTCCCCGAGGCGATCCGCAAGGGCGGCGACCAGGCGAAGAAGAACCTCTTCAAGGTTCCGCTCGTCGGGACGACGATCCCCCACGAGGTCCTCGGCCACTTCGGCGCGGGCTGGGTGCTTCTCAAGCCCGCGGGCGAGGGCACCGGCGTCATCGCCGGCGGCACGGTTCGCGCGGTCCTCGAGGCGGCCGGCATCCGCAACGTCCTCACGAAGTGCCAGGGCTCGCGCAACCCGCACAACGTCCTCAAGGCGACCGTGGCGGGCCTGAAGAGGCTGCGCTCCGCGGACGACGCCGCCCGCGCGCGCGGCAAGCAGGCCGCCGAGCTCGGCGGGGCGTAAGGAGACATCATGGCTGCCATCCAGGTGAAGCTCGTCCGCGGGCTCGCGGGCTGCCCCGCTGCGCATCGAACGATCGTCGCGGGCCTCGGCCTCAAGAAGCTCGATTCCACGAAGCTCCTGCCCGACACGCCGCAGACGATGGGGATGATCGCGAAGGTCTCCTATCTCGTCGAGTGGGAGCGGGTAGACCAGCCTGCGCCCGAGGGGCGGAAGGCCAGGAAGGCGAAGGCGGCGGCCCGGCAGGGTTAGACAGCCGTCCGCCTCGTGATAAAAGGAGAACGCTCCATGTCGCTTTCCAAGCTCAAGGCGCCCAAGGGCGCGAACCGCGAGCGCACGCGCGTCGGCCGTGGCCAGGCATCTGGCCTCGGCAAGACGGCTGGCCGCGGCGGCAAGGGCCAGAAGGCCCGCTCCGGCAACATGCACTTCGAGGGGTTCGAGGGCGGCCAGATGCCGCTCCAGCGTCGCCTCCCGAAGTTCGGTTTCAAGAACGTCTTCCGCCGCGATCTCGAGGAGGTCAAGGTCGGGGATCTCGAGGGCCTCTCGGGCCTCGTGGATCCCGCCGCGCTGAAGAGCGCGGGGCTCGTGCGCGGGAACCGTGACGGCGTCGTCCTCCTGGGCGGCGGTGAGCTCACGAGCGCGGTCACCGTCAAGGTGCACCGCGCGACCGCCGGCGCGCGCGCCGCGGTCGAGAAGGCGGGTGGCAAGGTGGAGCTCATCCCCGCGCCCGTCACGATGTACGAGAAGGCCAAGGCCGCGAAGAGGGCCCAGGCGAAGAAGTAGGGCGGGGACGTGGCGGCACGACGGCGGCCGCGCCACGCGGCGCGCCGCGCGTCGGGCGCAGGGCGAAAGGGGACCGCATGGCAGTCAGCGGGCTTGTGAACATCTTCAAGATCGCGGAGCTCCGAAAGCGGCTCCTCTTCAGCCTCGGGATGCTCGCCGTCTATCGGCTCGGCATCTACGTCACGACCCCGGGCGTCGACCGGCAGGCGATGCAGAACGTCGTCTCGTCCGGCAACCTGCTCGGGCTCCTGAACTTCTTCTCCGGCGGCGCGTTCGAGCAGCTGTCGATCTTCGCGCTCGGCATCATGCCGTACGTGTCGGCGTCGATCATCCTGCAGCTCCTCACGGTGGTCGTGCCGGCGCTCGAGAAGCTCCAGAAGGAAGGCGAGCTGGGGCGGCGCAAGATCACCCAGTACACGCGCTACCTCACGGTCGTGCTCGCGGCGATCCAGGGCTACGGGATCGCCACGTACCTGGAGACGCTGCGCGATCCGGCCGGCCTCGCGGTGGTCGCCGATCCGGGCTGGAGCTTCCGGCTCATCACCATGATCTCGCTCGCGGCGGGCACCTCGTTCATCATGTGGATGGGCGAGCAGATCACCGAGCGCGGCGTCGGGAACGGCATCTCGCTCATCATCTTCGCCGGCATCGTCGCGCGCGTCCCCGCCGCGGCCTGGAACACCTTCCACGCGTTCCGCGCGCCGGGCTCCCAGATGAGCGAACTCGGGGTCGTCGTCCTGCTCGCCATCATGGTGGTGGTGATCGGGGCGATCGTGTTCGTCGAGCGCGGGCAGCGGCGCATCCCGATCCAGTACGCGAAGCGGGTGGTCGGCCGGAAGCTCTACGGCGGCCAGTCGACGCACCTGCCGCTCAAGGTGAACACCTCGGGCGTCATCCCGCCGATCTTCGCGTCGTCCCTGCTGCTCTTCCCGGCGACGCTCGCGGGCTGGTTCCCGGCGCTCAGCCGCGTGTCCACCGCGATCCAGTCGGGCAGCTGGATCTACAACGTGCTGTACGTCGTCCTCATCATCTTCTTCGCCTACTTCTACACCGCGGTGACGTTCAACCCGGTGGACGTCGCCGACAACCTCAAGAAGTACGGCGGCTACATCCCGGGCATCCGGCCTGGCAAGAAGACGGCGGACTACATCGACTACGTCCTGTCGCGCATCACCTTCGGCGGCGCGATCTACCTCGCCGCGGTGTGCGTGCTGCCGTCGATCCTGACGAACGAGTTCAACATCAACTTCTACTTCGGCGGCACCTCGCTGCTCATCGTGGTCGGCGTCGCGCTCGACACGGTCCAGCAGATCGAGGGGCACCTCATCACGCGGCACTACGAGGGCTTCACCGGCCCGCGCGGCCCGCGGATCCGCGGCCGCAGGCTCTCGACCGGACAGGCCGTCAACGCCTGACGCACGGCGGGCCTCGCATGCGAGGCCCGCTGCGTCTCGGAGGTCGCGATGATCCTCATCCTGCTCGGACCGCCGGGGGCCGGCAAGGGCACCCAGGCGAAGCTGCTCTCCGCCGAGTACCACGTCCCGCACATCTCGACGGGCGACATGTTCCGCGATCACAAGGCGCGCGGGACCGAGCTCGGCAAGCAGATCCAGGCGATCATGGACGCGGGCGCGCTCGTGACGGACGACGTCACGAACGCGCTCGTGAAGGACCGCCTCTCCCGCCCGGACGTCGCCGACGGCTTCATCCTCGACGGGTACCCGCGGACGATCGCCCAGGCGGAGTACCTCGACGGCCTGCTCCAGTCGATGGGGCGCTCCCTCACGCGCGTCGTCTCGTACGACGTCGCCGAGGAGGCGATCGTCGAGCGGATCAGCGGCCGGCGGAGCTGCCCGAAGTGCGGCGCCGTCTATCACGTCTCCGGCAATCCGCCGCGGCGCATGGGCTACTGCGACCGCGACGGCGCGGGGCTCGTCCAGCGCGACGACGACAAGCCCGAGAACGTGAAGAAGCGCATGGCGGAGTACGGCAACAAGACGGAGCCGCTGAAGCGCTTCTACCGGGAGCGCGGGCTGCTCGCGAACGTGGACGGCATCGGCACGCCGGAAGGCATCCTCGCCGCCACGAAGCGGATCCTCTCGAAGTAGGCGGCGCGGACGCGACGATGGACGGGCGCGCACGCGAGCGCATCGAGCTGCGCACCCGCGACGAGATCGCGCGGATCCGCGAGGCGTGCCTGGTGGTGCACGACGTGCTCGACGAGCTGGCGGCGGCGGCGGTGCCGGGGGTGACGACGGCCGACCTCGACCGGCTCGCCCGCACGCGCGCCCGCGACCGCGGCGCCGAGCCGGCCTTCCTGGGCTACCACGGCTATCCGGCCTCGCTCTGCATCTCGGTGAACGAGGAGGTCGTGCACGGCATCCCGTCCGAGGGACGGGTCCTGCGGGAGGGCGACATCGTCGGCCTCGACTTCGGGGTCGTGCTCGGCGGCTGGTTCGGCGACTCGGCGCGCACGGTCCCCGTGGGCCGGGTGAGCGCCGAGGCGACCCGGCTGCTCGAGGCGACGCGCGAGTCGCTGCGGCGCGCGATCGCCGCGGCGGTCCCCGAGGGCCGGGTCGGCGACCTCGGCGCCGCCGTGCAGGCGTGCGTGGAGCCGCAGGGCTACTCGGTCGTGCGCGACTTCGTGGGCCATGGTATCGGACGGCGGCTCCACGAGGCCCCGCAGGTCCCGAACTTCGGAACCCGCGGCTCCGGCGTCGTGCTGCGGCCGGGGATGGTCCTCGCCATCGAGCCGATGGTGAACGCGGGCGGGCGCGCGGTGGAGACGCTCGAGGACGGCTGGACGGCAGTGACGGCCGACGGCAGCCTGTCGGCCCATTTCGAGCACACGGTGGCGATCACCGAGGATGGGCCGGAGGTGCTCACCCTCGGGCGGGTGGGACCGGGCGGGGGGAGCCGATAGGAGGCAGGCCAGCGCGGACCCGCTTGCAGCCGCGGTTTCGCTATGTTATAGGGCCCGCTTCGTTGAGGCCGCTCGGGTCGGGTGGCCTCCCGGGAAAGCCCGGAGAATACGGGCGGCTACGCCGGGCGCGCCACGGAGCGCTCCCGAGCCGCCAGTCCCGCCGGCCGTAGCGGCGGGGTTTTTCGTCTTTGGAGCAGGACTTCGTGGTTCGAACACCACGAGCGGAAGGGAACGGGTCATGAAGGTCCGCGCGTCGGTCAAGAAGGTTTGCGACAAGTGCAAGGTCATCAAGCGCAAGGGCACCGTGCGGATCATCTGCCCGGCCAACCCCCGCCACAAGCAGCGCCAGGGCTAGGGCCCGGCGAGTAACGGAGAGACGAATGGCTCGCATCGCCGGCGTCGACCTCCCCCGCGAGAAGCGGATCGAGGTCGCCCTGCAGTACATCTACGGCATCGGCAAGACGACCGCGCAGGCCGTCTGCGACCGCGCCAAGGTGGACGTCACCACGCGGACGAAGGATCTCACCGACGACGAGGTCCGCCGCATCCGCGAGACCATCGAGCAGAACGTGAAGGTCGAGGGCGACCTCCGTCGCGAGACGTCGCTCAACATCAAGCGGCTCATGGATCTCGGCTGCTACCGCGGCCTGCGCCACCGCAAGGGCCTGCCGGTCCGCGGTCAGCGCACCCACACGAACGCGCGCACGCGGAAGGGCCCGAAGAAGGGTCTCGTGCGGAAGGCCGTCGCCGCCCCGGCGCCGAAGTAACCGAACGTCCTTAGACCGGAGAGCTCAGAGTGGCTGACGAGAAGCAGCAGACGAAGAAGCCGGAGGAGGCCGCCGCCGCACCCTCGGCGCCGAACCTCGGCGGCATCGAGCCGGTGACCGCCTCGCCCGTGACCCCGAAGAAGGGGAAGAAGCGGGTGAAGAAGAACGTCGCGGCGGGCATCGTGCACATCGCCTCGACCTTCAACAACACGATGATCACGATCTGCGACGCTTCGGGGAACGTGCTCTCGTGGTCGAGCGCGGGCGCGCGCGGCTTCAAGGGCTCGCGCAAGTCGACCCCGTTCGCCGCCCAGGTCGCCGCCGGCGACGCCGCCGCGAAGGCGATGGAGCACGGCCTCAAGACCGTCTCGGTGCTCGTGAAGGGTCCGGGCGCGGGCCGCGAGTCGGCGCTCCGCGCGCTCTCGGCCGCCGGGCTCAAGATCACGCTCATCCGGGACGTGACCCCGATCCCGCACAATGGCTGCCGGCCGCCGAAGCGCCGCCGCGTCTAGTCAGGAGAACGAACGTGGCTCGCTACAACGAAAGCGTCTGCCGGCTCTGCCGCCGGGAGAACCTCAAGATGTATCTGAAGGGCGACCGGTGCTACACCGACAAGTGCGCCATCGAGCGCCGCCCTTACCCTCCCGGCCAGCACGGCCAGGGGCGCGTGAAGTTCTCGGAGTACGGCGTCCAGCTCCGTGAGAAGCAGAAGGTGAAGCGGATGTACGGCCTCCTCGAGGCCGGGTTCCGCCACGCCTACCAGAACGCCGCCGCCGCGAAGGGCAAGACCGGCGAGAACCTGCTCCAGACGCTCGAGCTCCGGCTCGACAACGTCGTGTTCCGCCTCGGTTTCGCCGACACGCGCAACGAGGGGCGGCAGCTCGTCCGGCACGGCCACTTCAAGGTGAACGGCCGCAAGGTCAACATCCCGAGCTACCTGTGCCGCGCGGGCGACAAGATCGAGCTGCGGGATCGCTCGAAGAAGGTCGTCCGGATCAGCGAGGCCCTCGAGGCGGTCGACCGCCGCGGCGTCCCCGGCTGGCTCGAGCTCGACAAGGGCGGCTTCAAGGGCACGGTGAAGACCCAGCCTTCGCGCGAGGACATCACCATGCCGATCCAGGAGCAGCTCATCGTCGAGCTCTACTCGAAGTAATCGAGCGCCCTTCGGCAGGCTCAGGGCGAGCGTCCGTTCGGCGGGCTCAGGTGAGCGGGCCGAAGATCATGGACGATGAGAGCCTTCGAGCGGGCCGGCGAGCAAACGACGCCGGCCCGCTCATCACATCCAAGGAGTCGCGCGTCCCACGGATCCCCCGCCGCATGGCTGAGCGGACGAGGGGAGGGGGCGGCGGCAGAGGAGACAGCCCATGGTCGATCCGATCGTCACGAAGAACTGGCGCGACCTCATCAAGCCGCGCGGCCTGGTCGTGGACCAGGAGAGCCTCTCGAACACCTACGGGAAGTTCGTCGCCGAGCCGCTCGAGCGCGGCTTCGGCATCACCCTCGGCAACTCGCTCCGGCGCGTGCTGCTCTCGAGCCTGCAGGGCGCCGCGATCACCTCGGTGAAGATCGAGGGCGTCGAGCACGAGTTCATGACGATCCCCGAGGTCGCCGAGGACGTCACCGACATCATCCTCAACCTCAAGGAAGTCCTCCTCCAGATCCACACCAACGAGGTGAAGACCCTCCGGATCGAGGCGGACGGGCCCCGTGAGATCAAGGCCGGCGACATCATCGCCGACGACCAGGTCGAGGTCCTGAACCCCGGGCACCACATCCTCACCATCAGCGAGGGCGGCCGGGTCCGGATGGAGCTGACCGCGCGCCGCGGCCGCGGCTACGTCCCGGCGGACCGGAACAAGGTGCCGGGGCAGCCGATCGGCACCATCCCGATCGACGCGCTCTTCAGCCCGATCCGGAAGGTCAACTACCAGGTCACGAACGCCCGCGTCGGCCAGCAGACCGACTACGACAAGCTGACGCTCGAGCTCTGGACCGATGGCTCGGTCGCGCCGAACGACGCCGTCGCCTACGCCGCCAAGATCGTGAAGGAGCAGCTCTCGATCTTCATCAACTTCGACGAGGCCGAGGAGCCCGCCGAGGAGCTGAAGCCGGTCGAGGAGCAGAAGCTCAACGAGAACCTGTTCCGTTCGGTGGACGAGCTCGAGCTCTCCGTCCGCAGCGCGAACTGCCTTCAGAACGCGAACATCAAGACCATCGGCGATCTCGTCCAGAAGACCGAGGCCGAGATGCTGAAGACCAAGAACTTCGGCCGGAAGTCGCTCAAGGAGATCAAGGAGATCCTGGCCGAGATGGGCCTCTCGCTCGGGATGAAGCTCGAGAACTGGCCGCCGAAGGCGGCGCCGCAGGGCGCCCCCAAGGTCTAGCGAACCTGGACCGATAGGAGACACCCAAGATGAAGCACCGCGTCGTCGGCCGCCGGCTCGATCGCACCACCGAGCATCGCACGGCCATGCTGAGGAACATGGTGACGTCGCTCTTCCGCCACGAGCGCATCGTCACGACCACGCCGAAGGCGAAGGAGCTGAAGCGCTTCGCCGACAAGGTCATCACGCTCGCCAAGCGCGGCTCCGCCCACCACCGGCGGCTCGCGAACCGCGAGATCAAGGACGTCGAGGTGCTGAACAAGCTCTTCGACGCGCTCGCCGGCCGCTTCAAGACGCGGCCGGGCGGCTACACGCGGATCGTCCGCGTCGGGCGCCGCGCCGGCGACAACGCCGACATGGCCGTGATCGAGCTCCTCGACCGCGCCCCCGCCGAGGCGGAGGGCGGGGAGGGCGAGGGCGAGAAGAAGGCCGCCAAGGCCAAGGAGCCGAAGGCCCCCAAGGCGAAGGCGCCGAAGAAGGCCGCCGCGAAGCCGAAGGCCAAGGCGAAGAAGAGCGCCGACGAGTAGTCCGGGCGCTCCCCCGTCAGGCCGTTCCGGGCCGCGCGCGATCCGTTCGCGCGCGGCCTTTCGTTTTCCCCCGCGCGGGACGCCTTCCGCGCGGGGGGCCACGCTGGTACAAACGAACCGCCTCGATGCCGCCGCTCTACGCCCAGGACCCGCTCGGCGCAGCGAACGCCGCCCTCCAGTCCCGCGCGCTCGACCTGCCGATGGCGGCGCTGCTCGTGGCCTGCGAGCCGTGGATGCTCGTGCTCGTCGCCCTCGCGCTGTACTCCTGGCTCGAGGGCGAGGTGCGCGGGGTCCTGAAGTCGGTCGCGCCGGCCACGATCGCCATCCTGCTCGCGGTGGGGGTCGCGCTCGCCGCCCGCGCCGCGGGTGCCGCGCCCCGCCCCCTCGAGGCGAGCGGGTTCGCGCCGCTCCTCCGGGCGGCGTTCCCTGCGCCCCACGCCGCCGGCGTCGCCGCGTTCGCGGTCTTCTCGCTCCTTGCCTACGGGCGGCGCGCGCTCTCGGTCCTCGCGCTCGCGGCGCTCTGTGCGGCGGCGCGGGTCCGGGTGGGGCCTCACTGGGCCGCCGACCTCGCGGCCGGGGGCATGCTCGGCGTGCTCGTTGCGGGGGCTGCCTACCTCGCCACGCTGCGGCTGCTCCCCAGGGGGCACCTCGCGGCGCTGCGGGCGCGTCGCGTGCGACGGACCGCAAGTCCGGGGGGCGATGCGGCCGAGCGCAGCGCGGAGCCCGGCGCCGGCTCGTCTTGACACCCGGCCTAAGTTGGCGTAAAGAAACCCACTTTTCGTGGAGTCCCCGCCGCGCCCGGCAGGGGAAAACGCTCCGCGTTCCAAGGATTTAGGAGGCAGGACACATGGCGGTTGTTCTTCGGCTGTCGCGCGCGGGCACGCACAAGGCGCCCTTCTATCACGTGGTCGCCACCGACTCGCGCAACGCCCGCGATGGCAAGTACATCGAGGACGTCGGCGTCTACGACCCGACGCTGGTGCCCGAGCGCATCGAGCTCAAGGTCGAGCGCATCGAGCACTGGCTCAAGGTCGGCGCGAAGCCCAGCCAGACTGTCGCGATGATCCTCAAGCGCGCCAAGGGCGCCGCGCCCGCCGAGAAGAAGGCGTAAGGCGACGTCGATGCGCGACCTCGTCCTCTGGCTCGCCCGCGAGCTCGTCGAGAAGAAGGACGCGGTGAAGGTCGAGGTGCTCGAGCGCGATCGCTCGACGGTCCTCGAGCTCTCCGTGGCCCCCGACGAGCTCGGGCGTGTCATCGGCCGAGGCGGCAAGACGGCGAAGGCGCTCCGCACCGTGCTCGACTCCGCCGCCCGCAAGGAAGGACGGCGGGCGGTGCTCGACATCCTGGACTGACGTGGCGCTCGTCCGGCTCGGCAAGGTCGTCCGGGCCATCGGCCTGAAGGGCCACCTCGGGGTGGCCGGGACGGAGGGCGCGCTCACGACGGTGACCCGGATCGCGCTCCGACGTGGAGACGAGCCCGAGCCGCCCATGCGGGATGTCGTCGAGGCGCGGCCGCAGGGCCGCGTCTGGGCGGTGAAGGTGGACGGAGTCTCCGACCGGGCGGCGGCGGAGGCGTGGGTGGGCGCCGAGGTGCTCGCGCATCGCGAGGACCTGCCGGAGCTCGGCGAGGCCCGGCACTACTGGGCCGACCTCGAGGGGCTGCCGGTGGTGACGGCGGCGGGCGCTGCGGTCGGGACGGTGACGGGGCTGTACGAGACGGGCGGCGTGGACGTGCTCGTGGTGACGACGGAGGACGGCGGAGAGAAGCTCGTGCCGCTCGCGCCCTACGTCGAGGTGGACGTGGCGGGGCGGCGCGTGGTGGTGGATCCGCCCGAGGGGCTTCTGGACTGAGCGTAGGGAAGGAGGCCGCAGGAGACGAGGACGTGAGGTTCGGCTGGTTCACGACAGGCGGGGATCCCGCGGAGGCGCGATGAGCGCGCGACTCGAGGTGGAGATCCTGACGCTGTTCCCGAGGATGTGCGAGGGGTACCTCGCGGAGAGCATCCTCGGGAAGGCCCGCGAGGCGGGGCTCGTGTCGGTGACCGTGTCGGACGTCCGGGAGCACGCCCGGGGCAAGCACCGCGTGGCCGACGACGCGCCGTACGGCGGCGGCGCCGGCATGGTGATGAAGCCCGAGCCGCTCACGGAGGCCATCGAGGCGGCGCGGTCCAGGCTGCCCGGCGCGCTCGTCGTGATGACGAGCCCGCGGGGGCAGGCGCTGGACCAGGCGCTGGCGCGGCGGCTCTCGGCTCACGGCAAGCTCGTCCTCGTCTGCGGCCGCTACGAAGGGGTGGATGAGCGGGTGCTGGCGGCGGTGGACATGGAGGTCTCGATCGGGGACTTCGTCCTGACGGGCGGCGAGCTCGCGGCGCTCTGCGTCGTCGACGCCGCCGCGCGGCTCGTGCCGGGCGTGCTCGGCAACGAGGCGTCCGCCGGCGCAGAGAGCTTCGCGGGCGAGGAGACGTTCCTCGAGTACCCGCAGTACACGAGGCCCCCGGAGTTCCGGGGGATGAAGGTTCCGGAGGTCCTCCTCTCGGGAGACCACCGGCGCATCGAGCGGTGGCGGCGGCGCGAGTCGCTGCGCGTCACGCGCGAGCGGAGGCCGGACCTCTTCGCGAGGGCGCGCCTCACGGAGACCGACCTCCGGCTCATCGACGCCGGAGACGACGAGCTGTAAAGGAGAGCATCGATCATGCTGCGCAAGGCGATTGCCGACATCCAGGCGAAGTACGTGCGGAACGACGTCCCCGAGATCCGCTCCGGGGACACGGTCCGCGTCCACACGAAGATCAAGGAGGGCGACAAGGAGCGCATCCAGATCTTCGAGGGCGTGGTCATCGCCTACCGGCGGGGCACCCCCGGGTCGTCGATGTTCACCGTCCGGAAGATGAGCTACGGCGTGGGCGTGGAGCGCATGTTCCCCGTCCACAGCCCGCGGATCGACAAGATCGAGGTCCTGGGCCACGGCGAGGTCCGCCGCTCGCGCCTGTACTACCTGCGCGAGCTGCAGGGGAAGGCGGCCCGCCTTCACCAGGAGGAGGGCCCGACCCCCAGCGCAGCCGCCGCTGTCGCGCCCCCGGCTCCCGCCGCTCCGCCGCAGGCGTAGCCTCTCTCGGCGACGAGGTGGGAGCGCGCCCCCGGTGCGCTTCCACCTCCTCGCTCGCGCGCGCGCGTGCCTTCCCGGGCCGTGCGCCGGGCGCTAACATGCGCCCTCGAGCGTGATCCTCCTCGAGTTCGCAGCGCAGGGCGTGCGTGGCGTGGCGCCTTCGGGCGGCCGCGCGACGCTCCGTCCTGGCTACAACGTCGTCACCGCGGACGGTCCCGCGCTGCGGCGCCTCCTCGAGGCGCTGCTGCACCCGGATCCGCGCGACGCGGAGGCCCTCCCGCGCGCGGGCACCGGCCCTGCGGGCGCGGGCATGCGCGCGGGGCTGACCCTCGTCGGCGACGACCGCATCACGTACCGGCTCGTGCGCGACTTCGCGGTCGGCTGCCAGCTCCACCGGTTCGACGCGGAGAAGCGGGCGTTCGCGCCGGTCTCGCAGGAGCTCGGCGAGATCCGGGAGTTCCTTCGCTCGACCGTGGGCGTCCCCACCCCGGCGCGCCTCTCCGCGCTGCTCGCGCTGTCCGCGGCGGAGCTCCCCTCGCGGCAGGGCTCGGGCGTCGAGCCGGTCCGAGCGCCGGCGCGCGCGGCGCTCTCGCCGGAGCAGGCGCGCCGACGCGTCGCCCAGCTCGAGGCGGAGCTCGCGCAGGCGCGCAAGGCGGAGGGCCTCCAGGAGCGCGTAGACGCGCTGCAGGCGCGGCTCGCCTCCCTGGGCGAGGCGCTCCGGGCAGGAGACCGGCTCCGCGACGGCCTCGAGCGCGCGCTCGAGGCGCGCGCGGAGCTCGACGCGGCGGCCGCGGCCGGCGCCGCGCTCGGCGACGCGGAGGCGAAGCTCGCCGCCTACGAGCGAGCGAGCGCGCGCCGCGCGGAGGCGCTCGAGCGCGCCGCCGCGGAGCGCTCGTCCCTCGACGAGGTGGACGCCCGGGGCGCGCCTGTCCCGCCGTGGCGCGCGATCCCGTTCTGGGCAGGGGCGGGCGTCGGCCTCGCGCTTGCGATCGGCGGCGCGGCGGCCGCGGCGTCCGGATCGGAGCTCCGCCACGCGGCGCTCCTCGCGGTGCCCGCGTTCGGGACCGCGGCGTGGGTCGCGTGGGATTGGGTCGGCCGCCTCGAGGCGTGGGAGCGCGTCTCCCGGCGCAGGCGCGTGGTCGATGCCTGGGAGCGCAAGGTCGAGGAGGGGGTCGAGCGCGAGGCGCAGGACGTGCGCGCGGCGCTCAAGACCGCCGGCGTGCAGGGCGTGCCCGAACTCCGCGAGGCGCTCTCGCGGGTCGGGGACGCGGACGCGGTGGTCGCGGAGTGGCGCCGCCGCGTCGCCGAGTGGCAGGCGGCGCCGGAGGCACAGCGCCTGGCGGCGGAGCGGACGCAGGTGGAGGCGGAGCTGCGGGCTGCGGAGGCGACCTTCTCGGAGCAGGCTGGCGGCTTCGTGCGCGATCCCGTGTCGGTCGAGGGCGAGCTCCGACGCGTGAAGGCGGAGGCGGCTGCCGCGCCCAGCGGGCGCGAGGCGACGCCGCCGCCCGCGACGCCGGCGCCCGGCGGCGACCCGCTGCGCGTCCTCGTCGAGCGCGCCGCCGCGGAGGCCGGCGCGAGCCCGGGCGCGCTCGTCCGCGGCGTCGCAGCCAAGGCCTCACAGGCGCTCTCGGGGCTCTCCTTCCAGCGGCTCCAGTCGCTCGGCGCGGACGAGCGGGGCAACCTCGGCATCCAGGTGAGCGGTCGCGCCGTCCCGGCGGCGACGCTCCCGGCCGCCGACCGCGACCTCGTGTTCCTCGCCCTCAAGCTCGCGCTCCTCGAGCAGGCGCTCGCAGCCGGACGGGGCGTGGCGATCGCCGACGACGCCTTCGCGGGGCTCTCGGACGGCGCGCGGCGCTTCGCGGCGCGGCTCCTGAAGCAGATCGCCCGCCCGGGCCAGCTCCTCCACGCGACGGTCGACCCGTCGTTCCGCGAGGCGGCCGATCACGCGGCGTGAGGCGATGACCGACGGTGCGGAGCAGGGCGATCGGCGCGCCCGGGGACGCGAGGCGGAGGCGATCGCCGCCGAGTTCCTCGTCCGGGAGGGCTTCGTGGTCCTCGACCGCAACCACGGCACGCCGCGCGGCGAGGTGGACCTCGTCTGCCGGGAGGGCGCGGTCGTGTGCTTCGTCGAGGTGCGGAGCCGCTCCTCCGATGCGCAGGGCGGCCCGGAGGAGACCGTCGGGCGCGGCAAGGCGCGCCGGGTGGTGGCCGCCGCGACCGACTGGGCGCTGCGGAACGGAGGCCTCGAGCAGGAGATGCGGTTCGACGTGGTCGCGGTCACGTTCGAGGAGGCAGGGCCGCGGGTGGAGCTCTACCGCGGGGCGTTCGACGGAGAGGGAAGGCCGGGGCTGTGGTGACGGACACGGGTGAGCGGGGAGGGGGCGGGCGCGGCACGCTGTTCGTGGTCGCGACGCCGATCGGGAACCTCGGCGACCTGTCGCCGCGCGCCGCCCAGGTGCTCCGCAGCGTCCAGGCGGTCGCCGCCGAGGACACGCGGCGGACGCTGAAGCTCTACGCGCACCTCGGCGCGCCGGCGCCGGCGCTCGTGTCGCTGCCGGCCTTCGACGAGCGCGGCCGCGTCGCGGCGATCGTCGAGCGGCTCGTCGCGGGCGAGTCCGTCGCGCTCTGCACGGACGCCGGCACGCCGGGCGTCTCGGACCCGGGGGCGGCGCTCGTCGCCGCCGCCTGGGCGGCGGGCGCGACCGTGGTGCCCATCCCCGGCCCGAGCGCCGCGCTCGCCGCGCTCGCCGCGTCGGGCTTCCCCGCCGACCGGTTCCTCTTCGCCGGGTTCCTGCCGCGCAAGGGCACGGGGCGCGCCGAGGCCCTCGCCTTCCTCGCCGCGACGCCCGCGACCCTCGTGCTCTACGAGGCCGGAAACAGGACGCGCGAGACGCTCGAGGATCTCGCCGCGGCGCTGGGCGATCGCGAGGCGCTCGTCGCGCGCGAGCTGACGAAGCTGCACGAGGAGCTGCTGCGCGGGCGGCTCTCCGACCTCGCCGCCCGGCTCGTGGGCGAGGTCCGCGGGGAGGTGACGCTCGTCGTCTCCGGAGTGGGCGCCGCGCCGCCTCCGCGCCCCGCGCCGGAGGTCCCGCTCGAGGACGAGCTCGCGCGCCGGCTCGCGGCAGGCGAGCTCCCGTCGGCGATCGCGCGCGAGGTCGCCCGCGCGCGCGGGCTGAAGCGCTCCGACGTCTACGCGGCGCTCGAGCGGCTGAAGCGGGGCAGCGAGGATTGACGCTGCGGCTGGCGGGGAGATGGGAGCTCGCCTACGCCGGCGCCCGCCGCGGAGGGTCCTCTCCAGCGACGGCGGCCCGGTCCAGCACCATCTCCGACGAGGTGGCGAAGCGCCGCCGCGCGGCAGCGTCCACGAAGCCGAAGCGGGCGTAGAGCCCCTGGGCGTCGCGGGTGGCGAGCCGGACGAAGCGCGTTCGCCGCACCGCGGGGTGATCGAGGAGCAGCGACATCACCCGTCTGCCGAGGCCGCGCCCGCGCCACGGCCTCGCCACCACGACGTCGTAGATCCAGGCGCACCGCCCGTCCGACACGGCGCGCGCGGAGGCGACGAGCGCGCCGTGCGGCGCCCGTGCCCCGACCCACGCCGTCGCGGCCCGGTGGGCCGGGCCCACGAGCTCCCGCGGCTCCCCCTCCCACCAGTACTCGCCCGCGAGGAGCGCCTCCACGGGCGCGAGGTCGTCCGGCCCCAGCGCAGCGTGGAGCCGGACGCCGTCCGCGGCGAGGAAGGCAGGCGTGGGCGCGCCCGGGTTCGCATCGCGGATCGCCTCGATGGCCTCGGCGTCGCCCGGCGCGCCGCGCTCCCACAGACCGAGGAGGACCCGCTCGATCTCCTGGGGGGCCCGGTTCTGCAGGAGCTTCCACTTTCCGTCCACCCGCTCGAGCGGCACGGAGAAGACCCGCACGCCCGCGAGCTCGCCGCGGTAGAGCGGATCGTGAGCGTCGATGGGCTGGTACCGCCCCTCGGGCTGCCAGCGCCGCATGAGTGCCTCGAGGGCGCGGGCCTTCACGGCGGGGTCCTCCACCGCCGTGAGCGTCCCGTGCACCTGCACGCTCCGGAAGAGCGTGGTGGCGGGGCAGGCGCGCACCGGGTCCGCCATCCAGCTCGGGACGTGGGCGACCACCTCCTCGGCCGAGACCACGGCCGGCCGGCCGAGGCACGTCGCCTTCTCGCCGGCGTGCGCGCCGTGGAAGAAGACCCCGTCCTCGAGCACCGCGGCGTCGATGGCGCGCAGCACCGGCGCGCCGTCGGGGGTGGTGGTGGCGAGGTGCACGAAGGGGGCGCGGGCGAGGAGGGCCAGCGCGCGGGCGCGGTCGGCCCGGAAGATCTCGCGTCTCATCCCGGGGAGCCTGCTCCGGCGCTGGCACGACGAAAAGGTCCAGTCCGGATAAACTGCCTGGACCAGTGCGCACCTGGCCGCTCGCCCTCGCGCTCGACCGCGAAGACCCCGCGCCGCTCGCGGTGCAGATCGCCCGCGGGCTCGCGGCGCGCATCCGCTCGGGCGCGCTCCAGCCCGGGGCGGCGCTCCCCTCGAGCCGCGAGCTCGCGCGCGCTCTCTCGGTGCACCGCAACACCGTGCTCGCCGCGTACGGCGAGCTCGCCGCGGAGGGCTGGATCGAGAGCGCCCGGGCGCGCGGCACGTTCGTCTCACGGGCGCTGCCCGCCCGTCCGCCGCGGCCCTTCG
>NZ_JALCYY010000065.1 GCF_022690685.1 Anaeromyxobacter terrae | reverse complement strand
CGGACCGGGCGACCCTCTCGCCGCGACGGACGCCGTCGTGCGGTTGCCCACCGCCTCCGGCGAGATCGCCTGGCGGCTCGAGCCGCGCGCGCACCGGCTCGTCCTCGCCGCGGGCGCGCCGGGCCGCCTCGACGCGCTCCTCGCCCGGCTCGACGGCCGCGGCGAGGGCTTCCGCGCCCCGACGCCGGGAGCGGAGGCGGCGCTCGCGGGCGGCCTCGGCGGAGCGGTGGTGGACGTGCAGCGGCTCGTCGCGAGCGTGCGAGCGCTTCCGCCCGAGGCCTTCGGGACCGGCCCCTCGGGCTTCGTGGTGCGCGCGCTCGCGGAGCGCTTCCTCGATCCCGCCGCGCGGCTCCAGGCGGTGTCCCTGAAGACGCGCGTCGCCCCGGGCCCTTCCGGCGCGCTCGTGCTCGACCTCGACGTCGAGGTGCGGGCTCCCGAGGCGGGCGGCGGCGGGGGCGCCCGGCGGTGATCCGGCTCCGCGGCGTGACGAAGCGCTTCCGGGACGGCGCGCGCGAGGTGGCCGTCCTGCGCGGCGTGGATCTCGACGTCGCGCCCGGCGAGCTCGTCGCGATCGTCGGCCCGTCGGGCTCCGGCAAGTCCACCCTGCTCCACGTCGCGGGGGCGCTCGATCGTGACTTCGAGGGCGAGGCCGTGGTCGCGGGGACCGCGCTCGGCGGGCTCGACGACGCGGCGCGCGCGGAGCTGCGAAACCGCGCCGTCGGGTTCGTGTTCCAGTCCTTCAACCTGCTCCCGGCGCTCTCCGCGCTCGAGAACGTGATGCTGCCCGGCATCCTCCGGCGCCCCGGGCCGGACGGCCGGATCGCCGAGATCCGCGCCCGCGCCCGGGACGCGCTCCTGCGCGTCGGCCTCGCGGACCGGGCGGAGGCGCCGCCTTCGCGGCTCTCCGGCGGCGAGCGGCAGCGCGTGGCGCTCGCGCGCGCGCTCCTCTCCCGTCCGGCCGTGCTCCTCGCCGACGAGCCGACCGGGAACCTCGACGCCGCGAGCGGCGCGGACGTCATCCGGCTCTTCTCCGAGCTCGCCCGCGGCGGCGTGTCGGTGCTCGTGGTCACGCACGAGGAGCGCGTGTCCGACGCGGCGACGCGCGTGCTGCGCCTCTCGGACGGGAGGCTCGGCTGATGGCGGGAGCGCGCGGGATCCTCTGGCTCGCGGGGGCGGCGCTCCGGGCGGACCGGCGCGGCGCGGCGGTGAACGCGGTCGCCGCCTGCGTCGGCGCGGCAGCGCTCGTCCTCTTCCTCGCGCTCGGCCTGGGCGTCGGCGCCGCGGCGCGCCGGCTCTTCCCCGCCGACGCCCGGCTCGTGGAGGTGGTCCCGGCGCGCGTCTCGCTCGGCGGGGTCCTCGGCGGCGGCCGGCTCGACGACGACGCCGTGGCGCGGCTCCGCGCCCTCCCCGGCGCGGCGGCGGCCTGGCCGCGGCTGCCGCTCGGCGTCCCGGTCTCCGCCTCCGAGCCGGCTGGCGGCCTCGGCGGCCGCTGGCCGTCCGGCCTCGCGCTGCAGCTCCCGCTCGTGGGCGTCGATCCCGCGCTCGTCGCGGACGACGTCGCGCCCGGCGCGTTCGCCGATCCGCCGCCCGGCGAGCCCATCCCCATCGTCCTCGCCCGCCGGCTCGTGGAGGTCTACGACCGCACGCTCGCGCCCGCCTGGAACCTGCGCCGCCTGCCGCCGGGCGTCTCGCTCGTGGGCGTCGAGCTGCCGGTCCGGATCGGCCACTCCATCGTGGCGGGGGCGAGCGAGGCGCGCGTCGCCCCCGAGCGGCTCCGGCTCGCGGGCCTCTCCGACCGCGTGCCGCTCTACGCCGTCGCGGTGCCCATCGAGACGGTCCGCCGTCTGCACCGCGAGTACGGCAAGGGCGAGCCGGCGTACGGCCAGGTGACGGTGCTCGCGGCGCGCCCGGAGGACGTGCCCTCCCTCGCCGCCGCCGTGCGGCGGATGGGCTTCTCCGTGGACGAGGGCGAGCGCGCGACGGCGGAGCGGGTGGCGACCATCGTGAAGGTGACGACCGGCGCGCTCGTCCTCCTCGCCGTGACGATGTGCGGCCTCGCGGCGCTCGCGATCGCCCAGGCGCTCTCGGCGAGCGTCCGCGGGCGGGCGCGCGAGCTCGCCGTGCTCCAGGCGCTCGGCGCGGCGCCGGCCGACGTGCGGAGGATCGTGCTCGCCGAGGGCGCGGCGATCGGGCTCGCGGGCGGGCTCGCCGGCGCACTCCTCGCCCGCGGCCTCGCCGCGCTCGGCGACGCCGCGGCCGCGCGGCTCCTGCCCGACCTGCCCTTCCGGCCGGAGAGCTTCTTCCTCTTCCCGCCCTGGCTCCTCGCCCTGGGCGTCGCGGTCCCGGTCCTCGCCGCGATCGCCGGCGCGCTCGGCCCCGCCGCCGCGGCGGCGCGCATCGATCCGGCGCGGACGCTGGCGTGAGCGCGGGGGAGGCGCGGGCGGAGCCCCCGCCTCGCGCCGTCGCTCCTCACGGCCGCTCGGCCTTCGACAGGCTCAGGGCGATCGGCTTCAGTCGAGGACCGGCGGCCTGCGGCCGGAGCTACGCTCGCGCCGGACGGAGCTGAAAGACCCGCTACCCGCGCTCGCCGTAGACGACGAGCTTCGCGCCGACGAGCAGCTTGTGGCCGTTCGGGTTGCGGATGCCGTTCCAGCGGCAGAGCTCGGAGAGGTCCACGCCGAGCTGCTGCGAGATCGACCAGAGCGTGTCGCCCGCGCGGACGCGGTGGGTCGTGCGGGCGTGGCCGGCGGCCGGGACGCGCACGGCGGACCGGGCGTGGGCGCGGGCGGAGGTGCGCTCGATCGCGGGCTCACGCTCGCTCGACGCCACGGCGGAGCCGACCGGCTTCGGGATCATGAGCTCCTGGCCGACGCGGAGCTTCTTCACGTGCTTCAGCCCGTTCATCTCCAGGATCCCCTGCATCGGGACGCCGTAGCGGTGGGAGATCGAGGAGAGCGTGTCGCCGCGGCGGACCACGTGCCCCGCGAAGGTGAGCCTGAGCCTGGGCTGCATCGCCGGCCAGTTCGCGGCGAAGGTCTCCGCGTGGGCCTTGGGGATCTTGATGGCGTAGGGGCGCGGCGGCGTGCAGGAGCGGCGCAGCTCGGGGTTCAGGTCGATGAGCTCGCGCTCCTCGACCCCGGCCGCCTTGGCGACCACCGAGAGCAGGGTCGCCGAGGGGATCTTCACCTCGTCGTACTCCGTCCACGCCTGCTTCTCGATCTCCTCGTCCGTGAAGCCGAACGCCTGCGGGTGCTTCGAGATGATCGCCGCCGCCATGAGCTTCGGGACGTAGCCCTTCGTCTCCGGGTGGAGGACCTTCTTCCCCGGCTCGGCCGCCATGTCCCAGAAGTCGTCGTAGCCCGCGTCCTTCGCCCTCTGGATGCGCCCGCCGCCGCCGTTGTAGCCGGCCCACGCGAGCCGCCAGTCGCCGGTCTGCGCGTAGAGCTGCTTCAGGTAGCGTGCCGCAGCGTGCGCGGAGCGCTCCGGATCGCGCCGCTCGTCGACCCAGAAGTCCTGGCGCAGGCCGAACGCCTTGCCGGTCGAGGCGATGAACTGCCACGGCCCGGAGGCGCTCGCGCGGCTGTACGCGAAGTTGCCGAAGCCGCTCTCGATCATGGCGAGGTAGACGGTGTCCTCCGGCAGCCCTTCCTCGCGAAGGATCGCCCGGTAGCGGTCGAGGTAGCGGTGCGACCGCCCGAGCCACTTCACGAAGTGGCCGCGCGCCACGGGCGACTGGAAGAAGCGGATGTAGCCGACGACCGCCTCGTTCACGTCGATGGGGATGTCGTACTTCGCGCGGAGCTGGGCGAGGTCCATCGCGAGCTCGGGGATGAGCTCGATCCGGCCGGCGCCGGTCTCGTGCGGCACCTTGCCGTCGACCGCCGCCTCCTTCGCGCCGTCGCGGACGTGCGCGGCCTCCTCGGCGCGGCGCACCGCCTCGATGTCCGCCGAGTCGCGATCGATCTCCTCGGCGATGGGCGGCTCGTCGGGGACGTCCGCCCATCTGTCCTCGACCTGCGGCGCGCGCGGCGCGGGCGCGGTGAGCTCGAGGGCGGCGTCCACGACCTCCGGTTCGGGCACGCTCGCGGGCGGGAGCGCCTGCGTGGCCGCGGACTGGGCGGCGCTGAGCGTGGCGACCCGCGACGAGCGGGCCTCCGCCGCGACGGGTGCGGCGAGAACGGAAAGGACGATCAGGGACAGGCGCGTCGGTCGCATCGCTCCTCGGCTGCTCGAGCGCCGGCCAGGGGACCGGAGCCTCTCAGGGTTGACATGGTAGCGGCCAAACCACGGGGGTCAAAATCATGCGCTCGCTCGCCTACTTGCTCGGCTGCCCGTGCCCGGGCCCCAGGATGCGGGCTCGGTAGCGCGCAGGATCGAACCGGACCGACGCCTCGGGCGTGTGGCAGGACAGGCAGCGCGTCGCCGGCACCTCGCGCGAGAGGTGGCCGGGGGGGTCCCGGACATGCGCGCTCGCTGGCCCGTGACACGCCTCGCACTGCACCGCCTCCCGGCCCGCGACCTGCGCCACGCCGCACGCGCCGCCGGGCTCCTTCCAGCCGGTCACGTGACAGCGCACGCAGGCGAGGTCGAACTGGCGCCCGGCGCGGACGAGCGTCTCGTACGCCGCCGCGTGGGCCGTCGTCTGCCAGTGAGACTGCGCATCGGGGTGGCACGCACGGCAGGCCCCTTTGCTGGCGCCCGCTCCGACGTACGACGGCACGCCCTTGGCCGGAGGCGGACAGGCCTCGCCGCGAGCGCGGGCGCGGGCGAGGTTCACCGCCGCCACCTCGCGATAGTGGGCGTCGATCATCCCTCGGATGGCGGGGTCCTCGGGGATGTCCTTCGTGAGCGGGACGAAGGAGACGCGGAGCGCGGGACGGTCCGGCGGCGGCTCCGGCAGCGGGGCGGCGGAGAGCTCGCGCTCGCGCGCCTCGAGCTCCCGGAGCTTCGCCTCGAGGGCGGTCGCGAGCGGAGCCTGCCCCGCGGAGCGCGCGCGCGCGAGCCGCTCCGCGTACGCGGCGCGACGCTCGGCGACGAGCGCGAGCTCCTCGTCGCGCTGCGAGGCCCCGGGGAGCACCGCGAACGGCCGGGAGAGATCGCCGCGCAGCCACAGGTCGACCCGCGCGAGCGACTGGCCGCGGCCAGAGACCTGCACGACGGGGACCTTCGCCTCGAGCACGGCGCGGTCCTGGTCGTCGTCGATGAGCCGCTCGCGGTGGGCAGCGAGGAGGAGCGCGATGCCCGCGCGGCGCGCCTCGTCGACCCGCGCCAGGGCGGCGCGGGTGCCGCCGGCGTGCACGACCGCGACGCGCACCGGCGCGGGCGGCACCTTTCCCAGCGCGCCGAACCCGAGCCCGCCGCCGAGCACGGTCCCGTTCGTGAACGGGATGCCGGCCGACTGCGCGAACCGCTCGCCGAGGAAGAGGTCCCGCTCGCCCGCGACGGCGGCGGCGAGGCCGAGCCGGCGCATCACGGCGCCGAGGGTGCGGGCGCGGAGCACGTCCTGATCGTGGGCCTCCGCGTCGGGCGGGACCTCGAAGAGCAGGTCTCCGCCCGCGACGAAGAAGGTCGGCGCGCCCTCCGCCCGGATGCGCGAGAGCACCGTGGCGGCCCGGGCGAGGCCGCCCCGCTGGTCCTCGCTGCACCCGCACGGCTCGAGGTAGCCGCCCACGTCGGCCGTGTAGACGAGGGTCACGCGGTCGGGAAGGCGGGGCTCCGGCCCGGGCGAGGGCGTGGCACCGGCCGGGGCGGCCGCGAGGGCGATCACGGCCGCGAGGGCGATCGCGGGGTTCGAGTTGCGCATGGGGGCTTCGCGGCTTAGCAGGGAACCGCCGGCCGTCCCGCGAATTCCAGGTTTCCCGCCCGTCGGCGGGAGTGCTAGATCCCCGCCGCCGCAAACGTCCCCGCATGTCCATCCAGATCGGCCCGTACTCGTTCTCCGGCAGGTTCTTCCTCGCGCCGCTCGCCGGGGTCTCCGACCGCCCTTTCCGCGCCATCTGCCGCGCGATGGGCGCGAGCTTCTCGTACACCGAGATGGTGAGCGCCCACGGGCTCGTCCACGGGACGCTCCAGACGGAGAGCTACCTCGACCGCGAGCCGGACGAGGACCCGTTCGCGGTGCAGATCTTCGCGTCCGAGCCGGACGTGCTCGCCCGTGGCGCGGAGGTGGCGGTGCGCGCCGGCGCCGGGATGATCGACGTGAACATGGCCTGCCCGGTGAAGAAGGTCTGCGGGACGGGCGCCGGCGCCGCGCTCGGCCGCGATCCGCGCAAGGTCGAGGAGGCGGTCCGCGCCATCCGCCGGGCGGTGCCGGTTCCGGTCACGGTCAAGATCCGGGCGGGCTGGGACGACGCGGAGGTGAACTGCGTCGAGGTCGCGCGCGCCGCCGAGGCGGGTGGGGCGGCGGCGGTGGCGCTCCACGGCCGCACGCGGAACCAGATGTACTCCGGACGCGCGCGCTGGGACCTCGTGCGCGCGGTGAAGGCGGCCCTCTCCATCCCCGTCCTGGGTTCGGGGGACGTGTGGACGGCGGACGACGCGCTGCGCATGCGCGCGGAGACCGGCTGCGACGCGGTCCTCGTGGCCCGCGGAGCCTGCGGCAACCCCTGGATCTTCCGCGAGCTGCGCGCGGCCGAGCTCGGCGCCCCGCGCCCGCCGCCGCCCACCCGGGACGAGTGGATCGGCACGGTGCTCCAGCACGTCCGGCTCCAGGTCGAGCACCGGCGGCGGCAACGTCCGGGGGACGATCCGCGCGAGGCGGAGCTGCTCGCGATCCGGGAGCTCCGCAAGCACCTCCTGTGGTACACCCGCGGTCGCCGCGGCGGCGTCCACTTCCGTCGCGACGCCGACCGCCTCAAGACCGCCGCGGACGTCGCGCAGGTCATCGAGGAGCACTTCCCGGCCGGCGGCGCGAGCTTCGAGCTGGATCCGGGTTTCCGCCGCGAGGAGGATGGGGAGTGAAGCCCAGGGCCCTGCTGCTCGCCGAGTCGGCCGAGCTCGCCGCCGCGTGCGCCGATGCCGGCTTCGAGGTCGTGCGCGCGCAGAGCGTCGCCGAGGGCCGCTCCCTCGCGGCGCGCGAGAAGTTCGCCGTCGTGGACGCCCGCATCGCCCGGCCCCGCCCGCTCGACGAGGAGCTGCAGCACCGCGTGGAGGCGTTCTTCGAGCGGCTCCGCGGCCACCCCGCCGGCGGGCTCTACGACTCGGTGATGCGCGAGGTCGAGAAGCCGCTCATCGCGGGCGCGCTCGCGCGCGCGAACGGCGTGCGCGCCGCCGCGGCGGCCGCGCTCGGGATCGATCGCGGCACGCTCGTGCGCCGGATGCGGGCGCTCGGGCTGGACGACACATGACCGAGCTGCAGTCCCTCGCGACCTACACCGGGGCGATCCTCGCGGGCGCCCTCGCCGGCGGGGCGCTCCCGCTCTTCGGCGGGATGCGCCGCTCCGACGTGCTGCTCTCGTTCTCGGCCGGCGTCATGCTCGGCGCCGCCTTCTTCCACATGCTGCCGGAGGCGGTCGAGGCGGGCGGCGCGGCGGCGCTGCCGTGGGCGCTGCTCGGCTTCCTCCTGCTCTACCTGCTCGAGCGCTTCGTGCTCGTGCACGTCTGCGCGGAGCCGGGGCCGGACGCGCCCGCCGCGGACGGCGACCTCCCGCTCGTGGACCCGCACCTCCACGGCGGGCCCGCCCACGTCCACGTGCACGGCGACGCGACCGGCTGCGGCGTCCACACCATGGGGCTCGCCGCCTTCGTCGGCATGAGCCTCCACACGATCGTGGACGGCTTCGCCCTCGGCGCGGCGAACGTGGAGGCGGAGCTCGGGCTGCTCGTCTTCCTCGCGATCCTCGCGCACAAGATCCCGAACGCCTTCTCGCTCTCGGCCATCCTGCGCGCCGAGGGCTACACGCGCGGGCGCGCCCTCGCCATGAACGCCGCGTTCGCGCTGATGGTGCCGCTCGGCGCCGGGCTCTACGTCGTCCTGCGCGACGCGGTGCACGTCGACGCGTTCACGTCGATCGCGCTCGCGGCCAGCGCCGGCACGTTCCTGCACCTGTCGCTCTCGGACATCCTCCCCGACCTGCACCGCCGCGGCGTCGCCCGCTGGCGGCTCTCGATCGCCATGGTCGGCGGGCTCGTGCTCATGTGGGCGCTGCGCTTCCTGCGCGCGGGGCACGGGCACTGAACGACAGCTCGTGATTCGCGAGCACCTTCGGTGTGGCGAATCACGCGGTCGTTCAGTCAGGCTTTCGGCCGCGCCCTCATCATTCATCACATCCTGAGGCTGCCCGACCGTGCGGGCGGTTGCCGTTCGACGAGCGGCCCAGCGCGCGCGGCGGTTGCGGCATCGACGGGGGTGAGCACGCGCGGCCCGGGAACGCGCCCGTTCGGAGGGCGGCAAGACACGACGAGCGTGACCGCGGGGACCTGGGACACGGGTTCGGAAGCTTGGCGGTGGCGGGCGCCGCAACGCTCGCCCGACGGCGGCTGGAGCGCCGTCGCTTCCGCGCCGCCGTGGCCGCGAGGCGCCGTCGGCGCGCGGGGCGCGGGCGCAGTCGTGCCGGCCCGCAAGTCCTCACGGCCCCCATTCCCAGCTGCATGGCGGGACGCGGGGGCGCGACGCCGACTTGCTCCAGCGGCGTCGGTCCGTCGCCCGGGTGGCGGCGGAAGCGCTCCATGTGCTCGCGTCCGAAGGTCCTCTCGGCGTGAAGAAGGTTATGAGCTCGGCAGACGAGCCGTAGATTGTCGATGGTCGAGGGCCCTCCGAGCGCCACGGGGCGGATGTGGTCGAGCTCGAGCTTCCAGCGGCTGCTGCAGAGGCACCCGTCCGGACCGACCCAGGCGCAGCGCCCGCCGTCGCGCTTCCACACCGCGCGGCGCACTATCGCTGGGATCGTGGAGGTCGCCTCCGGGGACCTCGCCGCCGTCGGCTCAGGGCGCTTCGTCTTTCGCTCCGGCGCCACCGCGCCCTTGCGCTTGCCGTGCTTGTCGATGGCGCAGCGGATCGCCTCGTGGAGCACCGCCCCCAGGTCACCGTCCGGGAGCTTGTGCGAGAGAAGACACCGGAGCGTCTCGAGGTCCTCCTTGCAGGCGCGGTCGACGGTGACGCGGAGCGACCAGTGGCTCTCGGTGACCGCCACGGTCTCTGACCGGCGCGGCCTCTCGTTCCGGACTTCGCGGGTTGTCGGGGACGCGGCGTCTGTCGGGATCGCGTCGGGCACCGGCGCTGCGGGTGCTCCGTCCGGCGGCTCGGCGCGCTCCGCGCCAGCTTCCGGCGCCGTGAGCGGCAGCGCCGCGCTCGCCTTGGCGGGCGCGCGCTCGGGGAGCTTGCGGATCCCCGCGCGCGGCGCGGTGCGCGCCTGGATGGAGGCGACGAGGTGCTCGACCTCGGCGCGGGTCCGGTACGCGGCGCGGGCGACGAGATCGTCCGCGTTCTCGTCGGTGAGAACCTGGCCGAGGAGCGCCACGGTGGACAGGCAGACGCGCCCGTCGCGCAGCGGCGCCTCGAGGCTCGGGAACCGGCGCAGCACGCGCATGGCCTGGATGCGGCGGCCGGTGGCCCCCTCCCGGAGGTGGAGGACCTTCAGGCAATAGGCCCAGAGCGAGGCGTGCCCCGCCTCGACGAAGGAGCGCCGGCGGTCGAATTCGTCGAGGTGGAGGAGAAAGTCGACCTGGACGTTTCGTTCCTCTCCGGCGAGCTCGCGCAGGCGAACGGCGAGGACGCTCGAGTCGAGGGAAGCGGGAATGGGCGCGGACATGGAGTGCACCTCCAGATGCACCCTTCGTAACATGCGTTTTCGGTAGCTCCGGAGGCGCTCCAGGCTCGTGCGAGCGCGGCTTTTCTCGGTGTGCCCTCGGCGACCCCCTGCCGCGGTCGAACGCGCGCGCCAGGCCCAGGTGCGCGCGCGTGAGTGGCTCTCTCGCGCCGCCTCGAACCCAGGACCCGAACTTCGGCGGGGAGCAGTCAAGGGCATTCCTTCACGCACCGCAACTGGGACGGATTGTTCACCTCGCCATGAAGCGCGCAAGACGCCCGTCACTACCTCTGGCGATAGTTGGTTACTAACAGTGAATTCAGCCGCAGGCGGACCGCTTCCGGCGGCTCGCCTCCGCGCGCGGGCGAGCGCCCACGGAAAGACGCCTCGGTGAAGAGACGCTCACCTGCACCCGCCACTCCGGCTGGGCCGCTCGGAACCGTGCCCGGACAGCGCGATCCCACCTCGTCGATGCCCGAGTCCGATGTGCGCATTCATACGCCGGTCCATCGGCGTACGGCCCTCCGGGCCGTCGGGCCTGAGAGACGCTGCATGCGCAACCGCGGGCGGCTTCGCCGCGAACGCGGTGGCGCACCGGCGGGCTCACCCCGCTCGCCGGCGACGGCGACGCATTCCTTCGCCCCTCGCGAGCGCCCCGGAGACGGGTGCGCGCCACGCGCTCGTCTCCCCGCCGCATCGGCGCTCGCACCGCGTGTGGCCCGCCCGCGGGAGCCCGACCGGCCCGTGCCGGTCCGTGCGCGAGCGCCACATGCTGCGACGTGGGGGAGGCTCCGATGAAAGGGTTCGTCGACGACATCGAGGACAGGACCGAGGAGAACACCGACTTCCGGCGCGTGCTCTACACCGGGAAGCACGTGCAGCTCGTGCTGATGGCGCTCCGGCCCGGCGAGGAGATCGGGGAGGAGATCCACGAGGACCGGGACCAGTTCTTCCGGGTGGAGAAGGGAAAGGGCGAGGTCACGATCGACGGCAAGCGGACGAAGATCGAGAGCGACACGGCCATCGTCGTCCCGGCCGGCGCGCGGCACAACGTCAAGAACACCGGCGAGGAGCCGCTGAAGCTGTACACGCTCTACGCGCCGCCCGAGCACGCCGACCGAACCGTGCACGTCACGAAGGCCGACGCCGAGGCCTCGGAAGAGCACTTCGACGGACGGACCACGGAGTAGCAGCGAGCGACCGTCACCGCCGCGGCAGCGTGAGGGTGAACACCGTCCGTTCGCGGGGGGCAGAGCGGGCCTCGAGCGTGCCGCCGTGCGCGGTCGCGATCGAGCGCGCGATGAACAGCCCGAGGCCGAGGCCGTCCTTACCGCCGGCGCGGTCGCGCTCGCCCCGCCGGAACGGCTCGAACAGCGAGGGCAGGAGCTGAGGCGGGATGGGGGCGCCCTCGTTCGCGACCTCGACGACCGCCCGCTCGCCATCAGCGCGCCACGAGACCTCCACCGTCGAGTCGCGCGGGCTGTAGTCGAGCGCGTTCGAGAGCAGGTTCGCGATGACCTGGGCGACGCGGTCGGGATCCCATTCACCGGTCAGGTCGGGCGCACCCCTCGCCCTCACGGCGCGCCCGGGGTGCGCCGCCTCGCACTCCTCGGCGACCATCCGGCACACCGCGCCCAGATCGCAGGGCCGTGGCCGGAGTGGGATCGCGGCGCCGCCCCGCACCCGTGCGTAGTCCACCAGGACCGCGATGATCCGCTGCATGCGGTCGGCGTTCGCGAGGATCCGCTCGCCGAGCCGCGTCGCCGCTGCGGAGTCGCCGACCTGGCGCAGGAGGAGCTGGGCCGAGGTGGTGATGGCCGAGAGCGGGTTCCGCAGGTCGTGGCCGACGATCCCGAGCACGTTCCGCTGGAACTCCTGGGCCCGGCGCTCGTCGGTGACCTCGCGCACGAGCACGCCGAGACCGATCATCTCGCCCTCGAACCGGACGGGATACCAGCTCTCGCGCCAGTGGCGCAGGCGCCCCGGGGCGGCGGGCGTCTCGCCGGAGATCTCGACGTCGAGCTTCGGCTGGCCGGTGCTCAGGACCTCCCGGAAGGCCGCCTCGACCTCGTCGTGCGGCATGTCCGGCAGGAGCTCCCGGGGCGTCTTGCCGACGTGCGCCTCCGCCGTGACCCCGTTGATCTCGGCGAGCGTCGGGTTCACGCGCACGAAGCGCAGCTCGCGATCGATGAGGCCGATGCCGAGGGGCGCGTTGTCGAAGATCGCGTCGAGGACGGCGCGCACGCGCTCCTCCCCGGCGCGGGCCTTCCGCTCGGCGTCGAGCAGGCGCGCGCGGTCGAGCGCCTGCGCGCACTGCTGAGCCGCCGCGAGGATGAGCTCGCGCTCCTCGGTCTGGAACGCCCGCGGCGTGTCGAAGGCGAAGGACACGGCGCCCAGCACCCTGTCATGGAGCTTGAGCGGGAGGGCGACGAGCGCGTGCATCTGCGCGAAGTGCGGCGCGAAGCGGGGCAGCTCCGGGAACGCTGCCAGGAGCTGTGCTGCGGTCTCGAGCCAGATCGGCTCACCCCCCTTCACGGCGGCGACGCTCGGCAGGGGCGCGTCGAGCGGCAGGGTGGCGATGCGATCGCGGACGGTCTCGGCGCCTCCGAAAACGGCGGCCAGGCTCAGGCGCGCCGCAGCCGCGTCGAGCACGTACGCTACCGACGACGCCGCCCCGAGCGCGTCCTTCGCCTGGGAGACGAGCACGGTCGCGACCTCCGAGACCGTGCTGGCCCGGGACAGGGCGGCGGTGACGGCCTGGAGCCGCGCGAGGCGATCGCGGGCCTGCTGCGCCCGCCGGCGCTGCGCGCGCTCCGCGTCGAGGAGCTGGGCGCGCTCGAGCGCCTGGGCACAGTGCTCGGCGACGGACAGGAGGAAGGCGCGCTCGTCTGGATCGAAGGGGCGCGGCTCGGCGAACCCCAGCGAGAGGACGCCCAGCACGTCCTCGTGCGCGATGAGCGGCAAGGCCACGCCCGCGCGTACCCCGAGCTCGCCCGCGGCCGCGGTCATTCCCGGAAAGTGCGCGTGGAGCTCCTCCGGCGAGCGGAACCAGACCGGCTTCCGCAGCCGGACGGCCTCCGCGACGGGAAGCGGCTCCGTGACGAGGATCCTGCCGAAGCGCTGCCGGATCGGCAGCGCGCCCGACTCGTCGGCCACGAGGAGCGCGTCGCCCTCGAACAGCCGGAAGGTCGTCACGCTGGCGCCGGCCGCGACGCGCACCCGCTCCACCACGACCCGCGCGATCCCCTCGGCGTCGTCCGCGCGCGAGAGCGCCGACGTCACCTCCTGGAGGAGCCCGAGCCGGCGGGCGGTCGCCTCCGCCCGATCGCGGGCCCGCTCCATCTCCTCCTCGCGCTCGTGCGCGGTTCTCATGTCCGTCACGAGCGCGCAGACGCCCGGGCGACGCCCGTCCAGCTCGGGCATGGGGAAGTACGAGCAGATCCAGCCGCGCGCGCGGTCGCCGGGCGGCGTCCCCGAGATGGGAACGTTCGTGCGGGGCCGCCCGGTCTCGAGCACCGCGCGCACGGTGGCCTCGACGTCCCCCACCGCGTCCCGGCGCGGATCGTCCGGCTGGAGCTGCAGGATCTCCCCCAGGGACCGGCCGACGTGCGCCTCGGGTGGAATCCCGTTCCACGCCGCGATCGCGTCGTTCACCCGCAGGAACCGGACGTCGGCGTCGAACAGCGCGATCCCGGTCGGCCCGTCCCACAGCGCGTCGACGAGCGCGAGCTTCAGCTCACGGAGCCCCGCCTGATCGGTTCCCTCGCCGAGCATCGCCGGACCGTCGAACGTCCCCCTCGCTCACTTCTAAGCCGCCTGTCCGCGCGGACGCACGCGTTGACGCTTTGATCCCCAAGGGAGCGCGGAGACCTGCGCGGCAGTCCCGCGATCGAGCGACCAGGGGAGCCGCTCTCACGGTCGACCGCTGCCTGCGTCGAGTCGAGGGAGCGGCTGGGGCGCGCCTCAGGCGCAGCGGAGCGCCTCGGCGAGCGCGCGCGGCCCGCGACGGAATGCCTCGATCGCCTCGTCGGCCGGCGAGCGTCCGGACGCGGCCCGCTCGGCGAGCGGCGCGAGCCAGACGCGCTCGTCCTCGCCGCGCTGCCCGCAGCAGTTCTGGCGGCAGAGGCCGCCCGCGGCGACCTCGACGAGCGCGCGAGCGATCTCGCTGATCGCGCGGCCGTCCGGTGCAAGCCCCGCGAGCGCCTCGCGCCCCGCCGTGCGCATGAACGCGCGTCGCTCGGCGACCGTGAACGACTTCACGACGTCCCACGCCCGGGCGCGCGCCTCCCGGTCGTAGAGGACGCCCTTCCAGAACGCGAGCAGGGCCTTCGCCATCGGCGCGGAGCACGAGTCGGCGCCGCGCACCTCGATGACGCCCTTCACCCGCACCTCGGGGAACACCGTCGTGAGGTGGTCCTCCCAGTCGGAGATCGTGGCGCGCTCGCCCCCGAGCCCCTCGGCGAGGAACTGCCGGAACGTCCGGCCCCCCGTCTCGAGGTAACCGCCGCGGCGGCGCAGGAAGATCATGGGGATGTCGAGCGCCCACTCCACGTAGCGCCGGTAGGGAGCCTCCTCGAAGCCCGGCTCGAACGCGAAGGCGAGGATCCCGCAGCGAGCCGGATCCGTCTCCTCCCACACCGCGGTACGGTAGCTCTTCCAGCCGATCTCGCGCCCCTGCACGACCGGGCTGTTCGCGTAGAGGGCGACCACCGCCGGCTGGATCGCGAGCGCCACGCGCAGCTTCTCGGCGAGGTCGATCTCGCCGGAGAAGTCGAACGACGCCTGCGCCGAGGCGGTCATGGCCATCATGTCGGGCGCGAGCCGACCGCGCGCCGCGAGGAACGGGCGCATCACCTTGTAGCGGTTCTTCGGCATCCAGGGGCTCTCGACGGGAGTGCCCCACGGCCGGTAGCCGCCGGCGAGGAACTCGACCCGCAGCTCACGCGCGAGCTCGGCGCACTTCTCGATGTGCCGGTCGAGCTCGGCCGCCACCACGTGCACGTCCGCGAACGGACGCCCCGACAGCTCGAGCTGACCTCCGGGCTCGATCGAGATCGTGAGGCCGTCGTTCTGGGAGGCGATGATCCGGCCCTCCTCCTCGAACGGCTCGTACCCGAAGCGCGTGAAGCCGCGCAGCACCTCGGCCACGCCGCCCGGCCCCTCGTACGGCACGGGGTCGAGCGTCCCGGCGCGGAGCAGGAGCTTCTCGTGCTCGAGCCCGACCTTCCAGCCGTCGCGCGGTCGCTCGCGCGCGCGGAACCAGGCGACGAGGTCTTCGATGGCGGCGATCGGAGGGGAGTCGTGGGTGCGGGCGTCGAGCGACATGGGCGCGGGACTCTATAACGGCCCCCCGGGCCGGCCCCTGCGGAAAACTCCGGCCCTCCCACGCCGCAGCTAGAGGCCGCCGCCCTCGCCTTCACGCACGCCTTCACGCGCAGGCGCGGCGGGCGGGGACAGGAGATCCTCCAGGAAGAACGCGGCGAGCTCCGCGCGCCCGGCGAGCCCCGCCTTGCGGTAGATGGCGAGCGCCTGCTGCCGCGCGGTCCGCTCGCTCGTCCCGCGGACCTGGGCGATCTCCTTCGAGGCGAGCCCCTTGAGGAGCAGGAGCGCCACCTCGCGCTCGGCCGCAGAGAGCCCCCATCGGGTGAACTGGTGGTCGATGGCCGCGCCGAGGCCGCGCACGTAGGCGTCCGCCTCGGCCCGGAACCCGGCGAGGTCCGCTCGCGCCCGGCCGAGGTCGAGCTGGAGGTCGCGCGCGCGACGGCGGGCGAGGAGCAGCTGCCCCCACAGCAGCACCGTCCCGGAGAGGGCGGCTGCCATCACGGCCACCTCGAGGAGGAGGTGGGCGGTCGTGCCGCCCGCGCGGGCGTCGCTCACCACGTCGAGGCCGACGAGGAGCGCGACGACGAGGAGGATCGCGGCGGGGACTGCGAGCACTGCGGGGCGGACGAGCGCGTCATCCGCCGCAGGCGAGCGAACGAGGTGCTTCATCCCGCTCGGGTTTTCGTCGTGCGTCATCCGTCGCATGGCGGCCGGGCGTGCGCGCCGCCAAGGTCCCGGGAACCTCAGGAGAACGACCATGCCGACCCTACCCCTGCACCCCGCCATCGTCCACCTGCCCCTCGGCCTCGCCCTGGCGATCCCGCTCGTGGCGCTCGGCCTCGTCCTCGCCCAGCTCCGCGGACGCGTGCCGCGCCTCGCGCTCGGAGTCCTGCTCGGGCTGCAGGTCCTGCTCGTCGCCTCGGGCGTGGTCGCGATGCAGCTCGGGGAGCGGGACGCGCACCAGGTGGAGAGGGTCGTCGCGGAGCGGGTGATCGAGGCCCATGAGGAGCGGGCGGAGGTCTTCGTCTGGGCGGCGGGCGCGGTGCTGGCCCTGTCCGCGGCGCTGCTGTTCGTGCCGGCGCGCCTCGCGCTCGGGCTCTCCGCGGCCGTCGCCGCCGGAACGCTCGGCGTCGCCGCGCTGGGGGTGCGCACCGGCTCGGCAGGAGGCGAGATCGTCTACACGCACGGGGGCGCGAGCGCGTTCGGCTCGCCGCCCTCGGCCCCCGGGGGCGTTCCCGCGCCCGCGTCCGCGCGCGCCGCGCGGGACGACGACTGAGTGGCCCCGGCCGCCCCGGGCGAGGCCCCCGCTCCCCTGCGACCCCGGCCCAGGGTGTGGGGCGCGGGCATGAAAACCACCCCGAGGCGTTCTGTCCCCGGGTGGCCGGGGGGTCACCGTTCTGCTTGCGGACCCCCACCCCCCACCCTATCCTCGGACGATACGTAGGTTTTCTCGCTTGCTCCTCAAAGACCTCCCACGCCCAGGCGCCCCCGAATGATCCGCCCCTTCCGGCTGCTCACCACCCTCGCGGCCACGGCCGCTCTCGCGCTCGGCGTCACCGTCCGCTTCGTGCGAGCGGAGCCCGAGGTCGCGCCGGCGGTGGCCTACCGCGGCGCGGTCCCGGCGCACGCCCGGGCGGACGAGGCGGGAGAATACCGCCTCGATCGCCTCCCGATCCTCTCGCAGGTGATCCTCGCGGTGAAGGACAACTACGTCGATCCCTCCCGGTTCGATCCCAAGCAGATGGTCGTCTCCTCGCTCGAGAGCGTGGAGCGCACCGTCGCCGAGGTGATGGTGCAGGGCGACGCGAAGTCGGCGAAGCTCACCCTCACCGTCGGATCGTCCCAGCGGGACCTCGACCTCACCGGCGTCGACTCTATCTGGAAGGTCCGCACGGCGCTCGGCGAGGCGATGGGGTTCATCCAGGAGCACCTCGTCGCGCACAAGGAGCTGAAGGAGATCGAGTACGCCGCGGTGAACGGCCTGCTCTCCACGCTCGACCCGCACACGAACCTCCTCGAGCCCAAGTACTTCAAGGAGATGAAGCTCCAGACCCGCGGCGAGTTCGGCGGGCTCGGCTTCGTCATCGCGATGCGCGACGGGAACCTCACCGTCGTGAAGGTGCTGAAGAACACGCCGGCGCAGCGGGCGGGGATCAAGGCGCGCGACGTCATCGCCCGCATCGAGGAGCAGTCCACGGTCAACATGGACCTCCAGGACGCGGTCGACCGGCTGCGCGGCAAGCCGCAGACGAAGGTCGCCATCACGGTCCAGCGCAAGGGGACGGACGCGCGCAAGCTCTCCCTGCTGCGCGAGGTCATCAACGTCGAGACCGTCGCCCAGGCGAAGCTGCTCGAGGGCAACATCGGCTACGTGCGGCTGTCGCAGTTCTCGGCCAACACCACGCGCGATCTCCTCACCGCGCTCCAGCAGCAGCGCGCCCAGGCGGGCGGCAAGCTCGAGGGGCTCGTGCTCGACCTGCGCGGGAACCCCGGCGGCCTGCTCGAGCAGGCGATCCAGGTCTCGGACCTGTTCCTCTCGCAGGGCGTCATCGTGAAGACGGTGGGCGGCGGAGACCGGCAGCGGATCCACGAGGTGAAGGAGGCGAGCGGCTCGTCGAGCGACCTCACCACCCTCCCCCTCGTCGTCATCGTGAACAACAGCTCCGCGTCGGCGAGCGAGATCGTCGCGGGCGCGCTCAAGAACAACGGGCGCGCGCTCGTCATCGGGCGGCAGACGTTCGGCAAGGGGTCGGTGCAGGTCCTCGACGACCTGAACGATCCGACCGGGTCGGGCGAGCAGTCGGCGCTGAAGCTCACCATCGCGCAGTACCTCACCCCGGGTGACGTCTCGATCCAGGAGGTCGGCATCACGCCCGACGTCCTGCTGCTCCCCGGCCGCGCGCTGAAGGAGCAGGTGAACTTCTTCGCGCCGCCGCGCTCCATGGGCGAGGTGGACCTCGACCGCCACCTCATGAATCCGGCCGACTCCACGCCTGCCGCGGTCGCGAAGGCGGACGCCAAGAAGAAGCGGGTGGAGAAGGCGCCGCTCGAGCTGCGCTACCTCCTCGACGAGAAGGAGGACCAGGTCGCGAAGGCGCTGAAGCGCGACGTCGCCGCCCAGGCCGCCGAGGCCCACGACGACGCGGCCGAGCAGCTCAGCCCGGAGCAGATCGAGGACGAGGAGGCGGAGGCCGATCCCGACCGCCTCGTCGAGGACTACCAGATCCGCTTCGGCCGCGAGCTCCTGAAGCGCGCGCCGCAGCCCGATCGCGCGCGCCTCATGGAGGCGGCGAAGGCGCTCGTCGCCGAGCGGCAGACGCAGGAGGAGACCCGCCTCGAGAAGCGGCTCCAGGAGCTGGGCATCGACTGGGCTCCGGCCGCGACGCAGGGCCGCGGGGCGGCGCGCGCCGCCGTCACGCTCACCCCGGCGCCCGGCAAGGATCACCGCGCCGGCGAGACGGTGCCCTGGACGGTGACCGTCGAGAACAAGGGCGACGCGCCGTTCCGCCGTCTCCGCGCCTGGAGCACCGCCGAGAAGAACCCGCTCCTCGACCGGCGCGAGTTCGTGTTCGGCAACGTGCCGCCGGGCGAGAAGCGCAGCTGGACGGTGCCGCTCAAGCTCCCGAAGGGCATGGACAGCCGGCGGGACGAGATCTCGCTCCACTTCGAGGACGAGGGCGGCCACGCCCCCGCCGACCTCGCGACGAGCGTCGGGGTGGTCGAGGTCCCGAAGCCCGTGTTCGCGTTCAGCGTGCAGATCGAGGACCGCCAGGGCGGCAACGGCGACGGCCTCGCGCAGCGCGGCGAGACGTTCGACGTCAGGGTCGACGTCCGCAACGCCGGCACGGGCGCGGCGGGCGACAAGACCTGGGTGTCGCTCAAGAACCTCGGCGACGACAAGGTCTTCATCAAGAAGGGGCGGGAGGCGCTCGGCGCGCTGAAGCCCGGCGAGACGAAGTCGGCGCGCATGGAGGTCGAGCTGCGCCGCGGCTCGAAGAGCGACACGCTCCCGCTCCGCGTGATGATCGTCGACGAGAAGATGGAGGAGTACGTCTCCGAGAAGCTCGACTGGCCGGTCGCCAAGGACGAGCAGGCGCGCACCGCCGCGTCCGGCTCGGTCCGGGTCGAGGCCGCCGAGGCGACCCTCCGCTCCGGCGCGAGCGCGTCGTCGCCGGCGATCGCGACCGCGAAGCGCGGCGCGGTCATCCCGGTGGACGCGAAGATCGGCGAGTTCTACCGGGTCGAGTGGCAGAAGGGCCGGTTCGGGTTCGTCGCCGACTCCGAGGTGCGCACCGCGCGCGGCCCGCGCTCCGGCACGATCGCCGCCGCGTGGCAGCGCGAGCCGCCGCGCATCGCGCTCGTCCCCGATCCGCAGAAGGGCGCGCCGGTCGTGGAGGGCGATCACTGGAAGCTGCAGGGGTCCGCGCTCGTGCCCCCCTCGGCCGACCCGGACGCCCGCCTCCGCGACGTGTTCGTGTTCGTGAACGAGCAGAAGGTGTTCTTCAAGGTGCTGCCGGAGAACGCCACCGCCGCGAAGCTCGACTTCACGGCGGACATCCCGCTCGAGACGGGCAACAACGTCGTCACCGTGTTCGCGCGGGAGGACGACGAGTTCCAGAGCCGCAGGAGCATCGTCGTCTACCGGCGTCCCGCCGCCGAGGTGGCGACGGACGGCACGCAGAAGACTCGGCAGGCCCAGTAAGCGGAGCTGCTGGCGGGTGGTGGGAGCGGAGGGCCGCGCGGCGACGCGCGGCCCTTCGTGCATCAGCCCGCCGCGGCCCGCAGCCGCGCGTTCTCCGCCTCGAGCGCCGCCACCCGCTCCCGCAGCCGCGCGAGCGCGGCCTCCACCTCGACCGCGTCGAGCTTGCGCGGGATGTGCTGCGGGCAGTTCACGTCCCACGCCTCGACCGCGAACACGATCGCCTGCTCGGGCGTCGCGCGGTACCCCTCGGGCATGAGGCGCGCGACGAGCGCCGGATCGTCCTCGACCACCCGGGCGCGCCCCCAGATCTTCACCCGCGTCCGCGTCTCGTAGTCCATGAGGAACAGGAACGCCCGGTCGTTCTCGGCGAGGTTCCCCGTCGTGACGTACTGGCGATTGCCGCGGAAGTCGGCCCAGGCGAGCGTGCGCGGATCGAGCACGTGGAGGAAACCCTTCGGCCCTCCGCGGTGCTGCACGTACGGCTGACCCGCCGCGCTCGCGGTCGCGAGGTAGGCGCTGTCGCGCTCCGCGACGAACCGGGCGAGCTCGTCGTCGAGCTCCGTCGCGAAGCCTCCACGGCTCTCCACGCGCGCGTACGCCGCGCGCGATCCCCGGCGCGCCTGGACCGCCTTGACGGACGGCGTGAACGCGACGTCGCTCGATGGGCGCTGCATCTCGGTCCTCCCTCGGTGAGGAGAGGCGCGGCCGGACGCTCCGGCTGGCCCCCCGTCCATGGTCACGCCGCTCCGCTCGAGTGGCAGCGCGGCGTCACCCAGGACTTGCGGCAGGGAGCCGGCCGAAACAATGGAGGGATCCGCAGGACACTCTTGCGCGCGGAGGAATGACGCCGTGGACCGGCTCGACGCCTGGACGACGTTCGCCGCGGTGGCGGAGGCCCGGAGCTTCGCCGCGGCGGCTCGGCGGCTCGGCCGGTCCCCCGCCGCGGTCACCCGCGCGGTGGCCGCGCTGGAGGAGCGCGTCGGGGCGCGGCTGCTCACCCGCACGACGCGCTCGGTGGCGCTCACGGACGCCGGCGCGCGCTCGCTCGAGGCGGCGCGGCGCGCGCTCGCCTGGTTCGAGGAGCTGGAGGGCGTCGCCGCGGCGGGGCGGCAGGAGCCGCGCGGGCGCCTGGGCGTGACCGCGTCGGTCGTGTTCGGGCGGCTCCACGTGCTCCCGATCGTGCAGGCGTTCCTGCGCGACCACCCGTCGGCGAACGTGGAGCTCCTGCTGCTCGACCGCGTGGTGTCGCTCGTCGACGAGGGGCTCGACGTGGCCGTCCGCCTCGGCCGCCTGCCCGACTCGTCGTTGCGAGCCCTCCGGGCGGGCGAGGTGCGGCGCGCGGTCTACGCCAGCCCGGGGTATCTGAGGGCGAGCGGGACGCCGCGCACGCCGCAGGCGCTCGCGAGCCACGCGTGCGTCGCCTGCACCGCGGTCACGCCGGTCCGCGATCGCTGGACGTTCGAGCGCGACGGCCGGAGCTTCGTCGTGCCCGTGTCCCCCCGCCTCGTGGTGAACACTGCCGAGGCCGCCATCGACGCGGCCGTGGCGGGGCTCGGTCCGACGTGCGTCCTCTCGTACATGGTGGACGCGCACGTCCGCGCCGGCCGTCTCCAGCGGATCCTGGGGCCCTACGAGCCGCCGGCCGTGCCGGTCCAGGTGGTGATCCCCGCGGGCCGGTTCGTGACCCCGCTCGTGCGCGCCTTCGTGGACCGGGCCGTGGAGGCGCTCCGCGTTACGCTCGGCGCCCTCGCCGCATGACCTCCCTCGACGACCGCCCTACGGACAGGTCTCGGGGAAGTTCGCCGCTCCGGTGACGAGCTGCTCCGCCGGGTCGAGCGGCGGCGCGAACGGGACGTTCTCGTCCACGAGCACGTGGCCGTGCACGTCGGTCGCCCGGATCGCGAGCGGCCCGGCGATCTCGACCCCGGCGCCGACGAACAGGTTCGTCCCGCTCCGCACGAGCGTGCGGAAGTTCGCGTCCCCCGCGCCCCGCGCCTCGAGCGACGCGATCGGGTGGCGGTGATCCATCGGGACGATCCCGAACCACCACGGGTTCGAGGCGGGACTGAACCGGTAGCGGATCGGGCCCGCCACCGGACAGGGGACGGTGCGCCAGGTCACGTCCGCGCTGCCGGCGGCCGGATCCGCGACGAGCGCGAACGTCTCGGCGCCCAGGTCGAGCGCCTCGCGCGCACACGAGGGGCACGCGTCGACGACGACCGCTGTCGCCTTCCCCCTCGGCCCCGCGATCTCGAGGCAGGTGCCGCAGGCGGCCGAGGCCGCGAACACCTCGGGCGACACCGCCGCGACGAGGGCCGGCGCCGGGTCCCACCCGCAGGCGCCGACGCCCGACGCGTCGTAGAAGGTCGCCCGGCCCGGCTGCTCGGGGCCCGCGGCGCAGAGGGCCGGCCCTCCGCCTCCGGGGTCGCCGCCGTCCTTGCCTCCTCCGCAGGCGGCGAGCGCGATGGCGAGCAGGGACGGGCCGATCCGGGCGAGGGCGGTGCGCATGGGCTCCCGTCTTTGACCGGCGGGCGCTCGCTGCGCAACCCCTGCCCGGGGTCACGAACCGTGAACCGGCGTGTGTGCCACGCACGCACACGCGGGCGCGGCGAGCGCGGGCGGCGCGCGGGAAGGACGGGCCGGATTTTCCCAACCCCTCGCCCCTCCGCTAGAATTCGCCGCATGGCGGAGGTGAGAAAAGACGCCTCCGCCCCTTCCTCCGCCTCCGGGACGAGGAGCGGGGCGGGGTTCGAGCTCCGCCTCGAGCGCGGCGGCGCGTTCGTCCGGCTCGCCGATCAGCCCATCGCGCCCGGCGTCCGGCTCGAGGCGCTCACCCTCGAGGTCCCCGAGGTCCGCTTCCCGTTCGACGTCGGCAAGGGCTCCGGCCAGTTCCGCCACCGGCTCTCCGATCTCTCCGAGCTCTCGATCTCCATCGAGCCCGGCGTCGCCGAGGCGGTGCTCGCGTCGGCGGGGCTCTCCGCGTTCGGCGTCGAGGACGTGCGCCTCGCGCTCCGGCCCGGGGCGGCGGAGATCGCCGCGCGCTTCTCGGGCGGCCCGCCGTTCACGCTCCTCGCCGGGCTCGTCCCCGCGGGCGATCAGGGCGTCGCGCTCGTGTTCCACTCCCCGCGCGCGTACGGCCCGGCGCCCATCCCGCCGGCGATGCTGCCCCACCTCGCGCGCGGCGTGCTCGACGCCGTGGGCGGGGAGGCCTTGCCACGGGACCCGCTCCCCATCCTCCTGCGACGCATCCTCGCGCCGCGCGGCTGGAAGCTGCCGCGCACCGCGGGCGTGCCGCTCGCGCGCGCGGAGATCGTCGAGGGAGCCGTCCGGCTCGCCTGGATCCGCGGGGCGGCCGGACCGGCGGCGGTCTCGCCCGAGCCCGAGCTCCTCGCGGCCGAGGAGGGCGCGCGGACGTTCCGAGAGGCCGAGGCGCGGCTCGCGGCCGGCGATGCCGCGGGCGCGCGGGGGCGGTACCTCGCCGCCGGCTCCGCCGCGAGCGCGCACCCGTTCGCCGCCGAGCGGCTCCTCGCGCTCCTCGCCGCGGAGGACCGCTTCCACGACGAGGCGCTCGACCTCGCCGCCGAGTGGCTCGCGCGGCGCCCGGGGTTCCTGCCGGCGCTCGCCGTGGAGGCGTCCATCCGGCTCGCTCGCGGCGAGCCCGGCAAGGCCGCCCGCGCGCTCTCCGCGCTCGCCTCCGGCGCGGCCGCCCGCGGCGAGACGTTCTCGGCGCTCGCGGCCGCCGAGGCGGCGCTCGACCTGCCCGGCGCGGCGCGCGAGGACGTGCTGCGCGCCGCCGAGCTCGCGCTCTCCGTGAGGCGCGATCACGTCCCGGCGCTCCGCGCCCTCCGCGCGCAGGCCCTCGCCGCCGGCGACCGCGAGGGGCTCCTGCACGCGCTCCGCCGGCTCGTCGCGCACGATCCCGACGAGGCGGAGAAGGCGCGCGCTCACGCCGAGCTCGGCACGCTGCTCCTCGAGGCGGATCCGCCCGCCGCGCGCCTCCACCTCGATCAGGCGCTGCGGCTCGCGCCCGAGGACCCCGGCGCGCTCG
>NZ_JALCYY010000064.1 GCF_022690685.1 Anaeromyxobacter terrae | reverse complement strand
CTCCTCTCGGCGGCCTGGCTCGCCGAGGGCGAGCCCGCCGAGGCCCGCCGCGCCGCCGAGCGCGCCGTCGCGAGCGCGCCACGGGACGCGCGGGCGCTCCTCGCCGCCGCCCGCGCCGCGCACGCGGCCGGGGACGGCGCCGCCGCGAAGCCCCTCGCCGTGCGCGCGCTCAAGGCCGGCCTCGGCGCGAAGGACGCCGTCGAGGCGAAGCGGCTCGCGGCGTTCGACGGCAAGCAGGTCGCGATGAACGACCCGCCGCCCGCGCTGAAGCGGGTCTCGAGCTTCGCCTCGAAGAAGGTCCCGGCCGCGATCTCGAAGCCGGCGCGCCGGCGCTGACGGCACGGACGCTCCCGCTTTCGGCCGCTCACGCGAGGGGCGGCTCGCCCCGTTCGCCGCGCGAGAAGAAGAGCCCCGGTAGCATCGGGAGCCAGAAGCTCAGCCCGCGGAACAGGAGCGTCGCCGAGAGCGCCACCGGCAAGGAGACCCCGGCCAGCTTGAGCGTCACGACGGAGGCCGCCTCGAAGGTCCCGAGGCCGCCGGGGATCACGCTGACGGTCCGGAGCAGCGTCGAGACCATGAAGCTCGCGAACACCGCGCTCGCAGGGGCGGCGCTCCCCAGCGAGCGGACGAGGACCCAGATCGTCCCTGCGTCGAGCAGCACGATGGCGAGCTGGAGGACAATGGACGCAGAGACGAGGCCCGGGCTGCGGGCGAGCCTGGGCTCCGCCTCGCCGAGGAGCCGCAGCGCCCGCGCGGCCCGCGGCACGCGCACGGCCACTCGCGCGAGCGCGCCCTGCTTGAAGCCGGAGAGCGCCAGCACGGCGAGCGCGAGCGCCGAGCCGAAGAGGGCGAACAGGACGGAGGCCGCGATGACGAGCGCGCTCGCGTGCCCCTCCGCGATCGTGATCGCCACGGCAGCCGCGAGGCTCACGACGTAGGCGCCGTAGTACGAGGCGGTGCTGACCACCACGGCCGCCATGACCACGCCGCGCGGGACGCCCCGCCGCTCGAGATCCTTCGCGACGACCACCGTGCCGCTCAGGCCCGCCGAGGGGATCGCCTGATCCACGAACAGCTTCGCGAGGCTCAGCTTGAAGGCGGTCGCGAGCGGGAGCGGAGCGTGTGCGGCGCGGAGGACGAGGCGCCAGATCTCCCCCTGGGCGAGATAGGTCCCCGCCTGCAGGAGCGCCGCGACGAGGAGCCACCCGGGGCGAGCGTCCTCGGCGAGGCGTACGAGCTCCCGCTCCTCCGAGAAGTGGAGCGCCGCGCCGATCACCGCCGCGACGACGGCGATCCCCACGAGCCAGGAGAGCCAGCGCAGCGGTCCGCGCGCCGGCAGCGCCGTGGTCCCGGAGCCCGGAGGCTCCCGCCCTCGAGCGAGCGCCGGTTCGTCCACGGCGCCCCCTAGAGGCCCCTCCGCACCCAGTCGCTCCCTTGCTTCACGTAGAGCCGCTTCACCGCCCCCCAGGCGACGCGGTGCGCGGTCTCTTCCTCGCCGCCGTACTGCTCCCAGGCGTGGTTGAACGCCTCGCGGTAGATGTCCTGCGCGTGGGGCGGCAGGTGCGCCCGCACGGATTGTGGAAGGTCCTCGTTCGCCGCGTAAGGCATGGGCCGCCGCCTCTCGACGCCTCGCCCGCGCGTCGCGCTCGCCTTCGGGTCGGCCACCGGGGCGGGAGTGCCCCGCCGCCGCCCTCGCCAGTCTACGGCGCGCGGCGGGTTCTCCGGGTGCGCCCTGTCGAGGCGGCGCTCCCGAGCGCGGCGGCCGCGCGGGCCTTCGGGTTGCCCCGAGCGCGGCGTCGCGACCACGCGCTGCTCGTCGCGCCGTGGCTTGCCGCTCCCACCGTCACCTTGTGTACCCGACGTCTCACGCTCGATTGGGCCAGCCCACGGCTGCGGCCCGCCTGTCGAGCCACGCCGCGGTCGGCAGGAACAGCACCCACGGCACGAAGTAGTACGCAGTGAGGTACCAGTACGGCACCACGAAGCCGAGGCCGAGGCCGCGGTAGAGGCCGCAATATGCGAGGTCGTAGACGAAGAGCGGGATGGTGAAGTGGAACGAGATCGCGACCGCGCGCCTCATCCGCGACACGCGTCGATGGTCGCGCAGCGCGAGGTATCCCACCGTCCACACCGGACCGAGCAGGAGGACCTCGAACACTACCAGGGAGCGCGTCGAGTACTGCTGGTAGTAGTCGGGCAGGCCCGCGACCCAGAAGGCGAGCCAGATCAGAGCCGCGACGAGGAACAGCCTGGCGTGTGCGCGCAGGGACATGGCGACGTCTCTCGGCGGTGGGCAGAGGGGAGCGGCCGCGACGTCCCTCACCCGTCCCCCGTAGCGTACCTCGGGCGGCGGCAGGACCTGGCGTCGCAAATGGACGAAGCTTCAGCTCCCCGGCGAGGGCGCCGGCGGGGACCGAAGGAACCGCCGCGCGCTCACCTCCTCCAGCGTCCCGCCTCGACGAACGAAAAGTACCCGCCCGCCGCGACGATCACGTGGTCGCGCGCGAGCACGCCCACGAGCTCGGCCGCGGCGCGCAGCCGCTCGGTGAGGTCCGCGTCGTCGGGGCTCGGGGACGGGTCGCCGCTCGGGTGGTTGTGGACGAACACGACGCCGTGGGCGCCCTCCCGCACCGCCGGCCGGAGCGCGTCGCGCGGGGACACCGGGCACTGCGCGAGCGAGCCCTCCGCCACCTGGACCGTGCGCACGAGGCGGCCGCGCACGTCGAGCAGGACCACGTGGAAGGTCTCCCGCTCGGCGTGCGCGGCGTGACGCATGAGCTCCGCGACGCGCCTGGGGTCGAGGCAGCGCTCCCCGCGCTGGGGCGGCGCCCACGCGGCGCGGCGCCCGAGCTCGAACGCGGCGGCGAGGGTCGCGGCGCGGGCGAGCCCGACGCCGGGTGCGCTGGCGATCGCGTCGGGCGGCGCCCAGGCGAGCTCCGCGAGCGGGACCGCCTCGACGAGCGCGAGCGCCGCGGCTCGCGCCGAGAGCCGCGCGGAGCCGGCGCCGAGGAGGAGCGCGACGAGCTCGGCGTCGGAGAGCGCGCGCGGACCCTGGGAGAGGAGCCGCTCGCGCGGGCGGTCGTGACTCGGAGCGACGGCGTGGGAGACGGTGGACGGCATGCGCGCGCGGAGAGCAACCGATGTGCCGCGAGCGGATCGCGCAGGAGGTGAGCGTGCGTTCAGGGGGAGGGGCGCGGCGCGGACCGAGCGTACGGAGTGCGGCCGGCGACACGCGCACGCGCTCTATGCAGAGCCGGCATTCCGTGGGACCTCGCGTGCCCGAGTCGCCTTGTGGTCACGCACCGAGCGTGACACACTCACGTCGAGCACCTCGAGGTGACCTTGGCGAGAGCGCGTCCCGTCCCACACCGTCTCGAGACGACTCGCGCCGCCGGCGCCTTGCTCGCTCTGGCCGCTGCCGGGCTCCTCACGGCGTGCCCAGGCGAGTGCCGCGAGCGCGCGACCGGCCCGTCGGCCCCGCTGCAGGACCAGGCGCTCGGAGACATCTGCCGGAAGACGACCGACTGCGCCGCGGGCCTCGCGTGCGTGCCGATCGCCAACGCCATGTGCACGACTCCGTGCAACGCGACGTCGCCGTGCCCCGCGGGCGCGGTGTGCACCTCACGGGTCGAGGGTACGGCGTACTGCGAGCCGGCGTGCGCCACCGACGCCGACTGCCTCGGGCGAACTGCGGCAGGCTCCTGCATCGTCGAGGGCGACGGCCAGGGGCGCTGCTTCATGACGTGGTGCCTCGACTCGGGCGATTGCGCTCCCGGGTTCCGCTGCGTGGACGCGGACGCCTGCGGGGACCCGGGGCGCGAGGGATGGTGTCAGCGGATGTGAGCCGCTTCGTACACCCTCGGTGATTCTCATGTGACCCACCGTGACCATGGCGCTTGACGCACGGTGACGCGGCCTGCGAGGTTCCCCTCCGGTCGGAGCCCATCCGACGCGGGACCTTGGAGGGGGAATGGTTTCCAGCTGGAGAAGGGGCGCGCGGCTGCCGTGCGCTCGCGCCGCGCTGATCGCGCTCGCGTCGCTCGTCGCGACGGACGCACGGGCCGGTGACGGTGGGACCGCGGCCCTCGTCGTGCAGCCGCTCACGTCCGCGCCCGTCGGCGGCGACGGCGCGTTCGAGGTCGTGCTGCTCTCGCCCGGGTCCGCCGCCGGCTGGAGCGTCCAGGCGAGCGCGGACCCGAAGCTCGGGGTGGACGCCGCGCCCGTTCCCCTCGCGGCCTCGTCGGCGGCGCAGGCGCTCCCTCCGATCGCGTTCACGAAGAACGGCGCGAACCGCTTCCGGCGCGTCGACGCCGTCCCCGGGAAGATCGCGACCTTCGGCGCGGACCCCGTCGCGGCGAGGATCCGCGCGACGGTCTCGGTGACGCCCCCCGCCAATGCGCGCGGCGAGGCGGTCGTCAGGTACACGCTCTCCATCTCGGATCCCGGCGGCGTCCTCGTGCGCACCCTCACCGGCGAGGCGCCCGCGCGAGCCGCCTCCGCCCGGGGCAACGCGGAGCCGTCCACTGCGGAGCTCTCGGTCGCGTGGAACCTCCAGGACGACCGCGGCGCGCAGGTCCCTCCGGGTGTCTACGCGTTCCGCCTCGACGCGGTCGCGAGGTCGCCCGGGACGATGTCGCTGAAGGTCGGGAACGTCCTCGAGGCGAGCGGACCGCTGCTCGTCGCGTCCGGCGGCGCGCCCGTCGCGAAGGCCGTGGTCCGGTTCCGCGCCGCGGAGCCGGGCGTGTACCCGGTCGTCCTCGACGCGCGGGGAGCGGACCCGCGCTCGGGAGAGCGGGCCGGCGCCGTCGCGTACGTGCAGGTCGACGCGAGCGGCGCGCGCATCCTCGACTTCGCGAACGCGTTCGGGACGCTCCTCGCGGAGCAGGTCCGCCAGGAGGCACAGGCCTACGAGCCCGGCGAGCCGCTCGAGGACGAGGTGTTCATCCCGACGGTCGGGCCGGACGATCCCGCGACCCTCTCCGACGCTGACACGCCGGCCGATGCCACGCTGCGCTCGCGCTCGGCCGCCGTCACCTCGCAGGCGCTCTCGACGGGCCCGTACTACGAGGGCACCGTCCGGGTCGACACGCTCCCGGACGACACGAAGGGGCCGCACGGCGTCGAGGGGCTGTTCGTGAAGGTGTACCGCCACCGCGCGTGGTGGCCGGACGATCTCCAGGGCGCGACGGTCACCGACGCGAACGGCCACTTCCAGATCCCGATCGACAACAAGAACGGCAAGTACTACGCGGTGTTCCGGATGCGCTCGGACACGTTCAGGCTCGGGTTCCCCGCGTGGTTCACCGCGACGCTCTACAAGCACTCCGACATGAGCTTCCGGAAGGCCCTCGACAGCGCGTGGAGCCTCCAGGGCACGTGCGGCGGGAGCTGGTGCTACAAGACGCGCCGCGCGAAGAAGCACGACGGCAACGTCCACTACGACGTGACGCTCACGGGGCGTGACCGCGTCCGCTACGTGGGCGAGCTCACGGCCGGCGCGATGGAGACGCACTACCAGGCCCTCGCGGCGGAGCGGGCGTACCTCGAGGCGGGCGGTCGCCAGTCCGGCGCCCCGCCCAGGCGCTGGATCCACTACCCCAGCAGCTTCTGCCCGGACACCGCGTGCGCCCCGCCGTTCGACCCGGTGAACATCGGCATCCCGGTGGTGAACTGGGTCGGTGACGCGATCCAGTACGTCCTGAAGACGGAGTCGTGGACGGTCGAGATGCCCCTCCACGAGCCGTTCCTCGAGCCGGCCACGACGCGCCACGAGTACGGGCACACCGTGATGTACGACACGCTCGGCACGCTGCCGATCCTCCAGGACGTCCAGACGCTGACCGAGTGCGGCACGCACTACCTCACCTCGAGAGAGTCGCAGCACTGCGCGTTCACCGAGGGCTGGGCGGACTTCTGGCAGGCGCTGTCGCCCCCCGAGGCCGTGCTCCTCGGGCGCGCGAACCCCGCCGTCCTCGACGAGAACTCGTATCCAGTGTCGGCCGAGTCCATCCACCGCCTGGGCCCATTCGCTCAGCTCCCGCAGGGCGAGGGGGCGGCGTACGAGGGGCTCGTCGCAGGCGGCCTCTGGGACCTCATCGACTTCCCCAACGACGCCGATCCCGGCGAGCCGGTGACGAGCGGCGACCGCAACGCCTCGAACCGGGTCACCGTCCAGCAGCTGCTCGCGCAGCTCAAGATCGCGAGCGTGATCGGCGTCGTGTCGGAGGTGCACATCATCTCGCACCTCTGGGACGCGCTGCGCGGCGCGCGGGACGGATACGCCCGGATCATCGACACGGTCGCGGAGGCCTACGGCGCCGCGGCGCTGCGGCACAACAAGATCGGCGCGGACGGTCCGCCGCCGCCCCCGCCGCCCTCGCAGGGGGAGATGGAGCCGCCCGTTCCGGTCCCGACCGATCTGGCGGTGAACCCGCTCGGCGTCATCATGCCGCCGACGCACGTGCTCCTCGAGAGCCCGGTCGCGGGCGCGGACGCGCTCGTCGGCTTCGGCTGGGGTGTGTACTTCGGCAAGGCGGTGGTCGCCGCGGACGTCGACGGCGACGGCCTGCGGGACCTCGTGGTCGGCTCCGAGGGCAGCTACAGGCTGAGCTCCGCGGGGATCTCGCTCGGCATCGGCGACTCGGGGGCGGTGCTGTTCTACATGAACCGCGGCGACCGCTTCGAGCTCGACTTCGACCGGACGCTCACGGCGCCCGTGTTCTACTCGAACGCCCAAGGGCTGCGCTTCCCCGCGGGCGAGGGGATCGGGTCGGACCTCGCCGTCGGCGACCTCGACGGCGACGGCGCGCGCGACGACGTCCTGACGGCGGCGCACGCGCCCGGGTACCAGGCCTATCTCGGCGACGACACGCTCATCGCGTTCTTCGGCGGGACGCCCGGGCGGTACCTCGCGCTGGCGCCGCCCCGGCCCGCGTGGTTCTCGACGGGGACGGCGTACGCGGAGTACATGCACGTCGCCGCGCTCGACATCCTCGACGTGAACGGCGACGGCCGCGACGACGTCGTCGCGACCCTTCGCGGGGATGGGCCCTTCTCGAACCGGGCGAACACCGCCGTCGCGGTGTATCTCGGGCCGCTCGCGCCGCAGTCCTGCACCGCGGGCGTGCCGTGCGGACCCGTGCCGCGCCGGCCGAGCGCGTGGCTCGTCACGGATCCCGCGGTCGCGTGGGGCCAGGGGCGCTCGTTCCTCGTGACGGACGTGGACGGCGACGGCGTGAAGGATCTCGCCATCGCGGGCGGCGTGGCCAGCGGCGACGGGACCCCGGTCGCCGCCGTCTACCGGGGCCCGATCCGCGCCTCGACCGTGGATCGCCCGCCGGACGCCACGCTCGCGCTGGCAGGCGCGAACGTGCGCGGCGACGTCGTGATCTCCGGGGACGCGATCGGCGCCGGACTCGTCGTGGGCGGCCTGTGTTACCCGGGCCGCTGGCCGTCGGCCGGGCGCGCGACGCTCCATGCGTTCGCGCCAGCGTCGTTCCCGCTCGCGCCGTGGACCGCAGAGCCGCTCGCGCTCGCGCAGGACGACTTCCAGGGGGTCCTCGCAGCGCCCGACCTCGGGTGCATCGGCCTCCGCGCCGAGCCGCTCATGTCGGAGGCGGGGACACTCCTCGTCGGCCTCGGCGCCCTCGAGGATGCCGAGAACTGGCTCCTCTCCGGGTTCGGGGCCGTGCGCCTCACGCGCGATGCCTCGGGCGCCCTGCAAGCGTCCACGGTCGTCGTCCCGAACCCCGTCAGCGGCGGCCGGATCCCCACGACGTTCGGCTGGGACTTCGCAGCGGTGGGCGACGTGAACGGCGACGGTACGCCGGACGCCGCGGTCGCGGACATGCGCGAGGGCGTGATCTGGCTCTACAGCGGCGCCGACCTGCTCGGAGGGACGCCATGAAGACGGTGCGATCGATCGGGCTCGCCGCCCTGCTCGCCGCGAGCGCGTGCTCGGGCGGCTCAGGCGAGACGGAGCCCTACGCGGCGTGGAACCCGGCGGAGCTCCACGTCGACGCGGTGACGCCGCAGCCGCTGTCGGCCGGCGCGGAGGTCACCATCCGCGGGCGCGGGTTCATCCGCGATCCCTCGCTCGTGTTCGTCCGCTTCGGCAGCACCGCCGTCCGCGCCGAGGCGGCGACGCCCACCGAGCTCCGCGTCCGGGTCCCCGAGGGGCTGCGCTGGGACTTCGCCGAGGTCCAGGTGATGATCTCGTCGTACGAGTCGAACGGGGTGACCGTCCCGGTCTCGCGCGCGGCCCGGTAGCGCTGGCGCGAGCCAGGGTCCGGCGACCGCCCAGACGGTCGATGGCCCCCCGCTGGGCGAGCCGCGCTAGGGCCTCCACCCGCTCCACCGCCCCCCAGGCGACGCGGCGCGCGGTCGCCTCGTCGTCCGCCGTACCCCCCAACGCGCGGTTGAAGGCCTCGCGGTCGATGTCCTGCGCATGCGCCCGGCGTTCCAGGACACCAATGTCGCTACTGGCGAGTGAGCACGATCGCCGTGATGGCGGCCGCCGTCGCTGGGGCGGCGGCTCGCCTTGACGGGCACGCGCCGACGACGCTATTTACTGCGACCTGTGAGGTGCTAGTTGAAATCGTCCTCTACGGAGCCGGTTCCGAGTACGCGCTGCACTCCCTTCTCGTCCTCGCAGCGCGCTCGGAGCCGGTCAGCGTCCTGTTCATGAGGGAGGCGGAGGGCGCGCTCCAGGGCTTCCTCGCCTCCAAGACGATCGCGGACCTGAGTCACGAGTTCGAGCGAAAGGCGCCGGAGCCTTTCCTCCGGGACGCCGAGGCATGGTTCCAGGAGCGCAGGATCGGGCGGGCAGCGGCCGAGAGACGTCGGCGCCGGGTAGCGAAGGCCCGGCAGTCTCGAGCGCGAACCACCCGAGTGAACCCAGGCAGGGAGAGCCCTCGATGAGCAAGTGCGTCTTTCTCGCGGGAGCGTCCGGCGCGATCGGCCGGCGCCTCGCCCCCCTCCTCGTGGCGGACGGCTGGCGCGTGGTGGGCACCACGCGATCCGCCGACAAGGCACCCCTCCTGCGCGCGATGGGCGTCGAGCCGGTGGTCGTGGACGTCTTCGACGCCGCGCTCCGGGAGATCGTGGCTGGCGTCCGGCCCGAGGTCGTCATCCACCAGCTCACGGACCTGCCGTACGCGCTCGAGGCGAGCAAGATGAATGACGCCCTCGCGCGCAACGCGCGCCTGCGGGACGAGGGCACGCGCAACCTCGTCGCCGCCGCCGTTCGCGCCGGCGCCCGGAAGCTCATCGCCCAGAGCATCGGGTTCATCTACGCCGAGGGCCCTACGCCGCACCGCGAGGAGGATCCGCTCCTGCCGGGGACGCACCCCGTGTACGGCGGGACCGTGACGGGCGTTCTCAGCCTCGAGCGGCAGGTGCTGGAGGCGCCGCTGGAAGGCATCGTCCTGCGCTACGGAAAGTTCTACGGGCCCGGAACGGGCTTCGACGCGCCCAGCCCCCTGGGGCCCGTGCATGTGGACGCCGCCGCGAAGGCCGCCCAGCTCGCGATCACGAGGGCGCAGCCGGGCGTCTACAACGTCGCCGAGGCGGACGGCTTCGTCCAGATCGAGAAGGCCGTCCGCGTCCTCGGGTGGGACCCGGGCTTCAGGATGGCCTAGCGGACGCGGCGCGCCGCGTCCGTGCGGTGACAGCGACGAGCTCTCGCTCTCTTCGTCCTCGGCCCCGCGGTGGTGCGAGCGTGTGACCCGCCACGATCGTAGGAGCTGGGCAATCGCCGCTCGCTCAACGTCTCCACCTCCCCGCCTCGACGAAGCTGTAGTAGCCGCCCGCCGCGACGATCACGTGGTCGCGCGCGAGCACGCCCACGAGCTCGGCCGCGGCGCGCAGCCGCTCGGTGAGATCCGCGTCGTCGGGGCTCGGGGAGGGATCGCCGCTCGGGTGGATCGGCGTCGGAGAGCGCGCGCGGGCCGTCGGCGAGGAGCCGCTCCCGCGGGCGGTCGTGACTCGGAGCGGCGGCGTCGGAGGCGATGGACGGCATGCGCGCGCCGAGAGCAACCGATGTGCCGGTCGGCGATCGCGCAGGAGGTGAGCGGGCGTTCAGGGAGAGGGGCGGGGCGGACGGATCGTACGGAGGGCGGCCGGCCCCGAGACCCGGACGCCTCGGCCGCGACAGTCGCGGGCCGGGGCGCCGTCACGCGCGGTGGCCGGGGGCGCGCCGCGTCAGTTCGCCTTCGCCGCCGCCGCTGGCTCCCGGCTCGCCTCGACCGGCTTCGCGCCCTCCGCGGGCTGCTTCACCATCTCCGCGTCGATCTCGATCCGGATCTCGTCGCCCACCACCGGGGTGGCCTCGACCATCTTGTTCCACTCGAGGCCGAAGTCCTTCCGGCTGATCTTCGTCGCCGCGCGGACACCGCGGCGGTCCATGCCCATGGGATCCTTCATCGCGGGCGTGAGGTCGCTCACCTCGAGCACCACCGGCCGCGTCACGCCGTGCAGCGTGAGCTCGCCCCTGACCCTGTAGCCCTTCCCGGCCTTCTCGACCTTCGTCGACCTGAAGGTGATGGTCGGGTACGTCGCCACGTCGAGGAAGTCCGGCGAGCGCAGGTGCGCGTCGCGCTGGTCCTCGCGGGTGTTGATGGTGCCCGCGTCGATCGTCGCCTCGACCGACGACTTTGCCGGGTCCTTCTCGTCGAGCTTCAGGACGCCCTTCGTGCTCCTGAACTCACCGCGGACGTTCGAGATCGCCAGGTGGCGCACGGTGAAGTTCGTCTGCGTGTGGGAGGGATCGACGTTCCAGGTCGTCGGCTCCGCGAAGGCGAGGGCGGGGACGAGCCCGAGGGCGAGGAGGACGTGCTTCATGCGAGCGGCTCCTTTGCGTTCATCGGCAATCGACATGCGCCGATGTAACGTCCGCGCGATCCGGATCAACCGCGATCGCCAGCCCGGTCGGGGACGCGCACCCGTCGCCGCGCCCGGCTAGAGCTTCACGCCGAGGCCGCCGGAGAGGCGCAGGAGCTGGTCCTGCTCGAACGACAGCTCGCCCGCGAGGAACATGGGGCCGAGGTCGAGGCGGAGCCCGAGCGCCACCTGGAACCACACGCGCCAGTCGGTCGGCCGTCCCGCACCGACACCGAACGTGAACGCTGCCTCGAGCCCGCGCCGCGTCTGGAAGCGGTTCGTGAGCCGCAGGAGCGCGACCGGCGCCCAGTCCTTGCCGCCGTTCCGGATCTTGTAGGCGGAGCCCCACACCCCGAGGTCGCCGAAGCCGAGCGCGTAGGAGACCTCGCCGCCGAACGCCGAGCCGGAGTGCTTCTCGCCGCTGCCGAGATCGAACGCCTCGCCGCCCCAGGCGGTGAGGAAGAGGCGCGGCGCGTGCTCCTCGTCGTCGGCCCCGCCTTCCCAGCCGTACTCGTCCTGCGCGTCCGTCCGCGCGAGCGTGAGGCGGCCGGGGGAGAGCGCGGAGGCGACGGTCGAGTTCGACGCCGCGCTCGGCGGCGTCGAGGTCGCAGCGCTTCCTTCACCGACGGCGTCGGTGGCGGCCAGCGCGAGGGCGAGGGTCAGGGGGGTGAGCACGCGCGCCGATCATAGCCGCGCGCCGCGCCGGGTCCGCGTCCCGGGTGAGCCGTTCACCCACCGGTGAGGAACCGTTCGTAGAGCTCGTACCCGCGCGCGAGGGCCTGGAGCTCCACCCACTCCCCGCGCTGGTGCGCCTGGCTCGTGGCCCCCGGCCCGAGGTTCGCGGCGGGGATGCCGTGCACGGCGAGGCGCGCGACGTCGGTCCAGGCCTGCTTGGGCTCCACGCCGATCCCGGTCCGGTCGAGGAGACGGCGCACGATCGGGTGTTCCGCGTAGGCGGGGCAGGCCGGCGACAGATCCGTCAGCTGCACCTCCGCCCCGTGCCGCGCGCCGAGCGCCTCGAGCTCGCGGGCGGCGTCCTCGAGCGACCGGTCCGGGGCGAAGCGGAAGTTCAGGTTCAGCGTGCAGCGGTCGGGGACGACGTTGCGCGCGTGGCCGCCCTCGATGCGGGTCGCGGAGAGCACCTCGCGGAAGACGAGGCCGCCGCTCGTCGCCTCGCGCGGCGCGCGCCCGTGGAGCTCGGCGAGGAGGGCGCCGGCGCGATGGACGGCGTTCTCGCCGTGCCAGGGCCGGGCGGAGTGCGCGGCGCGGCCGTGGAACGTGACGGTCGCGTGGATCGAGCCGACGCAGCCGAGCTGGAGCACGTTGTCGGTCGGCTCGAGGCAGAGCGCGAGCTCCACCCCCGCGAGGAGGCCGGGCGCGCGCAGCACGTCCTCGAGCTCGTTCTCGAGGTAGGGCCCCTCCTCGCGCGCGTAGAGCACGAGGACGAGGTCGCAGAAGCGCGCCGCGCGCGGGAGCCGCTCGGCGAGCTCCATCGCCACCGCGACGCCGCCCTTCATGTCGGAGGCGCCCGGCGCGACGAGCCGCCCGCCGTCGCGGCGCGGCGGGTGACGGTCCTCGTCGTGCACCGGGACGGTGTCGAGGTGGCCGCAGAGCGCGACCGTCGGCCGTCCGGGGACGGCGTCGCCGTCCACCCGCACGACGAGCGAGTCCTTCACCCGCTCGACGCGCGGGAAGCGCACCCGCGCCCAGGCCTCGACCGCGTCGCAGAGGGCGCGCTCGTGGCCGATGGGCGAGAACATCCCGCACAGCGCGGCGGTGCGCTGGGCGAGCGATTCGACGGGAGCCCCGCCGGGCGCGCCTTTCAGCGTCACACCTGGACCTCGAAGTCCCGGAGCGCCTGGTTGAGCGAGACCTTCCGGTCGGTGGACGGGCTGCGCCGGCCCACGATGAGCGCGCAGGGGATCTGGTAGGTGCCGGCGGGGTACTGCTTCGGACGGGTGCCGGGGATGACCACCGAGCGCGCCGGGACGCGGCCCTTGTAGATCACCTCCTGCGCGCCGGTCACGTCGATGATCGGCGTCGAGGCGGTGATGACGACGTTCGCGCCGAGCACCGCCTCCTCCTCGACGAGCACGCCCTCGACGAGGATGCAGCGGCTGCCGATGAAGGCGCCGTCCTCGATGATGTTGGGCCGCGCTCCGGGCGGCTCGAGCACGCCGCCGATGCCCACGCCGCCGGCGAGGTGCACGTTCTGCCCGACCTGCGCGCACGAGCCGACGGTCGCCCAGGTGTCCACCATCGAGTTCGCGCCGACGCGGGCGCCGATGTTCACGAACCCGGGCATGAGCACCGCGCCCGGCTCGAGGAACGAGCCGAAGCGCGCGACGCCGCCCGGCACGAGCCGGACGCCCGCCTCCTCGAGGCCGTGCTTCAGCGGGATCTTGTCGCGCGTCTGGAACGGCCCGAAGTCCTGGGTCTCCATCCCGGTGATGCCGAAGTAGAGGTTCACCGCCTGCATGAGCCAGGCGTTCACCTTCCACTCACCGTCCACCTTCTGCGCGACGCGCAGCTCGCCGCGGTCCAGGCCGTGCAGCGTCTGCACGACGGCGGCGCGGTGGAGGGGGTCGGCGAGCTTGTGCCGATCCCCGAAGGCGGCGACGATGCGCCGCTCGATCTCGTTCCAGTCGTTCATGCCCTCACCTTACGCCAGGCCACGATGGCCTCCTCGCACTCCTCGAGCGTCGGCACCAGCGCCACGCGCACGTACCCTTCTCCCGCGCCGAACGCCGGCCCGGGCGCGACGACGATCCCCTCCTCGAGGAGCCGCAGCGCGTACGACGCGGCGGTCTCCGCGCCCGGCACGCGCACCCACAGGTACAGCGTCGCCTCCGAAGCGTCGGCCTCGAGGCCATGCTCCGCGAAGAACGCCAGGAAGCGGTCGCGCTTCCTTCGGAAGATCTCGCGCCGCTCCGCCGGGTGCGCGTCGTCGGACCACGCCGCCGCCGCCGCCGCGGCGACGAACTCGGGCGAGGTGACGCCGGGGTGGCTCCGGAGCGCGCGCAGCACGGCGATGAGATCCGCGTCGCCGGCGAGGAAGCCGGAGCGGTACCCGGTCATCCCGCTCCGCTTCGAGCAGGAGTGGATCGCGACGACGTTCTCCACCTGCTCCTCGAGCATCGAGGGCGGCGGCGCGCCGAAGTAGACGTCGGCGTAGCACTCGTCGGAGGCGACGACGAACCCGTACCGGCGCGCGGCCTCCCCCACCCGGCGGAGGTAGTCGCGCGGGGCGATCGCGCCCGTGGGGTTGTGCGGGTAGGAGATCCAGAAGACGAGCGTCTCGCGCAGCACCGCCTCGCCGACGTCGTCGGGCTCGAGGAGGAAGCGGCGCGCCGCGGTGAGCGGGACCTTCACCGGCTCGAGCCCGGCGAAGCGCGCGCCGACCTCGTAGGTCGGGTAGCCGGGATCGGGCATCACCACCTTGCGCCGCGCGGGGTCGCCGGCGAACGCGAGGGGCAGGTGGAAGATCGCCTCCTTCGCGCCGGCGCAGGCGAGCACCTGCGCCTCCGGATCCACCGTGACGCCGAAGCGGCGGGCGAGGTACCCGGCCGCGGCGCGCCGGAGGGCCGGCGTGCCGAACGCGCTCGGGTACTGCGACACCTCGGGGACGGCGCCGCGGAGCGCTTCGCGCAGGAAGGGCGGGGTCGGCTCCTTCGGATCGCCGAGCCCGAAGTCGAAGAGGCGCTTCCCGGCCCGCGCGAGGGCGCGCCGCCGCTCGTCCAGCTCGACCATCAGGTTCTTGCGGACGGCGCCGAGGGCGGGATTCTTCGGGGCGTTCTGCACGGGAGCCGCTAACAATATCGAAGTCCCGGGGAGGCTGCATTATAAGCGGCCGCATGCTGCGCTACGACGTGGTGGTCATCGGCTCGGGGCCCGCCGGCGAGAACGGCGCCATCCAGGCGGCGTTCAGCGGCAAGAAGGTCGCCCTCATCGAGAAGGAGGCGGTCCCCGGCGGCGCCTCCGCCAACACCGGCACGATCCCCTCGAAGGCGCTGCGCGAGACGGCCCTCGCCATCCAGCAGGCGCGCAGCCGCGACGCCCACGGCATCGAGCTCCGCGTCTCGGGCACCGTCACCATCCCCGAGCTCATGGGCCGCCGCGGCCTCGTCACCGGCCGCGAGCACTCGCGGATCCGCAACGCGCTGAACCACGCCGGCGTGGAGCAGTTCCGCGGCATCGCCAGCTTCGTCGACCCGCACACGCTCCGGGTGTCGGTCCCTGACGGCGGCGCCCAGGAGCTCCAGGCGGACGTCATCCTGCTCGCCCCGGGCACGCGGCCGTTCCACCCGCCGCAGTACCCGATCGACAACGCCCACGTCTACGACTCCGACTCGATCCTCCTCCTCGACCGCGTGCCGCGCTCGCTGGCGGTGCTGGGTGGCGGCGTCGCCGGCTGCGAGTACGCCTCGCTGTTCGCCGCGCTCGGCGTGAACGTGAAGCTCGTCGACTCCAAGGACCGGCTCCTCTCCTGGCTCGACGCGGAGATGTCGCACGCGCTCGAGGAGGTGTTCAGATCGAGCGGCATCGACCTCCACCAGCAGACGCGGGCGGCGAAGATCGAGCCGGGCGCGAAGGACGTGCTCGTCACGCTCGAGGACGGGGGCCGGATCGTCGCCCAGAAGGTGCTCGTTGCCTCGGGCCGCGTCGGCAACGTCGAGGCGCTGAACCTGCCGGCGGCCGGCCTCCAGGCGACCGAGCGCGGGCTCCTCAAGGTGAACGCGCAGTTCCAGACGACGGTGCCGCACATCTACGCGGCGGGCGACGTCATCGGGTTCCCCGGGCTCGCCTCGGTGTCGATGGAGCAGGGGCGCGTCGCGATGAGCCACGCCTGCGGCGGCGTCCTCAAGCAGCGCGTCTCCAACATCCTGCCGATGGGCATCTACACCATCCCCGAGCTCTCGTCCGTGGGCGAGACCGAGGAGACGCTGAAGGAGCAGGGGCGCGCCTACGTCGTCGGCCGCGCGAGCCTCGCCGAGAACGCGCGCGCGAACCTCGTGGGCGAGGCCGTCGGGTTCGTGAAGCTCATCGCGGACGCCGAGAACGGCCGCATCCTCGGGGTGCACTGCATCGGGCCGCACGCCTCCGAGCTCGTCCACACCGGCGCGGCGGTGATGTCGCACAAGGGCGACCTTCAGTACTTCATCGAGGCGGTGTTCAACTACCCGACCCTCGGCGAGGCCTACAAGTACGCGGCCTACGACGCGCTCGACCGGATGCGGGAGCGGCGCGAGGGGAACGTCTGGCCGTTCGAGCGGCCGGCGTCACGGTCGCAGACGCCCTAGCCGCCGGGGCGGGCCGCCCGGGCGCGGCGAGCCTCCGGTCAGTCCTGGATCTGATCGATCGGGACGTCGAGCAGCTTTCCGTTCGGGAGCATGTTGGGCGGCACCGGCTGGCCGGCCGACGAGCGTTTCAGCCGCTCGCAGCGGCTGAAGTCGCCGTCGCAGTAGTACGACTGCCAGACGCGGAGCGACGACTTCATCGCGAACGCCTTGTAGAGCGGACACCCCGACACGCGCGCGCAGGCCATCTCGTCCATCCCTCGGCCCCGGCCGCGCGCGGAAGGTCGCGCGCCGCCCCTCGAGCCGGGGCGGATTCTACCGCCCGTTCGCGCGGGCTCGGGCGCCACCGGGGCGCGGCATGGGGTCGCGATCCTGCGGCGGGAAGGATCGCACCACGGGTGAATCGGGAGGGGTCGCTCCGCGCGGGTTGCGGGTACATCTCGGCGCGCGGGGCACACGCGCGCCGCGGCCCCTACCTCACCCGAGCCGCGCCCGCGCCTGCGCGAGCGCCGCGTGCACCTGCTCGAGCGCGCGCTTCGCGGCGGCGAGCTCGTCCCGCTCGCGGCGCAGCCGGTCGAGCTCGCCGGCGAGCTGATCGCGCTCGCGCGCGAGCTCGCCGACGGCGGTGCGGAGCCGCGCGCCCTCGGTGGAGCCGGCGCGGAGCTCCTCGGAGAGCCGCTCGACCTCCTCCTCGCGCTCGGCGCGGAGCCGGGCCTCCTCGTCCGCCTTGCGCGTGACCTCCTCGAGCAGGCGCGCGCGCTCCTCGTCGAGCGCGGCCATCGCCTGCGCGCGGCGGAGCGCCTCGTCGCGCTCCTCCTCGAGCGCGGTCATCTCGCCGAGGAGGTCCGTCAGGACGCCGCGCTTCTCGGCGAGCTCCGCCTCGGCGGAGACGAGCCGCTCGGTGGAGGCGCGCGCCTCGCCCGCGGCGCGGCCGAGCTCGCTGCGAGCCTGATCGAGATCGCCCCGCAGCGCCTCCTCGCGCTCCCGGGCGCGCACGAGCTCGAGCTCCAGGTCTCGCACGAGCGCGAGCACGCTCTCGGCGGCCCGGGCCGGATCGGCCGGGACGGGATCGACGCGCGGCGCGGGCCGGGCGGCGTCCGCGACGCGGCGCTTGATCTTCTCGAGGCGGTCGCGGCGGGAGATGACGTCGACGCTCGACTCCGCGCCGCCGGGGGCGGTGGTGGCGTTGGTCGGGGTCGGGGTCGCGGTCGGGGTCGCGGTCGGGGCCTGGGTCGGGGTCGGGGCCTGGGTCGCGGTCGCGTTCCGGGTCGAGGTCGGCGTCGACGTCGGGGTCGGAATCCGGGCGCGCGGCGCCGTCGCGGCGGGGATCACCGCCTGGACCGGCTCCTCCACCTCCGCGGCGGGAAGCGCGGGCTCCTCCGCGACGGTCGCCTGCATCGCCGCGCTCACCTGCGCGGCCTCCTCGGCCGCCGCAGCGATGCCCGCGTTTGCGTCGGGCGCGACGGCCGGGGCGGCGCCGGGCTTGAGGCGCGGCCGGAGCTTCGGGACGTTCGCGTCGAAGGCCTTGCGCATGGCTACGCTCCCGCCGCGCCCGCCTCGGCGAGGGCCGCGCGGATGCGCCCGAGGATCTCGTTCTGGACCGCCTCGATGTCGGTCGCGCCCTTGGAGTCCGGGTCGTACCCGAAGATCGGGCAGCCCTCGGACGACGCCTGGGCGAACTTGGTGCACTGGCGGACGACGGAGTCGAGCAGGTAGTCCGCGTAGTGCTCGCGCAGCGCGCCGAGCGCCTCGCGCGCGATCTTGAACGTCTGGTTGTACGCGTTCACGACGATGAAGATGTTCTCGAGCTGGTGCGAGAGGTCCTGCTCGAGCCCCTGGATCGTCTCGAACAGGAGCCGCAGTCCGTCGTAGGAGAGGAAGTCGGCCAGCACCGGGATGACGAGGTCGGAGGCGGCCATCAGCGCGTTCAGGTTGAGGAGCCCGAACGACGGCGGGGCGTCGAGCACCACGAAGTCGTACTTGCCCACGACGCCCTGGAGCGCGTTCCGCAGCCGGAACTCGCGGCCGGCGAGCGGCATGAGCGCGAGGTCGATCGTGCTCATCGAGAGGTTGGCCGGGACGAGCGAGAGGTTCGGCATCCCCGTCGCGACGGTGACCTCGTCGAGCGGCCGCCTGCGGATGATCACGTCGTGCAGCGTCTGCGTGAAGCTCCCGCCCTCCTTGCCGAGGCACTTCGTCGCGTGGCCCTGGCTGTCGAGGTCGATCATGAGCACGCGGTAGCCGCGCTCCGCGAGCCGGTAGGCGTACGACGACGAGAGGCTCGTCTTGCCGGTGCCGCCCTTGAAGTTGAGGAAGAGCTGGATGCGCGGCGGGAACGGCTCCGGCGGGCGGCGCAGCTTCTCGCGCAGCACGGGGAGGTCGTCGGGGACGAACCCGTCCTTCTTCCCGAGCGCGCCTTCGACCTGCTTCGCGGTCGCGCCGACGATCTCGGCGAGGCGCTTCGCGGTGTAGCGGACGTTCTCCATTCCGTTCCCCTAGCACATGAACCAGCGCGCACCGCGCTGGACGAGGGTTCCGCGGGCCGCGAGGGCGGCGAGGGCTGCGTCGATGCGGGCCGGCTCGGCCTCGAGCATGCGCGAGAGATCGGCGGCAGTGCAGCCGCGGAGGGCCGCGCGGACCTCCGAGACGATCGCGGGGCCGAGGTCGTCGCCCGGCTTCGGCGCGGCGTCGCCGTCCTCGAGGACGGCGACGGCGACGCGGGCGAGGAGCGGCGCGGGCGAGGACGCATGGCCCGCTCGCCCTTCGACAGGCTCAGGGCGAGCGGTCCTGACAGCTGCAGGGACAGCGGTCCCAACGGCTGCAGGGCGAGCGGTGCTGGTTCCAATGGCTTCAGGACGAGCGGTCGTCATCACCGGCCGCTCGTGGTGAGCCTGTCGAACCACGAGCGGGACCGTCGGGGTCGGGGTCCGAGTCGCGGTCGGGGGCCGGGCCGCGACGCTCGGCGCCGTCGCCGGCAGCGACGCGAGCACCGCCGCGCGAAGCTCCTCCCCTCCCATCGCCGCGAGCTTCTCCGCGATCCTCCGAGAGGTCGCGCGACGCGCGGAGGCGGGCGCATCGGCGTCCACCGCCTCGCCGGCGAGCCGCCCGAGCGCGGTCGCGGCGGCGCGGCGGACGGACGCGTCGGGGTGCTCGAGCCCGCGGGCGAGCGCGCCCTGCGCGCGGGCGGTGGGGCGGCCGGAGAGCGCGGCGGCGGCGGCGCGGGCGACGCCGCGATCCGGGTCGGCGAGCGCGGTCGCGAGCGCCTCCTCCGCCCCCGCGCCGGGGGCGAAGCCGAGGAGCAGCGCCGCGCGCCGGCGCACGATGGGGCTCGGATCGCGCAGCGACGCCGAGAGCCGCTCCTGGGCGCCGTCGGCTGCGACCGCCGCGAGCGCCTCGAGGGCCGCGACGCGCACCGCGGGCCGGCCGTCCTCGAGCGCGCGCGCGGCGAGGTCTGCCGCGAACGGCTCCTTGAAGCGGGCGAGCGCGGCGAGCAGCGCGGCCTTCACCTCGGCCTCCGGCTCGCGCCCGAGCGCGGCGGCGAGGAGCGGCGCGGCCGCCTTCGAGCCGAGCGCCTCGAGGGCGCGGACGGCGCGCAGGCGGCGACCGGCGTCGGAGGCCGAGAGATCGTCCAGGGAGCGCTCGTAGAGCGCGCGATCGGCGCGCGTCCCGAGGAGCGCCTTCATCTGGTCGCTGTCGCGCGCGGTGAGGCCCACGCGGCCGTCGGAGGCGAAGCGGTCGGCGACCATCGAGACCGACTCGGGTCCCGGCCTGCCGTCATGACCGTGCCGCTGCGCGGCCGTGCGCTCCGGGTGGGCGGCCGCGTGCGCGGGGCCGCCGAAGACGCTCGCCGGACCGCCGAGCCCCGCCGCTTCGGCCGCGGCCTTCCAGGCGCGGAGCACCTCGATCTCGGCGCGCAGCTCGGCGATGAAGCCGGCGAGGTCGGCGCCGCCCTCCTCCGGGCCGGGCGCGCCGTCGGCGCCGGTCGCGCCGGAGAGGCGCGCGCGCTCGACGAGCCCACCGAGGAGCCGCTCGCGCTCCTCCTGGAGCAGCCGCACGCGCTCCTCGAGCTCGTCGACGCGGGCCGCCGCGTCGCCGCGCTGGCCGCGCTCGGCCGCGAGCGCCTGCTCGAGGTCCACCTCGCGCCGCCGCGCCTGGGCGGCGTCGCCCCGCGCGCGCTCGGCGGTGGTGCGCGCCGCGGCGAGCTCGCTCTCGAGCTGGGAGACGCGGCACTCGAAGAACACGATCTTCTCGAGCGCGCTACGGAGGAACTCCTCCGGCTCGACGATGGTCTTCGCCCCTTCCGCCCCGTCCATTCGCCCGCCCTGCCCCATCGCCGTCGAAGATCCCGCCCTGATCCCAGGATCTTGCGGAGATATCGCAGCTTACGGGATCGGGATCCCCGAGGCAAACAAGTTGACGGCGGCGCGTTCCCGGTGATCCGGGGCGTTCACGCGGCGTCGCCGCCGGGCGCCGCCTCGAGCCCGTGCGCGCTCGGGCCGCGCTCCTCGCGCCAGAGGAGGAAGGAGAAGACGAAGCCGGCGGTGGCGAGCGCGGCGAGCATCCACATCGCCGGGAGCCAGCCCGCGGGGTGCTGCGCGGAGGCGCCGGCGGCGTCGTTCGCGGCGCCGATGCCCCAGCTCATCCCCGCCCAGCCGACCTGCTGGCAGAACGTCATGAGCGCGTAGGCCGAGCCGAGCCGCGCGTCGGGCACGAGGTAGGTCACCGCCGGCCACAGCACCGCCGGGACGAGCGCGAACGCCACCCCGAGCATCGCCATCGAGAGCTCGAGCGGCGCCTGCGTGTACGCCATGAGCAGGAAAGGCGGCACGAGCAGCGCCGAGCCGATGGTCATGAGCAGCGCGCGCTTACCGATGCGATCGGCGAGCAGTCCGAAGAGGGGCATGCCCACCATCGACAGCGCCGGCAGCCAGCTCTTGAGCGTGCCGGCGTGGTCCGGCGCCACGCCGTGCGCCTGGATGAAGAACAGGTTCGCGAAGGTGCGGAACGGGAAGATGGTCGCGTAGAACGCCACGCACAGCCCGACCACCCACCAGTAGGCGCGGCTGAAGCGGACGAGGTCCTTGAGAACGAGCTTGTCGGTGTGACCCGCGGTCGCGATGCCGTAGCGGCGCGCCGCCGTCGTCTCGAGCGCGGCGTAGACGACCGCGAAGACGAGCCACATCAGGCCGAGGCCGGCGGCGAGGATGAGCGGCGGCTGCCAGTCGTGGAAGAGCCCCTTCGCGAGGTCCGGGGACTTGTCGGCGACCCACGAGCCGAGCCGGGCGATGAGGAGCTGCACCGCGAGCGCGAAGGAGATCTCCTTCCCCTTGAACCAGCGCCCGACCACCGTGGTCGCCGCCACGATGAAGAGCTCCGAGCCGACGCCCAGGACGAAGCGGCCGGTCGCCATCGCGAGGGCCGGCGAGCCTGGCATCGCCGCAGGCAGGAACGCGATGAGCGCGCTCCCCGCCGCCCCGACCGCTGCGAAGAGCACCGCGGAGCGCGCGGTCCCGAGCCGGTCGATGAGCATGCCGCCGCCGATGAGCGTGAGCAGCGCCGCGACGTTGTAGGCGGTGTCGAGGAGCCCGATCTGCTGGTCGGTGAAGTGGAGCTGCTCCTGCAGGAACGGGGTGACCGGGTACAGCGCGTCGAAGACGTAGTAGTTCCCGAACATCGCGACGCTGCACGCGAGGAGCACGAGCCAGCGGAAGGCCGGGGACGGCTGCGCCGGGGCGAGGGTCGGGGCGTCGGTCATGGGCGCGCAAGATAGCGCGGACGCCCGCCGCGGACCACGCCGGCAGTGAGGGCGCCCGAGGCCGGCTCGAGGGCGCGAACTGCCCGGGACCTCACGGATGTACGGGCGGAGCGGTGTCGCTCCCCTGGCCCCGGCGCTCGACGTACCGCCGCTCCTCGCCCGCGCCGAGCGCGGCGTCCCCCCGCTCCCAGATGAGCGACTCGGCGGGAGCGGGGCCGGGGACGGGCTCGAGCGGCTCCGTGCGCTCGGGCGGCGGGGGCAGCCGCGCCGCCGCGAGCTCGGCGAAGACCGCGCGCGCCTCCGGTGGCGTCGCCACCCTCGGGAGCCCGAGCGGCGCGCGGATGCGCCAGGACGGAGGTACCTCGCCCGCCGCGAGGTCGATGAGGTCCCGGTTCGTGCGGGCGACCACCAGCGCGCCGTCGCGGATGCCGCTCACCTCGTCGTAGCGGAAGACGTAGTCGCTCCGGAAGAGCACCGGGAGCCCCTTCACCGCGTCGAAGCCCCAGTCGTACACGTGCTTCACCCGCCCGAGCGACTTCCCCTCGAGGTCCCGCACGCGCTGCCCGACACGGACGCCGTTCCGTTCCTTCATGCGTCACAGGTAGGGACGGCGCACCCGCCCGGCCACTCGCACGCGGGGCGCGTCGGCCGGGGGCCTGCCGGCGCGCGGCGCGCGCTCGGCGAGGGGCGCGGCGTCCGGGCCCTCGCAGGCCTTGGGTCACGCCCGCTTGATGCGCGCGGCGCGGACCTTCGTCACCTTGCGCGGATCGCCGTCGGCGACGGTGAAGACCCACCCTCGCCAGAAGAAGCGGTCGCCCTTCGCAGGGATGGCGCCGGCGAGCGAGTTGAGGAAGCCCGCGACGGTCTCGAACCCCTGGTCCTCCGGGACGGCGGCGGCCGCGGCCGCGTTGAACTCGGCGATGGGCGTCGCGCCGAGCACGGTGAACGTGCCGTCGCCGTGCGCCTCGACGCTCCGCCCCTCCTCCTCCTCGAACTCGTCGCCGATCTCGCCGACGATCTGCTCGAGCACGTCCTCGAGCGTGCACACGCCCATGACCCCGCCGTACTCGTCCACGACGAGCGCCATGTGCAGCCTGCGGCGCTGCATCTCGCGGAGGAGCTGATCCACCGGCTTCGACCACGGGACGAAGTGGGCGGGGCGCAGGATGTCGCGGAGCACGATGAGCTCCGGGTGGGCGAGCATCGGGACGAGGTCGCGCGCGTGGAGGATGCCGAGGATGTGATCGAGGTTCCCGCGGTAGATCGGCATCCGCGAGTGCCCCTCCTCGGCCATCATGCGGAGGATCTCGGAGACGGGCGTGTCGACGTCGAGCGCGACGACGTCGGTGCGAGGCACCATCACGTCGCGGGCGATCTTGTCGCGGAACTCGAACACCGCGTGGATGAGCTCGGTCGTCGTCAGCGCGCCGCCGCGGGCGCGCGCGTACTCGGAGAGCGCGCGCTCCATCTCGTCGAGCGGCGGCGGGGGATTCGAGAAGCGGGCGTTCTTGCCGGCGACGAGCCCGACGAGCGCCGCGGCCGGCCGGGCCAGCGCGCGCAGGAGGACGAAGGGCGGAGCGAGCACGAGCGCGATCGTCTCCCCGTGCGCGGCGCCGAGCCCGCGCGCGCCGGCGGCGAGCGGGAGGGAGAGGAGCACCGCCCCCCCGGCCACGGCGGCGGCCGCGAGCCAGGGGGCCCCGGGCGCGAGGGCGGCGCCGGCCGCGGCGGCGAGCACGCCCGCGAAGACGGTGGCGACGGTCACCATCGCACGAAGGGTGAACGCGGTCGCCTCCGGCTCGGCGAGCAGCGCGGCGAGCGCCCGCGCGCGCCGGCCGGCGGCCGGGGCTGCGGCGAGCTCCCGGGCGCGCGGCGTGCCGACGGCGACCAGCGCCGCCTCGAGCGCCGCCACG
>NZ_JALCYY010000063.1 GCF_022690685.1 Anaeromyxobacter terrae | reverse complement strand
CGCGCGAGCGCGACGAGCGAGGCGACCTGCGCGAGCGGGCGGTGCGCCGCGGCGCGATCGAGCGTGTCCTGCACCGTCCGCTGCACCTCGCGCGCGACGGCGCTGCTGTACTCCGAGTCGATGAGGGCGGCGCGCCCGCGCGCGCCGACGTCGACCGGCGGGTGGAACACGACCTTCCAGCGCGCGGGCAGCGGGAGGGCGAAGACCGGCAGCCCGATCGAGGAGCCGATGATCGGCTCGAGGAAGCGCACGGTCCACGCGACCGGCAGGCTCTCCTCCCCCCCGAGGATGGCGACCGGCACGATGGGCGCGTCGAGGGCCGCGGCGACCCGCACGAACCCGCGGTTCCACGGCCGCATCCGGTACGCCTCCCAGAACGGCTTGGTGTTCCCCTCGACGCCCTCGGGGAACACCGCGACCGTGCGGATCTCCGGCGGGAGCCGCTCCGGCCGCCGGAACGACGAGGCCGGCAGCGCGCCGAGTCGCCGCAGGAACGGCCCGAGCACCGGCGCCGCCAGCGCCGCGTCCGCGGCGGCGAAGTACGGGCTCCCCTCGCGCCCGAGGAGGCGGCGCACCGCGAGCGCGAGGAAGAACGCGTCGAGGGCGAACCAGCCCGCGTGGTTCGGCGCGAACACGAGGCGGCCGCGCTGCGGGACGTGCTCCGCCCCCTCCACCTCGAACGAGAACCAGCCGATCCGCACGAGCCGCTCCACGAGCGGCACGAGCTTCCCGCCGACCAGCGCCTCGTCGATGGCCGGCGCGGCGGGCTCGATCGCCGAGGTGCGGTGCAGGGTCGACATCGGGTGGCCTCGGGCCGGTGGAGCCTCGGAGGTATCGCCCGCACGTCCGGCTCCCCCGCGCGGGCCACGGCAACGCTGCGCTCCTGCCTCCGTGACGAGAAGCCCCCTCACGGAGACCCCACCGCGGTGCGTCGCGCGGGCATGCGCGACGTTAGGTCTCCTGCGCTCCCTCGCCCCACCCAGGCGCCACGCTCGGAGGAACCATGAACGCCGCCATCGACTTCGGCTCGCTGACCCTGCAGGACGCGCTCGACCTCGCGATCCTCATCGAGGACGAGGCGCGCGACCGTTACCAGGAGTTCACCCGGATCGTGGGCGGCCGCTACGCCGGCGACGCCTCGGACATGTTCATGCTCATGGCGTCCTACGAGAAGCGCCATGGGACCGAGCTCGCCGAGCGGCGGCGCGCGCGGTTCGGCGACGCCCCCCGGCGCGTCTCGCGCGAGCAGCTCTACGACGTCGAGGCGCCCGACCTGGGCCAGCCGCGCGTCTTCATGTCCGCGCGCCAGGCGCTCGAGGTCGCGCTGTCGTCAGAGGAGAAGGCGTTCGACTTCTTCTCCTCCGCGCTGCCACACGTGAAGGACCCGGAGGTGCGGGCGCTCTTCGAGGAGCTGCGCGGCGAGGAGCGGAAGCACCAGGAGCTCGTGCGGTCGCGGCTCGAGAAGCTGCCGCCCGGCCCGGACGTCGAGGAGGAGGAGGCGGACGAGCCGGGCTCCGATCCGGGGAACTGAACGAGCGTGGGGGCCCGACGATCGCGAATCGCCCCCCGGGCGAACCGACGACGCGGCCCCGGCCCGAACCGTTTTTCGCGCCGGGGCTCCAACGTTCGATGAACATGGATGGATGGACATGGGCCGTCGTTGCCGCCGTGGGGCTGGCGTTCCTGGTCGCGCGTCGGCTGCTCGTGCGCCGTGCGCCGGCCGAGGTCGTCCTGCAGCAGATCAAGGCGGGCGCGAAGATCGTTGACGTTCGGACGCCGGGCGAGTTCGCGGGCGGAGCCTATCCGGGCGCCGTCAACATCCCGCTGCAGGCGCTCCGCGGTCGGCTGAGGGAGATCCCCAGGGATCGGCCGGTGGTGCTGTATTGCGCCTCGGGCATGCGGAGCGCGTCGGCGGCGCGAATCCTCGAGCAGGCCGGCTACGCGCAGGTCGTCAACGCCGGAGGGCTGCACCAGCTGCCGACGTAGGCGCTTCACGCCCGCTCGCCGCGGCCCGCCCGGACGCGGTCGCCCCGACCCTCGCGCGCGTCACGAGCGCATCGGACGTGCGTCCGCGAGGATCCCGGAGAGCACCGCTCTCACGACCCGGTCGCAGCGCGGGGCGAGGAACGTGAACGCCTGCGGCGCCGCCTCGCCGACCTCCTCGGCGAGGATCTCGCGCAGCGCGAGGCGGGCGCGGTGGAGCCGCACCTTCACGTTCTCCTCCGAGAGCTCGAGCGCCTCCGCGGTCTCGGCGGTGGAGAGCTGCTCGACCTCCCGGAGCATGAACACGACGCGGTGGTCGTCGCTCAGCCGGCCGACGGCCCGCTCCAGCAGCTCGGCGGCCTCGCTCCTCGCCGCCCGGTCCTCAGGTCCTTCTTCGCGCGCGCCTCGGGCCATCTCGTCGACCTCCGCCGAGAGCTCGAGGGCGTCGACGCGCTGCCGCCGGCGTACGACCGCGAGCGCGGCGTTGAGCGCAATCCGTGTGAGCCACGTCGCGAACGAGGACGTACCCTCGAACGCGGCGAGCGCCCGGTAGGCTTGCAGGTAGGTCTGCTGCATCGCGTCCTCGACGTCCGCCGAGTCCCGCCGCAGCACCGCGCGGATCGCGCGATAGACGCGCTGGTTGTGCCGGCGCATCAGGATCTCGAAGGACGGCGCGTCCCCGGCGAGGACGCGCCGGACCACGTCCTCGTCCGAGCCGCCGACCGCCCGGAACTGCGCCGCCGCTGCGCCCGCCCCGCTCGCCATGGTCTCTCTCCTTCGCTCGTTCGATGCGGGAGCCGGCGCCGCGTTACAACGCCTGCCCCGGGCCTCCCCGAGTGGCCCGTGCTTCAGAGGCGCCCACCGGACCCCCCGCTCGCTCCAGCACCACTCGCGCGCTCCACGGGAGCGACGCAGCCCCGGCGGGGGCCCCCGCAGCAGCTCGACTGCCGGCTCCTCGGCAGGTCAGCCGAAGCTTCCGGCCCTCACCCCGCGATCAGGGCGATCGCGCCGAGCACCGCCAGGATGCCTGCCGACTGCGGCCGGGTAACGCGTTCCCGGAGAACCCCGGCCGCGAGCGCCACCGTGCTCGCCGGGTACATGGAGGACAGGACGGCCGCGACGTCGAGGCGGCCGGCCTGCGTCGCCAGGACGAAGAAGACGTTGCCGCCCGCGTCGAGCACCCCGGAGAGAAGGATGAGCGGCGCGGCGGGCCGAGCGGGCGCCCAGCGGCGACGGCGGGCAGCGGCCACGACGAGAGCGATCACGAGCGACGTCCCCCGCGCCGCCGCGAGCGGCCAGAACGTCCCACCCTGCGCCCCGCGATCCATCAGCACCAGGTACGCGCCAAAGCCGCAGCCGGCGACGAGGGCGAGCGCGAGCCCCTCCCGTCCGGCGCCGGGCGGACCCGCGCGCGCGATGAGCCAGATGCCCGCGAGCGCGAGGACGAAGCCGGCGAGCTTCGAGCCCGGCGGCATCCCCTCGGCGAGCGCGCTCCACGCCACCGGGATGCTCGCCGAGAGCACTGCCGAGACGGGCGCGACGACCGCCATGCGCCCCTCCCCGAGCGCGCGGTACAGGGCGGCGAGGCCGACGGCCCCTGATGCGCCGGCCGCGGTGCTCCAGGCGAGCGTGGCGGGCGCGGGAGAGACCTCGCGGAGCAGCAACGCCGTCGCGACGATGAGCGTCACGCCCGCGGCCTGGCCGAGCGCGAGGACGCCCAGGACCGGCGATCGCTTCGAGGCGAGCCCTCCGGTGAAGTCGCCCGCGCCCCAGGAAACGGCCGAGGCGAGGCCGAGCAGCGTGGCGGCGACGCTGGGTGTCATCCGGCCCGAGCGTACCCTTTCCCGCGCCCACGAGCGCGTCCCGGCGAATGCCCGCCCGCCCGGCGCCGGGCGCGGCGCCGCCGTGCTCCTCGCGCTGGCGGGCCTCGCGCGCCGCCGCTACGATGCGAGCCCACCCACCCGAGCGCGAGGAGTGCACGCATGGCGAAGCCGAAGATCGAGGACGTCGTGAAGGGAAAGGGCCCGGAGGCGGTGCGCGGCAAGACGGTCGAGGTGCACTACACGGGCTGGCTGACGGACGGGAAGCAGTTCGACTCATCCGTCGGCGGTGATCCGTTCTCGTTTCGGCTCGGCGCGGGCGAGGTGATCGAGGGCTGGGACCGCGGCGTCGCGGGGATGCGCGTCGGCGGCAAGCGAAAGCTCACGCTGCCCCCCGACCTCGCCTACGGGGCTCGCGGAGCGCCGCCGGCGATCCCGCCCGACGCGACGCTCGTGTTCGAGGTCGAGCTGCTCGCGGTGTACTGAGCGAGCAGCCCGGATCAGAGCGGCGGACAGTGAGGCAGGAGCGCCGCGCGCTCGTCGTCCACGCGGCGGAAGCGGTACAGCCGTCCGCAGCGCTGGACGTGCCTCACCTCCCCCGCCTCGTCGAAGAGCACCGGGAACCCGGCGCGGCGCCACTCGCGGCGCGTCCCCACGGTGTTCAGCACCCGGGCGACGGTCGGCGGCGTCGACGCGTCGTCCTCCCCCTCGAGCTGCCAGCAGTCGGGCTCCGGGGCGGTCGGCAACAGGGCCATGTTCACCTCCGCGTTGCGCGCACCACGCTAGCAGCGCGGGCGGCTCGCGGGCGGCGTCCTCGATGTGTTCGACCAAAGCGGGGACGCGCGTCAGCGCGCGCGCAGCAGGAACGCCAGGGCCCCCCAGACACCCGCGAGGCCCGTCGCGACGTACAGCGCCCCCGCGGCCATGGCCCGGCCGCCCGTCAGCATCCCGCCGCTCGTGCGCATCGCCCGGCGCACGAACCCGTCCCGGACGCCGAGCCAGGCGCACGCGAGGCCCGAGGCGAGGAGCACCGCCACGACGAGCCAGTGCAGGGGGTTGCCGCGATCCAGGAAGAGCTCGATGACCGCCTCCAGACCTTGCTGACGTCGAGTCTACCGCAGGGGCATCCGGCTGGAGGACGGCGTGACCGGAGGTGACCGGGATCACGAGCTGTCGCTCAGTCCCCCTCCCCGCCCCCCTCGCGCCCGTAGGCGCGCTCGGGATCGACGCCGAGCCGCTGCAGGGTCTCGCGGTCCGGGAAGCCGGTCGCGGCGAGGTCCTGCGACTGCTGGAACTTCCGGAGCGCGCGGGACGTCGGCTCGTCGAGCTCGCCGGCGCGGTGCTCACCGAGGAAGCCTCGGTCCGCGAGCGCGCCCTGGATGGCCTTCACCGCGCCGGGGGCGAGGAGCGCCTCCGGCGCCGCCGGGATGCGCGGCCGCCCCGCCTTCGGGGGGACGCCCTGCTCCTCCTTGCGATCCGGCGCCTCGGGCTTCGGCGACCCGCCGGGCGCGGGCGAGGTCGGGTGCTGCGGGTGGCGGCACGCGCCGGCCATCACGACGAGGGCGAGCGCGAGGGCGGCGCGCCGGCTCACTTCTCCCCCTTCGGCTGCGCGCGCGGCTGCGCCTCCCGCCTGGGCGACAGCGCGCGACGCGCCTGCTCCACGACGTTCTCGGGCTGCTTCGCCTTGGGAGGCGGCAGGCCCGAGAGGCCGTCCTCGAGGCCGCGCACGAAGGCGTTCCGAACGATCCCGAGGATGGTCGGGACGGCCTGCGCCTTCGGATCGTCGACGGTCCCCTGGATCGGGATCGTCGTCGCGACGGCCTCGCGGCCCGGGACGTCGTCGCTGAAGATGCGGAGCGACAGGTCGGCGAGGAGCGACTTCAGCTTCGGCCCGAGCCCCTCCTTCGCCGGCTTCGTCCCGGCATCCTTCACGATGGGACGGACGCCGCCGGAGATCTTCCCGCCCACTGCGCGGAACCGGATCGACATGTCGAGCTCGCCCTTGTCCGGCGCGATCCCCGCCTTCGAGCCGACGAGCGAGGCGAGCTCGACGAGCTTCAGTCCCTCGAGCCTTCCCTGCCCGGCGAACGTGAGCTTCTTCGCGAGCGGGTCGGCCGTCGCGAAGAGCGAGACGGCGCCCGAGCGCTGCAGCACGCCGCGGGCGGCGAGCACCGTGGGCTCGTTCTTGGCGAGCGCCTTCCGCGTCGCGAAGTTCTCGAGCGTTCCCTCGATGCGATGCAGCCAGAGCTCCGGCCGCTCCGGCTCGCGCTCGTCCACCCAGAGGAGCTCGCCGTCCTTCACCTGAAGCCGGTCGAGCCGGAACGGCGCGAGCGCCTCGATCCCGTGGCCGACCTGCGGCGCCTCCTCGGCGCCCTGCTTCCTCGGCTGCTCCTTCGCGCTGACGAGCGTGAGCTTCGGCTTCTCGAGCTCGACGGCCGCGACGACGTGCCCGCGCACGAGCTCCTTGAAGTAGAGCCCGAAGCTCGCGTGCTCGGCCTGGAAGTACGGGAGCGCCTTGCCGCCGGGCGCGAGCTTCTCGATGCGCAGGCCACGGATGCCGTACGAGAGATCGTGGACGCTCACCTCGACGTCCTGGAAGCGCCCGCGCATCCCTTCCAGGCCCGCGAGGACCTTCCGCGTCCGCCAGGTGACGAGCGGATCGATCGCGGCGCGGGCGGCGACGAGCACGACGAACACGATGGCGAGCGCCACGAGGAGGCGCTTCCGGCCGCGACGCATGGGGATCCCCCAGAAAAGCTGGGGGCCCTCCCCCGCGCGCGCATGAACGAACCGCCGCGTCCACGGTCGAGCGCCGCGGGGACGGCCGGCCGCTCGCCGTGCGCGGCGGGGCAGCGCGCGAACGGCGTCCGCGCCCTCAGACGCGCTCGAGGACCGCCACGAGCAGCTTCCAGAACGCAGCCACCGACGCGATCCGCGCGTGCTCGTCCGGCGTGTGCGCGTCCTTGATGTCGGGACCGATGGAGGCCATCTCGACGCCCGGGTACTTCTCGCCGATGAGGCCGCACTCGAGGCCGGCGTGGATCGCCTTCACGATCATCGGCTTCCCGAACACGTCCGCGTGGACGCGGTCCACGAGCTTCACGAGCGAGGACGCGGGCTCGGGCTTCCAGCCCGGGTAGCCGCCCTCCTGGCTCGCCTCGAAGCCGGCGAGCGCGCACGCCGCCGCGATGCGCGCGGCGAGCGCCTGGCGCGAGGCGTCGATGGCGCTGCGCGTGAGGAAGGTGACGAGCACCGTGCCGTCCTGCGTCTGCACGAGGCCGAGGTTCGTCGAGGTCTGGACGAGGCCGGGGATGGCCGGGCTCATCGCCTCGACGCCGTGCGGTCCAGCGAGGAGGAGGCCGAGGACGGCGCGCGCGTCCGCGGCCGACATCACGCGCTCGGCGTCGCCGGGCTCCACCTCGATCGCGAGGTTCGGGTCGAACGCGCCGAGCGCCGCGCCCCACTCCCGCGCGAGCCGCGCCACGTCCTCGCGCAGCGCAGCCTCGCGCCCCGCGTCCACGCGCACCATCGCCGAGGCCTCGCGCGGGATGGCGTTCCGCTTGTTGCCGCCGTTCACCGCCGCGATCGCGATCCCGTGCCGCTCGACGAGCGCGTCGAGCACCTGGGCCAGGATGCGGATGGAGTTGCCGCGGCCGGCGGCGATGTCCACGCCGGAGTGACCGCCCTTGAGGCCGGAGAGCTTGACGCGGAGCGGGATCGTGCCCGGAGCGGGCGGGGCGAGGGCGAGCTTGCGGGTCGCCACGGTGTCCACGCCGCCGGCGCAGCCGATGGTGAGCTCCCCCTCCTCCTCGCTGTCGAGGTTGAGGAGGTACGGCGAGCGGAACCAGCCCGGCGCGAGGCCCTTCGCGCCGGTGAGCCCCGTCTCCTCGTCGATCGTGACGAGCACCTCGACGGGACCGTGGCGGACGTCCTTGCTCGCGAGCACCGCGAGGCCGGCCGCGACGCCGATGCCGTTGTCGGCGCCGAGCGTCGTCCCGCGCGCGCGCACCACGTCGCCGTCGCGGTACACGGCGATCGGGTCCTTCGCGAAGTCGTGCGGCGTGCCCTCGTTCTTCTCGCAGACCATGTCGACGTGACCCTGGAGGCACACGCCGGGGCGATCCTCGCGGCCCTTCGTGCCGGGCTTGCGCACGAGGACGTTCCCGAGCGCGTCGGTCAGGACTTCACAGCCGAGCGCGCGGCCCTGATCGGCGACCCATCGGGCCGCCTCCGCCTCGCGCTTCGAGCCGCGCGGGATCCGGGAGAGCTCGAGGAAGTACCGCCAGAGGAGCTTGGGCTCGAGGTCGCTGAGGAGTTCGCTCACGGGTGGGCCTCCGGTGCCGGATGGAATGGGCGCGCAGGGTACCACGGCCCCCGCCCGGCACGTCGCGTCTGCTCGGCCCTCGAAGGCGGCGATCCCTCCCTCCCGGGGGCGTGCCGCAGGCCGCCGGAGGTGCGAGGTTCCGGGCTGTGGATCCCGTCGCGCCAACGGCCGCGCCGCGGCCGGACGAGGACGTCGAGCGCTGCGCCTCCTGCGGCGAGCGGCTCCGGCCTCAGGATTCTCGGAATTGCGCGCTCTGCGGCCGCCGCACCTGCCTGCGCTGCCTCGCGCCGTACGGCCACTTCATGCAGGCCTGCGAGGAGTGCCGGCTCGCGTCCTGGTGAGGCTCCGCTTCGAGCCTCGATCGCGCGGCTCAGCCGATGACGGCGGCCGCACGGAGCGCCTCGACGACGCTCGCCTCGGTGGGCCCGGGGACCCCCCGCGCCGCCGACTGCGCCAGCGCGTCGACGATCTCGTTCACGGCGTGTCCGTCGTGGCCGCGGACCCACGCGTAGCGGACGGTGAGCTCGCGGCCGCGCGCGTCGAGCGCCTCGATGAGGTCGCGGTTCAGCACCGGCTCGCCGGAGGCAGTCTTCCAGCCCTTCTTCCGCCAGCCGTGGATCCACTTCGAGAGCGCGTCGACGACGTAGCGCGAGTCCGAGACGACGTCGACCACCTCGCCCGCGGGCAGCCCCTGGAGCGCCTCGAGGACGGCGCGCAGCTCCATGCGGTTGTTCGTGACCGCGTACGTGCCGTCCTGCACCCAGCGCGTCGCCCCGAAGCGGAGCGCGGGGCGAACGCGGTCCACGACGACGAAGCCGGTGCCACCCGGGCCACCGGGGTTGGAGAGGGAGGAGCCGTCGGAGAAGGCGAGGTAGCGGGCCGGGGAATCTTTCGACATGGGGGCGGGCAAGGTAGCGGAGGGATCTGACGACCGACCTCGACCTCGACCTCGACCCCGACCTCGACCCCGACCCCGACCCCGACCCCGACCCCGACCTCGACCCCGACCTCGACCGCAACGACCGACGCCGAGCCCTCCACCCACCCCGCCCGCAGCGCGCCGCCCCACGTGGCGGGACCTCGCGCCCGCAGGCGGGCCACTGGACGCGGTAGGCACCGCCCCGACCCACGGACCGCAATGCAACGCGGTCGGCCTAGGCGACGTAGCCCACGTGCAGCTCCGCCCGCAGCCCCGCGTTGCCGGCGGCGTCTGGCGGACGGCACCGCCCCCCGTACCTTGTCCCCGTCCATCGTGGCCCGCCGAGGACAGCGCTGCTCGCCTGGGCTGAGCCCGTCGCGAGGCGCACGATGGCGTCGCCGAGGCGGGCACACGAGGACCGAGCAGTGCAGGCGTGCCTGTAAGGCACGTCGAGCAGCGCAGGGACGAGTCTGCCCGCCGCAGGCAGCCAGCGTGCGCCGCAGCAGGGATTCAGCCCAGGCGCGCAGCGCGTTGGGTCCCGTCCCGGCGGCGCGCCACGGTGACCTCGCCCGCGGCGATGTCGGCCAGAACGACCCCGCCCCCGACCGCTAACCCGCCATCGCCCCGACCTCACCCCTCGATCGCCACGTCCACCGCCACCGGCGAGAGGACGCGGACGAGGTCGGCGGGCGCGATGCCGACGAGGAAGCCGCGCGACCCGCCGTTCACGTAGATCTTCGGCAGGTCGAGGATCGTCCGCTCGACGTGCACCGGCATCGGCTTGCGCGTTCCGAACGGGCTCGTGCCGCCGACCATGTAGCCGCTGTGTCGCTGGGCGACGTCGGGCTTGCAGATCTGGACCGTCTTCTTCCCGATCTGGCGGGCGAGCGCCTTCGTCGAGACCTCGCGGTCGCCGTGCATGAGCACGACGAGCGGCGCGCCGCCCTCGTCCTCCATGACGAGCGTCTTCACGACGGCGTGCTCCGGGACGCCGAGCTCGCGCGAGGAGACCGCCGTGCCGCCGTGCTCCTCGTAGCGGTAGACGTGCTCGGTGTAGGCGACCTTGTGCTGCCGCAGGAGCCGGGTGGCCGGCGTCGAGGGGGTCTTGCTCATTCGAGGAGCTCCTCGGCGCCGAAGACGCCGCGCTCGCGCAGCGCCGCGACGAGCGCGCGGCTCGCGGCGGCGTGGTTGGCCTTCCACTCGGCGTGCGCCTCGGGACCCACCCGGTTCGCGACGGCGAGCGCCGCGGCGGCGGGGACGTTGGCCGCGGCGCAGGCGGCGAAGACGCCGGTGAGCTCGAGGTGCTCCGCGGCGGCGAGCTCCGCGAGCGAGCGCGCGCCGTCCTCCGTGAGCGTGATCGCGGGAGGCACGGCGACGCGGTGGGCAGGGAGCGGCAGCGTCCAGGTGGCGGGCCAGCGCGTGCGCTCGAGCGCCGGCCGGTAGGCGCGGCCGTTCCGCTCGTCGAGCGAGGTCGCGATCGCCTCCGACGCCGCGATGAGCTCGCCGGGCGCGAGCCGCGCGTCGTAGGCGCCGCAGGTCCCGACGAAGAGGACGCGCTCCGGCGCGTGCAGGGCGAGGAGCCGCGCCGTCTCCACGGCCGCCGCCAGGGCGCCGACGCCGGTGCAGGCGACCGCCCAGCCGTCGGGCGGGGTGGCGTCGAGGCCGGCGAGCTCCGGCGGGAACGCCGCGAGCAGCAGGCGGGCGGGGCGGGCGGGCATGGCGCGCATGGTACGACAACCGCCGCGAGGCGGCGCCGCGTTCGCGCGCGGGTCCGGCTTCGCTCGACGCGACGGCCGCGTCCGTGCTTTCCTCCCGCGCTCCGATGCGCCCGACCTGCCGCCGCTGCCTGCGCCCGACCGCGTTCTGCGTCTGCGCGGAGCTCCCGGTGATCCCGTCGCGGACCCGCGTCGTGCTGCTCCAGCACCCGCGGGAGGCGCGGCTCGCGATCTGCAGCGCCTGGCTCACGCGGCTCGCGCTCGAGAACTGCGAGCTCCACCGCGGCGTCGCCTTCGAGGAGAACCTCGCCGTTCGCGCCGCCGCGGCGACACCGGGGGCCGCCCTGCTCTTCCCCGGCGACGGCGCCGTCCCCGCCGCGGCGCTCACCGGCGCACCGCCGTCCGTGCTCTTCGTCGTCGACGGGACCTGGCCGCAGGCGGAGAAGATGATCCGGGCGACCCCGAGCCTCGCGGTGCTGCCGCGCGTCGGCGTCGTACCGGAGCGACCGAGCGGCTACGGCGACCTGCGGCGCGAGCCCGGACCGGAGCACCTCTCGACCGCCGAGGCGGTCGCGCTCGCGCTCGGCGCGCTCGAGGGGGACCCCGCCCGGTTCGCGCCGCTCGTCCGGGCGTTCCGCGCGAGCGTCGAGAAGCAGCTCGGGTGCGCCCACGGCGAGCGGCGAAGCCCGCGCCACCGGCCCGGGAGCCGGTGGGCGGGCGCGGGGTAGTCGACGGTCGTCACGCGGCGTGCCCGCCGCGGGAGCCGAGCGGCTCGGCTACTTCGCGACGCGAACGTTCAGCGATGCTGTCTTGGTCGTCTTCCCGTCCGTCGCGCTGAGCGTCACCTTCGTCCTGCGAGTCACCGCGGACGTCGTCACGCCGAACGTCGCGCTCTGCGCGCCGACCGGCACGATGACGCTCTCGGGCACGGCCGCGCCCGCGGGGTTGCTGCTCGTCAGCGTGACGACGATGGCCTCGGTGGCCGGAGAGGTCAGCGCCACCGTGCCGACGACCGCGACCGAGCCGCCCCCGATGACGGAGCCGCGGGAGAGGCCGAGGTAGGAGAGCGCGGCCGGGAGGTTCGTCACCTCGATGGTGGTGCTCGCCGTCGCGCCCGAGACCGGGTCGAGGGCGGTGATCGTGGCGGTCCCGACCGCGACCGCGGTGACGAGCCCATCCTGGGACACCGTCGCGATCGCCGCATCGGACGAGGTCCAGGCGACGCTCGCGGTCAGGTCGGCGGACGTGTCGTCGGTGAGCGTGCCGTCCGCCTGGAGCTGCAGCGTGGAGCCCACGAGGAGGGTCGGGTCGATCGGCGACACCGCGAGTGAGACGACCTGGGCGGAGAGGACCTCCACCGTCACGCGCCCGGCGACGCCGCTCGACGGCTCGGTCGCGGTGACCTCGCTCGTCCCGACCGAGGCCGTGGTCGCGAGACCGGCGTCGCCTGCGGCATTCGAGACGGCGACGATCGCCGGGGTCGCCGAGCTCCACACGACCTCGGTGGTGACCTCGCGCGTCGAGCCGTCGGAGTACGTCCCGGTCGCGGTGAGCCGCACCGACTCCCCGAGCGGGACGGACACCGCGCCTGCGGTGGCCGGCAGCACCTGGATGGCTGCGAGGTGGGGTCCCGCGGCCGGGCTCTTGTCGCTGCTGCTGCAGGCGGCAAGCGAGACGGCGGCGATCGCGAGAGCGGCGACCGTTCCAGCGGCGTGGCGGTGGGCGAGCATGGATTCTTCCCCCTGAGAGCACGGCGCCTGGGCGGACGCCTGGCCGCTCGGACGTTGATGTCGCAGGGGGAAGGATGCGAGTCGGGCGATACCGGGACACGATCACGGTGCGTGTGGCTCGCGTGGCCCGGGCGGGGGTCAACGCCCGCCGAGCTCGTCGAGCCCGCGCGCGAGGTCCCGCTCGAGGTCCTCGGGATCCTCGATCCCGACGGCGAGGCGCAGGAGCGCCGGCGGCGCGTGCGGATCCTGCTTGCGCCGCCACTCGACGAGCGACTCCACCCCGCCGAGCGACGTCGCGTCGCGGAAGAGGCGCAGCGTCCCCGGGAGCGCCCGCGCGGCGGCCTCGGTCGCGAGCTCGATCGACAGGATCGGGCCGGGCCCGCGCATCTGCCGCTTTGCGAGGGCGTGGCCCGGGTGCGACGGGAGCGACGGGTGCCACACGCGCGCGACGCGCGGCTCGAGGAACGCGGCGAGCCGCGTCGCGGTGGCGGTCTGCTGACGGACGCGCAGGCCAAGCGTGCGGACCCCGCGCAGGACGAGCCAGGTCTCGAGCGCGCCCGGCACGCCGCCGGTGACGGTGCGGGTCGCGCGGAGCCCGTCCGCGAGGGCGGGATCGCGCGCGACGAGGACGCCGCCGAGCGCGTCGGAGTGGCCGGAGAGGAACTTCGTCATCGAGTGGTAGACGAGGTCCGCGCCGAGCGCGAGCGGCGCCTGCAGCACCGGCGTCGCGAACGTGCCGTCGACGACGACGCGCGCGCCGGCCGGCCGCGCGCGCGCGACATGGGCGGCGATGTCCTGCAGCTCGCAGGTCGGGTTCTTCGGCGTCTCGAGCCAGACCACGTCCCCCGGGCCGAGGTCGGCCTCGAGCGCGACCTTCTCCACGCCGAACGGCGCGAGCGCGTCGATGGCCGCGTGCGTCCCGTGGTAGCCGCCCGGCGCGATCGCCACGCGGCGCGGCTGGAGGTGGAGGAGCGCGGCCGTGGCGGCCGCCTGCCCCGACGCGAAGGTCACCGCGTGCCCGCCGTCCAGGGCGCCGAGCACCGCCTCGAGGCGCCGCCGGGTCGGCTGATCGTTCCGCGCGTAGACGAGCCCCGCGTCGTTGTCCGCCGCGAAGGTTGTCGAGACGTGGATGGGCGGCGCGATGTCGGGGGTGGGCTCCACGGCGGCGTCGGCGTGGAGGGCGAGGGTGTCCGGCCGGAGGAGGTCGTCCATGCGCGGCATCCTCCGGCCGCGGCCGGTCCGGAGCAAGCCCTACGCCGCGAGCAGTCGCGCCGGCAGGCGCAGCGCCCTCGCCCGGGAGAAGCGGTTCGCGGCGGACGGGCCGGTCCGCTGGGTGCTGCACGTGAACCCGTTCCGGCGCGCCGAGGACCGGGAGTGGCTCTTCGTAGGGCTCGCGCGGGCGCGGCTCGCGGGTGCCGTGAGGCTCACTCGTACAGCTCCGCCGCGGCGACGGGCCACCCGCCGCTCCCCGCGCCCCCGTGCACGAGCACGCGCGCGTCCGGGAGGCGCACGAGCGCGTGGCCCGCGCGCGGCGACGCGAGCGGCGGGCGGGCCGTGAAGGTGCCGGCGGCGGGATCCCAGGTCTCCACGTCCGCGAGCGGCTTCCCCTCCCCGTCGTATCCGCCGGCGACGAGCACCTCGCCGCTCGCGAGCTCGACCGCCTCCGGATCCATCCGCGCCGTGACGAGCGACCCCGCGGGCGACCAGAGGCCAGTCGCCGGATCCCACACCTCGGCCGCGGCCACGGGGCCGACGTCGTCGAGGCCGCCCACGACGAGCACGCGCCCGTCGCGCAGCGCGACGGCGCGGTGCGAGCCCCGCGGCGCGGCGAGCGCGCCGGCGTAGGCGAAGGTCTCGTCCCGGGGATCGAAGAGCTCGGCCTCGACGGCGGCCACACCGTAGAAGGAGTTCCAGCCGCCGGCCACGAGCACGCGCCCGTCGCCGAGGAACGTCGCGCTGTGCCCGAAACGCCCCTGGACCATCGCGCTCCCTCGCGGCGCGCGGGTCGCGCCCGTGCCGGGGTCGAGGATCTCCTCCGTCGGGTGGCTCCCCACGCGCTCGCCCATGAAGTCGCCGCCGAGCACGAGCACCTCGCCCGTCTCGAGCGCGGTGACGGTATGCGCCGTGCGGCCCGCCGCGAGCGTGCCGCGCGCCTCCCAGGCACCGGTCGCGCCGCTCCACACCTCGACGCGCGTGCTCGCCAGCCCCGAGCTGCTCTCGCCGCCCGCGGCCAGCACCTCCGCGAGCCCGACGCGCGCGGCGGGAGCCCTCGCCCGCTCGATCGTCAGATCGCCGGTCCGGGTGAAGGTCGCGGTCGCGGGATCGAAGATCTCGGCGGTGTCCCAGAACGTCGGGCCGTCGGACTCGCCGCCGAACAGGAGCACGCGCCCGTCGGCGAGCTGCACGGCGCCGTGGCCGGCGCGGGCGTACCCGCCGGCCGCGATCGCGACGAACCGGTGGCGGTAGCCGAACGGGACGAGCACGTCCGCGTTCGCGCGCTCCGCGCCGCGCTCGACGTGCAGCTCGAACCGGACCGGACCCGCGAACGGGCCGACCGTGTAGGCGCCGCCGCTCTCGACCGGCCCGACGAGCGGCCAGATCCGCCCCGCCCCGCCGCGGAACACGGGCCGGAGGACGACCGGGACGCCCGGGGTCGCCGCTGCCGGTGAGGCGGTGAACGACTCGATCGCCGGGGGACCGGCGGGCGCATCGTCCGAGGCGCGACAGGCGAGGAGCGCGGCGGCGGCCGCCGCGAGGGAGGAGATCGAGCGCATGGGCGGCCTCCCGATTACGGTCAGTGCGCGGGGTCCGCAAAGCCCAGATGGAGCTCGCTCGACCCGCCGTCTGCTTGCGCCCGGGCGCCTTCCCTGCCAGGGTGCGCGCGCGGGCCCGACGTCCGGGCCCGGGAGACCGAATGAAGCGCGACACCAGCCACGACCAGCGCATCGCCCTGTTCATCGATTTCGAGAACCTCGTCACCCGCACCGGCCTCTCGGCGGAGACGTTCGACCTCCAGCCGGCGCTCGACACCCTCCTCGAGAAGGGCAAGGTCGTGTTCCGGCGCGCCTACGCGGACTGGACGCGCTTCTCCGACGCGACGCAGCGGCTCCACGACAAGGGCGTCGAGCTCGTCGACGTGCCGCCCTCGACCCGCGCCGGCAAGAACGGCGCGGACATGCGGCTCGTCATCGACGCCCTCGAGCTCGCCTACCTGCGCGAGCACATCGACACGTTCGTCATCGCCTCCGGCGACTCCGACTTCTGCCCCCTCGCCTACAAGCTGCGCGAGAACGACCGCACCGTGATCGGCATGGCGGTGCGCGAGGCGACGAGCCCGCTCTTCGTGAAGGCCTGCGACGAGTTCATCTACCTGCGCCCGGGCGGGAAGCGGCGCTCCGAGGCGAAGGAGAAGGAGCGCCCCGCGAAGGAGAAGTCGATCCCGGAGGTCGCCCGCGAGGCGACCGCGGCGCTGCTCACCCGCGCGAGCGGGCCCGTGAACCCCTCCGCGATCAAGGCCGCGATCGTCCGCCGCGAGCCGGACTTCGACGAGCGCGACCACGGCTTCTCTTCCTTCAGCCGCCTCCTCGAGGCGATGGAGAAGGACGGGCTCCTGAAGCTGGAGCAAGGGGCGAAGGGCCAGTGGTACGTGGTGCCCGCCTAGCTCGGCGCACGATCCCGGGCTCGCGGGAGGAGCCGCGAGCCTTCAAGCGGATCGCTCGCGCGCGTCCTCCTCGAACAGCTTCTCCAGCTCCTCGCGGCCGCGCCTCGCGATGTCGGTGAGCTTGTCGAGGTCGTCCTGGTGCTGCCAGGAGGCCTCGAACTGGGCCTCGTCGTGCTCGCGGAAGCGCTCCACCGCCGTCCGCGCCTCGATGTAGTCCACCCCGAGCGCCTGGAGCACGTCCGAGGTCATGACGAGCGAGGAGTGGAGCGTCTCGCGCACGATGCGCCGGATGCCCAGGCGGCGGAGGCGGTACGCGTGCTGCCGGTTGCGGGCGCGGGCGAGGATCGCCACCTGGGGGAAGTGCTCGCGCACGACCTCCGCCGTGCGCACCGACGCGTCCACGTCGTCGATCGCGAGGACGAACAGGCGCGCCCGCTCCACCCGCGCCGAGCGCAGGAGGTCGAGGCGCGAGACGTCGCCGTAGAAGACCTTGTTCCCGAAGCGCCGGATGAAGTCGATGTGCTCGGGGCTCGCGTCGATGGCGGTGAAGGGGATGTGCTTCGCGCGGAGGACGCGTCCCACCACCTGCCCCACCCGCCCGAACCCGGCGATCACCACCGGCGGATCACCCTCGGGCAGGACGTCGAACTCGCGCGCCGGGCCGCGCCCCAGGCGACGCCTGACGACGCGCGCGTGGAACGCGAACAGCACGGGCGTGGTCGCCATCGAGAGCGTCACCGCCACGACGAGGAGCGCGGCCAGCCCCGGGTCCATGACGCCGTCGGACGCCGCCAGCCGGAAGAGCACGAAGCCGAACTCGCCGCCCTGCGAGAGGAGGACGCCGAGCGCGAGGGCGGGCTCGGCGCGCCCGAGGGAACGCCGGCCGACGGCGAAGGCCACGAGCGTCTTCAGCGCGACGAGACCCGCGACGACGGCGGCGACCGCGAGGGGGCGCTCGACGAGCACGCGCAGATCGGCGGTCATGCCGACCGCGAGGAAGAACAGCCCGAGCAGGAGCCCCTTGAACGGCGCCACGTCCGCCTCGAGCTCGTGCCGGTACTCGGAGGTGGCGAGCAGCACGCCCGCGAGGAACGCGCCGAGCGCCATGGAGAGCCCCGCGGCCGACACGGCGAGCGCAGTCCCGGCGACGAGGAGGAGCGCGGTCGCGGTGAAGAGCTCGGGGTTCCGGAGCGACGCCACGAACCGGAACACCGGCCGCGCGACGAGCCGGCTCGCGACCACCACCCCGCCCACGACCGCCACGGCCTTGGCGACCGTCAGCCACACCGGCTCCGCCGCGTGCGCCCGCGCGTCGAGCGCGGGGAGGAGCGCGAGCATGGGGATCACCGCGAGGTCCTGGAACAGCAGGATGGCGAACGCCAGCTGTCCGTGCCGCGTCCCGAGCTCGTTCCGCTCGCCGAGGAGCTGGACCACGAGCGCGGTGGAGGAGAGCGAGAGGCCCAGCCCCGCGACCGCGGCAGCTCGCCACGGGATCCCGAGGGCGACCGCCACGCCGGCGATCGCGAGCGAGGTCACCAGGACCTGGAGGGCGCCGAGGCCGAACACGTCCCGGCGCAGCTCGACGAGCCGGCGCGGGTCGAGCTCGAGGCCCACGAGGAAGAGGAGGAGCACCACCCCCAGCTCGGCGACGTGGAGCACGCCCTCGGCGTCACCCGAGAGGCCGAGCCCCTGCGGCCCCACGATCGCTCCGGCGACCAGGTAGCCGAGGACGGAGCCCAGGCCGACGCGGGCCGCGAGCGGCACCACCACGACGGCGGCGGCGAGGTAGACGAACGCCGAGCGCAGGAACGGCAAGGGGGACCTCCGCGGGGGCCGACTGCGGGTTCTTAGCGGCGCGATGGGCGGAGTGCGCCTAGGATTACCCGCATGGCACGCATGCGCGTCGGGATCCTCACGGGCGGGGGCGACGTCCCCGGCCTGAACTCCGTCATCAAGAGCGTCGTCTACCGGGCCGCGGACCACGAGATGGAAGTGGTCGGCATCCGGCGCGGGTGGGAAGGGCTCACCCACCTGAACCTCGACGACCCCGCGAGCCGCGGCCGCTACGTGCTGCCGCTCAACCGCGAGAACACCCGCACCATCGACCGGACCGGCGGCACGTTCCTGCACTCGAGCCGCACGAACCCCGCCCGGATGAAGCAGCTCCCGCCCCACCTCGCCGGCCGCACCTTCCCGACCGCGCAGACGACGAAGAAGGGCCAGACCTCGACGACCCACGACATCTCGAGCGCGGTGCTCGCGAACCTCGAGGGCCTCAAGCTCGACTACCTGCTCCCCATCGGCGGCGACGACACCCTCTCCTACGCCGCGCGGCTGCACGAGCTCGGCGCGAAGGTGATCGCGATCCCGAAGACGATGGACAACGACGTCCGGAACACCGAGTACTGCGTCGGCTTCTCGACCGCGATCACGCGCGCGATCTCCGCCATCGAGCGGCAGCGGACGACCGTCGGCTCCCACGAGCGGATCGGCATCTTCCGCATCTTCGGCCGCGACGCGGGGTTCACCGCCTTCTACACGGCGTACGTCACCTCGATCCGCTGCATCATCCCGGAGTACAAGCCGAAGCTCGAGCACATCGTCGACCTGCTCGTGACGGACAAGCGGCAGAACCCGTCGAGCTACGCGCTCGTGGTCCTCTCGGAGGGCGCCGAGTGGGAGGGCTACAAGGTCCAGGAGTACGGGGAGCCCGACGCCTTCGGCCACCGCAAGAAGGCGAGCGTCGCCGAGTCGCTCTCGGACGCGATCAAGTCGCGCGCCGGCGAGGAGACGATCGTCTCGGACCTCACCTACGATCTCCGGTCGGGCGATCCCGACTTCGTCGACAAGCTCGTCGCGAACACCTTCGGCACGATGGCGTTCGACGCGCTGCTCGAGGGGAAGAGCGGGCTCATGTCGGCGATCGTCGACGGCAAGTACGACCTCATGCCGATCCCCGACCCGAAGCTCGGGCCCCGCAAGGTGGACGTGGCGTCGATGTACAACACCGAGCGGCTGCGGCCGATCTACGCGAACAAGCGAGGCCTGCCGGTCTTCCTGAACCGTGCGTGAGTGGGCGCGGGAGCGCTCGCGCTCCCGGCGGCCGGCGCAGTGCGGCCCCGTGGCGCTTGCAGCGCGCGGGCAGCTCGGGCAGAACGGGGTGCCGTCGCCGCCTCGCGCGTCGGCCGCACTCTCCTCGCTCCCCATGACCCGCTCAGCCCCATCCTCCCTCGCTCGCTTCGCCTGGCTGTCCATCGCCGCTGCGGTCGCGACCATCGCGCTGAAGACGCTCGCCTGGCGCATGACGGGCTCCGTCGGCCTGCTCTCCGACGCGCTCGAGTCGATCGTCAACCTCGCCGCGGCGGTGATGACGCTCGTGATGGTGACGATCGCGGCCCGGCCGCCGGACGAGGAGCACGCCTACGGCCACGGAAAGGCGGAGTACTTCGCGAGCGGGCTCGAGGGCGCGCTCATCCTCGTGGCGGCCGGAGGGATCATCTGGACGGCCTCGGACCGGCTCGCCCATCCGCGCCCCCTCGAGCGGCTCGGGCTCGGCCTCGCGGTCTCGGTCGGCGCCTCGCTCGTGAACCTTGCGGTGGCGCAGGTGCTCATCCGGACCGGCAAGGGTCGCCACTCCATCGCGCTCGAGGCCGACGGCCACCACCTCATGACGGACGTGTGGACGAGCGCGGGCGTGCTCGTCGGGATCGGGGCCGTCGGGCTCACCGGCTGGCAGCGCCTCGACCCGCTCGTCGCCATCGCGGTAGCGCTCAACATCGTCTGGACGGGGGTCCACCTCGTCCGCCGCTCCGCGCTGGGCCTCCTCGACACGGGCCTCGCGGCCGCGGAGCGGCGCGCGCTCGACGAGGTGCTCGCGCGCCACGCCGCCGCGCACGTCCAGTTCCACGCGGTCCGGACGCGCCAGGCCGGATCGCGCCGGTTCGTGTCCATGCACGTGCTCGTGCCGGGCGCCTGGACCGTGCAGCGCGGGCACGCGCTGCTCGAGGAGATCGAGCGCGACATCCGCGCCGTGATCCCGAACGTCACGGTGACGACGCACCTCGAGCCGATCGAGGAGTCGGTGTCGTTCGAGGATCAGGAGCTCGACCGCACCGCGCCGCCGGTCCGGGATCCGGCCGGGCAGAGCCGCTGAGCCGGCCCCGCGGCCTCCGCGCGCGGGGGCGACCCTTCCTCAGCGCCGGCTGACCGCGCCCACCCCCGGGCGGCGCGTGCCCTCGCGCACGCCCACGATCACGGCGTGCCGCACGCCCCCGGCCTCGCCGCGCGCGGGCGCGGCGATCGCCTCGGCCGCCAGGCCCGCCCGGCCGAGCCGCGCGACGTAGCGGGGATCCTGGCCGGCCGACCAGACCGCGAGCGCGCCGCCGGCGCGGAGCGCGTCGCGGCAGGCGCTGACCCCCGCCTCGCCGTAGAGCCGGGCGTTCGCCGGGTGGGCGAGCGCGGAGGGCCCGTTGTCGACGTCGAGCAGGATCGCGTCCCACGCGCCCCGGTCCGCGGCGATGCGCTGGAGGACGTCGCCCTCGACGACGCGGACCCGCGGGTCGTCGAGCGGGCGGCCGGCGAGGTGCGCGAGCGGGCCGCGGTTCCAGAGGACGAGCGCGGGGATGAGCTCCGCCACGACGACGCGTGCGCCGGGCGGGAGCCGATCGAGCGCGGCGCGGAGCGTGAACCCGAGGCCGAGCCCCCCGACGAGCACGTCGCGGGGCGCGCGGGCGCGCGTGAGCGCCGCGGCGGCGAGGGCCTCCTCGGAGCCGTGCGTCCGGCTCGTCATGAGCACGCGGCCGGCGGCCCGGACCGACCACTCCTCCCCCCGGCGGGAGAGGACGAGCTCCGCGCCGTCCGGGGCGCGGGCGCGGTCGATCGTCTCCCAGGGGATCACCGCTTGTTCACCGACCGGTGCTCCGAGTAGGCGCTGCGGATGTGGAGGTAGTCGCGGTCGGTGAGCCGGAGCTCGCGGCAGATCTCGCGGATCGCCTCCTCCTCGGCGACGGAGATGGCGCCGTCCGAGGCCGCCACCGCGAACAGGCAGTGCACGAGGTCCATCCGCTCCGCGTCGCTCGCCTGGTCCCGGAACGTCCGGGCCGCGAGGAAGTTCTGCGTCTCGCCGCTCGCGCGGTGCTCCGCCTTGGCGATCTCCACGACGAGCGCGGCCTGGTCGGGCGGGAGGTGGCCTTCGGTCTCGACGATCCGCGCCATCGCCTCGGTCTCCGCCGAGTGGACGTCGAGATCGACGTTCGCCACGCGGGCGAGGAGGAACGCGAACAGCGCGAGGTGCTCCGCGCGCTCGGCCGGGAGCGCCTCGAGGGCGCGCGCGACGCGGTGGACCACGCTGGCGTCGCGCGCCGGCTCCGGACGCGGGACGAGACCGAGCCACTCCAGGATCGACATGGCCCTCTTCTACCGCGCCACCGGCCGCGGCGCAGGCTCGAGCGCGCGCACCGGGTCCGTGAAGGTCAGGGCGCCTTCGGCCCGGCCCCGCCCGGCGGCGGCGCCCCCTTCTCGCCGCCCTCGGGCCCGTAGAAGAGGACCCACGTGAAGAAGTCCTCGCTGAAGTCCTCGAACCAGTGGATCTCCCCGGCAGCGGCGAAGAGCACGTCGCCCGCACGGAACGCGAAGCGCTGGGTGCCGTTCACGAAGGAGCCCGCGCCGCGGACGACCACGTAGACCTCGTCGCGGTCGTGAGGCCGCTGCGTGTCGCGGCCGCGCGGCGCGAAGATCTCGACCTGCAGCGAGCCGTGGCGGAAGACGCCCTCGAACCGCTTGCCCCCCGCGCGCGGCAGCCTCGCCATCGCCGCGCTCGCCGCCACGTGCCTCGCCAGATCGAAGACGTCCTGCCCCGCCATGTCACCCTCCCGGGAGAGAGCCGGAACATACCTCAGCGTCGTCCGTCCTGAACGAGCCCTGGGGAACGCGACGCAGCGAGCCTCGTGCGGGGCGGCCCGCGCTACCCGCCGGACGCGGGCTGGCAGCGCGGGCAGTGGTAGGTCACGCGGGCGCCGGGGCCCTGGCGGCCGAGCCGGATCGGGGTGCCGCAGCGGCGGCACGGCTCGCCCGCGCGCCCGTAGACGAAGAGCCGCTCGTCGGGGTTCGACCGGCCCGTCGTGCGCCGGCCGCCGAGCCAGGTGGTGGCGCCCGCGCCGTATGGCGCCACCGCGGCGAGGAGGACGCGGCGCGCGGCCGCGACGAGCGCGGACAGCGCGGCGTCCGTGAGCGACGCGACCGTCCGGTAGGGGTCGACGCCGGCGATGAACAGGATCTCCGACTTGAGCTCGTTGCCCACGCCGGCGAGCGCGCCCTGGTCGAGCAGCGCCTCTCCGATCTCGCGCGCGGGCCGCGCGCGCAGGCGGCGCTCCGCCTCGCGCGCGTCGAAGTCCTGGGCGAGCAGGTCGGGGCCGAGCCGGGCGAGGTCCCGCTGCCGCGCGAGGCCGCGTCCGTCGAGGAGCTCCGCCACGGGCAGGTCGAAGCCCACCGCGAGCCAAGGGCGGGTCTCCACGACGACGCGCATGGCGTCCCGCGGGCGCCGCCAACGCTCGCCCGGACGGTACAGGTGCCAGCTCCCATTCATGCGAAGGTGGCTGCGCAGGACGAGGTCTCCCGAGAAGCGCAGGAGGAGGTGCTTTCCCCGGGCGCTCACCGCCTCGACGGTGCGGCCGGCGATGGGACGGTCCTCGTCGACGCGCGCGAGCCGGGGCAGCACCGTCTCGAACCGGACCACGGTCTCGCCCGCGAGCGCCCGGTGGAGATTCCTCGCGGCGCGGTGGATGGTGTCGCCCTCTGGCACGCGCTCCTCCGCTAAACGACAGTCCGCGATTCACGATCACCTTCGGTGTCGCGCGTCGCGCTGTCGTTTAGCCATGTTCTGACGGGGGCTGCGCCCCCGCCCCGCCGAGCAGAGCTCCGCGCGCCGGTGCGCGCATTCGGATGACGCCCCGCCCCGCCGGCCGGGTCCCGTGCGCCGCCGCGGGCGGCTTCGCCGCTATCGCGGTGGCGCCCCGGCGGGCTCGCTTCGCTCGTTGACGATTTCCGAATCATGCTCGCTCGTTTAGGGCAGCTCGCTGCCCGCCGAGAGCGCCGCGGCAGCCGCCGCCCGGCGCGTGAGCTGGAGCCCCGCCGACGTGGGTACGAACCCGGCCGCCTGGAGGTATCCCGCGAGCGGGTGGGCCGCCGCCGGGCCGCCGTCGATCTCCACGAGGAGCGCCGCCTCGGCCTTGCCGTGCAGGGCCCGGACGAGCTCGGTGAGGGCGGAAGCGAGGGCGGCGCCGACGTGTGAGCGCTCCGGCTCGAACTCCGGGAGCCACGCGAAGAGCTGCCGCGCGCCGCGCGCCACCCAGGCCGCGAGCTCGCCGTCGACGAGCACCACCGACGCGCCCACCGCGCGCGCCGGCCGCTTCCCCTCCGGGGCGCCCTGCACCGCCGGCCACTCGAGGAGCGCGCCGTACGGATTCGCCGGGTCCGTCGCGGCGAGCGTCACGACCTCGGCCGCCTCGGGCGGCTCGCGCAGCGCCCGCAGCAGATCGAGCACGCCCGGCTGGGCGAACTGCATCGCCCCCACCCCGCCGACGAAGTAGCCGCGGCGGATCCGGCCGCTCTCCTCGAGGTGGCGGAGCACGTCGTAGACCGCGCTGAAGCCGCCCGGCAGCGACTCCGCGGCGGCCGCGCCGCGGGTGACGAGCCCGTAGCGGACGAGGAGCTGCTGCGCGGTCGCGGCGCTCCACTCGGTCGCGGTCGGGATCCCGCCCGCGAGCTCCCGGCGCGCGGCGACCAGCGTCCAGCGCCCCCCGGCGGCGGGCGGCGCGGCCCGCCGCGACCGGAACGCGGCCGGCGCCCGCGCGAGGACCCGGCCGCGCTCGCGGCGGGCGGAGGGAGGCTCGGCGTAGGAGCGGAGCGCCTGGAACGTGTCGTTCGTGACGAGCCCGCGCCAGACGAGGTCCCACAGCGCGTCCACCGTCTGCTGCTCGTACCCGCCGCCCGCGGCGGCGTGCAGCTCGGCGAAGAACGAGGCGCCGCGCCGGGCGAGG
>NZ_JALCYY010000062.1 GCF_022690685.1 Anaeromyxobacter terrae | reverse complement strand
CCGGCCGAGGCGGGCGGCGAGCGCGGGCGGCACCGCCTTCGCGGCTTCCTCGCGGGCGGCCTCGCGGCGGGGGCGGCGCCGCGGCAGCGGGGCCGCGTCGAGCCGCTCGAGCGCGTCGAGCATCGCCTGCCGCATCGCGCCCTGGTGGCGGAAGATGGCGCTCACGTGGCCCGCGGGCAGCCAGCGCAGCTCGGCGCCCCAGTGCTCTGCGATGCGCCGCATGTCCGACGGCGGCACGAACCCGTCCGCGGCGGTCCCCACCACGATGGCCGCCTCCGGGTAGACCGGCGCGGGCAGGCTCGTCACCGAGAACTGGGAGGCCATCGCGAGCAGCACCTCGCGCACCGCCTCCTCGCTCTCGCCCTCGCGGGCGAGCTTCGGCCAGGAGGGCACGTGCCGGAGCACCCCCTCGCGCAGGACGGAGTCCGGCGAGCACGCCGGCGCGACCGGCACCACCGCGACCGGGAACGACGACGCCGCGCCCACCATCGCCGCGAGCTGGCCGCCCATGCTGTAGCCGGTCACGCCCACCCGCTCGGTGCCGAGCGCGTCGCGCAACCAGCGCAGGAGCGCGCGCCCCTCGAGGAACGTCGCGGCCGCCATGAGGTGCATGTCGGCGACGGAGCGGACCGCGTGGCGGAGCTGCCGCTCGGGCCGGCGCGCGCCGTAGTACGCGTTCTCGAGCACCGCCGCGCCGACGCCGTGGGCGAGCAGCGGCTCGGCGAAGCGGAGGCGCATCCCGAACCCCTGGTCGCCGGAGGCGGCGAGGTGGACGAACACGCCGCGCAGCTCGCCCTCGGGGAGGAGCAGCTTCATGCGCGCGGTGCGCGCGCAGGGAGGCAGCCGCTCCTCCGGGCTCTCGAACGTCGCGTCGTGGACGAGCCCGCCGTGCGCGCGCTTGCCCGGCCCCAGGCGCACCTCGATGGGCCGCGTCCGGCGTCGGAGCAGGAGCTCCGGGTCGGCGGCCGCGCAGAGGGCGCGGTCCCCCCAGCCATCCTCGAAGAATCGATGGCCGCGGATCGCAACGCCGAAGATGAGATCCAAAAGATGCACGCTCGCGCTCCGCAAAAACGATAGGCAGGCGCGCGCGACCGCGCGCCCCTCCAGGCGGCGAGGCGGGCGGTCGGGCGCTACGGGCTGTAATCGCGGGAGACCCGCGGCCGGGGCCCGAACGAGCGAAGCGCTCGGGAGCAGCGCGGCGGAGAGGCCCCCGCGAGACGGGGGCGGGACCGGGCTTCAGGTCCGGTCGAGGATCTTGAGCGCTACCATCCCGACTAGGAAGCCGTACACCGCATGCTCGGGCCGCTGGGCGTGGTGGACGATCTCGGCGACGGTGCGCGTGCCGTCCACCCTGGGCAGGGACTCCGCCTCCCAGCGCTCGAGCTCCACCTCGTGCAGCCCGTACGCCGGCTGCGGGCTCGGGATGAGCCGATCCTCCGGGGTGAGCAGGCGGAAGAGCCGCTCCGGCTTGTAGAGCTTCTTCACGCCGCGGACGATGAGGTTCGCCGGGTGGAGGTCGATCTTGATCGCCTCCTGGGCAGCGCGATCGGCGAAGTGGATCCGGTACTCGCCCTCCTCCCAGCCGAACACGGAGTAGACGATCGCCTTCACCTGCTGCGCCACGTAGTAGAGCTTCTCGGTGTCCTTGAGGAGCTTCATCTCCACGAGGATGTCGCCGGTGCGCCGGCCGGTGCGATCGGCGGCGGCCTGGCACTCCTCGAGCTGGGCGGTGTTGATCTTGCCCACGCGCACGAGGAACGGGCCGAAGCGGTCGGTGACGAGGTTCGAGATGGCGAAGCAGGGCCGCCCCTTCTCGAAGTAGATCGTCTTCTTGACCTTGCCCTTCTGCAGGGTGAGCTCGCCGGTCTGCTGCGCGAGGTGGAACGCGGTGATGAGCTCGGGGACGTTGTCCTCGAGCCGGCCCTCGGTGCGGGAGAGATCGGGCGCCGCGCGGGCGACCGGAGGGCGCGGCGGGGCCGGGCGGGGCGGCGGGCGGGCGGGGTTCCCGACCGGCGCGGCCGTCACCGTCTCGCCGCGGAGCACCGCCGACACCTTGCCGTCCTCGGTGAGGACGACCTTGCCTGTGAGCTCCATGCGCTCGAGGGGCTCGTCCGCCTCGACCGCGACCTCGACGTCGAAGTCGTTCCCGTGCAGCGGCGGGGGCGGCGGGGTGCGCGCGGGCGCGGGCGTCGTCGCGGGCAGGAGCGCGCGGAGCGCCAGGACGAGCTTGTGCGCCTCGAACGGCTTCTCGAAGTAGTCGGCAGCGCCGTGCTGGGTGCGCGCGTCGTGGGCGGCGCGGCCACCCTTGAACACGCCGGTCATGAAGACGAACGGCACCTTCGCGTTCCGGAGCGCGTGGGCGACGTCGTAGCCCATCATGTCCGGCAGGAGGACGTCCACCACGGCGGCGGCGGGCTTCTCGCTCGCGACCTTCGAGATGGCGGTGTGGCCCTTGCCGACGGCGATCGGGGTCCACCCCTCGGCCTCCATCAGGCGGGCCAGCAGGGAGAGCAGCTCGGCGTTGTCGTCGACGAGGAGGATCTTCGGCCGCACGGTCCCGGCACGATACCGGCGGGGGGCACATGGGATCAACGCGTGCGCCGGTGTGGCCGCGCGGACTACCGGCCCGTTCCGAGCGCCCTGCGACTCGAGCTCGCTAGTACCGCTCGGCGAGGTAGGCCCACCGCGCGACGATCCACCCGCGCACGTAGGCGACCTCGTCCTCGTACGAGTGCCAGTCCGTCCGCCCCCAGGCCTCGAAGAACGCGCGCTGCTCGCTCCCCCAGCGCGCGTCGTCGCGCCACGCGGCCGCCGCGGTTTCCGCGACGAGCCGGTCGTACTCCGCGAGCACCGCCTCGACGGGCGCTCGCTCGCGCATCGCCGTGCCCAGCCGTGCGCGCGTTCCGAGGTCGAAGGGAGGCGCGAGGAGTCGATCGAAGAGGCGGTTCTTGGAGGTGAACTCGCTGGAGCTCTGCGGGCTTCTCAGGAACGTCTGCCAGTTTCGTCCGAAGGTCCCCGACAGGTCCCACACGGTGGCTCGCCAGGGGCCAGCTCGCGGGTCGTGATAGAGAAATACGTTCTTCCCGACGCTATCGCTCGCGTACGTCAGCATCGCGAGCACCCACCAGTCGCGCAGCTCGTCGACGTCCGCCGTCTCCTGGAGCGCCGCCGCGAAGGTCGCGTCGTCGGCCGTCGCGACGAGCTGCACGAAGGCGTCGAGGTCGTCGAAGGCGCCGGGCTCCCCCTCGAGCGGCGTGCCCTCGTCCTTCTCGTACCCGTCGTGCCAGGTCACCTTCGGCTGGCCGTCTGCGTCCGTCTCGCGGAAGTTCGCCGCCCAGGACGTCGCAAAGTACAGGTTTCCGTCGCCGTCGAGGCCGTGCTCCTTGAGCACCTGCCCCGCGATCTTCTCGCTCATCATGTAGACGCCGCGGTACTCGCCATTGAGGTAGAGGACCGCGCTCGCGGTGCGCACGTCGATGGGCCGGTCGGCAATGACCGACCAGAGCCCGAGGGCCAGGCGATCCCGGACGAGCGTCTGATCGTCGAAGGTCGTGACGAGCAGGATCTTCTTGCGCGGCGGGAACCCGAGGACGGGATCCGAGAATGCTCCATCCGGGAACGAGAGGGTGAAGCTCTTCTTCGGGAAATTGAGCGAGATGGCGCCGCGGTACTTCACCTCCAGCGCATAGGTCGTTCCCCGGTACGTGAGCGTCGCCGGGACGTAGTCCAAAGCCGAGAGCTCCGCGTCCACCTGCAGGTGGAACACGGGGAGGCCGTACTCCTCGGTGTACCGCGCCGGGTCCGGTGGGGTGTTCGCCGTCGCGTTCCAGCGGTCCACGATCCCGACCCGGAGCTGCGCCCCGACCTTGCCCGGCACGCGCACCGTGGCGAGGTACACGCCCGCGTCGGCGAGGCCCGTCTGCCAGACGACCTCTCCGGCGAGCGGATCGAGCCGGGCCGCCGCGGGGAGCCCCTCCAGCACGACGTCTGCCGGCAGAGCAGCAGCGGCGTCCGCGCACCCGAAGGTGAGCTGAAGCCGCTCCCCCTCCTCGATCCAGCCGGGGCCCGCGAGCGTGAGCTGGCACTCCGGCGGAGCAGGGGGCGGAGGAGGATCGATCGGCTCGCCGGCCCCGTCTGGCGCGTCACGCGAGCACGCGAGGACGCCGGAGCCGAGGACGATCAGCACCAGCACGGGCGGGGCGAAACGCAGCGCTCGGATCATCGCTCGGTGGGCCTCCGAGCGGTCAGGTAGTTGTTTGTGCGCCAGTGTGAACGTCCTCGGTCGGGCTGAATACCCTCCAAGCGTCCCGCAGAAGGAGTTGCTGGCGGGCAACCAGGCTCGAGGGGGCAGCGACATCGGCCGTCCAGCCTCCCGAGGGACGCGCCGGACGGGCGTCGCCTGGCCGACCCACCGCACGTAGGTTTCGCCGCGGAGGTCGGAATGCGGGCGAACGTGCTCCTCGCAGTGGCCGTTCTGTGTGCCTGCGGAAACCCGGGCGCGAACGACGGAGCCGGGACCGATGGGAGCCGGCTGTCGGACGCGGACGTGACCCGGCTCTCCTGCACGAGCGAGCCCGACGTGCCCGCCCCGGCGGCGGCCGGCGGCACGTGCGCGGCGCTCACCGTCCCGGCGCTCCCCCCTGCCGTCACCGCGAGCCTGCCCGCCTTCGGCGCCGGCGCGGCCTGCACCGCCGCGGCCGCCGACGGAACGGGCGCGGTCGCGGCGGGCCTGCTCTACGGGCCGACCTACGCGACCGGTTCCTTCGCGGTGTGGAGGGCCGACGGCGCGCAGGCCTGGTACGCGGCGGATCCCGCGAAGCTCTTCGGCGGCGGCGCCCTGTTCGGCGGGCCGGCCGGCTTCCTCGCCTACCGCCACGCCGCGGGGGCTGCGACCTTCACCGCGGACGGTCGCACGACGCCCGTCTCCGCGAATCCCTGGCCTTCCGGCTTCGCGCTCTTGCAGCAGCGCGCCGGGTATGCCGGGCCGTACGCGGTCGCGCCGGACGGCGCGGGCGGCGCGCTCGTCGTCTCGGCCGGGCCGGGGAACGTGGAGTCCGAGAACGGCATCTTCGCGGCGCGCTTCGACGCGGGCGGCGCGCTCCGTGCGTTCTTCACCGTCGAGGTCTCGCGCCGCGAGGCGGACGCGCCGGTGCTCCGCTCCTCCGCCACCCTCGCCGTCGGCGCCGATCCCGGCGGCCGCATCCTCGTCCTCTGGTCGGGCGTGACGCCCTGCGCGCCGGGCGCGGTCGCTGCGCGCTGGTTCGACGCGGACGGCGCGCCGCTCGGGCCGCCCTTCGACGCGGGCATCGCCGCGCCCGGCCCGCTCGTCCCGCTCCTCGACGGGAGCCTCGCCCTGCAGGACGCGACGGGTTCGTTCGTGCGTCGCTTCCAGGCGGGCAAGCTCGCCGGCGGTCCCGTCCCCGCGTGGCTCGCCGCGGCGGGCGGCGCCGCGCTGCACCGGGTGCTCGGCGGCCGCGCCTACGCGCTCGCGCGGAGCGCGCCCGACGGGAGCGGCGCGTGCGCGCAGTCGCTCGAGATCGTCGCGCCGGACGGCGAGCCGTGCGGCACGATCGCGCTCCCCGGCGCGGCGGCCTGCGAGAGCTTCCCCTGGCGGGCCCCGTCGGCCCCGTGGATCGGCCCGGACGGAACGATCGTGCACGAGGCGGCCCCGACGCCCGACGCCCCGGGCGCGTGCACCTGGCGCTTCTGGCCCGCCGCGCTCCGCTAAACGACAGTTCGCGATTCGCCCGAATCATGCTCGGTCGTTCAGAGCTGGGCCTCGGGGATCACGCCGCGCGGGCGCAGGAGCAGCACCGCGAGCGTGAGCGCCGCCGCGGCGGCGACCGCGCCGACGATGGCACGCGAGAGCGGCAGGCCGGCGTCCTCGTGGAGCGCGGCCACGATCGTCGGGGTCACGGCGGCGACGAGCGCGCCCACGTGGTAGGCGACGCCCATCGAGCGGCCGCGCACGTGCGCGGGGAAGAGCAGCGTGAAGAGCAAGGGCGTCACGCCCGAGGTGCCCGCGCCGAGCACGCCGGCGAGGAGCGCGCCCGCCCAGACGAGGCCGGGTATCCGGCCGACGTAGAGCGGCAGCGCCGGAAGGAGCAGGACGAGCGGAATCGCGAGGGCGGGGACCACGCCGAAGCGGCTCGCGACCCAGCCGCAGCCGACCGCGCCGGCCATCATCCCCACGTTGAAGAGCGTGACGAGCCCGGCGACGTCGGCCGGGGCCCGCCCGAGCTCGCCCTGGAGCAGCGCGGGCCAGAGCCCCGTGAGCCCGTAGTAGACCGAGAAGCTCATCCCGAGGAGCGCGCTCGCCCATACGACGCGCAGGAGCACCTTCTCCCGCACGAGCTCGGCGAGCGTGGTGCGCGGTCGCTCTCGCGCCGCGCGGCGCCACTCCGGGCTCTCCTGCACGAGGAGCCGGATGGGGATGACGAGCAGCGCGGGGAGCGCGGCGACGAGGAACAGCGGGCGCCAGCCGAAGGCGGGCACCACCCACGCGTAGGCGACGCCGGCGAGGATGTAGCCCACGCCCCAGCTCCCCTGGAGCAGGCCCGAGGCGATCCCGCGGCTCCGCGCGGGCCAGCTCTCCATCGCGAGGGTCGCGCCGGCGGTCCACTCCGCGCCCATCCCGAAGCCGAAGAGCGTGCGGAAGACGAGCACCCAGCCGAACGACGGCGCGAAGGCGACCGCGCCGTCGCACAGGGCGAACCAGACGATCGAGATCATGAGCGGGAGCTTCCGCCCGACCCGGTCGGCGAGCGCACCGGCCGCGAGCCCGCCCCCGAGCCGCACGAGGAGGGTGAGCGTGATGCTCCCTGCCGTCGCGACGTAGGTGACACCGAACTCCTTCGCGATGTCGCGCATCGCGAGGAGGAAGATGGTGAAGTCGAACCCGTCGAGCACCCAGCCGAGCCAGGCAGCGAGGAACGAGAGCCACTGCGGGCGGGTCGGCTCCCGCCACCAGGCGCCGGCGACCGGGGAGCCCCTCATGTGCGCTGGCTCCAGGAGGGCGGGCGCTGCGAGCCTGAGGTCGGGGTCATTGGGCCCAGGCGCATAGCCGGTGGGGTGGGCCGGCGTCAAACGGGGTCGCGAGCCGGGCGGTGAGAAGAGGACGACGGCGCGGGGCAACGAGAACGACGATGGCGACGAGAACGACGGAGAGGACGCCTCGATGGAGCTGAGAGACCTGAAGGTGATCGTGACGGGCGCCGCGCAGGGGATGGGCGCCCACTTCGTGCGCCGGCTCGCCGAGGCGGGCGCGACGGTCGCGGCGGGCGACGTGAACGAGGCGAAGCTCGCCGAGCTGCCCGCGGGCGTCCACCGCCGCCGCCTCGACGTCTCCGACGAGGAGGACGCGAAGGCGTTCGTCGCGTGGGCGGCGCAGGCGATGGGGGGCCTCAATGCGCTGGTGAACAACGCCGGCATCATCCGCGACGGCCTGCTCGTGAAGAAGGACCGCGCCACCGGCGAGATCTCCACGCTCCCCCGGGCGGACTGGGACGCCGTCATCGGCGTGAACCTCACCGGCGCGACGCTGATGGTGCGCGAGGTCGCGGCGACGCTGGCGCGCGCCGGCACGCGGCCCGGGATCGTCGTGAACATGTCGTCCGTGGCGCGCCACGGGAACCGCGGCCAGTCGAACTACGTGGCCGCCAAGGCCGCACTCGCGGCGAACACCGTCACATGGGCGCGCGAGCTCGCGCCGTTCGGCATCCGCGTGGGGGCGATCGCGCCCGGCATGATCGAGACGCCGATGACGCAGGGGATGAACCCGAAGGCGCGCGAGGCCCTCGTCGCGGCCATCCCGGTCGGCCGCATCGGCACGCCCGAGGACATCTGGAGGGCGCTCCGCTTCATCGTCGAGTGCGACTACTTCGACGGACGCTGCGTGGACGTGGACGGCGGGCTCGCCATGTGACCCGCCGGCGCGCCGCGCCCTCCCACAGCGAGCCGGCACAGCGCCGGCCCGGCGGCACGAACGCTCGAACGGATTCCGCACTTCCGGGAGCGCGCGCCGCTCCCTCGTTGCGCTAGCGTTCGCGGCACGGAGGGTCAAATGCGAAAGCGCCTCGTCGTAGCGCTCGTCGTGTGTCTCACCGGTAGCTCCGCTCGCGCCATGCCGAACTTCGCGCGCCGAGAGGGGTTCGACTGCACCACCTGTCACACCACCATCCCGCGCCTGAACCGCTTCGGCTTCGACTACCGCAACGCCGGGTTCCGTACGCCGGACACCATCGGCGATCGGAAGCAGAAGGAGCTGCCGGACTTCGGCACGATGTTCGTCGCGCGGCTGCAGACCGAGCCGAGCTTCGTCCGGACCCGCACGGGCGGGACCACCACCAACCGCGGCCAGATCTCCTACTTCGAGACGACGCTGTACCCGCTCGTCGGCTCCTTCGGCCGCTGGTGGTCCTCGGAGGGCGAGATCTCCTTCGCCCCCGGCGAGGGGTTCGAGGTCGAGAATGCGTACCTGCGGGCGACGTTCGGAGGCGCCGCGAGCCGGTTCAACGCGCGCGTCGGCGTCTTCCACCCGTGGGAGGGATACGGCGCGAGCGACCGCCCGGTCACCATCAACCGCCCGCTGTTCCAGCGCGTGCCGTCCCGCTACGGCGCGGGCGCCGGCAACACCTTCTTCACGCTGTGGGGCTTCGATCAGGCGGGCATCGAGCTCGGCTACACGTTCGCCGGCTTCAACGTCGCGGCGAGCGTGCTGAACGGCCTCGTTGTCCGGGAGGAGGAGGGACGGTTCGTCGCCGATCCGTTCCAGGGCGGCACGCTGTCTCGCGCGAACGACGATCCGAACTACAACGCGAAGGACTATCAGGTGTTCGCGAACCAGTTCTTCGGCGAGGCGGCGCTGAGCGCGCACTACTACCACGGCAAGCTCACCGTGCCGACGGGGACCGTGGCGTCGCCGGGCCCGGAGTTCACCGACAAGTTCGACCGGCTGACCGTGTACGGCACCCTCCCGCTGCCGCGCTTCGGAGGGGCCCGCGTCCCGCCGCTCTCGATCCTCGGCGGCTACATGGCCGGCTGGGACACGGGGTTCTCGGGCGGCACCACCGGCGGCAAGTCGCGCTCGAACGGCGTGTTCGGCGAGCTGTTCGCGTCGGTGACGCCGATGGTGGGCGCGGCCGTGCGCTACGACTGGCTCGACCCGTCCAACAAGAGCTCGACGAACGAGCAGCAGGCGGTCGTGGGTGCGGTCAACGTCTCCGCGCTGAACGGCGCGCAGGGCATCCTCGAGTACCGCCACCGCCTGAACGAAGGCGCGGCGACGGACACGAACACGGACGAGGTGCGGCTCCGCCTCATCTACATCTTCTAGCTCCGGGCGTACGGGGGCGGCGGGCGGCGCCGCTCCCGGCGCATTCACCGCACGAGCACGCCGTCGAGCCCCGCCGTCGCGTGGAACGCGACGTTCGGGACGCGCGCGCTCCCGTTCGCGATCGGGACGACGGCGTAGGCGCCGACGACGCGCCCGCCGACCGTGAGCCGGAGCCGATCGGTGCCGAGCGGCACCCGCCCCTCGATGCCCGCCGATACGGCCGGCCCCGCGAGGTGGAGGCCGAAGAGGCCGCCCCCCTCCTCGAACGTCTGCCCGCGCACCGTGCTCTCCGGGTGCGCGAGGACGAGGCCGCCGCCGAGGCGAGTCCAGACCCCGCGGGCGACCTCGATCCCGTACGACCCGACGAGCAGGTTGAAGCCGTGCGACACGGAGAAGTCCTGCACCTCGGGCGGCGGGTTCTGCAGGTAGATCTTGTGGTGCAGGAACTCGAGCGAGATCTCGCGCCCGCTCTCGCGGCGGTAGCCGCCGATGCCGTAGTAGATCGGGTTCTCGAACGGACGCGTCGCCCAGCGGGCGCGCACGTGCAGGTCGGGCTCGCCGCTCTGACGGATCGTGAGCGGCGTGCGCAGGTTCAGCGGTCCGCCGACGAGGAGCTGCACTCCCCACTCCGCACCGGCGGCGGCCTCCGCGGTCGCGAGGAGGGCGGCGGCGAGGAGGAGCTCTGCGCGCCCCCTCACGGGTGCCCGGCGACGGGCTCGCGCGCGAGGAGCGCGGCGAGCTCGGCGACCGCCTCGGTCCGCCGCGCGATCCGGGTCGGGTGGAAGCCGCAGCCGGCGAGGACGAGGTCCTTCACGTCGCCGGCCGGCGGCCGGACGTGCGCGACGATCGCGGCCGGCTCCTCGGGGCTCGCGTCCTGCCCGGCCGCCTCGAGCTCCACCCACAGCGCCTGGCCGGGCGGCTGGGTCGCGAGCCAGGCCCGCATCCCCGCCGCGTACTCTGCGCGCTCGTGGGTCGGCAGGTAGTCTCGCATCACCGTCTGGTAGGCGAGCACGAGGGCGCCGCGCTCGGCGGCGGAGAGGACGTCGAGGCGCGCTGGCACCGCCGTCGCCGCGACCGGGGCGAGCACGGGCGCGTCCGGACGCCGGAGCGCGAGCCGGTACGCCGCGAGCGCGAGCTCGAGCCGGGCGAGCCGCTCGCCGTCGGTCGGCCACACGCAGGCGCGGATCCAGTCCGCGTCCTCCTGCCTCGTCGCGTCGAGCGGCGCCGGGTCGAGCCCGAGGCGCGTCACCGCGGCGACCCCCTTGGCGACCTCGAGCGGCGCGCCCGCCTCGTCCGTCCAGATCGCGGGCAGCGCGTCCGCGACGAGGTTCAGGCCCGCGCTCGCGCCCACGTCCACGAGCGCCACCGGGCGCGCGCCGTGCGCGAGCCCGGCGAGCGCCGCCGGCCAGAGCCACGCCACCGCGCGCGAGGTGTCGTTCGTCTGGAGGCTCCGCTGCGCGAGCGTGGCGACCAGCCGCACGCGCGTCCCGTCGAGGGCGGCGCGGAGCGCCTCCAGGGTGACCGCGTCGGCCCGCGGCGCGGGCGCCGCGAAGGCCGCGAACAGCGGGTGACCGTTGCCCTCCAGCATCGCGTCGTGGCGGAGGGCGGCGAGGAGGAGGAGCGGCCGCTCCCAGTAGACGTGGAAGGTGCGCCGCTCCCAGGCGGCGGCGAGGAAGCGGGCGGCCGGACCGGCGAGCGCCTCGGGCAACAGCTCGAGCGCCCGGACGTACGGCGCGCATCTCCGCACGGCGCTCGACCGCGCGCGCTCCAGCTCCTCGAACAGCCCGTCGATCCCGGTCCGTCGCGCGCCCATCGCCCGCCTCCTCCCGATCCCCATGCTGCGGACGGTCGAGCCCCGTCGCCTCCCCGGTGGAGGGGCGCCTATCGCGAGGCGCGGCGGCTCAGGTCGGCGGAGGAGCGGACGAGCGGAGGGCGGCGAGGCGGCGGCGGCGCGGCCCCGCCACGGCGAGGTGCGCACCCGCGACGGCGACCCCGAGGGCGAGGCAGAAGAGCCAGAGCGCCCGCGCGCCGAGCCGCGTCAGCACCTCGCCGCCGAGGAGGGGCGAGAGCGCGAAGGCGACGCCCCACGCCATCGAGAACGCGCCCTGGTACCGGCCGCGCAGCGGGACGGGCGCGAGGTTCGCGACGAGCGCGTTCGCGGCCGGGAACCCGACCACCTCGCCCACCGTCCAGAGGAGGACGCCCGCGCCATACACGGTGAGTGGACCGAGCGCGTCGCCGAGCGCGGTCCCGACCGCGGCGTTCACGCCGAAGCCGAGGCCGAACAGGAGCGCGGAGAGCGCGAGGAGGTGCGCGCCGTCGCGCCGCTGGAGGGCCGGTCCGAGGAGCGGCTGGAGCACCACCACCCCGAACCCGTTCAGCGCCATGAGCGCCGAGAAGACCTTCGGGCCGATGTCGTGCGCCGCCATGTCGAGCGGCGCGGCGAGCTGGAACTGGAGGAACACCACGAGGCCGAGGAGGTGGAGCAGGAGGAACACGACGAGCGGGCCGTCCCGGAGGGCGATCGAGAGGCCCGCGAGCGGCGCGTGCGCATGGGTCCCCGCCGGCCGGGTCTCCGGGACGCGCAGGAAGACGATCGCGGCGAAGACGAGGCAGGTCGTCGCGTCGGCGAGGAAGAGCAGCACGAAGCTCCGCTCGGCGACGAGCCCGGCGAAGGCGAGGCTGATGCTCCAGCCGAGGTTCACCGCCCAGTAGACGAGGCCGTAGGCGCGCACCCGGTCCGCCGGGGGCACGAGGTCGGCGATGGCCGCGTTCATCGCGGGCCGGTAGAGCTCGCTCGTCAGCGCGGCGAGGAACGCGAACAGCCCGAGGAGCCAGGGCGCGCGCAGGAAGCCGATCGCGCCCACCGCCAGCGCGCCGAGCCCGAGGGAGAGGAGCATCGTCGCGCGGCGGCCGATCGCGTCCGCGAGGGTGCCGCCGAGGGGCCCCGCCACCAGCACGCCCACGCCGAAGAGCGAGACGATCCGTCCCGCCTCGCCCGGGGAGAGGCCGCGCTCGCGCACGAGGTACAGCGCGAGGAAGATCGCGACGAAGCTCGCGAGCCGGTTCACGAGCATGCCGGCGAAGAGCGTCCAGAACGTCGCCGGGAGGCCGCCGAGCGCGGCGGAGAGCCTGTTCCGGAGGGAGGCCAAGGCGCGAGGTGTAGCAGAGGGCGGCCGGACCGTCACGGCGCGTGCGCCCCCGCAAACGAGAACGGCCGCCCTCGCGGGCGGCCGTCTCTTCGTTCGAGCCGCGAAGCGGCGTCAAATATCGAAGTACAGCGCGAACTCCATCGGCGAAGGCCGCATCCGGACCGGAGTGACCTCCTTGTCGTACTTGTACTGGATCCAGGTCTCGATCACGTCCTCGGTGAAGACGTCGCCCTTCAGCAGGAACTTGTGGTCCTTGCGGAGGCACTCGAGCGCCTCGTCGAGCGAGCCCGGCATCTTCGGGATGTCCTTCAGCTCCTCCGGCGACATGCCGTAGATGTCCTTGTCGAGCGGCTGGCCGGGGTTGATCTTGTTCTCGATGCCGTCGAGGCCCGCCATGAGCATCGCCGAGAAGGCGAGGTACCCGTTGCAGGACGGGTCCGGCGAGCGGAACTCGATGCGCTTCGCCTTCGGGGACGGCGAGTACATCGGGATGCGGATCGAGGCGGAGCGGTTGCGCGCCGAGTAGGCGAGGTTGATGGGCGCCTCGAAGCCCGGGACGAGCCGCTTGTACGAGTTCGTGCCGGGGCAGCAGAGCGCGGCGAGCGCCGGGCCGTGCTTCAGGATGCCGCCGATGTACCACATGGCGAGATCCGACAGGCCCGCGTAGCCGTCACCCGCGAAGAGCGGCTTGCCGGCCTTCCAGATCGACTGGTGCACGTGCATGCCCGAGCCGTTGTCGCCGTAGAGCGGCTTCGGCATGAACGTCACGGTCTTGCCGTGCCGGCGGGCGACGTTCTTGATGACGTACTTGAACCACTGGAGCTGGTCGGCGGCGGACACGAGCGACGCGAAGCGGATGTCGATCTCGGCCTGACCGGCCGTGGCGACCTCGTGGTGCTGCCGCTCGACGTGGATGCCGACCGTCTCCATCACGCGGCACATCTCGGTGCGGAGATCCTGCTGCGAGTCGGTCGGCGCGACGGGGAAGTAGCCCTCCTTGTAGCGGGGCTTGTAGCCGAGGTTGCCGCCGGCCTCTTCACGGCCGGTGTTCCACTGCCCCTCGACCGAGTCGATCTTGTAGAAGGCGTGGTTCACGCCGTGGTCGTAGCGGACCTCGTCGAAGATGAAGAACTCCGGCTCCGGCCCGAAGTACGCGGCGTCGCCGATGCCCGTCGACTTGAGGTACCGCTCCGCCTTGAGCGCGATGTTGCGGGGATCGCGCGAGTACGGCTCCTTCGTGATCGGGTCGACCACGTTGCAGATGAGCGAGAGCGTGGGCTCCGCCATGAACGGGTCGATCACCGCGGTCTCGGCGTCCGGCATGACGAGCATGTCGGAGGCGTGGATCGCCTGCCAGCCGCGGATCGAGGAGCCGTCGAACCCGAGGCCGGCCTCGAAGACCTCCTCGGTGAGCTCGTAGAGCGGGATGGAGAAGTGCTGCCAGATGCCGACGAAGTCCATGAACTTCAGGTCGACGTAGGTGGCCTTCCTCTCCTTCGCGAGGTCGATGGCCTGCTTCGGCGTCATCTTCGGCATCGGGCTTTCTCTCCGTGAGACGGTGTGGGGACGGGCGGGGGGATAGCACGCTGCATGCCACGCCCTCGGATCGCGAAGGGCCGAGGATCCAGGCGGGATCCCGCCGCTCCTGCGTGCCCGCCGGGCAACGTGCTGCCCGGAATTCGGGCAGCGGGCCGCAGTCTGCTCCGTTCGCCGCCGCCGTTCCACGACGACCCGGCGGGCGGACGCCACCCGCGGGAGCGTCCCTCCGCGTGCGCACCTGCCAGGCGGGCGAGGACCCGGCTGCGACTACTTCGACTTCATCCCGAGCGCGCGCATGCGCTCGCGCAGGGTGTTTCGGTTCATGCCGAGGAGCTCGGCGGCGCGGAGCTGGTTGCCGTTCGTGCGCGCCAGCGCGGCGGCGAGGAGCGGCGCCTCGAGCGTCGCGAGGGCGGCGTGGTAGCGGCCTCCCTCCGGCGCGGGCGCGTCGAGGATCGTCTCGACGAGGCCGTTCAGGCCGCGCTCCTGGCCCGCCGCGGCGGGCAGGAGGCCGGCGAGGTCCTTCGCGCCGAGGCGCGGGCCGGCGAGCTTGAGCAGCGCCCGCTGGATGACGTTCTGCAGCTCGCGGACGTTGCCCGGCCACGGGTGGCTCGCGAGCAGCGGCTCCGCGTCGCGCCCGAGCGCGACCGGGCGCCCCTTCAGCTGCTCGCCGTACTTCGCGACGAAGTGGCGCGCGAGGAGGATGACGTCCCCCTCGCGCTCGCGGAGCGGCGGGAGGCGGATCGGCACCACCGCGAGCCGGTAGTAGAGGTCGCGCCGGAAGCGGCCCTCCTCGACCGAGCGCGCGAGATCGGCGTTCGTGGCGGCGACGATCCGAACGTCCACCGCGAGGGGCCGGGTGCCGCCGACGCGATCCACCTCGCGCTCCTGCAGCACGCGCAGGAGCTTCGCCTGCAGCTCGATCGGCATCTCGCCGATCTCGTCGAGGAACAGCGTGCCGCCGCTCGCCAGCTCGAACTTGCCGGGCCGCCGCTCGACGGCCCCGGTGAACGAGCCCTTCTCGTGGCCGTAGAGCTCGCTCTCGATGAGATCCTTCGGGATCGCGGCCATGTTGACCGTGATGAACGGCCCGCGCGAGCGGGTGGAGTTCGCGTGGACGGCGCGGGCGACGAGCTCCTTGCCGGTGCCCGACTCGCCCATGAGCAGGACCGTCATCTCGGTGCGCGCGACGCGCCCGATCTCCTTGTAGACCTCGATCATCGCCGCCGAGCGGCCGATGAGCGTCTCCGGCAGCGCGATCTCGCTGTAGCGGCGGGGCTCCGCGTGAGCGTCGAGGTGGCGCTCGATCCCGCTCGGCTCGGCGAGCTCGTGCCCGTTCGCGCCCTCGGGCTCGGCGGCTGCGAGATCGCGCACGAGCTTCTCGACGCGGGCGAGGTCGAAGGGCTTGCCGAGGTAGTCGGCGGCGCCGCGCTTCATCGCCTCGACCGCCGAGCGCATCGTGTCCTCGGCGGTCATCACCACGATGAAGGGCGAGTCGGAGCGCCCGCCGATCTCGCCGAGCAGCTTGAAGCCGTCGTCCCCGGGGAGCCGCACGTCGAGGAGCACGAGCCCCACGCCGTTCCGGCCGCCGCCCAGGGCGCGGAGCTTGTCACGCGCCTCCTCGGCGCTGCCCGCCTCCTCGAACGGTACGCCCGCGCGCTCGCAGGTGCGCGCGAGCACGAACCTCACGGAGGGCTCGTCGTCGACGATGAGGACCTTGCGCACCACGCCTCCGGTCACGGTCTTCGGCTCTTAAGCAAGGACGGGGCCAGCGCGCCACCGCCCTTCAGACGTCGAGCGGCACGTAGACGTTCGCCTCGGCGCCCCCGGCGGCGCGGTTCTTCACCTCGATGCGCCCGCCGTGCGCCTCGACGATGCGGCGCGACACGGCGAGGCCGAGGCCGGTGCCGTGCGGCTTGGAGGTGGCGAAGGGCGTGAACAGCCGGGGCAGCATCGCCTCGGCGATGCCCGGACCGTTGTCCTGCACGGAGATGCGCGCGAGCGGCCGGGTGCGCCCGCTCGCGGAGCGCAGGCGGAGCGAGGAGGCCGCGGTCTCGAGGACGACCTGGGCGCCCGCCCGCCCGGCCACCGCGTCGAGCGCGTTCCGGACGAGGTTCAGCATCACCTGGGTGAGCTTCTCGGCGTCGCCGTGCAGCTTCGGCAGGGAAGGATCGTAGCGCTCGACGAAGGTGACCTTCTCCGCGCCGGGGATGCCGCGGGCGAGCACGAGGACGTCGCCCACCACGTCGTGGAGGTCGACCGGCCCGGTCTGCAGCGCCGCCGGACGCGCGAGGTCGAGGAGCTCGCGCACGAGGCCGTCGACGCGCTTCGCCTCGCGCGCGATCACCGCCGCGTACTCGCGCGCCGGCCCCTCCGCCTCGCGGGCGAGGAGCTCGGCCGAGCCCTGCAGGCCGGCGAGGGGGTTGCGGATCTCGTGGGCGAGGCCGGCGGCGAGCGCCTCGAAGTCGAGCGCGCGCTCGGAGGCGCGCGGCACCCGCAGCACGATCACCGTGCCCACGCAGGCGGGACCGTCGAGGAGCGGACCGGCCTCGACCGAGACCGCGATGCCCGGATCCTGCGGGCTCGGGTAGTCGATCGACTGGCTCTCCTGCGAGACGCGCACGCGCTCGGAGAGGATCGCGAGCTGCGCGCCGCCGGGGAGCGCGCGCACCGGCAGGTCGACGGCGCGCTCGCGGCTGCGGCCGAAGAGCTCCTCCGCGGCCGGGTTCAGGTGCACGACCCCGCCGTCGGCGCCGACGATCACCACCGCGTCGGCGATCGAGTCCACCGCGGCGCGGGCGAGCGCCGCCGGCAGCGGGGGGGCCTTGCCGTTCCGGGACAAGCTCCCGCCTACAGCGCCTCGTCGCCGCGCTCGCCGGTGCGGATGCGGATGACCTCCTCCACCGGGAGCACGAAGATCTTGCCGTCGCCGATGCGGCCGGTCTTGGCGGCGCGCTCGATGACCTCGACGACGCGGCCGACGAGCTGGTCCGAGACGACCACCTCGACCTTCACCTTCGGGAGGAAGTCCACGACGTACTCGGCGCCGCGGTAGAGCTCGGTGTGCCCCTTCTGCCGGCCGAAGCCCTTCACCTCGGTGGCGGTCAGGCCGGCGACGCCCACCTCGGAGAGAGCCTGCTTCACCTCGTCCAGCTTGAACGGCTTGATGATGGCCTCGACCTTCTTCACGGCGCACCCCTGTGGGTAAGTGTCTGTTTTTCCACGCTACGCCCGGCCCAGCCCGTCGGTCAACGAACCCGACGGAACGCCTCTCGCCTGCTCGCCCCGCGGACGTGCTGCCTGAATATCGGGCACGCTGCTGCCCGAGATCCGTACAGCACTTTTCTCCTCGACTCCGCTTCCTCGCGCGGCCCACGCCAGACCGGGCGAGTACAGCGCTTCGACCGTTCGAGCGAGGGCCACGGGGGCGAGGGCTGCAACCGTCAGGCCACGGGGGAGCCCCGCGGCTACAATCCGCGGCCGATGTCCGCCGCCTCGCTCGCGCTCCTCGTCGTCGCCTCGGTCGCCGCCCTCGCGGTCCTCACCGCCCTCCACTACCTGTTCTGGCAGTGGCGTCTCGCGGCGCCGACCGGCGAGGACGAGGTGGTCCACGCGAGGACGGGCGACGGCTGGACCCTCGCGCTCGGCCGGCGCAGGCCGCGCTGCCCGGCGCGGCGCCCTCCGGTGCTGCTGGTTCACGGGATCGCCATGAACCGGCAGGCGCTCGACTTCGGCGTCGAGCGCTACTCGGTCTCCGCGTTCCTCGCCCGCTCCGGGTTCGACTGCTTCGCGCTCGACCTGCGCGGCCACGGCGGCTCGCGCCGGGGGCCGACCCGGCGCTGGGACCTCGACACCTACCTGCGCGAGGATCTCCCCGCCGCGCTCGACGCGATCCGCGACGCCACCGGCGAGGAGCGGGTCCTCTTCGTCGGCCACAGCCAGGGCGCCCTGCTCGGAATGGCCGCGTGCGAGCTGTATCCGGAGCGGATCGCCGCGCTCGTCGCGCTCGCCGCCCCGGCGCACTTCGACGTCCAGGAGCGGCTCCGCGCCCTGGTGAAGCTCCGGCACCTGCCGCTCGGCGGGTTCCTGCGGCTCCTCTCGCGCCTGGTCGCGCCCTTCTCCGGCTACTGGCACCCGGCGGCGGCCGATCTCGCCATCAACATGCGGAACGTGGAGCGGCCCATCTACCGGCGCATGCTCTCGAACGCGATCGAGAACCTGCAGCCGGGCGTGCTCGCCCAGTTCGCCACCTTCGTGCGCGAGGACGCGTTCCGCTCGATGGACGGCGCGCTCGACTACCGCGCGCTGCTCGCGAGCGCCCGCCAGCCCGCGCTCTTCGTCTCGGCCGAGAAGGATGGGCTCGCGCCGCCCGCGGTGGTCGAGTCCGCCTTCCGGCGCTGGGGCGGCCCGAAGCGCTACTGGAGCTGCGGCCGGGACTACGGGCACGGCGACGTGCTCGTCGGGCGGAACGCGCCGGAGGTGGTGTTCCCGATGGTGCGCGACTTTCTCCTCGAGCAGAGCACGGCGCTCCCCGCCGAGGCCGCCGCGGCAGGGCGGTCGTCCGCCGCGCCCGGGCCGGGGTAGCATCGAGCCGTGCGCCTCCGCTTCGCCCTCGCCGCCCTCCTGCCCGCGCTCCTCTCCCTCGCGGTGATGGCGCTCGTCGCCGACCGGCTCGCCCGGCGCGCGCTCGACGACGAGCTCTCCGCGCGCCTCGTCGTGGCCGCCCGGGCCGCGGCCGCGGCGCTCCCGGCCGAGCGCGTCGTTCGCCTCGAGGCCGGCCAGGAGGGGACCCGGACGTACGGCCACATCCGCGCGCGCCTCCTCCCCGTCGCCGGCGCGACCGGGACGCGCCTCTTCGTCGTGCGCCCGGACCGGACCGCGCTCGTCGACTCCGAGGGGCGGATCCCCATCGGCGTGCCCGTCCCCGCGCTCGAGCGCGACCGCTTCGAGATCGCCGAGGCCGCCGCCGGGCGCGCCGTGGCGAGCCAGATCCTGTTCGAGGGCTCGGACGGGAGGCTCTACAAGACCGGCTACGCCCCGCTCGCCGACGACGCGGGGAACGTGGTGGCGGTGGTGGGCGCGGACGGCACCGCCGCCTCCTTCGTCACGCTGCGGCGCTTCCGCCGGCTCCTCGGCACGGTGGCCATCGCCGGCGCGGTGCTCGGCGCCCTCGTCGCCGCGCTCGCGTCGCTCTCGGTCACGCGCCCGCTCACGCGCCTCACCGAGGCGGCCCGGCGCATCGCGCGCGGCGATCTCGAGACCCCGCTCTGGCGCCGGGAGCGGCACGACGAGATCGGCACGCTGCGCGACACGCTCGAGGAGATGCGTCGGGCGCTCCGCTCGCGCGACGAGGAGCGCGAGACCCTGCTCGCCGGGATCGCCCACGAGGTGCGGAACCCCCTCGGCGCGCTCGATCTCTTCGCCGGGCTCCTCGCCGAGGAGCTGCAGGGCGGCCCGCAGGCGCCGCACGTCTCGCGCATCCAGAGCGAGCTCGCCGCGCTCTCCAAGGTGGTCGAGGAGTTCCTCGACTACGCCCGCGCCCGGCCGCCCCTGCGCGAGCCGGTGGACCTGCGCCTCCTCGTCGCGGAGGTGGCGGACCTCTCCGCCCCGCTCGCGGCGCAGCGGCAGGTCTCGGTCTCGTTCGACGGCGAGGGCGAGGCGAAGGCCGATCGCGAGCAGCTCCGGCGCGCCGCCGTGAACCTCGTGCGGAACGCGGTCGAGGCGGCGCCGGCCGCGAGCGAGGTGGAGCTCGTGGCCCGCGCCGCCGACGGCGAGGCGACCATCGAGATCCGCGATCGCGGGCCGGGGCTCGCCCCGGACGCGCGGGCGAGCCTGTTCCGCCCGTTCTTCACGACGAAGGAGAAGGGCACCGGCCTCGGCCTCGCGCTCGCGAAGAAGGTCGCGGACGCGCACGGCGGGACGCTCGCGCTCGAGGAGCGCGAGGGCGGCGGGACCGTGGCGCGGCTCGCCATCCCGGCGGAGCCCTCGGCCTCGCGGACGCTCGGCGGCCGCGCCCAGCGCGGCGCCGGCGGGCACGGCTGACCGCTCCTCGCGCGGATCACTCGGCGAGCACGCGCTCGCCGTCGCGCAGCCTGAGGAGCGCGACGTCCCCGGCCGCGTCCACCCGCAGATCGACGAGGGCCGTGCCGTGCCGCGCGCGCAGCGCCTCGTCCACCTCCGCGCGCCGCGTCTCCGGTACGTAGAAGCGGCCCGCCGAGACGATCTCGAGCCCGCGCCGCGTCATGAGCGCGCGCACCGCCACCCGCCCGCCGGCGGTCGCGGCCGGCGGCTCGCGCGCGACGCCCACCGCGCGCCAGGCCGGCTCGGCCCGCTCGAGCACGATGAACGCCGTGTCGCCCGGGGCGAGCCGCGCCTCGGCGAGCCCCGGGGGAGACTCCGCGGCGTAGCGGAGGGTGGCGTAGTAGCCGGAGAGGACGTCGTACGGATCGAACGGCACGGTCTCGAGCGTCACCACCGTGCCCGCGAGGCGCGCGCGCACCTGGCGGAGCGGGATCGCCGCCAGGATCGCGACCTGAAGCGCGAGGACGGCGGCGAGCCGCCAGAAGCTACGCGAGCGCATGGTCCACCTCCTCGCGGTGCGCGCGGCGCCGCTCGAACGCGACGCCCGCGACGAGGACCAGCACGCCGCAGGCGATGAACGCGGCGCCCTTCAGCCACAGGCGCGTCTCGATCTCCAGGAAGCGGCTCGCGACGAGCACGCCCGCGACCGCCATGCCCTCCCAGAACGGCCCGCGGGCGAGCCAGGACAGCCCGCGCACGATCCGGCCGATGGCGAGGAACGCGAGGGCGAGGTTCGCGACGAGGACGGCCCCGCGGCCGGCCTCGAGCGAGAGACCCGCCACCACCGCGACCACGGTCGCGGCGAGCAGCATCGCCTCCCCGCGCGCGAGCGGGTCGACGTCGTCGCGACGGAGCCCCGAGGCGAGCGCGGCGCCGGCCGCGGCCAGGAGCGGCACGACCCCGAGCGCCACGTCGCGCGTCACCCCGTGCTCGAGGCGCAGGTGGCTCGCCACCTCGTGGAACGACAGGAAGTAGGCCGCGCCGTAGAAGGCGAGCCGCCCGAGGAGGCGGGCCGCGGCGCTGAGCGGCAGCCGTGCAGGGTCGCGCACCACGAGCGCCGCCGCGGCGAGCGCGGCGCCGAGCGCCGCGATCATGGGGACGATGGCCGCGTCGGCGTGGAGCGCGTCGAGGGCGCTCGCGAGCGTGAGCGCCACCCCGATCGCGCCGACGACGAGGAGCGCGCGAGAGCGCGCCCGCCACGCGAGGCCCGCGACCGCCGCCGCGCCGGCGTAGCCGAGCGCGATCCCCCGGAGCCCGTGATCGTCCGCGAGCCCGGGCCCGAAGAGCCACAGCCCCGCCACCGCGGCGAGGATGAGGTGCGGGAGGCTGTCGTACAGGAACGCGGCCGCGAGCGCCCCGAGGGTGAAGGCGCCGAAGGCGCCCCACCACGCCCCGGAGACGTGGAAGATCTGCGCGACGAGCCCGATGCTCGCGCCGAACACGAGGGTCCCGAGCACCGTGAGCGCGTGGCCGAGCCGCGGCGAGCGCCCGGTGCCCTTCCAGAGCACGAAGCCCGCGAGGTGCGCCGCCGCCATCGCAGCGCCCAGCGTGCCGAGCTTCGCGCCGGCGCTCATCGCCTCCCAGTGCCAGGCGACGAGCGAGACGACGCCCGCGCCGACGAGGAGCGCTCCGAGCACGTACACCGCGAGGAAGCTCGGTCCGCCCGGCTCCGCCCGGGCGAGGTCGTAACGCACCGCGAGCGCGCGGGCGGTCTCCTCGCTCACGAGCCCCTCCGTGCGCCAGGCCGGCAGCTCGCGCCTCAGCCCTTCGCGGAACCCACGAGATGCGCGCTCCATTGCGGACCCCCTTCGCGGAGTCGAGCGTACCACCCGCGGGTCCGCCACGGCGGGGGAGAGCGGCACGGAAGGCGCACGGGTGCGCGCCAGCGCACGCTTCGCGAAACGACCGATCATCATTCGCGAACAGGCGAGCGAAGCGAGCCCGCCGGGGCGACGCCGCGGAAGCGGCGAAGCCGCTCGCGGCGGCGCACGGGACCCGGCGCGCAGGGGTGGGGCCCCGACGAGCTCTGCTCGGCGGGGCGGGGGCGCAGCCCCCGTCAGAACGCTCAGCGCGACGCGCCGGCGCGCGGCCCGAGCCCGCTCGCCGCGCCGCAGCGCACCCGCAGCCGCTCCGCCCGCTCGACCCATGGCGCGCGCGCATCGTCGGGGGCGTACTCCGGCACGAGCTCGAGCGCGCGCTCCGCGGTCGCGAGCGCCTCCGGGCAGCGCCCGAGCGCCTCGAGCACGCCCGCTCGCGTGTCGAGGATGGCGGGGTCGCCGGGGGAGAGCGCCGCGGCCTTCTCCGCGAGCGGCAGCGCCGCCTGCGCGTCGCCGCGCAAGAGCAGGCTCCAGGCGAGGTTGTTCGCGGCCATCGCGCTCGCCGGCGCGACCTCGGCCGCTCGCTCGAGCGCGCGGAACCGCTCCCCTTCGAGCCCCTCGCGCAGGGCGGAGGTGGCGAGCCAGAGCCAGGCCCGCACGTCGTCCGGGTGGGCCGCGACCGCGCGCCGCGCGAGGGGCAGCGGATCGAGCCGGTCGAGCGCGGCCTTCACCTGAAGCCCCACGACGTGGTCCGGGTCCTCGGCGAGCGCCTCCTCCATCTCCGCCCGCTCCGCCGCGCCGGCGCCGGCATCGCCGCGCGCGAAGCGCGTGAGGGCGAGCCGCGTCGCGTGCACCTCGCCGGGCGAGAGGGTGCGCGCGATCGGCTCGGCGCTCACCGCGACCTCGACGCGGTGCCGCTCGCCGCCCGGGAGGAGCGCCTCCCGCGCATGCGCGTCGAGCGCGCGATCGAGGGCCTCTGGGCTGCCACCGTCGGGCGACCACTCGGGGAACACCTCTCGCCACACCGATGGCGGGTCGTCGGCTCGCGCGAGCCGCCGGCGCACCTCGGCGAAGCGGTCGGGCTGGCGCACGAGGAGGTAGTGCACGAGGACCGTGGCGGTGTCGTGGTAGCGCCCGTCGCGCGAGCGGCCATCCCAGGCGAGGAGCTCGCGCACGCTCACGTGCCGCTTCACGAACCCGTGCGCGCGGTGCGCCGGGATCGGCCCGAACACCGCCCGCCCCGTCTCGTCCCGCTCCGCCTCGGCGAGCCCGGCGAGCCCCTCGCCGAACCAGCGCGGCTGGCGCGGGTAGACGTGGCGGGCCACCTGGTGCGCGATCTCGTGGCCGAGCACGGCCCGGAGCTCCGGGCCGACGTCGTCGCCGGGCATGACGATGACGGGCTCGCCGAGCCCGCTGCGCGTGAAGTAGGCGCGCAGGCCGGGCGGCGCGAACTCGTCGAACTCCTCGGCCGTGCGGAAGGCCACCACGCGGACGAGGCCGGGCAGGCTCGGCGCGTCGCCCGGGAAGAGGGCGGCGACCACCCACGCGCGGACCTCCTCGAGCTCTCGTGCGAGCGCGTCCGCCTGAGCGCGGCGGAGATCCGACGCGACGATGAAGTGGTCCGTCGCAAGCTCGCTCCACGGCGGGCCGCCCCGCGCCGGGCATTCGAAGCGCGGGCCGTGCCGGGGGGCGTGGGCGCACGCGGCGAGCACGAGGGCCGCCGACGCCCACGCGGTGACGGCGCGCGCTCGGGCCATACGCGCCGAGGATAAGCCCGGGCACCCCCGGTGCCTCCCGCCTCCCCGGGGCGCCTCTCGGCGCGGGGGCGGAAGCGGGGACCCCGTCACAGGTACGGCGAGAGGAGCCGCGCGACGCCGTCGCGGAGCTTCACCGGCAGGGAGCGGGCGTCCACGTCGGCGAGCGTCACCTCGCGCGCGTTCGCGATGCGCTCCTCGGCGAGCGCCTCCGCTCGCGCAGCGAGCTCCGGGTCGTAGCACTCCACCGCGAGCTCGAAGTTGAGCCGCAGGCTACGGGGATCCCAGTTCGCCGAGCCGACGAACGTCCAGACCGAGTCCACCACCATGAGCTTCGTGTGATCGAACGGCGCCGGCGTCACCCACACCCGGCAGCCGCGATCGAGCACCTGCCATAGCTGCGCCGTCTGCGCCCACTGCACGAGCGGCAGGTTCCCGCGCTCGGGCAGGACCACGTCCACCGCCACCCCGCGCATGGACGCGACGGAGAGCGCGGTGATGAGCCCCGGGTCGGGCAGGAAGTAGGGGGTGACGATCCGCACGCGCCGCCGGGCCGTCGCGAGCGCGCCGAGGAGCACCCAGCGGATCGCCTCGAAGTCCTCGTCCGGGCCGTCCGCGACGCCGCGGGCGACCACCTCCCCCGCGCGTCGGAGCGGCGGGAAGAAGGCTTCGCCGTCGATCGACTCACCGGTGGTGAATAGCCAGTCCTCCGCGAACGCACCCTGCAGGTGCGCGACCACGGGACCCTCGACCTTGACCTGCAGATCCATGAACGGCGGGCCGCCGCCCGGCGGCGGGAGGAATTCGTCGCGCACGTTCATCCCGCCCGTGAAGCCGACGCGCCCGTCCACGACGAGGATCTTGCGGTGGTTGCGCAGGTTCACGAACGGCAGGAAGGCGGGGGTGACCCGCGGCAGGAAGAGCTCGGTGCGGATGCCGCGCCGGCGGAGGCGGCGGTGCACCGGCGGCCAGCGGTAGCGCGCGCCGACCGCGTCCACGAGGACGCGCACCATGACGCCGCGCGCCTGCGCCCGGGCGAGCGCGTCCGCGAAGGCCTCACCCGCGACCCCCGGGTCGAAGATGTAGGTGCAGAACGTGACCGATCGCCGCGCCGAGTCGATCGCCGCGATCATCGCCGGGTAGGCGACGGCGCCACCGGGCAGGAGCTCCATGGAGTTGCCCGCCACGAGCGGCCGGCGCACGACCGCGTCCCCGAGCGCGTGCAGCCCGGCGAGGTGCGCTGCCTCCGGCGCGAGCGGCGGGGCGGGCGCGGCCTGCTCGTCCTGCGCTCGCGCGCGGAGCTCGGGCAGGCGCAGCGCCTGGGCGCGGCGGCGGATCCGGTTCACGCCGAACACGAGGTACGCGGCGCCGCCCACGACCGGGGCGAGCCAGATGAACGCGACCCAGCCGAGCGCCGCGCGCACGTCGCGCTTGTGGAGGACGGCGTGCCCGCTCGCGACGAGCGCGACGGCGAGCGTGAACGACGCCGCGGCGACGGTCCAGAGGTCCTCGAGCACGATCGTCGATGGAACCATCCTTCGGCGCCGCGGTCGAGGGACGCGCGGGGCCCGAACGTGTCCGCCCGCGGTGAACGCCCCCAAACCGGGTGCAGAGGCCCGGCGAGCGCGGCATGGATCCAATCTTCGTGGGAGGGCCCCGCGCGAAGCGCGGGAGGGGCGAAGCCCCTCCGGCGGGGAACGGTCGCGAACCCGCGAAGCGGGCGCGACCGTTCACGGGCCCCGC
>NZ_JALCYY010000061.1 GCF_022690685.1 Anaeromyxobacter terrae | reverse complement strand
GAGGCCGGGTCCGACGCCGCGGGCGCGGCGAGGCGTGCCCGGCGGCCCCGGGCGGCGGGGTCCGTCGCCGCGGCGTCGTGCGCGAGCGCGCTCTTCGCGGCGCCGACCTGCTGGGTGGCAGCGGCGACGCCGGCGTCCACGGCCGCGAGCGCGTTCTCACGCATCGTGCGGGTATGGAGGTGCACCGCCACGCCCGCCGCCGCGACGACGACGAGCGCGAAGAGCCAGAGCTTGAGCCGGTTCATTGCCCCTCGGCTTATAGGCCGGGGGTCGAAGGGGTGTCAAACCTGCGGCGCGTGCGCCGGACGCCCGCTATCGCCCGGAACCACTCGCGAAATCGGCGCGGCCGCAGCGATCGATCACGCGGCGGATCCCCTCCGCGAACACGGGCGGCGGAGGGAGCAGCGACACGACGAGGTGGCCCGGCCGCTCGAAGTCGTAGAAGAACCCGGGATGCACGACGACCCCCTCGTCGAGGAGGTCCAGGCAGAGCGCCTCCTCGTCCCGCGTCTCGCCGATGCGGAGCACCGCGGTCCAGCCGCCGGCGGACGCGAGCACGTCCGCCGCCGCGCCGTGGACACCGGCGAGCGCGGCACGGTTCGCGGCGAGCCGGGCGCGGAGCGGCGCGAGGAAGCCCTCGCGTCGCGCGAGGAGCCCGGGCAGCGCGAGCTGCGCCGGCCCGGACACGGAGAGGTACGCGTCTGCGACCACCTCGAGGCGAGCGAGCGCGGGCCCCACCCGCGCCGCCGGCCCCGCAGCGGCGATCCAGCCCACCTTGAGCTGGGGGAGCCCGCACACCTTGGAGAGCCCCGAGAGGTGGAACGCGAGCGCCTCGCGGTCGCCGGCGGCGACGCTCGGGCAGGGCCGGAGCGCCGTGTCCGCGAACACCTCGTCCCCGAGGAGCGCGAGGTCGTTCGCGGCGCACAGGCGATCCAGGGCGGCGAGCTCGTCCGCGTCGAGCACCGCGCCCGTCGGGTTCGCCGGCGAGACGACCACGACGGCGCGCGTGCGCGGCCCGATGGCCGCCTCGAGCGCGGCGAGGTCGAGGTGCCAGCTCCCGTCGTAGCGCAGCGGGTAGCGGACGAGCCGGACCGCCTCGAGATCGGCGAGGAGGTCGAGCAGCGGGTACGACGGCGCCGGCACGAGCACCTCGTCGCCGGGATCGCAGAGGAGCTTGAAGAGGAGCGCGTAGGCCTCGCTCGTCGAGGCGGTGAGGAGGATCCGCTCCGGGTCGACGACCGCGTCGCGCGAGGCGAGGTAACGCGCGACCGCCTCCCGGGCGGCGGGGAGCCCCTGCGGCGCCGGGTCGTACGACGCGACGCGCGGGTCGGCGAGCGCGGCGGCGAGCTCCTCCGGCGCCCAGGCCAGGCCGGCGTGGGTCGGGTTCGACTCGGCGAGATCCAGGATGGGGCGGCCGCTCGCGCGGAGCGCGTCGGTGCGCGCCGCGAGCGCGTTTGCGGCGAGATCCCAGGCGGTGCGCGAGGAGAGCACGACGGGATCCTACCGCGGCAGCGTCACGTTTCCGGCTTAGTTGACTCACTCCCGGGCCGGTCCTATGACGCCGGCAACCGGGGAAAAGCGCCCCGGCACTCTCCCCGGAGGCAACATGAAGAGACTGGTCGTCGCGCTCGCGCTGCTCGCGCCCCTCGCCGCGGTGGCGGACGAGGGCATGTGGACCTACGACGCGTTCCCCAGCGACAAGGTGGAGAAGAAGTACGGGTTCCGGCCCAGCGACGCCTGGCTCGAGAACGCCCGCCTCTCCTCGGCGCGCCTCGCCGGCGGCTGCTCCGCGAGCTTCGTCTCGGAGGACGGCCTCGTGATGACGAACCACCACTGCGCGCACGAGTGCATCGAGCAGCTCTCGACCGCGCAGAAGGACTTCGTGAAGAGCGGCTTCTACGCGAAGACCCAGGCGGACGAGGTGAAGTGCCCGACGGTGGAGGTGAACCAGCTCGTCCAGATCAGCGACGTCACGCAGCGGGTCCGCGCCGCGACGAAGGGGCTCGAGGGCGAGGCGTACCACAAGGCGCTGCAGGGCGAGATGGCGCGGATCGAGAAGGAGTGCCAGACCTCGGCCGACCTGCGCTGCGACGTCGTGACCCTCTACCAGGGCGGCGTCTACGACCTGTACAAGTACCGCCGGTTCCAGGACGTGCGGCTCGTGTTCGCGCCGGAGTTCGCCATCGCCTTCTTCGGCGGCGATCCCGACAACTTCATGTTCCCGCGCTACGACCTCGACGTGTCGTTCCTGCGCGTCTACCAGGGCGGCAAGCCGGCGAAGATGAAGAACCACTTCCGCTGGTCGCAGAAGGGCGCCGAGGCGGGTGAGCTCACGTTCGTCTCCGGCCACCCGGGCGGCACCGACCGCGCGCTCACCGTGGCCCAGCTCGAGACGCAGCGCGACGTCGTGCTCCCCGACCGGCTCCAGCAGCTCGCCGAGCTGCGCGGCCTGCTCACCGGGTTCCAGCTGCTCGGCCCCGAGCAGAAGCGCATCTCGAACGCCCACCTCTTCTACGTGGAGAACGGCTACAAGGCGCTCCGCGGCCGGCTCCTCTCGCTCCAGGACCGCGCCTTCTTCCGCTCCCTCGCCGCCAACGAGGAGGCGCTGAAGGCGCAGCTCGCGAAGGATCCGCGCGGGAAGGACGCGCTGCCCGCCTTCGACGCGATCGCGAAGGCGCAGGACCGGGTGCTCCAGCTCCGCGACGAGTACAACTCGCTCGAGGGCGGGTTCCGGAACAGCACGCTGTTCGCCATCGCGCGGGACCTCGTCCGCGGCGCGGTGGAGCGCCCGAAGCCGAACCCGGACCGCCTCCGCGAGTTCCGCGACTCGAACCTCCCGGCCCTCACGCAGGAGCTGTTCAGCGAGGCGCCCATCTACCCCGAGTTCGAGACGCTGCTGCTCGGGCACTCGCTCTCCAAGATCCGCGAGCGGCTCGGCCCCGATCACCCCGTGGTGAAGAAGCTGCTCGGCAAGGAGTCGCCGCAGGAGGTCGCGAAGCGGGTGGTCGAGACGACGAAGCTCCGCGACGTGGCGGTCCGCAAGCAGCTGTGGGAGGGCGGCGAGGCGGCGGTGAAGGCCGCGAACGACCCGCTCCTCGCGCTCGCCGCGGCGGTCGACCCCGACGCGCGCGCCGTCCGCAAGGCGTTCGAGGACGAGGTCGAGTCGGTCGTGCAGAAGAACCACGAGCGGATCGCCGAGGCGCGCTTCGCGGTCCAGGGGCGCACCACCTACCCCGACGCGACGTTCACGCTGCGCCTCTCGTACGGCGCGGTCGAGGGCTGGATGGAGAAGGGCAAGAAGGTCGAGCCGTTCACGACGTTCGCCGGAGCGTACGAGCGCAACACCGGGCGCGATCCGTTCGCGCTGCCGGAGAGCTGGCTCGCCACGAAGGACCGGCTGAACCTCCAGACCCGGTTCGACTTCGTCACCTCGAACGACATCATCGGCGGCAACTCGGGCTCGCCGGTCATCAACAAGAACGCGGAGATCGTCGGCCTCGTCTTCGACGGCAACATCCAGTCGCTCGGCGGCGACTACGGCTTCGATCCCGCGGTGAACCGCACCGTGGCCGTCCACTCCGACGCGCTCATCGAGGCGCTGACGAAGATCTACGGCGCCGACCGCGTGGTGCAGGAGCTGCGCCCGCCCGCGAAGGGCGGCAAGGCGTCGAAGCCGGCGCGCGCGGCGAGCAAGTAGTCGAGCCGAGCTGGACCTGGCCCGGGTGCCTCCGTGAGGCGCCCGGGCCATTCCTTTTTGCCCGGTTCCTGTCAGTGCGCCCCCCTGCTATCCTCCGCCGCCTTCCATCGCCCTACCCGCCCACGAGAACGACATGCCCCCGAACACCCAGCCCACCGCCCCCACCGGCGCCCTGGACCGCTTCTTCGGCCTCACGGCGCGCGGCACGACGGTGCGCCGCGAGATCCTCGCCGGCGCCACGACGTTCGTGACGATGGCGTACATCGTCTTCGTGAACCCGGCGATCCTCGGCGGCGTCGCCGACGCGACCGGCGCGAAGCTCTCGCAGCCTGCGCTGCTCACCTCGACCGCGCTCGTCGCTGCGCTCATGACCCTGGCCATGGGCGTGTTCGCGAACCTGCCGCTCGCGCTCGCCGCCGGCATGGGCCTCAACTCGGTGGTCGCGTTCCAGCTCGTGGCGGCCCGGGGTCTCACCTGGCCGCAGGCCATGGGCGTGATCGTCGCCGAGGGCCTCGTCATCACCACGCTCGTGGCGACCGGGCTCCGCCAGGCGGTCGTCCGCGCCGTGCCGTTGAGCATGAAGCGGGCGATCGGCATCGGCATCGGCCTCTTCCTCGCCATCATCGGGTTCGTCGACGCAGGGTTCATCTCGCGCAACGTCGCGGACCCGGTGCCCGTCGCGCTCGGACAGGCCGGGCACCTCCGCGGCTTCCCCATCGTGCTGTTCGCGCTCACCCTCGTCTTCGCGGGCTGGCTCGTCGCGCGGAACGCCCGCGGCGCGCTGCTCATCGCGCTCGGCGCCTCGACCGCCGTCGCCATCGCGGCGAAGGCGATGTTCGGCGCCGCGGCCGGGTTCAAGCCGTGGGAGGTCGTGCTGCCGACGTCGCCCGTGGCGCTGCCGAACTTCGGGCAGCTCGGCCACTTCGACTTCGGGTTCATCCAGGCGCTCGGCGGCGCCTCCGCGGCGCTCGTCGTCTTCTCGCTCATGCTGTCCGACTTCTTCGACACGGTCGGCACCGTGGTCGCGGTCGGGCAGGAGGCGAAGTACCTCGACGAGAAGGGCAACTTCCCGCGCCCGGGCACGGTCCTCCTCATCGACTCCCTCGCGGCCGTCGTCGGCGGTGCTTCCGGCTCGTCGTCGGCGACGACCTACGCCGAGAGCGCGGCCGGCGCGGCGGCCGGCGGACGGACCGGGCTCACCTCCGTCGTCACCGGCGCGCTGTTCGCGCTCTGCCTCTTCATCTCGCCGCTCGCGGGCGTCGTGCCGCCGCAGGCGACCGGCGCGGTGCTCGTGCTCGTCGGCTTCCTCATGATGCGCGACGTCGGGGCGCTGCCCTGGGAAGACCCGACCGAGGCGATCCCGGCGTTCCTCACCTTCACGGTCATGCCGTTCACCTACTCGATCACGAACGGCATCGGCGCGGGGTTCGTGTCGTTCGTGCTCCTGAAGCTGCTCCGCGGCCGAGTCCGCGACATCCACCCGCTGATGGCGGGCGCGGCGGTCGCGTTCCTCGTGTACTTCGCGATCGGCTAGCGCCGCGGCGCACGCCGCGATTCCAGCCCGAGATCTTTGCGGCCCCGTCGGCTTCGCGCCGGCGGGGCCGCGGTGCTCTCGGGGCCCCGAGCGCCGTCGCTACGAGTCGCGCGGGACCGCGATCATCCGCTCCAGCGCCCTCCGCGCGCCCTCGGCGACGTCCAGCGGGACCTCGATCTCGTGCTTCCCGTGCTGGAGCGCGTCGCGGATCATGACGAGGTCGATCATCTTCATGTACGGGCAGTGCATCCGGCACCCGATGCAGCCGTCCGCGATGATGAACTCCTTGTCGGGCCAGCGCTTCTTCATCTGGTAGACGATGCCGTGCTCGGTCGCGACGATGAACGTCCGGGCCTCGCGGTGCTTCTCGACGGCGGTGAGCATCGCGGTCGTGGAGCAAACCTCGTCGGCGATGTCGATGACGTCGGCGCGGCACTCGGGGTGCGCGATGACGACGGCCTCTGGTCGCGCGTCCTTGACCCGGTTCACGTTCGCGGAGCGGAGCACGTCGTGCACGGGGCAGCAGCCGTCGTAGACCACGATCTCCTTCTCCGGCACCTTGCCCTTCACCCAGTTGCCGAGGTTCCGGTCCGGCGTGAACAGGATCTTGCTCTGCGGCAGCGAGCGGACCACCGACGCCGCGTTCGCGCTCGTGCAGCAGATGTCCGAGAGCGACTTCACCTCGGCGGTGGAGTTCACGTAGGTGACGACGGCGTGGTCCGGGTAGCGCTCCTTCCAGTCCTCGAGCGACTCCGGCGTGATCGAGTCCGCGAGCGAGCAGCCTGCCGAGAGGTTCGGCAGGAGCACGCGCTTCTCCGGCGCGAGCACCTTCGCCGACTCCGCCATGAAGTGGACGCCGCAGAACACGATCGTGGACTGCGGGACCTTCTTGCCGGTGATCGCGAGCTGCAGGGAGTCGCCGACGTGGTCGGCGATCTTCTGGATCTCGGGGAGCTGGTAGTTGTGCGCGAGGATGACCGCGTCCTTCTCCCGCGCGAGCGCGCGGATCTCCTCCTCGAGCTCACGCACGTCGTCGGGCGGGAGGTCGCTGCCGGACTCGGGGCTCGCGACGGGGTCGTGGATGGGGAAGGCGGGGAGGGTCATTCTTTCACCCGGGCGCCGCGCGCGGGCTTGATGTCGCCCGTGCCGGCGGGAAAGAGGCGCCAGAACTCGCGGCGGACGAGCCCCACGAGCGTCGCCGACTTGGAGAACCCGTGGTAGCGGGCGACGGCCTCCAGCATGGCCGTGTCCTCGTCCGTCGCCGAGAAGCTGCGGACCTTCGCGGCGCGCCCGTTGGGCTTCCTCGTCATCATTCGGGAACTCTTATATAACTCTTGCGTAGCGACCACAACCGTCCCGGGACCCCTGCGTGAAGCTCGCCGTCACCACCCCGCTCCGTCCCTCCCCGGCCGAGGAGGCCGCCGCCCGCGTCGCCGCGGCGCGGCATCGCCTGCCCTACGCCGCGCGGGGAAGCCGCTCGCTCGACTCGGTGCGGTCGGAGGCGGGCGCGGACGCGCTCCTCGTGCTCTCGAGCCGGCACGCGGCGCTCCGGGTCGAGGGAGAGGAGCACCGCTGGTCCCCCGGCATGGGCGCCCTCCGCGCGAAGCGCGTCTCCGCGGCGCTCCGAGGCGAGGACGCGGGCCCGCCGGACCCGTTCCTCTCTGCCGCCGACGTCCGCCCGGGCGACGCGATCCTCGACTGCACCCTCGGGCTCGGCGCGGACGCCCTCGTCGCCGCGGTGGCGGCGGGCCCGCACGGCCGCGTCGTCGGGCTCGAGGCGTCGCCCGCGCTCGCGGCGTGGGTGGCCGAGGGGCTCGCCCGGCACGCGGACCCCGCCGCGCGCCGGGTCGAGGTGCGCGCGGCGGAGCACGCGGCCGCGCTGGCGGCGCTCCCCCCGCGCAGCTTCGACGTGGTGGTGTTCGACCCGATGTTCCGCCACGCCCGGCCGGAGCCCGGGGGCTTCGACCTCGTCCGCCTGCTCGCCGAGGCGCGGCCGCTCGCGCCCGACGCGATCCTGGCCGCCCGCCGCGTCGCGCGCCGCTGGGTCGTCGTGAAGGACGGCGCGCCGGGCTGGGACCTCGCGCGCCTCGGCCTCGTCCCGCTGCCGAGCGCGCGCGGCGCGCACCGCTACTACGCGCGGCTCGAGCCGGCGTAAGGAGCCTGGAAGCAGGAACGGCCGGACGCCCGCGGGCGCCCGGCCGGTTCTGGTCCCGCGATCGCGAGCCTCGGCGTCTACGCCTGGGCCGCGGTCTCCGCGTGCTCCCGCGGCTCCTCCGGCGCGCGCCGCAGGAACGTCTCCGGGTGCTCGAGCACGAGCGCCTCGCGCAGCACGTCGTCGGCGCTCTCCACCGTGACGATCTGCAGCCGCTCGCGGACCTTCTTCGGGATTTCGCGGACGTCCTTCGCGTTCTCCTTGGGGATGAGGACCTTCTTGATCCCGCCGCGGTGCGCCGCGAGGACCTTCTCCTTGAGCCCGCCGATCGGCAGGACGCGGCCGCGCAACGTGATCTCGCCCGTCATCGCGACGTCCCTGCGGACCGGGAAGCGGCAGAGCGCCGAGACGAGCGTCGTCGCCATGGTGATGCCGGCGGAGGGTCCGTCCTTGGGGATGGCGCCCTCGGGCACGTGCACGTGGATGTCCACGTTCTCGAGGAAGCGCTTGTCGAGGCCGAGGAGATCGGCGCGGGAGCGGACGTAGCTCATCGCGGCCTGGGCGGACTCCTGCATCACCTCGCCCAGCTTGCCGGTGATCATGAGCTTGCCCTTGCCGGGCATGACCTGCGCCTCGACGGTGAGGAGCTCGCCGCCGAGCTCGGTCCAGGCGAGGCCCGTCGTGAGGCCGATCTGATCCTCCTCCTCTGCGGTGCCGTACCGGTACCTCGGCGGCCCCAGGTACCTCTGCACGGCCTTCTCGGTGATGACGTACTGCTTGCCTTCGAGGGAGCCGCTCTTGAGGACGTCCTTCGCGATCTTGCGGAACACCGAGCCGACCTCGCGCTCCAGGGAGCGGACGCCGGACTCCTTCGTGTACTTGTGGATGAGCGCCTTGAGCGCGCGCCGCTTCCACTCCACCGGCACGCTCTCGAGCCCGTTCACCTCGCGCTGCTTCGGGATGAGGTAGCGCTGGGCGATCGAGAGCTTCTCGAGGTCCGTGTACCCCGCGATCCGGATGACCTCCATGCGGTCCTGCAGCGGCCCGGGGATCCCCCCCATCGTGTTCGCCGTGCAGATGAACATGACCTTGGAGAGGTCGTAGTCGAGATCGAGGTAGTGGTCGTTGAAGCTGTGGTTCTGCTCCGGGTCGAGCACCTCGAGCAGCGCGGCGGAGGGATCGCCGCGGAAGTCGGTGGACATCTTGTCCACCTCGTCGAGCAGGAAGACCGGGTTCCCGGAGCCCGCCTTCTTGAGCGACTGGATGATCTTGCCGGGCAGCGCGCCGATGTACGTGCGCCGGTGGCCGCGGACCTCCGCCTCGTCGCGGACGCCGCCGAGGCTGATGCGCACGAACTTGCGGTTCATCGCGCGCGCGATCGAGCGCGCCAGCGAGGTCTTGCCGACGCCGGGGGGCCCGACGAAGCAGAGGATGGGGCCCCGGATCTTGTCGACGAGCTTCTGGACGGCGAGGTACTCGAGGATTCGGTCCTTCGGCTTCCTGAGCCCGTAGTGATCCTCGTCGAGGATCCGCTCGGCCTCGGGGATCTCGAGCTTGTCCTCGGTGTACTCGTACCAGGGGAGCGAGAGGATCCAGTCGATGTAGTTGCGCACCACCGTGGCCTCGGCGCTCATCGGGCTCATCATCTTGAGCTTCTTGAGCTCCTTCTTGGCCTTGAGGGTGGCCTCCTTCGACATCTTCTTGTTCTTGATCTTCTCCTCGAGCTCCTGGATCTCGTTCTTGAACTCGTCGCGCTCTCCGAGCTCCTTCTGGATCGCCTGCATCTGCTCGTTGAGGTAGTACTCCTTCTGCGTCTTCTCCATCTGCTTCTTGACGCGCGTCCGGATCTTCTTCTCGACCTGCAGGATCTCGATCTCACCCTGCATGAGCTCGTAGAGCTTCTCGAGCCGCTTGGTGGGCGACTCGGTCTCGAGGATCGACTGCTTGTCGTTCAGCTTGAGGGAGAGGTGCGCGACGATCGTGTCGGCGAGCCGGGCGGGATCGTCGATCGACGCCACGCTCGTCAGCATCTCCGGCGGGATCCGCTTGTTGAGCTTGACGTAGGCCTCGAACGTCGACTGCACGGAGCGCATCAGCGCCTCGAGCTCGACGGTCCGGTCGCTCGTCTCCTCGATCTCCTCCGCCTCCGCGAGCAGGAACCGCTCGGAGTCGAGGAAGCGCCTCACGCGCGCGCGGAGCTTGCCCTCGACGAGCACCTTCACGGTGCCGTCGGGCAGCCGGAGCAGCTGGATGATCGTGCCGATCGTCCCGACCGCGAAGATGTCGTCGGCGGAGGGCTCGTTCGTCTTCGCCTTCTTCTGGGCGCAGAGGAGGATGGTCTTGTCATGGGCCATCGCCTCCTCGAGGGCGGCGATGGACTTCTGTCGGCCGACGAACAGCGGCACCACCATGTGCGGGAACACGATGATGTCGCGGAGCGGGAGGAGCGGCAGGCTGCGGCTCTTCTTCCCGTCCCTCTTGCCGTCGTCGTTGCGCGAGAAGATGGGCACGTCGTTCTGCTCCTTGAGACCAGGCGGGGGAACCCGCCGGCGGTTCGAGATTTCTACCACCATGTAACAGCGGACCGGCCGGGCTTCTTCGAGCCGAACCGTGGTCACCAGAGAGGGACTTCGCGTGCCCGGCCGGGCACACCGCGAGCGCTCCCGGGAGCGCCGGGCGGGGCAGCGCGCGCGAGCCGGGCGGCGCCCCTCCGTGGCGGCGCGGAGACGACCCGCCCCTGAACGGCGCGCACGCCAGGGCGATTCCCGCGCGGGGCGGCGCCGTCTCCCGGCAGGCGATCCGCCGGCGAGGGTGGCGCGAGATCGCCTGCTTGGCGCGCTGCCGTCCGGGCGGCTACAACCGAGGGCGATGACGTTCTCCGAGGCCACCGCCCTCCTCCGCGCCTCCGAGCTCGGCCGGCGCACCGTCGTCACGACGCCCTTCGGTCCGCGGCTCGTGACCTACGCCGATCTCACCGCCTCCGGACGCGCGCTCTCCTTCGTCGAGGCGCGGATCGCCGCGGCGCGGCCGCTCTACGCGAACACGCACACCGCGCTCTCCATCACCGGCCGGACCATGACGCGCCTGCGCGAGGACTCCCGCCGCGCCATCGCCCGCTGCGTGCACGCCTCCGACGAGGACGTGGTCCTGTTCGTCGGGAGCGGCGCGACCGCCGCCGTGAACAAGCTCGTCGGCCTCCTCGGCCTGCGCGTGTCCGAGCCGCTCGAGCGCCGCTACTCCCTCTCCCGCGCGATCCCGGACGACGAGCGGCCGATCGTGCTCGTCTCGCCGTACGAGCACCACTCGAACGAGCTCCCCTGGCTCGAGTCGATCGCCGACGTCGTGGAGGTCGAGCTCGACGCCGCGGGCCGCCTCGACCTCGACGATCTCGCACGCAAGGCCCGGGCGCACGCCGGCCGACCGCTCCGCGTGGGCGCGTTCTCCGCCGCCTCGAACGTGTCCGGTGCGCTCTCCGACGTGCCGGCGATCGCGCGCGTCCTGCACGCGCACGGCTTCTTCGCCTGCGCCGACTACGCCGCGGCCGGGCCGTACGTTCCGGTCGACATGCACCCGGCGGATCCGGCCGAGCGGCTGGACGCGATCTTCTTCTCCACCCACAAGTTCCTGGGCGGGCCGGAGGGCTCCGGCGTGCTCGTCGCCCATCGCGAGCTGTTCCGCAGCCGCGCGCCCGAGCGGCCGGGCGGGGGCACCGTGGACTACGTCGGGCCCGGCGAGGCGCCCGGGTCGCACGCGCGGCTCTCGGTCGACTACACCCACCACCTCGCCGAGCGCGAGGAGGGCGGGACGCCCGACATCCTGGGGGACGTCCGCGCCGGGCTCGCGTTCCTGGTGAAGGAGCTCGTGGGGCCGGAGCGCATCCTCGCCCACGACGTCGCGCTGGCGGAGACCGCCTGCGCGCGCCTGCGCCGCCACCCGCGCGTCCGGCTCTACGGCCCGGCCGGCGGGCCGCGCCTGCCCATCCTGTCGTTCAACGTGGAGGGGCTCCACCACGGGCTCGTCTCGACCCTCCTCGACGATCTGTTCGGGATCCAGAGCCGCGCCGGCTGCTCCTGCGCCGGGCCGTACGGACACCGGCTCCTCGGCATCGGCCCGGATCGCTCCGCCGAGTTCCGCCGCGCGATCGCCGCGGGCGTGCAGGCGTTGAAGCCGGGCTGGGTCCGGATCTCCCTGCCCTACCACGCGACGGCGGAGGAGGTGGACTTCCTCCTCTCCGCGATCGAGCTCCTCGCCGACGACGGCGAGGCGTTCGTGCCGCTCTACCGGCTCGGCTGGATGGACGGGATCTGGCGGCTCGTCGAGCCCGCGCCCCCGGATCCCCTGCCGATCGACCTCGGGGTCACCGACCTCGCGGACCTCGCGCGCCCCGCCGCGCCCGCCGAGCCGCCCCTCTCGGACGCGGACGCGGCGGCGCTGCGCCGGAGCTACCTCGCGGAGGCGCGCGGGCGCGCGACCGAGCTGCGCGCGCGCTGGGCGGCGGCGCCGCCGCGCTGGAACGCGCCGACGGGCGAGGCGCTCGCCGATCGGCTCGCGTGGTTCCGCTACGTCCACGCTCAGTGACCCGCCGCCCGTGAGCTGCGGACGGCTCGCCCGCCGGAGACGGGGCCTCGCGGGCCCGGTCGGGGACCTGGCGAGCGACCTTCCTGTCCGCCGGGCGAGGCGTCCTCCGGCTCGGCGGCGGGCGGACACGACGCGCAGACGCGGCCGCGTACGGAACTGACGGCGCGGCGTACGACCGCCCGCACGCGCATCGCCGCAGCCGTTGGCGGCTTGTTGCCTGCGTCGCTCTGCGTGAGAGTGGGCTTGCTGGCTCTCGCCACGGAGGCACGAGATGACCTCCTCCCTCCCCGCCGCCGCGTGCGCGATCGTCCTGTCGTTCGCGTTCGCGTGCAACGGCGGCTCGCCAACACCGGTCCCGGAACCCACGCCCGAGCCGACCCCGACCCCGACCCCGGAGCCGACCCCGGCGACCGTGACCTTCGAGCAGCTCGACTCCTCGGACGAGTGCGCCGGACTCGTTCCATCGACGGCGCCCTCGCCCGTGACGGTGACGCTCGATCCGGCGGCGGGGAGCGTCTGTGACCGAGGCATCTCTGACGGGACGGGCCACGTGGCGGTCGCCGCGAGGGACGCCGCCGGACGAGTCACGTGGCACACGTTCGCGGCGGACGGGAGCGTCCGCGGCAGCTTCTCCGCTTGGCCACTCGAGCCCGAGCCGTCCGGCTGGCACGCGCTGGACGTGTCCTCCGAACGGCCGTACGAGGTGGACCACCTGTCGGTCTCGCCCGACGCAAGCAGCGTGAGCCGCACGTGGCTCACCACCGATCCGGGAACGTCCTATTTCCGCGCCGCTCTCTGCGAGGATCCGCTCGGCGGCTCCGTCAGCGACGTCGCCGGCGTCGACCAGTTCCACAACCATTTCCACGCCGTCCCCGTCACGCGCTTCGACGCCGCCGGCGAGGTGCGCTGCCGGACCCACGTCGGCGTGGGCAGCATGGGGAGCGAGCCGCTCGCGATGGCGTGCGGGGTGTCGAACCGGGGCGAGGCGCTGCACGTCTCGTCGCAGGGAACGGGCTCGTTCGAGGTGGCCTGGACGGACATCGCGTGCCGGCTCGTGGCGACGGGCTGGGTCGAATACGGCGACTTCGGCCCGGTCGAGCGGGTGGCGCCCTTGCTGGACGGGAACTGGGCCCTGGAGCCGCTGCTCGACGGGGACATCGCCGTGCGAATCGGCACGACGTGGACCTCGCGCATCGCCCACCTCGGCACGACCCTGCAGCCGGCGCCGTCCTGGCTCGTGGAGCGGGAGGGCTTCACCTACCGGTTCACGCGCGGCAATCGCGGCTACGCCCTCTTCCCGCCGCCGGGGCTCGGCGCGCCTTCCTGCACGCAGGAGATCGAGCTCCTCTCTCCATCCGGGCGGCGCTGCGGGCGGGTCGTGCTGCACGAGGACGCGAGCGGCTGCACGACGCGCGTCGCCGACCAGGGCTGGGACGGCACGGTCGTCCAGCAGTCCGGGAGGGAGGCGTGCACTTACCGCTGGTGGCCCGGGCTCCTCGCGGGCGACTGAACCTCCAGGACGCGGGGCGCACGCCGGCGCCGCGCCATGAGCGAACGGGGCCGCCCGGAGGCGGCCCCGTCGATGGAGCGGGCGCGGCGGCGGGAGCCTACGCGCTCTCCGCCTCCTTCTGCATCACCACGAGCGGCGCCTCCTTCTTGTCGATCACGTCCTCGGAGATCACGATCTCGCGGACGTTCCGGCGGCTCGGCACGTCGTACATGATGTCGAGCATCGCGCTCTCGAGGATGGCGCGCAGGCCGCGAGCGCCGGCCTTGTTCTTCATGGCCGCGCGGGCGATCGACTTCAGCGAGCCGTCCGTGAACTTGAGCGAGACGCCGTCCATCTCGAGCAGCTTCTTGTACTGCTTCACGAGGGCGTTCCGCGGCTTCGTGAGGATCTCGATGAGCGCCGGCTCGTCGAGCTCCTCGAGGCTCGTGATGACTGGGAGCCGCCCCACGAACTCGGGGATCATCCCGAACTTGAGCAGGTCGTCCGGCTCCACCATCGCGAGCAGCTCGCCGATGTTCTTCTCGCTCCTCGAGGTGACGTCGGAGCCGAAGCCGAGGCTGCGCCCGCCGGAGCGGCGCTCGATGATCTGCTCGAGTCCGCAGAAGGCGCCGCCGCAGATGAAGAGGATGTTCGTGGTGTCGACCTGCAGGAACTCCTGCTGCGGATGCTTCCGGCCGCCCTTCGGGGGGACGTTCGCGATGGTCCCCTCGATGATCTTGAGGAGCGCCTGCTGCACGCCCTCGCCCGAGACGTCGCGGGTGATGGAGGGGTTCTCGCTCTTGCGGGCGATCTTGTCGATCTCGTCGATGTAGACGATGCCCTTCTGCGCCCGCTCGATGTCGTGATCCGCGGCCTGCAGCAGGTTCACGATGATGTTCTCGACGTCCTCGCCGACGTAGCCCGCCTCGGTGAGCGTCGTCGCGTCCGCGATCGTGAACGGGACGTTCAGGATCTTGGCGAGCGTCTGCGCGAGCAGCGTCTTGCCCGAGCCCGTCGGGCCGAGGAGGAGGATGTTCGACTTCTGCAGCTCGACGTCGTCGATCGAGACGCGGCTCTCGATGCGCTTGTAGTGGTTGTGGACGGCGACGGCGAGCGTCTTCTTGGCCCGCTCCTGCCCGACCACGTACTCGTCGAGGATGATCTTGATCTCCGACGGGCGCGGCACGCGGAGCTTCTGCTCGCGCTTCTCCTCGCCGGCGATCTCCTCCGCGATGATGTCGTTGCAGAGGCCGATGCACTCATCGCAGATGTAGACCGTCGGTCCGGCGATGAGCTTCTTGACCTCTTTCTGCGACTTTCCGCAGAAGCTGCAGCTCAAGGTCTCGCGCTTCTCCAAAGCCTACCTCCTCGTCACGAGCACGCTCACCCGGCTGCTGCCCCTCGGGGTACCCCGGCGCGACGCCCTCTTCGAATGTTACTGCGACTTCTTCTCCGTCGCCTTCGGCTTGTGCACGATGACGTCGTCGATGAGGCCGTACTCCTTGGCCTCGCCGGCACCCATGAAGTAGTCGCGGTCGGTGTCCTTCTCGATGCGCTCGAGCGGCTGGCGGGTGTGCTTCGCGAGGATGTCGTTCAGCTTCGCCTTGAGCCGCAGGATCTCGCGCGCCTGGATGTCGATGTCGGTCGCCTGGCCCTGGAAGCCGCCCATGGGCTGGTGGATCATGATCCGCGCGTTCGGCACGGCGAAGCGCTTGCCGGCCGCGCCCCCCGCGAGGAGGAACGCGCCCATGCTCGCCGCCTGCCCGAGGCAGATCGTGGACACCTGCGGCTTCACGTACTGCATGGTGTCGTAGATCGCGAGGCCCGAGGTCACCGAGCCGCCCGGGCTGTTGACGTAGAGGCTGATGTCCTTGTCCGGGTCCTCGGACTCGAGGAACAGGAGCTGCGCGATCACGACGTTCGCGACGTCGTCGTCGATCGGCGTACCGAGGAACACGATCCGGTCCTTGAGCAGGCGCGAGTAGATGTCGTAGCTGCGCTCGCCGCGGTGCGTCTGCTCGACGACGTACGGCATCGGGATGTAGGGCATGGCAGGGGACCCCGGTTCTAGGCGGACTGGAAGTTGGCGGACGAGGACAGCAAGGCGAGCGCCTTGTCCTCCCGTACCCTGTTCTTTAGTGCTTCCCGCGCGTCCTTGCCGCGCATCTGCTGCTGGACCTTCGCAAGGGGCGCCCCGAGCTCCTCCGCGATGCGCGCGGCCTCGGCCTGCAAGTCCTCGTCCGTGACCTCGATCTTCTCCGCGTCGGCGATCGCCTCGAGGAGGAGCGCGCCCCGGACCTGGAGCAGCGCCTGCTCGCGCATGTCCGCCCGCATGCGGGCGAAGTCGAGCTCGAGCTGGCGGATGTCGATCCCGGAGCGGGCGAACCGCTCGGCCGCACCCTCCAGCATCGCGTCGATCGCGCGCTCCACGAGCGCGGGCGGGACCTCGAACTCGTTCTTCTGGAGCGCGGCCTTGACGAGGGCGTCCTTCACCTCGGTCTCGGCGCGACGCTTCTCGCGCTTCTCGAGATCCGCGCGGATGCGCGCACGCAGCGCGTCGAGCGTCTCGATCCCCTCGATGCCGACCTCCTTCGCGAGCGCGTCGTCGAGCGCGGGGAGCTGGCGCGTCTTGAGCGCCTTCAGGGTCACCTTCATGTGGGCCACCTTGCCGCGGAGCTCCTCGACCCGGTGATCCGCCGCGAAGGGCTCGTCGAGCTCGACCGTCTCGCCCAGCTTCTTGCCCTTCAGGGCCTCGAGGTTCCCCTCGGAGATCGCGCCCGGCGCGACCTTCACGGTGACGCCCTCGGCCTTCCCGCCCTCGAACGGCTTGCCCTCGATCGTCCCCTCGTGGTCGACGACCGCCCAGTCGCCCTCCTGCGCCTCGAACCGGCCCTCGGCCGGGACGAGCTGTGCCATCGACTCCTGGAGGCGCGTCAGCTCGTCGGACACCATCGGGTCGGTGACCTCCGGCGGCTTCCGGGTGACGTCCAGGCCGCGGTAGTCCTTGGGCTCGATCCTGGGCTTCACCTCGACACGCGCGGTGTAGCGGACCGGCTTGCCGTCCGAGACGCCCTCCGACACCGAGACGTGAGGCGGCGCGACGAGCGGGATCGACTCGACCTTCACGGCCTCGGAGAACGTCTGCTGGACGATCTTCTCGAGGACCTCGCTCTCGACCTCGGCGCGGAACTGGCGCTCGAGCACCTTGCGCGGCGCCTTGCCCGGGCGGAAGCCGCGGAGCTTCACGCGCCGCCCCAGCCCGACGTACGCGCGCTCGAGCTCCTGGGCGACGCGGTCGGGATCGACCTCGATGCTGACCTTCCTCTCGACTGGGGAGACGTTCTCGACCTGGATCTTCATGTCGTTTCGGGCCCTTCTGCGGGATCGGCGGAAAGCCGGTAGTGCTATGTGCGCCGGGCGGGCGCGGTCAAGCGCGAAATGGGCGGGGAGGGACTCGAACCCTCACGCCTCGCGGCGCCAGATCCTAAGTCTGGTGCGTCTGCCAGTTCCGCCACCCGCCCCGGTGGCGACGACGTTTACCACGCCCGCCGCAGACGACGGCCCGGGTTTGTAGTACGAGAGGGCCCGTGACGGTCGTCCATCAGCATCCCCCGGAAGAGAAGTGCCTGCCCGGCTGCCCCGCGTGGGCGGAGGGGGTGCTCGAGCTGTACGCGCTGCAGCGCCGCTACCCCGAGATGCTGGAGGCCTGCCGGGCTGCCCAGGCGATCGAGTGCGTGATCGTCGCGCCGGCGGCGCCGGGCGTGGAGCTCCCCGACTACCTGCACGACGAGGAGCTCGTCCGGCTGAACCTCGTCGCCGGGCGCGACGCCCGCGAGGTGCTGCTCGACGAGTGGGGCGTCCGCGCGGAGCTTACGTTCCGCGGCCGCCGCTTCGACTGCGCCCTGCCCTGGCCGTCGATCATCGGCGGCATCCTGCGCCCGCCCGAGCGCAAGCGCCCCCGCTTCGGCGTGATCGAGGGCGGCAAGAAGGACTAGCCGGCCCGACCGCGCCCCGGCTTCTCCGCGCGAGCGCGACACCAGAAAAGGTCGACGGGGACCCGGCTTTCGCCAGATCCCCGTCGTGTGAGCGCAGAAGGAATCGAACCTTCAACCTATGGATTAAGAGTCCATTGCTCTGCCAGTTGAGCTATGCGCCCGAGTGCTGCTCGGGATGGCCGAGGGGCCGCGTATCTAGCAGCGTCCTCGCAGTATGTCAACGGCGGCTTTGCACCCCCGCCACGCTCCGGCGCAGCCTCATCCGGCTGCGCCTTCGCGCCGAACGCGATTGGCGCGCCCGGAGGGAGTCGAACCCCCGGGCTTCTTACCGGGGGGCTTCGCGCGACCGTCGCCGTGGCTGCGGCGTCGCCGCGTCGCTTCGCCCCCGGACCCCCGTCGCGCTCCGGCGCAGCCTCATCCGGCTGCGCCTCCGCGCCGAACGCGAATGGCGCGCCCGGAGGGAGTCGAACCCCCGGGCTTCTTACCGGGGGCTTCGCGCGACCGTCGCCGTGGCTGCGGCGTCGCTGCGTCGCTTCGCCCCCGGACCCCCGTCGCGCTCCGGCGCAGCCTCATCCGGCTGCGCCTCCGCGCCGAACGCGAATGGCGCGCCCGGAGGGAGTCGAACCCCCGACCCGCGGCTTAGAAGGCCGCTGCTCTATCCAGCTGAGCTACGGGCGCGTGAAGAGTTCGTGCTGAAAACAAATGGGGTGAGTAAAGGGGCTCGAACCCTTAACCCCCGGATCCACAGTCCAGTGCTCTACCGATTGAGCTATACTCACCGTAATACGATCTGGCGCGCCCGGAGGGAATCGAACCCCCGACCTGCGGCTTCGAAGGCCGACGCTCTATCCATCTGAGCTACGGGCGCATACTGCTGGGGACGCCGCGCGAGCTGCCCGGCCGTCCCGGCCATCCCATGCTGTCAAAGATCGGGGCGGCGGGATTCGGACCCGCGACCTCCTGCGCCCAAGGCAGGCGCGCTACCAGGCTGCGCTACGCCCCGGACGCTGGAGGAGGCCCGAGGCCACCCCGTTTCCGAGAACGCCCGTCTGTAGCCTCTCGCCGTGCTGGCGTCAAGCGCCCTCGCGCGCGATCCGCTCGAGCACCGGACGGAGCTTCCGGAAGGCGTCGCCCCTGTGCGAGAGCGCGTCCTTCTCCTCGGGCGAGAGCTCCGCCATCGTCCGCCCGTCCTGCGCCGCAGGCACGAAGAGCGGGTCGTAGCCGAACCCGCCCGTCCCGCGCCGCGCGTGCCCGATGCGTCCGCGGCAGACCCCGGTCACGCTCGCGACGATCGTCCCGTCTGCGCGCGCCACGGAGAGGACCGCCTCGTACTCCGCGCCGCGCCGCTCGTCCGGCAGGCCGCCGAGGGAGCGGAGCAGCTTGTCGTTGTTCCGCTCGTCGCGCGCGGCGCGCCCCGCGACCGGGCCGAGCTCGGCGGCGGCCGCCTCGGCGAGCTCGCACACGGGGCTCGCCGGCGCGGGCCCGGGATCCTCGTCGGACCAGCGCGCGGAGCGGACGCCGGGGGCGCCGCCGAGCGCGTCCACCGACAGCCCCGAGTCGTCGGCCAGCGCGTGCATGCCGGCGAACCGCGCATACGCGGCCGCCTTCTTCTCCGCGTTCGCCTGGAACGTCGCGCCGTCCTCCTCCACCTCGCAGAGCTCGCGCCCGAGATCCTCCGGCGAGACGACGCGGATCGAGAGGCCGGAGACCAGCCGGCGCAGCTCGCGCAGCTTGCCCGGGTTCGTGGTCGCGAAGAAGAGGTCCACCGTGGACTACCTCCGCAGCGCCTGCTCCTGGTGCTCCTTGAGGCGACCGATCCCCTCGAGCGCAGCGTCGACCATCCGGTCGAGGTCGGCGCGGGGGAACGGCTTTCCCTCCGCGGTCCCCTGCACCTCGACGAGCGCGCCGTCGCCGGTGGCGACGACGTTCATGTCCACCTCCGCCGTCGAGTCCTCGCCGTAGTCGAGGTCGACGCAGACCTCGCCCTCGACGATCCCGACCGACACCGCCGCGACGCTCCGCGCGACCGGGTTCCGGGCGACGGTCTTCTTCTGCTGCAGCGCGCGGACGGCGAGGACGAGCGCCACGTAGCCGCCGGTGATGGCGGCCGTGCGCGTGCCGCCGTCCGCCTGGATGACGTCGCAGTCGAGCGTGATCGTCCGCGGGCCGAGCGCGCGCAGGTCGATCGCGGCGCGCAACGCGCGGCCGATGAGCCGCTGGATCTCGAGCGTCCGGCCGCCCTGCTTGCCCCGCGCGGCCTCGCGGGCCATCCGCTCGTGGGTCGAGCGCGGCAGCATCCCGTACTCCGCGGTCACCCAGCCGGCGCCCGTGCCGTAGACGTGCGGCGGGACCTTCTCGTCGATGGTCGCGGTGCAGAGCACGTGCGTGTCGCCGAAGCGCGCGAGGCAGGAGCCCTCCGCGTGCTTCGACACGCCGGGCTCGAGGAGGACGTTCCGGAGATCTCGCAGGCCGCGGCCGTTCGTGCGCATGGGGCGGCGAGATAGCACGCGGCGCCCGGCGGCGCCACGGACTCGACCGTACCCCGGCCGCGTGCTTTGCTGTCCCGCGAAGGCCCCGCATGCGCCCCCTCGTCGTCGCGATCGCCGCCGCCCTCGCCGCGGGATGCCTCACCGCGAACCGCTCCGGGCTCTGCCCCGGGCAGGAGCGGCGCCGGTGCATCGGCGAGCCGGAGTGCGCGACCGACCGGACCCGGGGTTGCGTCGTGTGCGCCTGCCGAGGCTGGGACGACACCTCGCCCGTCGCGCCCGCCGGAGCCTACCCGGAGGGCGAGCGGTCCGGCCCGCCGCTCCCGCCGGCTCGCTGACCGCGGCCGGCCTACCTGCTCGCCCGGCGGGTCGCGTTCCGCCAGGCGGCGACGCCCTCCGCGACCGCGGCGGCGATCCGCTCCTGGTACGCGGGCGTGCGCAGCCGCGCCGCCTCGCCGTCGTGCGAGATGAAGCCGACCTCGAGGAGCACCGCAGGCATGCGCGCCCCGGCGAGCACGTAGAACGGCGCCTGCTTCACGCCGCGATCCTCGGCGCCGAGCGCTCCCACGAGCTTCTCGTGCACCGCGTACGCGAGGCGCGACGAGCCCGCGAGCGCGTCCTGGTCCTCGAGGTCCTGGAGGATGGCCGCGACCGGATCGGCCGGATCGAGCACGGGCTCTCCCGCGAGCCGATCCGCGTTCTCGCGCGCGGCCACCGCCGTCGCCGAGGCGTCGGTCGCGTCGGCGGAGAGGAAGTAGGTCTCGACGCCCGCGAGGTGCCTGCGCGCCTCGGCCGACGGCATGGAGTTGAGGTGCACCGAGACGAACAGATCCGCGCGGAGCGCGTTCGCGATCGCGGCGCGGTTCGCGAGCGGCACGGCGATGTCGCCGGTGCGGGTGAGCACCACCTTGCCGCCGATCGCCCGGAGCCGCGCGGCCACGCGGCGCGCGATCTCGAGCGCGACGTCCTTCTCCTTGTCGCCGAGCGGCGAGAGCGCCCCCTCCTGATCGCCGCCGTGGCCCGGATCCACCACGGCGACGAACCCGGGCGCGCGCGGCGCGGCGGCGAGGAGGAGCGCGGCGGCGAGCGGGGCGAGCATCGGCCCGGATTCTAGCAGAGGATCTCACGGGGGCTGCGCCCCGGCCCCGGCTCGCCGGCTACAGGACCTCGATCCTCGGCGGCTCGCCGGCGACCACGTCGCCGATCTCGACCGCTTCCACGCCGGCCGCGCGGAGGGCCTCGAGCAGCGCGGCGGCGCGGCTCGGATCGACCGCGGCGAGGAGCCCGCCGTTCGTCTGCGCGTCGGCGAGGATGATGGGCGTCGTCGGGTGGAGGCCCTCGGCGAAGTGCACGTTCGGCCGGACCCAGGCGAGGTTCGCGCGCGAGCCGCCGGGCACGACCTCCTTCGCGGCCAGCTCCCGGACGCCGGGGAGCACCGGGATCGCCTCGGCCCGGAGCCGCAGCGTCACCCCGGAGCCCTCGGCCATCTCCCAGCCGTGGCCGAGCAGCCCGAACCCGGTGACGTCCGTGAGCGCGTGCACGGCGCCGCTCGCCGCGAGGAGCTCGCCCGCCGTCCGGTTGAGCGCGCTCATCACCTCGATCACGCGATCCACGAGCGCGGCGCCGGCCTCCTCCCGCTTGATGGCGGTCGTCACGATGCCGGTCCCGAGCGGCTTCGTGAGGAGGACGACGTCGCCCGCGCGCGCGCCGACGTTCCTGAGGACGCGATCGGGGTGGACGATCCCGGTGACCGCCATGCCGTACTTGGGCTCGGGATCATCGATGGAGTGGCCGCCGAGGATGGGCGCGCCCGCGAGCCGCGCGGACTCGGCCCCGCCCCGCAGCACCTCGCCGAGCAGCTCCATCGGCAGCTTCCCGACCGGCCAGCTGACGAGGTTGAGCGCGAAGAGCGGCCGCGCGCCCATCGCCCACACGTCCGAGAGCGCGTTCGCGGCGGCGATCCGGCCGAACCAGTAGGGGTCGTCCACCACCGGCGTGAAGAAGTCGACGGTCTCGACGATCGCCTCCGTGTCCGAGAGCCGGTACACGGCGGCGTCGTCGCGCGTCTCGGTCCCCACCAGCGCGCGCGGGTCTTCCATCCTGGGCACGTGGCGCAGCACCTGCGCCAGATCCGCCGGGCGGATCTTGCAGGCTCAACCCGCGCCGTGGCTGAAGCTCGTCAGCCGGATCTTCTTCTCGGGCTCCATGCGTTCCCCATACCGGCGGGCCCGCGGGCAGGCAACGGAGCCTGCTCGGCTACGCCCCAGCGACCTGCAAGTAGAGCTCCGCGTTCCGGTTGCCGGGCGAGACCTCGAGCACGGCGCGCCACTGCGCGACCGCATCGTCCCTGCGCCCGCCGCCGTACAGCGCGAGCCCGAGGTTCAGCCGGGCGAGGACGTAGGAGGGGTTCTGCCGCACGACCTCCTCGTACTCGCGGATCGCCGACTCCCGATCGCCGGCGTCGCGGAGCGCGCCCGCGAGCTTCGCGCGGACGTCGCAGAACGAGGGCCCGAGCGCGAGCGCGCGCCGGTACTCGGCGATCGCCTCGTCGTGGAGCCCGGCGGACAGGTACACGTCGCCGATGTCGGCGTACATGTTCGCGAGCTTGCCCTGGACGAAGCGGTCGAGCTTCCCGTGGGCCGCGCCCGAGCGCGAGAGCGCGTGGCGGTAGGTCTCCTGCGCCTCGCGGTACTTGCCCGTGTCGTTGTACGTGACGGCGAGGTTGAGCGCGGCGTCCGTGTACCCGGGGTTGATCCGGAGCGCCGCCTCGAAGGCGCGCAGCGCTTTCTGGTACTGCCCCTGGTCGTGGTAGACGACCCCGAGCATGTTGTAGACGTCGGCGAAGGACGGGTTCGACTCGACGACCTGCGTCAGGTACGTCTCCGCGAGGCCGTAGTCCTTCTTGAGGTAGTAGGCGCGCCCGAGCGCGAGCGCCTGCTTCAGGGTGTCGTCCACGGGGAACCCTCCCGGCCGCGCAGCGTAGCACGCGCGGCGCTACAAGCCCGACACGATCGCCCAGCGCTCCCCCTCGCGCAGGAGCTCGTAGCGCGCGCGCAGCGTGCGCGGCGGCCCGTCGCCGATCGTGAGCTCCTGGTCCTCGCCCACGATGGCGCGATCCCGCTCCACGCGGATCTGCCACGCGTGGATGCGCACGCGCGCCGGCGGGTCCGCCCGCAGGTCCTCGCCGAGGCGCGCGAGCAACGCGTCCCGCCCGCCGTTCCCGGCGTAGCGCTCCGAGACGAGCCGCGCGTAGGCCTCCGGGTCGCGCCGGTTGAACGCGTCCTCGCGGCGGAACAGCGCCGCGAGCACGCCCTTCAGCTCCGCGAACTGACGCCCGTCGGCGCACCAGCCCGCGGCGCTGCAGCGGGTCATCTCGAACGCCTCGCGCCCGACGTAGGAGATGCGCGCGCCCTCGTCCTGCCACGCGACGTCTCCCTCCGCCTCGACGACGGCGAGGACCCGCGCCTTGCCCCCGTCCATCGCGACCACCACGTCCGCGAAGCGCACGGAGCGGAGCGACGCGACGCCGCCGGCGCGGAAGCCGTACACGTCCGGCACCCGCGCACGATCCTGCTTCGCGAGCGCGGCCTTCACCTGCGTCTCGGGGCTACCCAGCGCGACCCGGGGGTCGCCGCAGGAGACCTTGCCCCACAGCGCCCAGACCGCGAGGGCGGCGGCGATGGCGACGAGCGACGGGACGAGGTGGGGGGCGCCCACCCGCGCGGCGCGCTCGCGTCGGCCGCGCGCGCGCTCGCCGAGCTCCGGCGGCGGCGCGGCCGGCGGCTCACCGGATCGACGCAAGGAGCTTCTCCGCCTCCGGGCGCCGCGGGTCCTGCGGGTGCTTCACGATGAGCTTCTGCAGGGCGGTGCGGGCCCGGTGCTTCTCGTCGATCTCGAGGTAGGAGCGCGCGAGCTTCATGAGCGCCTCCACCTCGTGGCGCGAGCCGGGGTACTTCGAGACGAGCGCCTCGTAGCGCCCCGCCGCGCCGGCCCAGTGCCCGCGCTTGAAGTAGTACTCGCCCACGTACCACTCGTGGCTCGCGAGCCGCCCCTCCGCCTCCGCGAGGAGCTTCTTCCCCTCGGCCGCGTGCTTGGACTCGGGCTTCGCCTGCACGAAGTCGCGCAGCGCGCGGGCGGCCTTCTCCACCTGGCGTTGATCCTTCTCGTACGCCGGCGGGAACAGCACGAAGTTCCCCGGCGCGTCGCGCAGGTACGAGACGCCGACCCGGAACTCCGCGTAGTCGACCTCCTCGTGCGTCGGGTGCATCGTGACGAACTGCTGGTACGCGTCGGCCGCCTCGGTGTAGCGCTCCTGGTCGAACTTGAGATCGGCGAGCCTGAGCTCCGAGAGCGGCGCGTACTTCGAGAACGGGTACTTGGTGCGGACGTACTCGAAGAACTTCACCGCCTCGGCGAAGTTGTCGTGCTTCAGCTCGTCGACGCCGGCTTCGTAGTTGGCCTCGGCCGTGGCTCCGTACTTGAGCTGGCCGCTGAAGCTGACGCGCTTCGAGCCACACGCGGCGAGGAGGACGCAGAGCGCGAGGGCGGCGGGGAGGCGCATGAGGCCGGGGAGGATAACAGAGGCCCGGCCGGCGCGCAGCCGCCAGGCGACGGCGGTCAGCCGTCCTCCCAGATCCCGAGGACCCTCGCCACGACCGGGCCCGCGAACCCGCGCCCGAGGAGAAAGCGCGCGAGCCGCTGGCGCGCCCGGTCGTCGAGCGCCGAGAGCGCGGCTCCGCGCGCCCGGCGCTCCGCGAGCGCCCGGCACAGCGCGACCTCTCCGCCCTCCCCCTCCGCCGAGGCGTCGCCGATCGCGCCCGCGATCGCCGCGCGGGCGGCGGCGTCGGGGATGCCTGCCGCGCGGAGCCTCCGCTCCGCGAGCCGGGGGCCGAGCCGGCCGGGCGCGACGAGCGCGCGGGCTCGGGCCCGGGCATACGCGGCGTCGTCGAGGTAGCCGAGGCCCCGGAGCCAGCCCACCACCGCGTCCGCCTCGGCGGAGAGCTCCGCCTTGGCGAGCCGGGCGCGGACCTGCGCCTCGGTGCGGGCGCGGCTCGCGAGGAAGCGGAGCGCGAGCGCCTTGGCGCGCGCGAGCGGAGGGGCGTCGTCGGGCATCGGCCGCGGCGAGGGTAGCACGCTGCCCCGGGCCGGTCGTACGGCCGGGGGCCCAGCACCTAACCGGCGATGGTGAGCGACAGCTCCGCGCCGTTGCAGACGATCCGGGCGATCTGCCCCTCGCGCCGCGCGGTGATCGCGCCGAGCTGCGTCTCGCCCACGTTCCACGCGGGCCCGAGCGCCTTCACGAGCTCGTCGCGGATGTGATCGCAGCCGCTCGACGGCGGCCGCGTCGCGAGCGAGACCGCGCGGACCCGGGGCAGATCCGCCTTGCCCGTGATCCTCACCTCGTCGAAGCGGACGCCCCCGATGACGAGCTCCGCCTTCGCCGTGGTCGCGCGGCCACCGGCGACGGTCGCGTCATGGGCGTTCGGATCGAGCCGGGAGAGCGCGGCGTGCGCGCCGTCCCAGGCCTCGCCGGGGAGGACCGGCAAGGTCTTCTCGATGGCCGCCCCGGAGCGGCTGCAGCCCGAGGCGACGACGGCGAGGAGGGCCGCGGCGGCGCCGCGGAGGAGCGAGGTGCGGGACACGGATGACCTCCGGGTGGAGCGAACCGCCGCGGGTATAACGCCACTCGCCCCGCGGAGGAAGCCCCGACGCGGGGTCCGTGTGGGCACCAACGTGTTCGGCTCGCCTTGCACGTGGGAATACGTCGCGAACCGCAGGGAGGGGCCCCGTCGCGGAGCGACGGGGAGG
>NZ_JALCYY010000060.1:23616-29999 GCF_022690685.1 Anaeromyxobacter terrae | reverse complement strand
GACGCGGCGCGCCTGCGCGACGCGCTCTCCGAGGCGCTCCGGCGCGCGGCGGACGCGGAGGCCGCGGCCGAGGCGGCGCGCGCGGCGCCCGCCCCGGGGGTGGCGGAGGACGCGGGGGCGGCGATCCTGGACATCGAGGTGAAGGACTTCCCCGCGATCGACGCCACGGACGAGGCGCTCCGGTCGGCGAGCGCCGAGCGCGAGGCGCTCGCCGCCCAGCTCGCCGAGCGTGACGTGAAGATCGCGCGGCTCCAGCGCGAGGTGGCCGACAAGACGGATCGGCTCGGGCGGCTCGCGAAGGAGATGGGCGAGCTCAAGGCGAAGGGCTCGGGCAAGCTCTGGGGGTGAGGCGCGCCGCGGGTCGCCGCGGAGCGCCTGCGGGCGCACATCGGCACCGGAAGGCGAGCAGGCAGGCGTTCGCTCGGACGGCTCGCGCGGTGCTATCGTCCTCGTCCCATGAGCGAGCCCCGCCGCTACGAGCGCATCGAGATCGAGCTCCCGTGCCGCCTCTTCATCCCGGGCGAGGACGGGCTCCGCTTCGAGGCGTTCGCCACCTCGAAGAACCTCGGCCTCGGCGGGCTGTTCGTCGCGTCGAACTTCCTGCTCCGCGCCGGGCTCGAGCTCTACGTGGAGCTCGCCCTGCCGGACGGGCCGCTCGCCATCCGCTCGCAGATCGCGCACGTCGTCCCGCACGGCGACCGCGCCTTCCCGACGGGCATGGGGATCGAGTTCCTCGACGTCGACGCGCACGGCCGCGAGACGCTGCTCCGCTACTTCACGCCGACGCGCTACGCGAACTTCTACGACGCGTTCATCGCGGAGTTCCCGCACCTCGACAAGAAGGTGCCGCTGCGCGACGTCTCGCTCGTCCTGAACCTCTGGGAGGAGTGGAAGATCCGGAGCGAGGGCGGGCCGCTCTCCACCGCCTCGGGCGCCCCGCCGCCGCCCGCGCTCGGTACCCGCGTCCGGCGCTAGGCGCCGGGGACGCCCGGCCGTTACGGTTCTGCTCCATGCAGAAGGCACGGCTCGCGCTCCTGTGGCACATGCACCAGCCGCCCTACCGGGACGCGGACACGGGCGAGTACCTCCTGCCCTGGGTGAGGCTCCACGCCACCCGGGCGTACAACGACATGGCGTGGATCCTGGAGCGGCACCCGGGCATCCGCTGCACCGTCAACTTCACCCCCATCCTGCTCGAGCAGCTCGAGGACTACGTGGCCGGCCGCGCGCGCGACCGCTTCCTCGCGCTCACCGCCCGCCCGGCGAACGAGCTCGCGCCCGACGAGCGCGCCGCGATCGTGCGTGGCTTCTTCATGGTCGACTGGTCGCGCAACGTGCGGCCGGTGCCGCGCTACTGGGAGCTCCTCCAGAAGCGCGGGCGCGACCTGCGCGGCCGCGACGTGGTGCGGCTCGCGGCGGCGTTCACCGACGCCGAGATCACCGACCTGCAGGTCCACTTCAACCTCGCCTGGATGGGCTTCGGGGCCCTCGCCGACGACGAGGGGCTCGGCGCCCTGCGCGAGAAGGGCCGCGGCTTCGACCGCGCCGACGTCGCCCTCCTGCTCGACGCCCAGCGCCGGATCCTCGCGGGGATCGTCCCGCGCTGGACGCGGCTCGCCGAGCGCGGCCAGGTCGAGCTCTCGGCGACCCCCTACCACCACCCGATCCTCCCGCTCCTCTGCGACACCGACGCCGCGCGCCGCGCGCTCCCCCACGTGCAGCTCCCCCCGCGCTTCGCGTACCCGGAGGACGCGCGCTGGCACGTGCGCGAGGCGCTCGCGAGCCACGCCCGCCGCTTCGGCCGGCCGCCCGCCGGGATGTGGCCGGCGGAGGGGGCGGTGTCGCCCGAGGCGGTGGAGGTGCTCGCGCGGGAGGGAGTCCGCTGGGCGGGGAGCGACGAGGGCGTCCTGCTCCACTCGCTCCCGCCGAGCGCGCCGCGGCTCGCGTCGGTCTACCGGCCCTGGCGCGTCGCCGCGGGCGAGGGGCGCGAGCTCACGATGCTCTTCCGCGACCGCGCGCTCTCGGACGCGATCGGCTTCACCTACTCCGCCGTGCCCGCGCGCGAGGCGGCGGGCGACTTCGTCGCGAACGTCGCGTCGATCGCGAAGGCGTGGGCGGCGGAGCGGCTCCCCGGCCGACCGACGGTCGGCGTGTTCCTCGACGGCGAGAACGCGTGGGAGCACTACCCGCAGAGCGGCCGCGAGTTCCTCGATCGGCTCTACGGCGCGCTCGCCGCGAGCGACGCGGTCGAGACGGTGACGATGTCCGAGGCGACCGCCGGCGCGGAGGGCGGGATCGTGACCCGCATCCACTCCGGCTCGTGGATCGAGGCGTCGTACCGGATCTGGATGGGGCACGCCGAGGACCGCCACGCCTGGACGGCGCTCGGCCGCGCTCGCGAGGCGCTCGCGGCGGCGGAGCGCGCGGGAACGGTCTCCGCGGACCGGCTCGAGCGGGCGCGCCAGCACCTGCACGCCGCCGAGGCCTCGGACTGGTTCTGGTGGTACGGCGACGACTTCGCGACCGACCTCGGCGCCGAGTTCGACGGGCTGTTCCGCGGGCACGTCGTGCGCGCCTGCCTGCTGCTCGGGGTGACGCCGCCGCGCGAGGCGGTGGAGCCCATCAAGCGCGTCGCCCTCGCCGGCACCGAGGCGCGCGGCGCGCGTGAGCCGACCGCGCTCCTCGCGCCCCGCATCGACGGCCGCGAGACGACCTACTTCGAGTGGGCGGGGGCGGGGGTCCACCGCCCCGGCCAGCACCGCGGCTCCATGTTCGGCGGCGCGCAGGTGTTCCAGGCGCTGCACTACGGGTTCGACCTCGAGGCGCTCTGCCTGCGGCTCGATCCAGCCGAGTCGGCGGAGCGCAGCGCGGAGCTCGCGTCGGAGGTCCGCGTCGTCCTGCTCGCCGGCGACCGGCACGAGACGATCGAGCTCTCGATCGTGCGGGACGGCAAGGTGCGCCCGGCGCGCCTGCGCGGCGCCGAGCTCGGCGAGGTGGCCTTCGCGCAGGTGCTCGAGGCCCGGCTCCCGTTCGCCGCGCTCGGGCTCGCGCCCGGCACGGAGGTCGCGCTGGGCGTCCACGCCGCGCGAGGGGAGGTCGAGGTCGAACGGCTGCCGCGCCACGGGTTCGTGAGGTTCACCGTCCCGGACGCGGACTTCGAGCGCGTGAACTGGAGCGTGTGAGGTGTCCGACGCGACCCGGGTCCGGCCGCCCACGCCAGGCGCCAAGGCCAGCGGTGGCGCGCGGCTCGTGTTCGTCGAGGGCGAGGCGCTCCTCGGGCTGTCGCTTCCGCTCGAGGGCGAGGTCCTCCTCGGGCGCGATCCCGGCTGCGCGCTCCGGCTGCCGGCGGAGGACGTGTCGCGCCGGCACGCGCGGGTCGCGCCCTCGGACGGCGGGCACCTCGTGGAGGACCTCGGCTCCACGAACGGAACGTTCGTGAACGGCGCTGCGGTCTCCGCGCGGCGGCTCGCGAGCGGCGACCGGATCCGCGTCGGGTCGTTCGTCATGCGCTACCTCGCCGCCGGCGACGAGGCCGCGCGCGAGCTCGAGGCGCTCGCCGCGCTCGGGCGGCGCGATCCGCTCACCGGCCTCGCGAACCGCAGGGCGTTCGAGGAGGCGCTCGCGGGCGCGGTCGCGCGCGCCGTCCGCGACGGGGCGGCGCTCGCGCTCGCCGCGCTCGACGTCGACCACTTCAAGCGCGTGAACGACGCGCACGGCCACGCCGCGGGCGACGCGGTGCTCGCCGCGGTGGCGGCGCGCGCGACGGAGGCGCTCCGCGCAGGCGACCTCCTCGCTCGCATCGGCGGGGAGGAGTTCGCGGCGCTCCTGCCGGGCGCGACGCTCGCCGCGGCCGCGGAGGTGGCGGAGCGGATCCGCGCCCGGATCTCCGCCGCGCCGGTCGAGGCCGGCGCCGAGCGCGTCGCCGTGACGGTGTCGGCCGGCGTCGCCGCGCTCGCGCCCGGAGAGGACGGGGCGACGCTCCTCGCCCGGGCCGACGAGCGGCTCTACGCGGCCAAGCGGGCGGGGCGCGATCGTGTCGCCCGGTGAGGGGCGGGCCGGAGGGAAACGCCTGCGCGCCCGTCCGCCCCGGGTTATCCTCCCGGACCCGTGAAGAACCGGTCCGCGCTCGCAATCCTCTTCGTCATCGTCTTCATCGATCTCCTCGGCTTCGGGATGGTCATCCCGGTGATGCCGCTCTACGCGGAGCGGCTCGGGGCCTCCGCCGCCTGGACCGGGCTCCTCTCCGCCGGTTACTCGGCGATGCAGTTCGTGTTCGCGCCGATCTGGGGCCGCCTCTCCGACCGGGTCGGGCGCCGCCCGATGCTGCTCGGCTCGATCGCGATGACCGCGGTGGCGTTCGCCATGTACGGCCTCGCGAACAGCTTCCCCATGCTGCTCCTCTCGCGCCTCTTCGCCGGCGCCGCGACCGCGAACATCTCCATCGCGCGCGCCTTCGTCGCCGACGTGACCGCGCCGGAGGAGCGCGCAAAGGGCATGGGGATCATCGGCGCCGCCTTCGGCCTCGGCTTCGTGCTCGGGCCCGCGATCGGCGGCATCCTCTCCCGCCACTCGCTCGCGCTCCCGGGCTTCGCCGCCGCGGCGCTCGCCGCCGCGAACGGCGCCGCCGCCTGGTTCATCCTCCCCGAGCCGGCGGCGCGCCGCTCCACCGACCGCCGCCCCCGCTTCGCCGCGATGCGCGAGGAGCTCGGCCGGCCGGGGATCCGGCGCGTCATCGGCATCTACTTCCTCACCGTGCTCGCCTTCAGCATGATGGAGGCGACGTACGCCTTCCTGGCGAAGGAGCGCTACGGCCTCGCCGAGTCGCACGTCGGCTACGTGTTCGCGTACATCGGCGTGCTGCTCGTCATCGTCCAGGGCGGGCTCGTCGGCCGCCTCTCGCGCCGCTACGGCGAGAAGCCGCTGCTCGTCGCCGGCCTCGTCCTCCAGGCCGCGGCGCTCGCCTCGCTCCCCTTCGCCGGGGGCGTGCCGGGGCTCCTCGCCGCCACCGCGCCGCTCGCCGTGGGCAGCGGCCTCGCGCAGCCGGCGCTCTCCTCGCTCCTCTCGCGCTTCGCGCGCGCCGAGGACCAGGGCGGGACCCTCGGCATCGGCGAGTCCGCCGCGGCCTTCGGGCGGATCCTCGGCCCCGAGGCGGGCACCTTCACCTACGGGCAGTGGTCGATGGCGTTCCCCTACGTCGGCGGCGCGGCCATCATGGCCGTCGCGGCGGCGGTCGGCGTGACGGTGCGCCCGGCGCGCGAGGAGAGGTGACGCGATGCCGGACCTGCGCAGGGATCCGATCGTCGGGCGGTGGGTCATCATCGCGACCGAGCGGGCGCGGCGGCCCTCCGACCTCGTGCGGCCGCAGGAGCCCGCGAAGCCGGGGCTGTGCCCGTTCTGCCCGGGGCAGGAGGACAAGACGCCGCGCGAGGTGTACGTGGCCGGCCGCCCACCCCATGCGCCGGCGAACGCGCCGGGCTGGTCCGTGCGGGTCGTGCCGAACCGCTTCCCGGCGCTCAAGATCGAGGGCGACCTCGATCGCGAGGCGGAGGGGATCTACGACCGGATGAACGGGATCGGCGCCCACGAGGTGATCGTCGAGACGCCTCGGCACGAGCGGCAGATGAAGGACCTCACCGACGGTGAGCTCACCGAGGTGCTGTTCTCGTTCAAGGCGCGCATCCTCGATCTCCGCAACGATCTGCGCTTCCGCTACATCCTGCTCTTCAAGAACCAGGGTCAGCTCGCCGGCGCGTCGCTCGACCACGCGCACTCCCAGCTCATCGCCCTCCCGGTCGTCCCGCGGCAGGTGGTCGAGGAGATCGAGGGCGCGAAGCGCCACTACGAGCACAAGGAGCGCTGCATCTTCTGCGACATCGTCGGGCAGGAGCGGAAGGAGCGCTCCCGCCTCGTCCACGAGAACGACGAGTTCGTGGTGTTCGCGCCGTGGGCGCCGCGCAGCCCCTTCGAGACCTGGATCGTGCCGAAGCGGCACGAGTCGAACTACGAGGCGGAGCCGAAGGAGCGGCTCGCGCACTGCGCGCAGGCGCTCGGGACGACGCTCCGGCGCCTCGCGGCCGCGCTCGGCGATCCCGCCTTCAACTTCATCGTCCACTCGAACCCGCTGCGCGACGCGGCCTCGCCCTCGTACCACTGGCACATCGAGGTGATGCCCGCGCTCACCCAGGTCGCCGGCTTCGAGTGGGGCTCCGGGTTCCACATCAACCCCGTGCCGCCGGAGGAGGCGGCCGAGTTCCTCCGCCGGGTGGAAGGCTAGCGCGCTCATGATTCGCGAAGAGGCGAGCGAAGCGAGCCCGCCGGGGCGGCCCCCCGCGAGAGGGCCAGCCCCCCGCGCGGGGGCCCCGGACCCCGCCCGGCGGGGGGGG
>NZ_JALCYY010000060.1:17895-23606 GCF_022690685.1 Anaeromyxobacter terrae | reverse complement strand
CCGCCGGGGCGCCACCGCGATAGCGGCGAAGCCGCCCGCGGTGGCGCACGGGACCCGGCGAGCCGGGGTGGGGCCCCGACGAGCTCCGCTCGGCGGGGCGGGGGCGCAGCCCCCGTGAGATCCTGAGCGGGCCAAGCTCGAGGGCACGATGGAGATCCTGTTCGTGGCGTCGGAGGTGGCGCCCTGGTCGAAGACCGGCGGCCTCGGAGACGTCGCCGCGGCCCTCCCCCGCGCGCTGGCCGCACGCGGGCACGCGGTCTCGGTGGTGACGCCGCGCTACGGCTCGATCGACCCGCACGCGCACGGGCTCCACCCACTCCACCGCGCCCTCGACGTGCGCGGCGAGCCGACCACGCTGTGGGTGAGCCGCGATCGCGCGCCGGTGTACTTCGTCGAGCACGAGCACTTCTTCGGCTCGCGGCGGGGGCTCTACGGCGAGGCGCACGACTACGCCGACAACGCCGAGCGCTTCGCCTACCTCGCGCGCGCGGCGCTCGCCCTGCCCGCCGCGCTCGGGCTCAGGCCGCACGTCGTCCACCTGAACGACTGGCAGGCCGGGCTCGTGCCGTTCCTGCTCCGCCACGAGCACGCGCGCGACGCCGCCCTCGCCGGCGCGCGCACCGTCTTCACCATCCACAACCTCGCCTACCAGGGCGTCTTCTCGAAGCACGTCGTGCCCGCGCTCGGGCTGCCGTGGGACGTCTTCCGCTACGAGGCGATGGAGTTCCACGATCAGCTCAACTTCATGAAGGCGGGGCTGGTGTTCGCCGACGCGCTCACCACCGTCTCGCCCACCTACGCGCGGGAGATCACGACGCCCGACGGCGGGGTGGGGCTCGACGCGCTGCTCCGCCACCGCGCGCGGGACCTCCACGGCATCCTGAACGGCATCGACGTCGCCGAGTGGGATCCCGCGACCGACCGCCACCTCCCGGCCCGCTACTCCGCCGCCGATCTCACCGGCAAGGCGAGCTGCAAGGCGGCGCTGCAGCGCGAGCTCGGGCTGCCGGAGCGCCCGGAGATCCCGCTCGTCGCGATGGTCGGGCGCCTCGCCGACCAGAAGGGCATCGACCTCCTCGTCGCCGCCCTCGCCGAGCTGCTCGGGCGCGAGCTGCAGCTCGCCCTGCTCGGCAGCGGGCGGCGCGAGTGGGAGGAGGTCTTCCAGCGCGCCGCGCGCGAGCGGCCCGAGCGGATGGCGGCGCGGATCGGCTTCGACGAGGGGCTCGCCCACCGGATGGAGGCGGGCGCCGACCTGTTCCTCATGCCGAGCCGGTTCGAGCCGTGCGGACTGAACCAGATGTACTCGCTGCGCTACGGGACGGTCCCCGTCGTCCGGGCGGTCGGGGGGCTCGACGACACGGTCGAGGACTACGACGGCCTCAACCGCGGCACCGGCTTCAAGTTCCGCGACTACCACCCGCAGGCGATGCTGCTTGCGGTTCGCCGCGCGCTCGAGACCTACCGGGACGCCCGCGCCTTCCGCGCGCTGCGGCTGCGGGGCATGGCGCAGGACTTCAGCTGGGATCGCAGCGCCCAGGCGTACGAGTCGCTCTACCGCTCGCTCGCCGGGCCGTGAGCACGCCGCCCTCCCGCCCTTCACCGCCCGCCACGCGGACCCTACCTTGAGGCATGGCCCGGCGATTCCGAGACGATGCCCCCGACGACCCCGAGGTCACCGCGCAGCCGAGCGAGCGGTTGGTGCGCGAGCTCGCCACCGAGGCGGACGAGAAGGTCGTGCCGCTCGAGAACGTGGGCGGGGCGGCGCCCACCGCGCTCGGCCTCGACTCGGGCGGCAACTTCCCCGGCCCCGAGGACGACCTCGCCAACCTCGCCGAGCCCGAGCCGCCGGAGGCGCCCGAGGTCGAGGCGATGCACGTGCACGAGGGCGCCGACGAGGAGGACGAGGAGGAGCGCTGACGGGAGGCGCGCGGCTACTCGAGGCCGCGCGCGCGCAGGTCGTCGTCGCTCTCGCCGTGCAGGTGCCCGAGCTCGTGCAGGAGCGTCACGCCCACCTGCTCGGTGAGCTCGCGCCGGTCGCGGGCGAAGCGCAGCAGGTTCTTCCGGTAGAAGACGATGGTGCGGCAGCGCGGCCCGTCCGCGGCGGTGCACGCCTCGTCCTCCGGCGGGCCGCGGAAGAGCCCCAGGATCGAGGGCGAGAGCGGCGGATTCACCGCGAGGAGATCCGCCGCGTCCGGGAGGTCCTGGATCTCGATCGGCACCGCCTGGAGCGCGCGGCGCTCGTCCGCGGAGAGCCCAGCGACGGCCGCCTCGACCTCGGCGCGGAACGCGGCCATGTCGACCGGCAGCTCCTCCTTGAAGTCCCCGGGCGCGAGCGACCGGGCGCGGCCGAGCAGGGACGAGGCGCGCCCGCCCTCCCCGCGCCGCTCCGCGAGCAGGCCGAGCTGGTGGAGCGTCCACGGATCGTCGGGCGCGAGCGACAGGGCGCGCTCGAACGCGCGCTGCGCGTCGTCGAAGCGGCACAGCTCGTAGAGCGCGACGCCGCGCTCGTACACCGCGTCGGCGTCGTCGGGGCGCGCGCGCACGGCGCGGTCGAGGTGCGAGAGGGCGAGGTGGCTGCGGCCGAGGTCGTTCTCGGCCATGCCCGCGACGAGCTCGAGGCGCCCGGCGAGGTCGCGGTCCTTGCGCAGCGACGCCGCGCGCGCGCCGCGGACGGCGTACTCGAGGCCGGCCTCGATCGCCTCGGGCTTCCCGCCGAGGCGGCGCACGTGGAGCTCGGCCGCGCCGAGCAAGGCGCCGGGATGGTCCGGATCGATCGCGAGCGCGCGCGCGAACGCGAGGCGCGCCTCGTCGACGCGGTTCGCCGCGGCGAGCGCCTCTCCGCGCGCGGTGAGGGCGCCCACGTTGCGCGGCGCGAGCTCGAGCGCCTCGTCGGCGCAGGCGAGCGCCCGCTCCTTCGCGTCCCGATCGAGCGCGGCGGCCGACTCCTCGACCAGGACGCCCGGCGAGGCGCTCGGCTCGGTCGGCAGGCACGGCGCGCGCGGCGCGACGGGCTCGGGAGCGACGAGGGCCGCGTCGTGCGGCCGCACCGGTGGGACGGGCGCGCTGCTCGAGCGCGCCGAGGGTGCGGGGATCGGAGACGCCGCCGGCTCGATGGGCGGCGAGGCGCGGGTGCATGCCGTGAGGAGGGCGAGGCAGACCGCGCGGCGAAGCGGCCGGTACATTGGCGGCAGCTTGCCACGGTTCCTCTGGAGGCGCCATCCGGGGGGTCACCAGCCGAGCGCGAGACCGTGCCCGCGCCCGATCACATGCCCGGCAGGGGTGGTGGGGCAGGGTCGGGGGAGGGGGGAGCGGACGCCGGCAGAGGGCAGCGCCGCCCGGCTTCCGTTGCCGATGGACGCCGGTCGGTCACCCCGCCGCCGGCGTCCCGAGCTCCTTCTCGCAGCGCGAGGCGAGCTCCTCCAGGAACGCGAGGAGCTCCGGAGGGTGGACCGGATCCGCGGCGTTCAGGTCCACCCGGCCGATCCGGTCCATGGCCGCCGTCGCGCGCTCGAGGTCGGTCGAGGCGCCGAGCTCGAGGAACCAGCCCACCGGCGGCACGCGCAGGTCGCGGAGCTTCGTCCAGAGCCAGCGCAGGTTGGGGTCGTTGAAGCCGTAGCCGACGAGCAGGATCTCCCGCCCCATGACGTCGGACGAGAAGCGCAGGTCGATGGGGTTCGCGGCGAGATCGGAGCGGCGGAGGAAGTCGGACTCGGAGACGACGAGCGAGCCGGGCCGCTCCAGCGTGCCGTGCAGCTTGTAGATGGGGAAGCGCGGCACGAAGCGCCGGCCCACCTGCACGAAGCGCCAGCGGTGGAGGTCCTCCGCCTCGGCGACGACCTGGCAGGGCTGGCCGGCCCACTCGAACGTCCGCTCGAGCAGGTCGTCGAAGTTCGTCGTGTAGACGGCCGGCACGAAGGGCGCGAGCCGGACGACGAGCCGCTGCAGCGGCAGGTCCGCGGGATCGATCCGGGAGGTGTCGAACAGCGCCCGGAGCTTCGCCACGAGCCGCTCGTCGCCGCGCAGGAAACGGTACGCCTCCGGGATGCGGAGGAGCGCCTCCACCGGGATGGGCGCGTCGGGCGCAGGCGGGCTGAAGCGCAGGGGCGCGTCGGGCACCTGCTCGCGCAGGGCGGGGACGAGATCCTCGGCGAGCGCGCAGACGGTCTGGCGCCAGGAGGGGAGGCCCGCCCAGCGCGAGGCGCCCGCGCCGACGAGCAGCACGAGCTGCCCCCGCGCGAGCCGGGCGAACAGGCGGTCCTTCACCTCGCGGACGTCGGTGGGCGCGTCCATCCGAGGCGAAGGTACTCACGCTCCGCGGGCCCGGACCTCGTCCGGCGCCGTCGCGCGGTCACCTCGGGCCGAGGATCCCGGCGAGCCGCGCGGCGGAGAAGGGGGAGAGGTCCACCGGCGGAGCGCCGCCCGTGACGGCCGCCGCGATGGCGTCCGCGGTGATCGGCGCGAGGAGGATGCCGTTGCGCGTGTGGCCGGTCGCGTAGAAGAGCCCGGGGATCGTCCCCTCGCCGAGGATCGGCTCGCCGTCCGGGCTCGCCGGCCGGAAGTTGGACCAGGTCTCGACGACCGGCGCCTGGGCGAGGGAGGGGGCGATCTCGATCGCGACGTCGAGGACGTGGCGGAGGCCGCCCGCGGTGACGGCCTTCTCCCAGCCGACGTCCTCCATGGTCGAGCCGCAGAGGATGCGCCCGTCGGGCCGGGGCACCACGTAGCCGTGGCCGGAGAAGACCACGCGCGAGAGGAGCGGAGGCCGCGTGTCGACCACGGCGATCTGGCCGCGCACCGGCCTGACGGCGCCGGCGGGCAGGCCGTGCCCCTCGACGAGCAGGCTCCAGCTGCCCGCCGCGAGCACCACCGCGTCCGCGTCGATCCGGCCGGTGGCGTGCTCGACCCCGGCCGCCCGCCCGCCCTCGGTCCGGATGCGGCGCACCTCGCCGGTGAGGAAGGTCGCCCCGGCGCGCGCGGCCGCGACGTAAACCGCGCGTGCGAGCAGCCGCGGGTCGAGCGAGGCCTCGTCGGAGAAGAAGAGCGCACCGCGCGCCTCGCGGGAGAGACCCGGCTCGAGCGCACGGACCGCCGCCTCGTCGAGCACCTGCACCGGCAGGCCGGCCCGCTCGAGCTTCTCGGCGCGGCCGGCGAGGAGGCGCGCGTGGTCGTCGTCGAACGCGACCTCGAGCGTGCCGAGCGAGCGGAGGGACACGGCGATGCCGGAGCGGGCCTCGACCTCGCGCACGAACCCCGGGTAGCGCGCGAGCGAGGCGCGGCAGAGGGCGTAGAAGGGCCCGGGCTCGATCGCCTCCACGCCCGGCGACAGGATCCCGCCCGCCGCGCTCGACGCCTCGGCGCCCGGGATCGAGCGCTCCAGCACCACCACCTTGCGGCCCGCCAGCGCGAGCCGAAGGGCGACCGAGGCGCCCTGGATGCCGGCGCCCACCACCACCACGTCCGTACGCATGGCGGGGAACACTACGCCCTCGCGCCGGCCGCGGGGAAGCGCACCGAGCGCGGGTTGCGTCCGTCAGCAGGGAGAGGCCCCGTCGCGAAGCGACGGGGAGGGACGCAGTCCCTCCCGGCGGGGAACCTTCGCGCTCCCGCGAACGCGGGCGCGAAGGTTCACGGGCCCCGCCGAGCAGGGGTGGGCCCCCGACGACCGCGGCCAGCCCGCGTGGGGGCGGGGGGGCCGCCCCCCGGAGATTGGG
>NZ_JALCYY010000060.1:1097-17885 GCF_022690685.1 Anaeromyxobacter terrae | reverse complement strand
CTTGGTGCGGGGCCCCGGGGGTGGGGGGGGGCCCCCCGCGCGGGGGGGGGGGGGGGGGGGGGGGGCGGGGGCGCAGCCCCCGTTAAATTGTCGCCTCGTCGGCCGGGGGCGTCGCCGAGCCGTTCGGCGCGGCCGGCCGCGCCGGCGTGAGGCCGTTCACGAGCAGCTCGAACACGTGCCGCCGCCACGCCTCCGGCGCGAGCGGCTCCTGCACGAACGGCCGCGCCGCCTCGCGGGACGACGCGACGAGCGCGGCGAGCCCGCCCACCGTCACGACCGCGAGGATCGGGTCGAGCCCGTCGCCGGCGCCGCCCTGAGCGAGCGCGTCGGCGGCGCGCCGGACCGGCTCGAGGAGCGCCGGGTCGGTCTGGGTGAGCTGCGAGAGGAAGGGTGCGCCGTCGAGGTACTCGCGGATGAGGATCTGTGCGCCCATCGGATCCTTCATCATCGCGTCGAGGTAGGCCGCCACGACCGAGGCCGGGCCGCCGGGTCCGAGCTGGACGAGCCGCGCGATCTCGTTCGCCGAGCCGAGCCAGACCGCTCGGAGGATGTCGAGGTAGAGCGCGCGCTTGGAAGCCCAGTGGCGGTAGATGAGGGCCACGTTGCAGGAGGCGCCGCGGGCGATGCCCTGGACCCGGGCGCCGTGGTAGCCGCGCTTCGAGAACTCGGTGCGCGCCGCGTCCCAGATCCGCTCCGCGATCCCCGCACGCGGGGCGCCCGCCTTGCGGGTGGCGACCGAGCCGTCCATGAAAGCCTGAATACCGGTCGCGTTGACCTGGGTCAAGTCCGCTTGCGCCCCCGTCCGGAGGGTGGGCGAGCCGGCATATAGAAGGAGGCGAATGACCGCCGGCCCGCGCACGATCCTCCACCTCGACCTGGACGCGTTCTACGCGTCGGTGGAGCAGCTCGACGAGCCGTCGTTGCGCGGTCGCCCGGTGATCGTCGGTGGGCCGTCGCGGCGCGGGGTGGTGTGCGCGGCGAGCTACGAGGCGCGGCGGTTCGGCGTCCGCTCCGCGATGCCGACGGCGCAGGCGCGCAAGCTCTGCCCGCAGGGCGTGTTCCTCCCGCCCCGCTTCGATCGCTACTCGGCGCTCTCCGAGCGGGTGTTCGGGATCTACCGGCGCTACACGCCGCTCGTCGAGCCGCTCTCGCTCGACGAGGCGTTCCTCGACGTCACCGCGAGCCGCGCGCTGCACGGCGGAGGGCGCGACATCGCGACCGCGCTCAAGCGCGCCGTGCGCGCGGAGTGCGGGCTCGCCGTCTCGGCGGGCGTCGCGGAGGTGAAGCTCGCCGCCAAGATCGCGACCGACCTCGGCAAGCCCGACGGGCTCGTCGAGGTGCCGGAGGGCGGCGTCGCAGCGTTCCTCGCGCCCTTGCCGGTCGGCCGGCTGTGGGGCGTGGGCCCGGTGACCGAGGCTGCGCTTCGCAAGCTCGGCGTCGCCACCATCGGCGACCTGGGTCGCACGCCGGACACCGCCCTCGCGGCCGCGCTGGGTGCCTCGCACGCGCGCGGGCTCCGCGCGCTGGCGCTCGGCGAGGATCCGCGGGAGGTCGTGCCCGACGAGGCGGCGAAGTCGGTCGGCGCGGAGGAGACCTTCGGCGAGGACCTCACCGGCCGCGCCGCGCTGGAGCGGGCCCTCCTCGCGCAGGCCGGGCGCGTCGGCCGGCGGCTGCGCGCCGTCGGGCTCGCCGGCCACGTCGTGACGCTCAAGGTGAAGTACGCCGACTTCACCCTCGTCACGCGCCGCACCACGCTCGCGGAGGCGACCGACGACGACCGCGCGATCTTCGAGGCGGCCCGCGCGCAGCTCGCGCGAGTCGACGCGGAGCGCCCGGTGCGGCTCACCGGCGTGTCGGTCTCCGGGTTCGCGGACGAGGCCGAGCGCGGGCAGCTCGATCTGTTCCAGGGCGCCGCGCCGCCGCCGCCGCCTGAGGTGGAGAAGCGCCGGTCGCTCAACGCCGCGCTCGACGCGCTGGCGCGCCGCTTCGGCGACGGCGCGGTCACCCGCGCGGATCTCGCCGACGACGACGGGCGAGAGGACGGCTGAGCGTCCTCACCCGCCCCCGTCGCTCCCCCGCTCCCCGGTGTTCGGCACCCAGCGCGCGTCGGGGGCCGGTCCCTCCGGGGCTCCGCGGCCGGTCCGCGGCGCGGAGCGCGCGTCGAGCGTGAGCGCGGTCGGCCGCCCTCCGCGCCCGCTCTCGTACGACGCCCGCACCTCGGTCCCCTCGCGCAGCGAGCCGAGCGGCGCGGCCCGTCCGTCGAGCGTGATCGCGGTGGCGCTCCCGACCCTCAGGACCACGCTCTCCTCGCCCGGCGCACGGATGACCACTCGCCCGTCGGCGTTACGCTCGAGCGTCCCCTCGATCTTCCGGATCGCCCTCGCGCGCGCGGCCGCCCGGCGGTGTCGGTCCGCCCGCCGGCTCTCCTCCAGGCCCGACGACCGCTCGCCCGGCGTGCGGCCGTCGCGCTGCGCGACCGTGGCGGGCGCCTCCGCGGGGGCCTGCTCGCGCGCCGCCTCGCCGCCGCGCTTGCACGCGAGGGCCAGCGCGGCCGTCAGCAGGGCGGCGAGCCTCGAGCTGTGGCAGGCGAGGAGCACGTCGCACCGTCCTCGACGGAAAGGTCCCTCGATCGAACGTGCGCCTGCGCCGGACGCCGGGCAACGGCGCTCCGCCGGCAGATCCCGGGGCGCCGCCCTGCGGGCTTCCTCCCTGCGACCGCGAGCCGCAAGTTCTCGTCATGATCTCGACCGAAACGACCGAACGGCCGGGGGAACATCTCGTGACTCGCGATCGCGACGCGGGCGAGCTCGACGCGCGCGTGGACGCGCTGCGCGCGCTCTCGGAGGCCGGCGTGCCGCACCTCGTCGCCGGGGCGTACGCCTTCTTCGAGTACACGGGCATCTTTCGCGACACGAAGGACCTCGACATCTTCCTCCGCGAGCGCGACCTCGAGGACGCCTTCCGGGTCCTGGAGGGCGCCGGGTTCCGGACCGAGATCACCGATCCGTCCTGGATCGGGAAGGGCTTCCGGGGCGAGTGGTTCGTGGACCTCATCTTCTCCTCCGGGAACGGCGTCGCCGTGGTCGACGACCTGTGGTTCGAGCACGCCCGGCCCGGGCGCGTGATGGGCGTCGACGTGCTGCTCGCGCCCCCCGAGGAGATCATCTGGTCGAAGGGCTTCGTCCTCGAACGCGAGCGCTACGACGGCGCGGACGTGAACCACCTCTTGCGGGCGTGCGGCGAGTCGCTCGACTGGGACCGGCTCCTCATGCGCTTCGAGCGCTACTGGGAGGTGCTCTTCTCGCACCTCATGCTCTACCGGTTCGCCTTTCCCTGTGAGCGGGGCAAGGTGCCGGACCGCGTGCTTCACACGCTCATGGAGCGGACGCGGGCGGACATCGCGGAGGGGAACCACGTACGCCCGGTCTGCCGCGGGACGCTGATCTCGCGCGTGCAGTACCGGCACGACCTCGAGCACCTCGGCTACGAGGATGGCCGCGCGTGGGACGAAGGCGAGCGGACCGCGAGGAAGGAGAACGATGGCGGATGGGAACGGGACCTTCCGGCTGGCGGCGGTCGCTGATCTTCACTGCCGGCAGGACCAGCACGGCCGCTTCCGCGAGCTCGTGAAGGTGGTGAACGGCGAGGCGGAGGGGCTCCTGCTCGCCGGCGACCTCACCGATCACGGCACCATCGAGGAGGCGAAGACGCTCGCCGAGGCGTTCGCGCTCCTGCGCGTGCCGTGCGCCGCGGTGCTCGGCAACCACGACTTCGAGGGCGGGGTGGTGAAGGAGGTCGTCCGGATCCTCGGCGAAGCGAGCATCGAGGTGCTCGACGGCGACCACGCCGTGTTCGACAAGCGCGTCGGCATCGCCGGCGTGAAGGGTTTCGCCGGAGGGTTCGAGCGGGCGATGCTGCAGGCCTTCGGCGAGCCGATCATCAAGGCGTTCGTGCAGGAGGCGGTGAACGAGGCGCTGAAGCTCGAGGCCGCGCTCGGCCAGCTCGACACGCCGATGAAGATCGTCATGACGCACTACGCGCCCATCGCCGAGACCTGCCAGGGCGAGGAGGCGGAGATCCGTCCCTACCTCGGTACGTCGCGCCTCTCCGTGCCGTGCGAGGCGTTCGGCGCGTGCGCCGTGTTCCACGGCCACGCTCACCACGGCAAGCCGGACGGCAGGACGCCCAAGGGCATCCCCGTCTACAACGTGGCGATGCCGCTCTTGCGGAAGCTCTGGGACCAGCGCTTCCGGGTCTTCGACGTGTGGGAGGGCGGCTGCGCGCCCGTGACGCCCGGGCCGGAGCTGGTGATCACGAGCCACTAAGAACGGGGGCTGCGCCCCCGCCCCGCCGACGGCTGGCCGCCGTCGTCGGGGCCCCACCCCTGCTCGGGGGCCCCCCCCCGGCTCGGCGGGGCCCGTGAACGGTCGCGCCCGCTTCGCGGGTTCGCGACCGTTCCCCGCCGGAGGGGCTTCGCCCCTCCCGCGCTTCGCGCGGGGCCCTCCCGCGGCGAGGGGTCGGGTCGTGACCGCTCGGCGAGGTCGTGAGGCGGGGGTCGGCGCGACGGGAGGCTCGGAGGGGGTCCTCAATGCCGCATCGGCGGGGGGCCGGCGGCCTTGCGGACGCGCTCGAGGATCTCGTCCATCCCGACGGACTTCGGGATGTAGCCCTGCGCGCCGAGGAGCTCCGCCTCCCACTCGAACCCGTACGCGGAGAGGATCAGGATCGGCACCGCCGAGCTCTTGGCGTCGCCGCGCATGCGCTCCATCACGCCCCAGCCGTCGAGCACCGGCATCTTGAGGTCGAGCAGCACGACGCCGGGCGCCTCGTCGGCGACCCGCTGCAGCGCGACCTCGCCGTTCTCGGCCTTCTGCACCGGGTAGCCCGCCTCGACGAGCACCTCGGAGAGCGCCTCGCGGAAGTCGTCGTCGTCGTCGACGACGAGGATGTACTGGCCGGGGGTCATGGCGCGGTCGGCTCCGTGCGCAGCGCCGCGGCGATCTCGCCGGCGATGCGCCGTGCGTCCTCGACGCGATCAGGTGCGATCGAGACAGCGCCGACGACCGGGTGGCCGCCGCCGCCGTACCGCTCGCACAGCTTGGAGATGTCGTGCGCGCGCGCCGGCCGGGCCCACGGATTCGAGCCGACCGACACCTTGGCGCGCTTGGGATCGCGGCTCACGACCACGGTATAGCGGGCCTCCGGGAAGAGCTCATACGCGATGAACTTGTTGGCCGACTCGATGGGCGTGCCGGTGAGATCGATGGTGACGACGCCCTGCTCGACGCGGGCGAGCCGACGGTACACCTCGATGGCCTCCGCGTGCCGCGCGAGGATGGGCTCGAGCGGCCCCGCGACCCAGGGCTCGGCCGCGATCTCGCCGAGCGGCCGGTGCTGCAGGGCCTCGATGAGCCGGGCGGGGACCGCCGGGTCCCGGGTCGCCTCGAGCAGCGTCATGATGCGGAGCGCCGGCGCCTCGAGCCGCACCGCGGTCGCGGGCGAGTCGAACCGCGCCGCGTCGATGACGTCGGCCCAGCGGACGAGCTCGGCGAGGTCGTCGGCGCGCCACTCGAAGCGCTCCGCGAGCGAGCGCGCCATGAAGCCGGCGCAGCTCGGCGCGCCCGGATCCCAGAACTTCTGGCCGCTCGCGTCCCGCTCGAACACGACGCGATCCTGCGGCGTGGGGAACGCGCTCGCGTGATGATCGAACCACCAGTGAAGGTCGGGCGACGGAGAGAAGCGGAAGTCGACGCAGGCGTTCACGTCGGCGTCGAAGACGCCGGGGGGGAACGGCTCTCCCGCGCCGTGCTGCAGCGGGACGTGGCGCACCGTCGAGAGCCGCGTGCCCTCGCGCTCGGCGAAGAAGCGGCTGAAGACGGCCGCCGAGGCGCAGCCGTCGAAGCAGTTGCCGTGGTAGAGGACCTTGAGCTGCATCGGAGCGGGGCAATCTAGTGACCGGGCGAGCATACCGTCAACGCGCGAGTCGGGCCGCGTGCCCTCGCGCGGGCCCCCACCGGGGCGACGGCCGCGCCGGCCGCGCGAGGGAAGCGAGGGCGCCCCGGGGCGGCCGGCGAGCGCCGACTACACGAATGGTGCGGGGGACGGCGGCGCGGTGCCCTCCCGCGCGCGCCGGCCGCGGCCATGGCCGCCGCCGCAGGCCACTCGCCCGCTCGCTCCGTCCGCTTGCCGCGCGCAGGAGCTTCGCGCCGGCCCCGCCGTGCGGGCCACGGGCGCGCGCCCGCGTCCAAGGGGGCGTGCCGACGAGGTAGCGGCCAGCCGTTTCCGCGGGTTAGACTCCGCCGCGATGGACGCGATCCGCGTCGGGGCCCTCCTCGACGACAAGAAGTTCGACCTCCGGCTCACCCTCGTCGCGGGCAAGCAGGGGCTCTCGCGCCGCATCAGCTCCGCCCGGATCCAGAAGCCCGGGCTCGTGCTGGCCGGCTTCACCGAGAACCTCCACCGCGAGCGGGTCCAGGTGTTCGGCAACACCGAGATGAGCTATCTGGCGACGCTGCCGCGCGAGCGCGCGGTGGACGTCCTGCGGAGCTTCTTCTCCGCCGACATCGCCTGCCTCGTCGTGACGAAGGGGCTCGAGGTGCCGCCCGAGATGGCCGCCGCGGCCGACGAGTCCGGCGTACCGCTCCTCCGCACCACGCACCTCAGCTCGACGTTCATCGAGGGCGTCCAGAACTACCTCGAGGACATCCTCACCGCGCAGACCTCGATGCACGGGGTGCTGCTCGACGTCTTCGGCGTGGGCATCCTCCTCCTCGGAAAGTCGGGCATCGGCAAGAGCGAGATCGCGCTCGACCTCATCATGCGCGGTCACCGGCTCGTCGCGGACGACATCGTCGACGTGAAGCGGCGCACCCCCGACTCCGTCTACGGCGCGGGCTCCGAGATCATCAAGCACCACATGGAGATCCGCGGGCTCGGGATCATCAACATCAAGGACCTCTTCGGCGTCGCGTCCATCCGCGAGCGGAAGAAGATCGAGATCGTCCTCGAGCTCGTGGAGTGGGATCCCAGCGTCGAGTACGACCGCCTCGGCGTCGAGGAGAAGAAGTTCCGCATCCTCGACGTGGAGATCCCGATGCTCATCGTCCCGGTTCGCCCGGGCCGCAACATGACCACCATCGTCGAGGTCGCGGCGCGCAACCACCTCCTGAAGCTCCAGGGCCACCACTCCGCCCGCGAGTTCCAGGAGCGGCTGAACCGCGCGATCGCGCTCGCCCCCGGCGGGCGCGTAGGGGAGCTGGACGTCGAATGACCGAGAACGCGAACCACGGCGTGGCGGAGGTCGTGATCCTCACCGGCGTGTCCGGCTCGGGGAAGTCCACCGCGCTCCGTGCGCTCGAGGACGCGGGCTTCTACTGCGTCGACAACCTGCCCATCCTGTTCCTCGAGAAGCTGCTCGAGCTCTCGGGCCACACCGCCGGGGAGGTCTCGCGCATCGCGCTCGTCGTCGACGCGCGCGAGGGGCGCTTCCTCGCCGACGCCCCGCGCGTCATCCGGGAGATCCGCCAGCAGGGAGCAGACGTCGAGGTGCTGTTCCTCGACGCGTCCGACGAGTCCCTCGTGCGCCGCTACTCCGAGACGCGGCGGCGCCACCCGCTCGCCGGCGAGACCGGCACGGTCCCGGACGGCATCGCCGCCGAGCGCCGCGCCCTCGCCGCGCTGAAGGCGATCGCCGACGAGGTGATCGACACGACGACGCTGAACGTCCACGAGCTGAAGCGGCTCGTCACGCGACGCTTCGGGTCCTCGGAGGGCGCCCGGCTCGGCGTCACGGTGGTGTCGTTCGGGTTCCGCTTCGGCCTGCCCACCCACGCCGACCTCGTGCTCGACGTGCGCTTCCTGCCGAACCCCTACTTCATCCCCGAGCTGAAGCCGCACCCGGGCACCGACCCGCGCGTGGCGAGCTTCGTGCTCGGCCAGGCGGACGCGAAGGCCTTCCTCGAGCGGATCGTGGACCTGCTCGGCTTCCTGCTCCCGCGCTACCGCGCCGAGGGGAAGAGCTATCTCACCATCGCGATCGGCTGCACCGGCGGGAGGCACCGCTCGGTGGCCCTCGCCGGCGCGCTCTCCGAGCGCCTGGAGGCGGGCGGGCAGCCGGTCCGCCTGTGGCACCGGGACGTCGAGAAGGAGTGAGGCGCCAGCACCGCTGGCCCCCCGCGGCGCCCGAGGCTATGGTACGCCGCGCGCCGGGGGAGGAGCATCCTGAATGGTCGGTCTCGTCGTCGCCACGCACGGCAGTCTCGCGGAGGAGCTCCTCCGCACCGCGGAGGGCATCGTCGGTCGCCTCGAGCAGTCCGAGGCGGTGAGCATCGGCGCGGGCTCGTCCATGGAGGACTGCCGCACCCGCCTCGGCGAGGCCGTGAAGCGCGTCGACACCGGCGAGGGCGTGCTCGTCCTCACCGACATGTTCGGCGGCACCCCGGCGAACCTCGCGCTCACCTTCCTCGACGACAAGCTCGAGGTCGTCACCGGCGTGAACCTGCCCATGGTGCTGAAGCTCGCCACCGCCCGGGCGGAGAACCTCGGCCTCCACGCCACCGCCGAGCTCCTCACCGGCTACGGCCAGAAGAACATCACGCTCGCGTCCGAGCTCCTGCGCACTCGGACACGCACGAGCCGGTCGTCGTGAATCGCCGCGCCCGCGCAGCCGTCTCTACCCCGTGATCTCCCTCGTCCGCGTCGACAACCGGCTCCTCCACGGCCAGGTGCTCGAGACCTGGCTCCCTCGCCTGGGGGTGAAGGAAGTCGTCGTCGCGGACGACGAGGCCGCGTCGAGCGGGCTCGCCCGGGCGGCGATGACGCTGTGCGTCCCGCCCGAGCTGCCGGTGCGCATCGAGCCCCTCCGGGCGATCGACTTCGGGGCGCTGGCGGCGTCGGGGTGGCCGGTGCTCGTGCTCGTCCGCGACGTCGCGCAGCTCGCCGAGGCCCGCGCGGCCGGCCTCACGCCGGCGCAGGCGCCGCGCCTCAACGTGGGCAACGTCCACTTCGGCCCGGGGCGGCGGTGCGTCACGCCGTCGGTTTTCCTCTCGGAAGACGAGATCCGGACGCTGCGCGAGCTCACCGCGGCCGGCTTCGAGGTCGAGGCCCGCTCGGTGCCCACCGAAGCCCCCGCGGGGATCGAAGAGATCGAACGCCGGTACGCCGCGGCCCGTTAGGTTACACTGCTTGGGCTTGTCCTACCTCGTCCTAGGGGTCGTCGCGGGCCTGGCCGCGGTGGAGCGCAAAGGCTTTCTGCAGGCCATGCTCTCGCGGCCGATCGCGCTCGCGCCGATGACCGGCTGGGCGCTCGGTGACCCGCAGGGCGGCCTCCTCGTCGCCCCACCGCTCGAGCTGCTCTGGCTCGGGGCGGTGAACCTCGGCGCCGCGCTCCCCGTGCACGAGGCGCTCGGGACCGTGGCGATCACGGGCGGCGCGGTCCTCGCCGGGCGCGCGCTCGGGGTGGCCGTCTCGCCCGAGGTGGCGATCCTGGCCGTGCTCCTCTGCGCGCCGCTCGCCCTCGTCGGCCGCCGGGCGGATCGCCACGTCGAGATCTGGAACGATCGGCTCGTGGAGCGCGCGGAGGCGGCGCTCGCGGGCGGCGACCCGGGCGCCGCGGTTCGCTGGAACCTCGGCGGCCTCGCCGCCCCGTTCGCCGTCGCGGCGCTCCTCGCCCCCGCGGGCGCCGCGCTCGCCGCCGCGGTGATCCCCGCGTTCCTGCGCGCCGTGCCCGCCGCGTCGGGCCCGCTCAGGCTCGGGTTCTTCGCCTTCGCGGCGCTCGCCGCCGCGTCGGGCGCGAAGGCGCTCCGCGCGCGCGAGGCGCCGCGCTTCTTCTACGGCGCGCTCGGCGGCGCGCTCGTGGCCGGCCTCCTCATCGGGGGGGCGCTGTCGTGAGCCCGGCCCGCGTCCCCGCCCGGACGCTCGCCCGCGTGTTCTGGCGCTGCCTGTTCCTCCAGGCCGCCTGGAACCGGCGCGGCATGCAGAACCTCGGCTTCGCCTACGCGATCGAGCCCGCGCTCGCCGTGCTCTATCCCGAGCCCGCCCGGCGCCGCGAGGCGCTCGAGCGGCACCTCCAGTTCTTCAACTGCCATCCGTTCATGGCGGCCGCCATCGTGGGCGGCGCGATCCACCACGAGGAGCGGGTCGCCGCGGGCGAGGAGCCGGCCTCCGCGCCCATCCGCTACAAGGCCACGCTCCAGGGGCCGCTCGCGGCGCTCGGGGACGGCTTCTTCTGGACGGCGCTCCGCCCGTTCTGCGGCGCGCTCGGCGCGGCCGGCGCGCTCGTGATCGGCGTCCCGGCGGTGGTCGCGGCCATCGTCCTCTACGACGTCATCCACTTCTCGCTCCGCCTCGGGCTCTTCCGCGCCGCCTACCGGGGCGGGGACGCCGTCATCCCGGTGATCGCCCGCCTCGGGCTGCCCCTCGCGGCCGAGCGCCTGCGCGCCGCCGGCGTCGCCCTGTGCGGCGTCGCGGCGGCCATCGTCGTCCTCCGCGGCGCCGGCGCGGCGGGAGCCGCGGCCGGGATCGTCGCCGCGCTCGCGGCAGGGGCGGGCTACGCCGCCCTGGCGCGGGGCGCGCGCCTCCTCCCCACCGCCTACGTCGCCGCCCTCGCGGGCATCGCGGCCGCGGTGGCGGGCCACCTCCACTGGAGCAGCTAGCCGCATGCCCAGGCACGAGCGCACCTTCGTCATCGTCAACTCGCTCGGGCTCCACGCCCGCGCCGCGGCGCAGCTCGTGCAGACCGCGAACCGCTTCCGCTCCGAGATCCACGTCGAGAAGGACGGGATGCAGGTGAACGGCAAGAGCATCATGGGCGTGCTCACGCTCGCGGCCGCGAAGGGCTCCTCGATCATCGTGGTCGTGGAGGGAGAGGACGCCGAAGCGGCGATGACCGCGCTCGCGAAGGTGATCGAGGGCGGGTTCGGAGAGAAATGACGCCGGCCTCCGCCTCCATCCTCGTCGGCATCGCCGCCTCCCCCGGGATCGCGATCGGGCGATGCTGGCCGGTGGACCGGCGGCGGGTGCGCGCGCCGAAGCGCCGGCTCGCCCCGGAGGAGGTGGAGAGCGAGCTGGCCCGGCTGCGCACCGCCCTCGAGATCTCGGACCTGCAGCTCGCGGAGGTGCGCGAGAAGGTGGAGCGGGCGCAGGGGGCGCAGGGCGGCGCCGAGCACACCGCCATCATCGACATGCACCGGATGATGCTGAAGGACGAGATGCTCGTCCTCGAGGCGCAGCGCCTCATCCGGGAGGATCGCATCAACGCCGAGTGGGCGGTGAAGCGCGCCGTCCGCAAGATCAAGAGCGCGTTCCACGAGCTGGCCGACGAGTACTTCAAGGAGCGCCGCGCCGACGTGGACTACGTCGGCGAGCGCGTCATCAAGAACCTCCTCGGCCAGGCGCCGGACGTGGAGGAGCCGCCGCCGGAGGGCGCGATCATCGTCGCGCACGATCTGTCGCCGGCCGACACGGCGCTCCTGCTCCACGAGCGCAAGGTCGCCGCGTTCGTGACCGACACCGGGGCGAAGACCTCCCACACCGCCATCGTGGCGCGCGCCCTCGAGGTGCCGGCGGTGGTGGGGGTGGGGCGCATCACCTCGCTCGCCAGCCGGGGCGACTGGATCGCCGTCGACGGCAGCCGCGGCGTCGTGGTGATCAACCCGTCCCCGGGCGATCGGGTCGAGTACGAGGTCGCGCGCGAGCGGTTCCTCGAGGCGGAGCAGGTCCTGCTCCGCACGCGCGACCTGCCCGCCCGCACGCTCGACGACGTCACCGTGCGGCTCGCCGGCAACATCGAGTTCGTCGAGGAGGTCCCGAGCCTGGTCGCGCACGGCGGCGAGGCGGTCGGGCTCTACCGGACCGAGTTCCTGTTCCTCGGCCGCCACGACCTGCCCGGCGAGAGCGAGCAGTACCAGAGCTACCGCCGGGTCCTCGAGGCGCTCGCGCCGAAGCCGGTGACGATCCGCACCTTCGACCTCGGCGGCGACAAGCTCCCGGTCGGGATGCGCGTGCCGGCGGAGAACCCCGCGCTCGGCCTGCGCGCGATCCGCTACTGCCTGCGCCAGCCGGAGATGTTCCGCGTGCAGCTCCGCGCGCTCCTGCGCGCGTCGGTGCACGGGAACCTCCGCATCATGTTCCCCATGATCTCGGGGGTCGCCGAGCTGCGCGCCGCGCGCCGGCTCCTCGGCGAGGTGCGCGAGGAGCTGCGCCGCGAGGGCGTGCCGGTGCGCGACGACGTGCCGGTCGGGATCATGATCGAGCTTCCCTCCGCGGCGCTCATCGCCGACCGGCTCGCGAACGAGTGCGACTTCTTCTCCATCGGCACGAACGACCTCATCCAGTACGCGCTCGGGATCGACCGCCAGAACAAGGACGTCGCCTACCTCTACAAGCCGCTGCACCTCGCGGTGATGCGGATGCTGAAGCAGATCTGCGACGCGGCGCAGGGGGTGGGGATCCCCGTCTCCATGTGCGGCGAGATGGCGGGCGAGCCGATGAACGCGCTCGTCCTCATCGGGCTCGGCGTCTCCGAGCTCTCGATGAACGGCTCCGCCATCCCGCTCGTGAAGCGCGTCGTCCGCGCCGCGCGCGCCGCGGACGGACGCGAGCTCGTCGACCGGCTCCTCTCGTTCACGACCGCGGACGACATCGAGCGCGAGGTGCGCACCGAGATGCTCCGCAGGTTCCCCGAGCTGCTCGAGACCGAGCCGGCCTTCGGCCCCGTGTCAGGGTAGGGTCGGGGCCCCCGTCCGCTCGCCCGGCGGGTCCGATCCGCGGCGAACCGGGTCCGTCGAGCGGCGCAAAACGCGCGCGGTGGACGGCCATCCGTCATATTGACAGGGTCCGTTCCCGCCGCGTACTTTCGCCACCCCCCACGCCACCGGAGAACCCGTCCGATGCCGCACACCGACTACCTCTTCACCTCCGAGTCCGTCACCGAGGGCCATCCCGACAAGATGGCGGACCAGATCTCGGACGCGGTCCTCGACGCGGTGCTCGCGCAGGACGAGAAGGGGCGCGTCGCGTGCGAGACGCTGCTCAAGACCGGCTACGTCATGATCGCCGGCGAGATCACGACGAGCGCCCGCATCGAGTACCCGAAGCTCGCGCGCGAGGTGGTGAAGCGCATCGGCTACGTCTCCGGCGAGATGGGCTTCGACGGCAACACCTGCGGCGTGCTCGTCGCGGTGGACCAGCAGTCGCCCGACATCGGCCAGGGCGTCGACACGGGCGGCGCCGGCGACCAGGGCATGATGTTCGGCTACGCGTGCGACGAGACGGCCGAGCTCATGCCGGCGCCCATCCAGTACGCGCACGCCGTGACGCGCCACCTCGCCAAGGCGCGCCGCGCCGGGCTCGACTTCCTCCGCCCGGACGGCAAGAGCCAGGTGACCGTCGAGTACCGGGCCGGCAAGGTCGCCCGCATCGACACGGTGGTGGTCTCGACCCAGCACGCCGAGAGCGTCTCGAACCGCAAGCTCCACGCCGCCATCCGCGAGGAGGTCATCGCGAAGGCGCTCCCGAAGAAGCTCATCGACAAGAAGACCAAGATCTTCATCAACCCCACCGGCCGCTTCGTGATCGGCGGGCCCATGGGCGACACGGGCGTCACCGGCCGCAAGATCATCGTCGACACCTACGGCGGCATGGGCCGCCACGGCGGCGGCGCGTTCAGCGGCAAGGATCCGTCCAAGGTGGATCGCTCCGCCGCGTACATGGGCCGCCACATCGCCAAGAACGTCGTCGCGGCCGGGCTCGCGCGCCGCTGCGAGGTGCAGGTCGCCTACGCGATCGGCGTCGCCGAGCCGGTCTCCGTGATGGTCGAGACGTTCGGCACCGCGCTCGTGCCGGAGGAGCGGATCGCCCAGGCCGTCCGCGAGGTGTTCGGCCTCACGCCGAAGCAGATCATCGAGGGGCTCGACCTCCTGCGGCCGATCTACGAGAAGACCGCCGCCTACGGCCACTTCGGCCGGACGGAGAAGGAGTTCACCTGGGAGCGCACCGACAAGAAGGACGCGCTCCGCGACGCCGCCGGCGGGAAGGTCCGCGCCGTCGCCGGCGCCTAGCGCCGCGCTCGCAGAGCCCGCGCGCCAGGGCCCGCACCCGGAGACGGGGCGGGCCCTTTCTCTTTCGCGGGTCCGCGAGGAGCGGTCCTTGACCGCCGCGGGGTCCCACGCCATATATCCGTCCATCCGGATGGAACGATGACCGCCCCCGCCCCCGCACGTCCCCCCGCGGACGCCCTCCTCGGCTGGATGGAGGGGCTCGCCGATCCCACCCGGCTCCGGCTGCTGCACGCCCTCGAGCGCAAGGAGCTCTCGGTCCTCGAGCTCTGCGAGGTGCTGGCGCTGCCGCAGTCAACCGTGTCGCGGCACCTGAAGGTCCTCTCCGGCCAGGGCTGGCTCTCGAGCAGGCGCCAGGGGACCCAGAGCCTCTACGGCTACGCCGAGGACGTCGCGCCGGGAGCCCGCCGGCTGTGGCTCCTCGCCCGCGCGGAGAGCGAGGGCTGGCCGGCGGTGCGCCAGGACGCCGAGCGGCTGCAGGCGGTCCGGGCGCGGCGCGACGGAGCGGAGCGCTTCTTCGCCGGCGCAGCGGGGGCATGGGACAAGCTCCGCGCCGAGGTGTACGGCCCGGGCGTCGCGCGCGAGGCGCTCCTCGCGCTGTTGCCCGCGTCGTGGACCGTCGCCGATCTCGGCTGCGGCACCGGCGCGCTCGCCGCCGAGCTCGCGCCGCGCGTGCGCAAGGTCGTCGCGGTGGACCAGTCCGCCGCGATGCTCCGCGCCGCGCGCCGCCGCTGCGCCGCGCTCCCGAACGTCGAGCTGCACGAGGCGCGGCTCGAGGCCCTGCCCATCGCCGATGGGCGCTGCGACGCCGCGCTCCTCGTGCTCGTCCTCGGCTACCTCGACGAGCCCGCGGTCGCGCTGCGCGAGGCGGCCCGCGTGCTCGCCCCGGGCGGCCGGCTCGTCGTCCTCGACGCCGCGCGCCACGCCGACGCCGCGCTGCGCCGCCGGATGGGCCAGGTCCGCCCCGGCTTCGCGCCCGAGGAGCTCGAGGCGCTCCTCGGCGGCGCGGGCCTGTCCACCGCGCGCGCCCGCGCGCTGCCCCCGGAGCCCGGCGCCAGGGGGCCCGGCCTCGTCGTCGCGACGGCCGAGCGCGTTCCCCGCCGCCGCTAGCCGACCTCACCCGAACCCGCCACACGAAGCCACGATCAAGGAGAGCACCATGGCCGTCCCCGCCGCGAAGAAGAAGCAGCTGAAGCCGCCCGCCGCGCCCATCGAGCACCGCGTGAAGGACCTCGCGCTCGCCGACTGGGGCCGCAAGGAGATCGAGCTCGCCGAGAAGGAGATGCCGGGCCTCATGGCGGTGCGCCGCGAGTACGCGCGCAAGAAGCCGCTCGCCGGCCAGCGCATCACCGGCTCCCTGCACATGACCATCCAGACCGCGGTGCTCATCGAGACGCTCGCGGAGCTCGGCGCCGACGTGCGCTGGGCGAGCTGCAACATCTTCTCGACCCAGGACCACGCCGCCGCGGCGGTGGTGGTGGGGCGCGGCGGCACGCCGGAGGCGCCGCGCGGGGTGCCGGTGTTCGCCTGGAAGGGCGAGACGCTCGAGGAGTACTGGGACTGCACCGAGCGCGCGCTCGACTTCGGCGAGGGCAAGGGCCCCACGCAGATCGTGGACGACGGCGGCGACGCCACGCTCCTCATCCACAAGGGCTTCGAGTTCGAGCAGGCCGGCAAGGTGCCGCGCGCGGCCGCGAGAGACTCCGAGGAGTACGCGGTGGTCCTGAAGCTCCTCGCCCGCGAGCTCAAGAAGGACCCGCAGCGCTGGACCCGCGTCGCGAAGGACTGCGCCGGCGTGACCGAGGAGACGACCACCGGCGTCCACCGGCTCTACGAGATGCAGAAGGCGGGCACGCTCCTCTTCCCCGCCATCAACGTGAACGACTCGGTGACGAAGTCCAAGTTCGACAACCTCTACGGCTGCCGCCACTCGCTCGTCGACGGGCTCAACCGCGCGACCGACGTGATGCTCGCCGGCAAGCTCTGCGTGGTGTGCGGCTACGGCGACGTGGGCAAGGGCTGCGCGCAGGCGCTCCGCGGCCAGGGCGCGCGCGTGGTGGTGACCGAGGTCGATCCCATCAACGCCCTGCAGGCGTCGATGGAGGGCTACCAGGTCGTGCGCGTCGAGGACGTGGTGAAGGAGGCGGACGTGTTCGTCACCGCCACCGGCAACCTCGATGTCATCACCGTCGAGCACCTGCAGCAGATGAAGGACTGCGCGATCGTCGGCAACATCGGCCACTTCGACAACGAGATCGACATCGCCGGCCTGAAGAAGGTCCCGGGCGTGGAGATCGTGAACATCAAGCCGCAGTACGACGCCTTCGTGTTCCCCGACGGCCACCGCGTGCTCGTGCTCGCGGAGGGCCGGCTCCTCAACCTCGGCTGCGCCACCGGCCACCCCTCCTTCGTGATGTCGAACTCGTTCACGAACCAGACGCTCGCGCAGCTCGAGCTCGCGACGAACCGCGCCGCCTACGAGAAGAAGGTCTACGTGCTCCCGAAGCACCTCGACGAGAAGGTCGCGGCGCTGCACCTCGAGCAGATCGGCGCGAGGCTCACGAAGCTCACGAAGAAGCAGGCGAGCTACCTGGGCGTGCCGCCGAACGGGCCGTTCAAGCCGGACCACTACCGTTACTAGATCCTGCGCGGGGGCTCGCGACCACCACGGTCGCGAGCCCCGCCGGGCGCAGGAGGCCTCGGCGCCCGCGCTCCCCGAACACGCCCGTGCGGT
>NZ_JALCYY010000060.1:0-1087 GCF_022690685.1 Anaeromyxobacter terrae | reverse complement strand
GGGGGGGGGGCCGCCCCCCCGGGTCTTCCCCCCCCCCACCCCCCCGCCCCCCCCGGGGGGCGGGGGCCCCCCCCCCCCCCCGCCCCCCCCCCCCCGCCGGGCTCAGGAGTCCTCGGCGCCCGCGCTCCCGGAAGAAGCCCGTGCGTTGATGATCCGGGGACTGTGGACTAGGGTTCCCTCCGCCCATGAGCCTCCTCGCCGCCGTCTTCCTCGGGATCCTCCAGGCCGCGACCGAGTTCCTCCCGGTCTCGTCCACCGCCCACCTGCTCGTCTTCGGCGAGCTGCTCGGCCACGATCTCGCCGACCCCCGCTTCCGCGCGTTCGCGACCATCATCCAGACGGGCACCACCCTCGCGGTGCTCGTGTACTTCCGCACCGAGATCCAGGCGCTCGTCGTGGCGGGCCTGCGCTCGCTCGCCCGGCGGCGACCGCTCGAGACGCCGGAGTCGCGCCTCGCCTGGTTCATCGCGGTCGGCACGATCCCGGCGGCGGTGCTGGGCAAGCTCTTCGAGAAGCGCATCGAGGCGCTCGGGAACTGGGTCATCGTGGGCTCGCTCGTCGGGCTCGGGCTCGTGCTCCTCCTCGCGGAGCGGTACGCGCGTCACCTGCGCCACGTCGAGGACGTGGGCGCCGTGGACGCGGTCCTCATCGGGCTTGGCCAGGCCATCGCGCTCGTCCCGGGGAGCTCGCGCTCCGGCACGACCATCACCACCGGCATGCTGCTCGGCTTCACGCGCGAGGCGGCGGCGCGCTTCAGCTTCCTCCTCTCCGTCCCGATCATCCTCGGCGCGGGGGGCTACAAGCTCTGGAAGACGGTGCCCGTGCTGCGCGGCGAGCCGGGCTGGGCGCTCGCGACGCTCGTCGGCACGGGGGTCTCCGCGGTCGCGGGCTACCTCGTCATCGACTGGCTCCTCGGGTGGCTCCGCACGCGCACGACCCACGTGTTCGTGGTCTGGCGCATCGCCGCGGGCGTCGCGCTCGCGATCCTCCTCTGGCAGGGCGTGCTGCCGTCGGGCGAGCCGCCCCCGCCGGCGGCGGCCGCGGCGGCGGGGCGCGCGGGAGGCGCGCCGGCGCCGCTCGGCGCCGC
>NZ_JALCYY010000006.1:61134-152439 GCF_022690685.1 Anaeromyxobacter terrae | reverse complement strand
GTCGTACCACAGAACGATCGTGTTCTTGGCCATGTGCTCGTCCTCCGTTCGGGAGCGGTCGGTATTGGGGTGAGGCCATGTCGGCCGATGCCAGGGGGCAGTCGATCCGTGAGGTGCTAGTCGTAGCCGCCGCCCGCTGCACCAGGAACCGTCCAGCGCCCAGCGATGCGACGACCGTCGGAAGGCGATGCCACTGCCGCTGAACGTTCGTCACCGGGCGCCGTCGGGGCTCGCGTCCCCGAGCTATTCGCGTACCAGCGCCCCATTCACCACGAGCGCGACCTCGACGTTTCCGCGGACCGCGGCGGAGTAAGGGCAGGTCTGGTGGGCCCTTCTGACGAGGTCGATGGCCTGCTGCGTATCGGCGATGGACGGCAATGATATGTCGAGCTCGACGCCGAGCTTGAAACGCCCATTCTCGATTGGAATCAACGCCACCGTGGAATCAATGACGGCATCGTCGGCCGTGAGGCTCATGCGCTGCCCGAGGATGCGGAGCACGGTTTCAAAACAAGCCGCGTACCCGATCGCGAAGAGCTGCTCGGGATTCGTTGCACCGCCAGGGCCGCCGAGCTCCTTCGGTAGCTGGAGCTCGACCGTGAGCTCGCCGCTGGTGATGGTCCCTTTCCCGCCTGCGCGACCGCCCGTCACTCGCGCGGTGGTTCTGTATGCTGGCTTCGTCATCGTGCCTGCCTCCCATGACTCTTCGAAAGAGCGTCCTGACCTCGCACCTTCTCGATCCGGCTGCGCGGCGTCAGGGACAAACGCGGATCACGACCTTGCCGAACGCCCTGCCCGCGACGTAGTACGAGAACGCGGCAGGCACCTCCTCGAACGCGAAGACCCGATCGAGGATGGGCCTCGCTCGGTGGACCGCGATGGCGCGGGTCACCGCCACGAGCTGCGCACGGCTGCCGGCCGCGATCGAGCGCAGGGACGCGGCGGCATTGAAGAGGGCAGTGACGTCGACTGGCGGGGCGCCCTGGGCCAGGCTCCCGACCCAGGCGATCTCGCCGCCGACCGCCGTCGCCCGCAAGGATTGTTCCAGGGTGGCCGGACCGCCGACCTCCACGACGTGATCGACACCTCGCCCACCCGTCGCCTCCCGGACCTCGGCTGGCCAGTCCGGCGACGCTCGGTAGTCGATGACGTGGTCGACCCCGAGAGCCTTGAGCTTGGCCGCCTTCTCTTCTGTCGAGGTGGTGGCTATGACGTACGATCCGAACATCTTCGCGAACTGCAGCGCGAACAGCGACACGCCACCCGAGCCCAGCGTGAGCACGCTCTCTCCGGCTCGCAGCGGCCGTCCTCCGGTGAGCGCGTTCCACGCCGTGACGGCCGCGCAGGGCAGCGTCGCGGCCTCCTCGAACGAGAGGTGCTCCGGAATGGGCACGATCGCGTCCTCGCGCAGCGCCTTGAGCTCCGTCATCATCCCGTCCAGCGAGCCACCGAGCTGCGCGGCGTGCTCGAGGGTGAACGGGCCGTCCATCCAGCGCGGGAACATGGAGGCGACGATCCGGTCGCCGACCCTGGCGCGGGTGACGGCTTCGCCGACCGCGACGATCTCTCCGGCCCCGTCCGACGCCACGATCACGTCGGGCTTCACCGGCAGCGGGTAGCGGCCGCCGATCATGATCATCAGCTCCCGGTAGTTCAGCGATGCCGCTCGGACCCGGACGAGGACTTCTTCGGGACGGACCTTCGGCTCGGGGCCGTCCTTCAGAGTGAGCCCCTCGAGTCCCGCACCCAGGTTCGCGTGGTAGCTCCTCATCGGACGCCCTCTCCTTCGGCCATTACGATTCGTCGTGACGACCCCTTCAGCGGCCTTCGGGTCATCCCGGCATCCGGCCTTGCCGTGATCTGCTGGGCCGAGCCGCCGGGGGCTTGATTCGCCGTACGGATTTCTTTGCTGCACGAGGCTGCGATGGATGCCCTGTCGGAAGCGCTGCGCGGAGTGCGGATCACCGGCGCCTTGTTCTTCAACGCGGAGTACGGCGCGCCCTGGGGGTTCGCGTCGCCACCCTCCGCTTCGGTTGCGCCGCTCCTGGCGCCCGGAACGGAGCACCTGGTCTTCTTCCACCTGCTGACGGAAGGACAGGCCACGGCGCGCGTCTCGGGGCACGACGACGTATCGCTCGGGGCCGGCGACATCGTCGTGTTTCCGCATGGAGACGCGCACGGGCTGTGGAACGGACACGTGAAAGAGCTGCACTACGCAACCGAGCTCCTGCCGAAGCTCCTCACCGGCCTGCTCGTCTCGGAGCGCGGCGGCGGCGGCGGCGCAGTGACGAGGTTCGTCTGTGGCTACTTCGGGTGCGAGCGCTACGCCGAGAGGCTGTTCCTGGCTGGCCTGCCCCCGGTGTTCAAGGTGCACATCCGCGGCGACCCCGCGGGCGCTTGGATCGAGAGCTCCATCCGTCACTCCGTGAACGAGATCGAGTCCGGGCGCGCAGGCCGCCTCGCCCTGCTCTCGAAGCTGTCGGAAGCCCTGTTCATGGAGACGCTGTGCCGGTACATGGATGAGCTTCCGGCGGAATGCACCGGGTGGCTCGCCGCGGCGCGCGACGAGGTCGCGGGCAGGGCGCTCGCCAGCATTCATCGCCATCCTGCGCGCCCTTGGACGCTGCCCGAGCTGGCGAAGGAGGCCGGCGCGTCGCGCACCGTGCTGGTGGAGCGGTTCACCCGGCTCCTGGGCGAGCCACCCTTGGCATACCTCGCACGCTGGCGTCTCCAGCTCGCCGCGAGGCTCCTCGAGGCGACGGACCACAAGGTCCTTCAGATCGCGCTGCAGGTCGGGTACGGCTCCGAGCCTGCGTTCAACCGCGCGTTCAGGCGGGCGTTCGGGGTCCCGCCCGCGCAGTATCGCCGGCGGCTCCGCCGGGGTAAGGGCACAGTCTCACCGACGTCTCCACGCCGGTCTGTCGGCACGGTTCGGGCGTCGACAAGGTGGGGCGCCGGCGGCAAGCTACGGCTGTGATCACCCATCCCGAGAAGGTGCTCTTTGCCGACTCCGCCATCACCAAGGGTGAGCTGTGCGCGTACTACGAGGCGGTGGCGCCGTTGATGATCCCGCACATTCGCGGGCGTCCGATCACGATGGAGCGATTCCCCGCCGGCATCGACAAGAAGGGCTTCATCCAGAAGGATGTGTCGAAGGGGTTTCCGAGCTGGCTCGAGCGCGTCGAGGTCGAGAAGCGCAACGACAAGGCGGGTGAGTCCGTGCACTACCCGCTGGTCGGCGACGCGCGATCGCTGGTCTGGCTCGCGAACCAGAACTCGGTCACGCCCCACGTCTGGATCTCGCGGGTACCGAAGCTCCATCAGCCGGACCTGTGCGTGTTCGATCTCGATCCCTCCGCGGAGGATCCGCAGTCGCTGCGCACGGCCGCCCTGGCGGTGCGCGAGCTGCTCGACGAATTCGGGCTGCCGTCGTACGTGAAGACGTCGGGCTCGAAGGGATTCCACATCCTGATTCCGCTCGACGGCGAGGGAGACGCGGAGAGCGTCTGGCGGTTTGCGCACGGCGCAGGCGCGGTGCTGGTCAAGCGCCACCCGCACATCCTGACGCAAGAGTTCATCAAGGCCGACCGTGGCGACCGCATCTTCGTCGACACCGGGCGCAACCTGCCGGGCGCGACGTTCGCCGCGGTCTACGCGGTTCGTGCCAGGCCGGGCGCGCCGATCTCGGCGCCGTGCACGTGGGCCGAGCTCGAGGGAGGCACCGTCGGTCCGCGCACGTTCACGCTGCGCACGATGGCGGCGCGCATCGGTGAAGTGGGCGAGCTCTGGTCCGACATGGACGGTCGGCGGTGCTCGCTGCGCGACGCGACGGCGAAGCTTCAATCGATGTTGACCGACGCGGAACTGAGCGAGGCGCTGGCCGCGTCGACGCGCCGGCCGGTGTCGCGCAAGGCACCGCGCAATCAGACCCGGAAGTCGCCCAGGAACACTCCGTCGAAGACCAAGCGGTGACTTGCACCTGAACGGATGATCAGTTAACGTCCGCCTCATGGGGATGGCGTCGGAGCTCGCGCGCGCGCAGCCGCTCACGGCGCCGCGCATCTGCTGCCTGGATCTCGATACGTTCTTCGTGTCCGTCGAGCGACTGCTCGATCCCACGCTGGAAGGCAAACCGGTGGTCGTCGGGGGAAAGCCGGGGAGCCGCGGCGTGGTCACCGCCGCCAGCTACGAGGTGCGCCGCCTCGGCGTGAAGTCGGGCATGTCGCTGGTCGAGGCCGGAAAGCGCGCGCCGAACGCGATCTACCTGCCCACGCGGCATGAGATCTACGGCACCTACGCCGAGCGCGTGCGCGAGATCGCGCGTCGCTACGCGCCCAAGGTGCTCGTCGCCAGCATCGACGAGATGTATCTCGATCTCTCCGGCTGCGAGCGGCTCTACGCATCCGGCGACGCCGCCAGCGGGAACCGCGGGGAGGACCGCGCTGGCGACGTCGCCATCGAAGGCGCGGTGCTGCAGTTGACCACGGCCATCTTCGACGAGATCGGCTTGCCTTCGAGCGCTGGGGTCGCGACCAGCAAGGCCGTGGCCAAGGTGGCGTCGGCGCTGGCCAAGCCACGCGGTGTGATGCTGGTGCCCGCGGGCGTCGAGCGCGCCGTGCTCGCGCCGCTGCCGGTGCGGTCGTTCCCCGGCATCGGTCCCGTCGCCGAGGCCAAGCTGCACGCCGCCGGCTACCGGACGCTGGGCGCGGTCGCCGAGGCGTCGGAGGCGGATCTGCAGAAGATCTTCGGCGCATGGGCGGCGTCGATCTCGCGCGGCGTGCAGGGCCTGGGCTCGGGCGACCTCGGCCGCGAGCGCCCGGCGTTCGCCGAGCACGATCCCGAGGGCGAGACGGTCGGCAGCATCTCCAACGAGCGGACCTTCCGCGAGGACGTGACCGACCCGGCGTCGATCGAGGCGGTCCTGTGCGGTCTGTGCGAGCGGGTCTGCTGGCGCGCGCGCAAGCGCCACGTCAAGGCGCGAACGGTGACCCTCAAGCTGCGTTACGCCGACTTCCACACGCTCACGCGTTCGCACACCACGATGGCAACCAACTCGGAGCTCGAGCTCTATCCCATCGTCAAGGAGATGTTCGCGGCGGCGCGTACGCGGTCGCTGCCGATCCGCCTGCTCGGCATCCAGCTCTCGAACCTCGGCACGTTCGAGCAGCTCCCGCTCTTCGATCGCAACGACCGGGTCGGCGCGGTCGTCGACAGCATCCGGGAGCGCTTCGGCTTCGCGACGGTCTCGCTGGCGACCGCGCGCGACAGCCCGACGAGGCGCGCGCCTTCCAGGCCGCGAGCACGCGTGCGGCCGCATGGGGGTTGAGACCGCATGCGCGCACCGTCCAATCCTCGGCGGAGATGCCTCTTCGTACGCTCAGTGCGCGGGCTCGGCGCCCCGCCCGAGAGTGCCCGCTCCGCGAAATGAGGAGAGGCGAAGCGTCAGCCACGCCTCGCGGCCTCGATCGTGGCGACGTCAATCTTCTTCATGGGCATCATCGCTTGGAAAGCGCGCCTCGCTTCCTCACCCCCTGCCGCGAGCGCTTCGGTCAAGACCCGCGGCGTGATCTGCCAGGACACGCCCCACCTGTCCTTGCACCAGCCGCACGCGCTCTCCTGGCCACCATTGCCGACGATCGCGTTCCAGTAGCGATCGGTCTCTTCCTGATCGTCGGTCGCGATCTGGAACGAGAACGCTTCGTTGTGCGTGAACTCGGGTCCACCATTCAGGCCCATACAAGGCACGCCAGCTACGGTGAACTCGACCGTCAGCACGTCGCCCTTCTTGCCGCTGGGGTAGTCGCTAGGCGCGCGGAAAATGCGACCCATCGCGCTATTTGGGAAGGTCTGGGTGTAGAAGCGGGCCGCGGCCTCGGCGTCCTCGTCGTACCACAGAACGATCGTGTTCTTGGCCATGTGCTCGTCCTCCGTTCGGGAGCGGTCGGTATTGGGGTGAGGCCATGTCGGCCGATGCCAGGGGGCAGTCGATCCGTGAGGTGCTAGTCGTAGCCGCCGCCCGCTGCACCAGGAATCGTCGAGCGCCCTTCGATGCAACGACCGTCGGGAAGCGCAGAGCACCGCCGGTCGCCGTCCACGGCGAAGCTCGAGTACGTCGCGACTCCGGTCGCGGCATGGTTCACGCCGGAAACGACGACCATGTCGTCGTCGCCGAGAGATCCGATGACGGCGAGCCGGTCGTCATCGAGCCTCGTCTTCGTCCTGGCCGGGCAGGCAGTGGCGCGCGCTCCGCGACGTTCCGAGGCCATCGACGGAACCTCGGCCGCGCGGCGCTGGAGCGGCGCCGGTCAATCGGCCCGCGTACCACATTGCGAGAGACGAGGGCACGGAAGGCCTGGGTGTCGCCGGCCTTGGCCTCGGGAAGACGGGGCGTCGTGCCCTTGGCCGTCCTGCTTCGCTTCGATCAAGACGTCGAGCTGGCAGAGGCCGGCGATGGCGGCGAGGAGCGGCGCGACCTGCCGCTCGTCGTCGGGCATCACCATGGCCGAAGGCAGAGACTCGTGGACTGGCAAAGCCGTCAGAGGGTGCGGCCGGGCTCGCCTGCCAGCTGCCCCTCCATGAGCCGACGGGATCGCAGGGCGCTGGCTCTGACACCTTGCTAGGAAGGCCGCACCGGCGATCAGCACCACCTCCACGATGCGCGTCCTTCCGCCGGCGCAAGGAGACGACCGTCATGGCAGGAAGCGATGCGGTGAACGTGGTGCTCGTACACGGCGGCTTCGTGGACGGCAGCGGCTGGCGGCGTGTCTACCAGCTCTTGAAGCAGGACGGCTACACGGTCAGCGTCGTGCAGAACCCGACGACGACCCTCGCCGACGATGTCGCCGCGACGAAGCTCATCCTCGACGCGCAGGACCGACCCGTCATCCTCGTTGGACACTCCTACGGTGGCGTGGTGATCACCGAGGCAGGAAACCATCCGAAGGTCGTCGGGCTGGTATACGTCGCGGCCTTCGCTCCCAGCGAGGGCGAGTCCGTTGACGCTCTGATTCGGAACCCGCCGCCTGGGGCTCCGGTGCCGCCGATCCTGGCGCCGCGTGACGGTCGTCTCTTCCTCGACAAGGACAAGTTCCACGCCGCCTTCGCAGGCGACCTCGACCAGGAAGAGGCCGCCTTCATGGCAGACTCGCAGGTGCCATGGGGCGTGGACGCTCTGCGTGGGACGATAACCAAGGCGTCCTGGAGGACCAAGCCGAGCTGGTACCTGGTCACCACCGAGGACCGGATGATTCCGCCCCCTGCGCAGCGAATCATGGCCAAGCGTGCCGGAGCGACGACGATCGAGGAGAAGGGGTCCCACGCGATCTACGTGTCGCAACCCAAGGCCGTGGCGGCACTCATCTCCAGGGCCGCCACTGGCGTGAAGGTTTTGGCTGTCGGCTCCGCAGGAGCGGAGGAAGCCGGCATGCCTGGCGGGCACGCGTAGAGCCCGGGATCGTTCGTCGATCCGTGGACGGGCACGTGCCACTCCTTCCTCCCGCGCTCGAGCTCCCAAGCTACCCGAGCGCTTCCAGGATCATTCGTGCGAATGGCAGGTCAGGTCGCGAGCGCAGGTCATCGATGCGGCCCAGGTGGACGATGCGGCCCTCGTCGAGGACCGCGGTGCGATCGCCGAGCGCCTGCGCCTCCCGAGGATCGTGGGTGACGTAGAGCGCGGTGGCCCTGCGTTCGCCGAGGAGCTCGCGGAAGAGGGCGAGCAGCTCCTGCTTGAGGCCGACGTCGAGGTTCGAGAGCGGCTCGTCGAACAGGACGGCACGCGGATCGAGCACGAGCGCCCGGGCGATGGCGACGCGCTGCCGCTCCCCGCCCGACAGCTCGCCGGGGTGGCGACGCTCCTTCCCGGAGAGGCCGACGCGAGCGAGGATCGCGGCGATGCGGTCGTCGCGCTCGGTTCGCGGCACCTTCTTCCCATCGAGCCCGAACGCGAGGTTCCCGTGGACGGTGAGGTGGGGCCAGAGGGCGAGGTCCTGGAAGACCATCGCGACATCCCGCTCCTCTGGCGCGAGGACGATCCGCCCGCGCTCGGTCACGAGCGCATCGCCGAGGCGCACGACGCCGAGGTGCGGCGCGACGAAGCCGGCGACCACCCGGAGCAGCGTGGTCTTACCGGACCCCGAGCTGCCGAGCAGGGAAAGTGTCTCGCTCGCCGGAATCGCCAGGGAGACGTCGTCCAGCACCTTGCGGCCCTGCCGGAGCACGGTGACGCCGTCGAGCTGGATGGAGGTGCTCACGCCTTCCTCCGGAAGAGCAGGGCGGATCCGACGGCGAGGACGGCGGCGGTCATCGCTACCTGGACGCACGACAGCGCCGCCACGACCGACCCCGGCCCGTTGGCCTCGAGCGTGAAGATCCGGACCGTCAGAGGCTCCTGACCCGCGGGATACAGGAGGACTGCCGTCTCCAGGTCCCGGAGGCAGAACACGACGGCGAGCAGCCACGCAGCGAGGAGCCCGCGCGCGTGGATGGGCACGAGGATCCGGCCGAGCCGGCGGAGGAAGCGCGCGCCGCCGATCGCGGCCGCCTCCTCGTAGTGCTCCGAACCCTGCGAGAACGACACCGCCGCGGTCCGCAGGCCCACCGCACCGTACCGTGCGGCGAACGCAAGGGCAACGATCGCGCTCGTGCCGTAGACCCCCTGGAGCGAAGGACGGTTCCAGGTGGCGATGAGGCCCACGCCGAGCACGGACGCCGGCGTCACGAAGGCGAGGACGGCAAGCGCATCGAGTCCCACGCCGCCGCGCCGGCCGCGCGCCGCGGCGTGGCCGATGACGACCGAGAGCGCCAGCACCAACGTGGCGGCCATGAGCGCGTCGAAGAGGCTGTTCCATGCGCTCGCGCCGATCCACTGCGCCAGCTCCGAAAAGCCGTGACCGCGGGCGGCGTCGATCACGAGCGCCGCCAAGGGCGCCACCGGCAAGAGCGCGGCGGCTGCCGTGAAGACGATCGCGACGGGGCGCCAGTGGCCGAGGCGGAGGTCCGGGACCTCGCGGCTGCGAAGACCGAGGACCGCGAACGAACGCCGGCCGGCGGCGCGACGCTCGAACAGGAGCAGCCCGACGGCGACCGCGAAGAGCGGGAGCGCAAGCGCGAACGCCTCACCGGGCGCGTAGTCGACGCCACCGAGCCGCGAGAAGACCATGCCGGGGTAAACGGGCACGCGCAGGAACATCGGGACGCCGAGCTCGGAGAAAGCGAGCGAGAACACGACCAGCGCCGCGAGCGCGGTCGCCGGGCGCACGAGCGGCAACAGGATGCCCGCCGCAGTCCGGCGCGGACCGGCGACCAGCAGCGCCGCCTCCTCGAGCGAAGGATCGATCGCCTGGAGGCCGACCGCGACGAGCGAGGTGACGACCGGCGTGAGCGCCAGCGCGAGGACGGCGACCGCGCCCGGCCACGAGAAGAGGAGCCGGGCGCCGAGAGTCGAGGCGGCGAGACCGCCGCGGCCGAAGACGTGGAACCAGCCCAGCGCGAGGAGGAATGGAGGCACGAAGACCGGAAACGCGTGGAGCCAGAGGGCAACGCGCCGGAGCGGCACGTCGGCGCGGCCGAGGAGGAGACCCAGAGGGAGTCCGATGGCGAGGCATAGGACCGTGACCGCCGTCGCGAACCCGAGCGACGAGACGAACAGCGCCCAGGTCCGCGGTGCCGAGAGCGCGTGCGCCGCGTGACGGAGCGCGTCGCCCTTGCCGAGCTCGCCGCCGAGGAACATGAGCGGCACGAGCGCCACCGCCGCGAGGACGACCCCCGCTGCGAGGAGGAGGAATGGCTCCTCCCGGCGCCTCAGCGCTAGAGCCCAGCCCAGTCCCGCAGCCATGGCTGGAGCCTTTCCATCGTGCCGGCGACCTTCGCGTAGTCGATCTGCATCGTCTTGATCTCGCTCGCCCGCTTCCCGCCCGCGGCAGGCTTCACGTCGGCGCGCAGCGGGATGTGTGCGGCGACATCGACGAGCTTCTGCTCGGCAGGGACGGAGAGGAGGTAATCGACCAGCCGCCGCGCCTCCTCGGTGTGCGGTCCCGCGAGCGACACCACCGCGGTAGGCATCAGCAACGTGCCCATCCCATCCTGGTCGGGGTAGACGACCTCGATCGGCGCGCCGTCGTGGAGGGCTTCGGCGGCGTCGTCCGTGTCGGCGAGGCCGAAGGCCACCTCGCCCGAGGCGACGAGGCGCTTCACCTCGCCGTTCGAGCTCGCGATCCGGCACCCGTTCGCCTTGAGCTGCGTGAGGAAGGACTTCAGCGCGTCATCGCCCCACGCGTCCGCGAGCGCGGCGACGTGCATCGTGGTCGTGCCGAAGAGCGGGTTCGCGATCGCCGTCTGGCCCTTCCACCTCCGGTCCGCGAGGTCACGAACCGAGCGAGGCATCTCCTCAGGCTTCACGCGGGTCTTGTTCACGAGGAGGAGGCGCGCTCTCGCGGCACCGCCGGTCCAGGTCCCGTCGGCGGCCTTGAAGGCGGGTGGAATCGCAGCCGCTTCGGGCGAGAGGTACGCCCGCACGAGCCCGCGCTTCACGAGCAACTGCGGGCGGACGGGGTCGCCCGACCAGAACACGTCCGCCTGCGGGCTCCTCGCCTCGGCGATGATCCGGTTGAGGACGCCCGTGCTCTTCGTCTCCTCGGTGTCGAAGACGGCGCGCACCTTGACGCCGCTCTGGCGCTCGAAGTCGCGCAGGATGGGCTCCGTGAAGACCTGGTCGATCGACAGGTACACGACGACCTCGCGCGAGCGGCTCCGGCAGGCCAGGGCGCCGGAGGCCATCGCGAGGACGAGGAGGAGGACAGTCGGTCGTCGTTGGATCACGGGAACCCCACGCTGAATCCCCACGTCAGCCCGACGCGGAGCTCGGTCGTATCCACGCCTCCGGCGCGCGCTCGGCGTACCGCCGCATCGAACGAGAGCCGGTCGGAAGCACGCCAGATCGCACCGACCAGGCCGGAGACCGTCGTCGGTAGATCGCGCTCGCGCTCCACGAAGACCTCCGCGACGGGGCGAATGGCCCAGGCGTCGTGAGCTTCGAGGATGACCCCGCCGAACACACCGGGGGTGTGCGCCCGGGTCCAGGCAGCGGCTCCGTTCACGTGGAACGTGAGATCCTGCCAGCGCTGCGACACGATGAGCGCTCCTTCCGCGCCTACGCCGGGGTCGCCGTTGACGGTCGGGAGCAGGGCGGAGATCTCCGTGGCGACGCTCGGGCCGGCCTTCTCCTGGAGGCTACCCTCGCGCAGGACCCTCTTCAGCGAGAAGGCGGTATCTTCGACGCGCAGGCGCGGCTCCGGGACGTCGCGTCCGAGCTCCACGAAGTGGCGCCCCTCGAGCACCGCCTCCCAGCGATCCGCGAAGCCCCAGTTGAGGATGAGGCTCGGCGCGACCAGCGTCCTGTCGGCGCCCTGCACCACGTACCCGAGGGGTCCGAGCTCGATCTCCATCTCACCCTTCGCTGCCACCGCGGCGTCCGTCGAGTTGAAGGGCCGATACGCGCTCGCGGTGAGCGGCCACGCCGCCACGAGCGAGAACGAGCAGAGAATGAGAGCGCGCGGAGTCCAGGATGTCGTTCTCACTGACCGTCGTTCCTCAGTGGCTCGCCTTCACCTGGAATGGCAAGGTGAAGCGCGAGATCTCCCGCTGGTCTCCCTTGGACGCCCGGTCGTTGTAGCGGTTGAGATCGTAGATGAGGCTCGCCTCGACGGTGTAGCTGCCGTCGCGGAGCGCGGGTTGCCAGGTCAGGACGCGTTCCTCGCCCGCCCGGATCGGCGCCTCGTGAAGGCCCTGCTCGTCGGCCTGGGTCGCGGCGATGTGGTCGGGACGCTTCTTGTCCTCCTCGAGGAAGGTTCGGTCGTCGGGGCGCGGCCCGTACCAAGGGGCGAACATCCACTCGCGCGTGGCGAGCACCTTCCCCTTGCGATCGACGGCCCGCGTCTGGAGATAGATGGCGCGCCGGTTCGAGCCGGTGGGGACCGAGTGCCCCGCGCCGACGTTGATCAGGTGGAGCTCCACGTTCGCGCCGTCCTTCTGCGGCTGAAGCATGACGAGCGAAAGGGCACTGCCGAGCCGCTGGCCGGAGTGACCGCCGGTCCAGAGGTGGCGCGCGACCGCGCGGAGCGGGACGTCCGCATCCTCGGCGGTCTTTCGCTGCGTGCGTGGCATGTGGCAGTCCTGGCACTGCTGGCGACCGAGGCCCGGCGCGGCGAAGTCGTCACGCCACTCGAGATAGGTCTGGGTCTGCTTGCCCGGGACGCGCTTTCCCAATGAGTGGCAGAACGCGCACATCTCCGAGCTCGACATCCGCTCGTCGGCGACGGTCTCGTGGGGCGCGTCGGCCTTGTGCGGTCCTCGGATCTTCCCTTCGGGCGTCAGATGGCAGGAGGCACAGGTGATGCCCTCGCCCTGAGCCTCAGCGCGGGGGGCCGGCTTCACGACCTCGAGCGCGGTGCGCTCCGGGATCGCGAAAGGCTGCGGGAAGTGGCAGACGTTGCACTTCTTGCCTTCCTCCTCGGCCTCTCGCGCGTGGATGGGCCATGGATCCGTACCGGAGACGGCGTGCGCGCTCGCCGCGACCGAGCTGCCGGCAGGCATCTCGAGGACCTTGTCATCCTTCGATCGCAGCCTGACGCCGGGGTACCGCATGTCGCTCCCGAACCCCTCGGCGTACTCACGATAGATGGCCTGATGGCAGGCGCCGCAGTCGGCGGACGGTGTGGCGGTCCCCTTGGGGAAGTCCTTGGACGGCGTGATGGCAGGGGCCGCGGGTGCGATCGGAGGGGCGGCGGGCGCGGCGGATGCGGGTCCGGTGGGAGCGGGTGCCTGCGCCCTGGCAGCGGAACCCGCCAGGACGAGCGAGACGAGGGCAGCGGTGAGGATCTTCACGAGACGGCTCCTGTCGTTTGGGCTGCGGGACGGAGAATCAGCGGCAGCAAGAGGCGCTATGGAAGCCCGGTCACCGCCAGCGCGTCGAAGGACGTGACCGAGTCGGCCTTCGTCCACACCCCGACCTTCCCGGCCTCCTTGAACGTGTCGTCCGTCGCGTCGATGATCGGCTTCCCTTCCCAGAAGACCTGGAGCCGGTTGCCGCGCGCCTCGACCGCGAGCGTGTGCCAGGCCCCGGACACGACCCGCCCGCTCCAGCCCTTGATCTGCCGGCGCCGGCCGTCGACCACGCGGTACAGGTTCACGTTGTCCTCGAGCGCGTTGGCCCGGGCCAGGTAGTAGTTGTCGGCGTCGCGGTAGCGAATGACGAGCCCGCATGCCTGGTCGACCTTCCCCGAGACCGGCTTGCACCGGACCTCGGCGCGAAGGTCCCTGAGCGCGGGTGCGTCGGCAGCCGCCACCGGGAAGCGGTTGTCGGTGCGGTCCTCATCGACCTGGGCCAGCACGTGATCGCCGGCCGGGGCGGTCGGGTCGAGCTGGATGACCCACTTTCCGGGGCGGCCCTCGCCCGTCCGGCCGAAGGAGAAGCCGGCGGGAGGGGAGCCCACAGCATCTGCCTGGAAGTCCCAGGTCCTCCCCGCGCCCTGCGCGAGCGCCGCTCCTGGGAGCGCGACAAGGGCCAGCGCAAGAACACCGATCGTCCGAAGCATGGGCATCTCCTTTCCTCGGTCGGAGCGATCCGCTCCGCGAGCGAGCGCAGGATGGCGCGACCGCGCTCGTGAAGCTCCTGAAGACTCCCTGACAGCGCTGTCAGGATTCGCCTGCCATGGCGCAGCTATACTTCCGGGCGTGCATCACGAAGATCATTCGAGAATCCTGATCGTCGAGGACGAGTCGAAGGTGGCGCGGGCGCTCGCCGACGGGCTCGGCGCCGAGCGCTTCGAGACCCGCGTCGCGTCGACCGGGGAGGAGGGGTTCTTCCTCGTCTCGAACGAGTCGTTCGATCTCATCCTGCTCGACCTCATGCTCCCGAACCGCGGCGGCCTCGAGATCCTCGCCGCGCTCCGGGCTCGCGGTCTTCAGACCCCGGTGCTCATCCTCACGGCCAAGGACACCATCGAGGACCGGGTCCAGGGCCTCGATGTGGGCGCGGACGACTACCTCGTGAAGCCCTTCGCGTTCCCCGAGCTGCTGGCTCGCGTTCGCGCCCTGCTTCGCCGCGGCAGGCTCGACCCGGCGTCGAAGCTCCGGCACGAAGACCTCGAGCTCGACCCCGTGAAGCGGGCGGTCGTGCGCGATTCACGATCGGTGGACCTCACGGCCAAGGAGTTCGAGATCCTCGAGTACCTCCTTCGCCACCAGGGGCGCGTGGTCTCCCGCGAGATGCTGGCGCGAGACGTCTGGAAGGTGACCGCGCGCGCGACCCCGCTCGACAACGTGATCGACGTGACCATCGCGCGGCTGCGCCGGAAGGTGGACGACCCCTTCCCGAGAAAGCTGGTCCACACCATCCGTGGCGTCGGCTTCGTGCTCGGCCCGGAGCCGCGATGATGCTCCGGCCGCGCAGCGTCCGCGGGCGTCTCGCGCTGTGGCACGCCGGCGTGCTGACGCTCATCGTCTGCGCCTTCTCCGGAGCGGTCTACGCTCTCGTACGAGCCCAGCTCCTCCGCGATCTCGATGCCCGGCTGGCGCGCGACCTGGCGACGATCGAGCGAACCTATCGGGAGGCCGACTACGACCTCGCAGAGGTCGAGACCCGCGCCGGAGTCGAGCTCTTCGAGGTCACCAGCGCCGGACGCGTCCTCTATCGAACGGCTGCCTGGACGAGGATCGGGCTCGACCGGGCGGCGCTGACCGAGGCCGGGCCGGCCACCTGGTCGTCGCCGCATGGGCACTCCTACCGGATGGAGACGAGGTCGTGGCACGAGCTCCGGATCGCGGTCGCCACTGACGAGGCGCTCACTCGCGGCGCGCTGGGCCGGCTCGCGCTCATTCTCGCGCTCGCCATCCCCTGCGCTGCGATCGTCGCGCTGGCAGGCGGGTACCTCCTCGCCGGCCGCGTACTCGCGCCGGTCGGCGCATTGGCCGATCACGCCCGGCGCATCACCGCCGAGGCGCTTGACGCACGGCTTCCCGTCGAGGATCCCCGGGACGAGTTCGGCCAGCTCGCGGGCGTGTTCAACGACACGCTGGCCCGGCTGCAAGACGCGTTCGAGCGCCTCCGCCGCTTCACCGCCGACGCGTCGCACGAGCTGCGGACGCCGCTCACCGCGATGCGGAGCGTGGGGGAGGTGGCGCTGCAGAACGCGCGCGATCCGGCAGCCTATCGCGAGGTCATCGGCAGCATGCTCGAGGAAGTCGAACGGCTGACGAGGCTCGTGGAGGGCCTGCTCCTCCTGACCCGCGCCGACACGGGACGCACCCACGCTGCCCGGGAGGTGGTGGATCTGGGCGCGCTCGCAACGAGCGCCGTGGAGCACCTCCGGGTGCTCGCCGAGGAGAAGGGGCAGGAGCTGACGGCCGCTGCCCATTCTGGGGTTCGGGCGCGGTGCGATCCGGCCTTGGTCCGGCAGGGAGTCGTGAACCTCCTGGACAACGCGATCAAGTACACGCCGCAGAGGGGCTCGATTCGCGTCGTCGTCGAGGTCCTGCCTTCTGGCGAGCCAGCCGTCGAGGTGAGAGACACCGGTCCCGGCATCGCCCCGGCGCACCTGGAGCGGATCTTCGAGCGCTTCTACCGGGTGGATGCCGACCGAGCGAGGCAAGCTGGCGGGATGGGGCTTGGCCTCGCCATCGCGCGGTCGGTCATCGCGGCGAACGGCGGCCGGATAGAGGTCGAGAGCACCGTGGGAAACGGGAGCGTCTTTCGAATGGTGCTGCCCGCCGTGTGACGGCCGGCTGGACGCGTCCCTCACGAGAGCGCTCCTCCGAAGAGGCCTGGAGCGAACGCGCGGAGAAGGCCGAGCGCTCCCCCTGCCAGCACGACGGCGACGACGTTCAGCCGCCACTTCCAGAAGGTGAGCACCGCGAACGCTGCCAGGCCGAGAGCGACCGTGATCCAGTCGATCGAGCCGCCCGGCATGAACGCCACCTTCGCGAGCGGGATCGAGATGGAGAAGATGAGGCCTACGACCCCGGAGGTGACGCCGCGCAGGAACTCCTTCAGGCCGGGGCGCGACGTCAGCCAGTTCATGTGGCGAGCGGCGGGCAACATGAAGAGGAAAGACGGCAGGAAGAGCCAGAACGTCGACGCAGTGGCGCCCAGCCATGGGACGCGCGCCCCGTTCCCAGCGAGGAACCCGACGAAGATGCCGATCGAGATCAGCGGGCCCGGCGTCGTCTCCCCGAGCGCCAGCGCGTCGATCATCTGCCGGTCGCTGATCCACCCGTACGTCGCGACCGCCCCTTCGCGGATGTAGGGCAGCACCGCGTAGGCGCCGCCGAAGGAGAAGAGCCCCACCTTGAAGAAGAACCACGAGATGTCGAAGAGGCGGCTCGCCATCGACTCGGCCGCCTCCGCGCGCGCCGCGACGAGCAAGGAGGCGGCGGCCGTCGCGACTCGCGAGCCCGGCCCCATCCGCCGCCACGCGATGAAGGTGAGGCCGCACCCGAAGAGCACGAGCAGGAACGGTAGCCGCCCGAAGTAGAACGCGACGAACGCCGCGAACGCGAGCATCGCGGGGAAGACGCCCTTCAAGGCGGCGCGCGAGATCCGGACGAGCGCGGCGAGGAGCAGGGCCAGTCCGACCGGACGGAAGCCCCAGAGCACGCCCAGCACCTGGGGCGTCTTTCCATAGTGGACGTAGATCCAGGCGAGCGTGGTGAGCGTGATGTAGCCGGGCAGGATGAAGAGCACGCCCGCGAGGATGCCGGCCCAGTAGCCCGCCTTCTTGTAGCCGACGTAGATGACGAGCTGCAGCGCCTCCGGTCCGGGCAGGAGGTGGCAGAAATTCAGCGCGCGTACGAACTCGTCCTCGCTGATCCACTTCCGACGCTCCACCAGCTGGAGGTGCATGAGGCCGATCTGGCCGACGGGGCCGCCGAACGCGAGCCAGCCGAGCTTGAGGAAGTACCAGAAGATCTCGGACATCGAGACCTGCTGCTGGACTCCCGCGGGCTCCGCCTCCGCGCGGTTTGACAACCCGTCGTCCACGCCGATCTCCCGCCGAGAGCCGAGGGCGGTTCGTGTGATGCTCGACCCGGCTCGCTTCTCGTCACCCAGGCGTCGAAGTTTGGTCCCACGTTTCGTATCGAGTCCCCACCGACGCCGTGGCGTCCGCCAGTCGGCGGCTCACCTCTTCCCAGTCGACGTTCTGCATGAACGCGTCGACGTACCGCGCCGCGGCCGCCCCGTAGTCGAGGTGGTAGGCATGCTCGTACATGTCGAGGACCAGCAGCGGACGGCTCCCGGGCGCCCCGCTCGTGTGATCCCATGCCCAGTAGTTGTGGAGGTCGCCCTCGGGGCCGAGGGCGAGGACGGCCCAGCCCGAGCCGCCGGCGAGCGCATTCGCGGTCCGGCGGAATTCGGCTTCCCACGTGGAGAAGGTGCCGAACGCGCGCGACAGGACGCGGTGGATCGCGTCGTCCGCCTCGCCATCGCCGCCGAGGTTCGCGAAGTAGAGCTCGTGCAGGCCGACCGAGCCGGTCCGGAGCAGCTCCTCGCGCTTGAGATCGCCGTACACGTACGGCGGCAGGACGGGATCGTCGAGCATGGCAGCGAGACGCTGCTCCACGACGTTCAGCGCCTTCACCGCACCGCAGTAGTTGTTCTCCCAGTGAGAGCGGATGAGCCGCTCGGAGAGGCCGCGGAGCTTCGAGGGATCAAAGGGGAGCGGCCGGGGCTCGTGGCGCCCCGCGAACGCAGGCGCGACCCCGGCGGACTTCTTCGTTTCGCTCATGACTCGGCGTTCTCCTTCAGCGCGGGTCGAGCGATCAGTGCCTCGTGGCGCCGTGCACGGCGTACAGGTCGTCGAACAGCGCCGCGCCGCGCGCGAGGCGTTGCTCGTCGTCGGCGTGCGCAGCTGCGATGCCCGCGACGAGCTGGCCGATGCCCGGCGCCTCCTCGCGGCCGTACTTCGCGTCCTTCACGTCGATGTCGTGGACGATCTCGGCGATGGCGCGGAGGGCGGGATCGGTGAGGCCGAACCGCTGCACGAGCACCTCGAACGTGCACAGCTCGCCCTCGTGAGTGAACTCCGATTCGAACATGTCGAAGCGAAGCTCGCCCTCTTCCGGGCGATACCCCTTCGCCGGGACGAACTTGAAGCGTGCCTCCGGATCGATGAACTTCCGGATGAGCCACGCGCTCGCCATCCGGTCCACCTTGATCCCAGTGCGCGTGACCCAGGTGCGACCTTGGTACTGCTCGCGAGCCAGCGACGCCTTCGCCGGCTCCGTCCCCTCGACTGGCCTCATGCGTGCCTCCATTCCGGACAGCAGGCCATCGACGACCTCGCGTCCGGGTGCTCCGAAGAAGTCGATCGTGGCGAGCTCGGTCGCGCGCTGGCGCAGGCGGGCAACCTGCCTTGCGAGATCGGCGCGGCGGTCGTCAGGAACCACGCCTCGGTGCGGGAAAGCTGCGGCGACGGCGCGCGCCTGCCCCGCGAGGTGGCGGAAGTCGGCCTCGCGCTCTGTCTGGAACAGCTCGATGACCTGCATGTCGGAGAGGCCTTCGATGAACCGGGCCTCGACGATCGACGCGTCTCCGCCGCCCTTCACGACCTCGCGGAGGACCCACTGGAAGTCCTCCTGCGTCTCGTCGTCGTAGGGCAGGGCGTAGACCGAGTTCTTGATGGCGACTGCCCCGATGCGGGCCAGATGCCGGCCGATCTTGACCCGTAGATAGGCGGGTGTCGGCGGGATCTGGTGGATCAGCAGCATCCAGCGCGCCTCGGGGCGGGCGGCAGAACTTTCACGTTTCGTTTTGCTCGCGCTCAACTGTGTCTCGGATCTAGCAAGTGAATCATCCAGGTGCGAGACCCTGACGGGTCGATCCGGGCGTGCAGGCCTCCGCGCAACCGCAAGGTGCCGAGACGAGCCGCTGAGCGCGGGCGCGCCGTCAGTGGCCATGGCGGTGGTGCACGTCCGGCAGGTGCGGGTGGTCGTGGAGAGCCGTCGACGGAACCGCTCACCGATCACCACTGCGAGAGCGACGTTGAAGGCGCCCGCCGCGAGGACCTTCGCTCGAGCGACGGCGACCGGGTCGCGGATCGAGAGGCGCTGGCGGTAGCTCGATCTTCGCGACGTCAGAGGGAGCCGCGCGATGCCTCCCCGCCTCCACGTACTCGGGTACACTTCGCGTCCGTGATCGGCACGATCTCCGTGGCAATGCTCCTCGCTGGCGCAGCGGCGCCGGCCGACGGCGTCGAAGCGCTCCGCGTGAGCGCGACCGCCGCGTACCGGGCGAAGCGGTACGCCGAGGCGTGCGAGGAGTTCGCGCAGGCCGCGAAGCTCGCGCCCGGCGACGCGCGGCTCGCCGGGGATCTGGGGCTGTGCTGGCACCGCCTCGGCCGGAAGAAGGAGGCCGTCGCGGAGACCCTCCGCGCCGTCCGGCTCGCGGGGCCCTGGGCCGAGCACGACGACGCGTCGCTCCGGCGGAGCGCCTACTTCAACCTCGGGCTGATGGGCGTCGCGCTGCCGGTGCCCGCCGCTGGCACGTGCGGGCCCATCCCTCCCGCCCCGGGTTGCGACCGACCGCTCCACGCTTGCACCTACGGCTGGAGCCAGATGGGAAGCGGCGGCGGCGAGGTGGGGGACGTGCTCGCGATCGCGCGGTCCGCGGATGTTGCCAGAGTGGAGGAGGACCCGGGCGACGAGGTCTCCTCCGAGGTGCTCATGAAGGTCGTCGAGCCGCTCGAGCGCGATCCCGACGAAGCGGCGTGGCCGGTCGAGCGCGGGATGGTCTATCTCTCGACCGAGATGGAGGTGCTCGTCGCGCATTGCGTCGCGTTGGCGCGGGATGCACCCTGCATCGAGGACCTCTCCGCGCCCTCGGCCCGTGCGATCGCGTGCCTCCGCAAGAAGGGTTGCAGCACGGATCCGCCGAGCTGCCCCGACCCGATGTGGGAGGACTGCTCGATGGAGACCTGCTCCGCGGAGGTGAAGAAGACCGTGAAGAGTGCGGTCGACGAATGCATGCGGCTGGCGGCATCCACATGGCAGGTCCGGTGCGACCTGGTCGCCGCCGACGCGTGCACCGGCGTCGTAGCCACCGCCTGCGTGGAGGTGGGGGCGAAGCCGTCGACGCGCGTCGTCCACGAGGTCCTGCTCGAGCCCGCCTCGGAATGAGCTGCGGTACGGCCGCCGCGACACACGCCGACCGGTGTTCTTGGCGACGACCTCTCCCGGATCGAGCGGCTCGACCGCGCTGTAGCTTACGGCCGCGGGATCGATCATCCGGTGATGATCGCACCCGCTCTTCCCGTGGGTCGTACGTCAGCCGTCGGTGGTCGCCGGGTCGCCCGGGTGCTGGGTGAGCGGGGTGATCTCGGTGGTCATCATTGCGTGCAGAGGAAGTGATTCGACGATCGCCTGCATCTCGGCCCGGTCCTGCGCGCGCCACAAGCCGAGCGCGCGCCCCTGGCCGGGGAGCGCCCAAAGCCGTACGAGGTGTCCTTGCTCGGCCAGTTGGCGGGTGCGTGCTGCCTCGCGCGCCAGGGCTTCAGCGACGGCCTGACTGGACGTGCCTTGCGGGATCGCGCGGCTGAAGGTGGTCAGGAACTCCGCGCCGATTCCCTTCGGGTTCCGGCAGGCGCCAGGGTCGTTCGGGTGGGGCGAGAGCACGGTGACCTCGTCGGTGCGCCACACGCGCAGCGGCATGGATCCCAGGACCTTTTCGAGGCCGCCGTCGTCGTCGGCGACGAACAGCCCGAACGTGCGCCATTCGCCTGGTTGCAGCGGCGGGCGCCACAGCCGCAGCAGGTGCCCCTGCGCCGCGAGCTCGCGCGACCGCGCGGCCTCGCGGCCGCGGACCTCGCTGACCGCCACTGGGGACGTGCCGTCCGGAACGTGAGTGGTCATGGCGACCAGATACTCCGACGATGTCCTTCGCGCGCTCGCGGCGAGGGCGGCGCCCGCGCCGAGGACGAGTGCGTCCTCGACGAGTCCGGTGACCGAGTTGGGCAGCCGTCGGTTGGCGGCGCGCCTGAGCCAGAAGGTCACGAACGCGGATCCGGCGGCGGTCGTTGCCGCGATGGCGACGTGGCCGCGCCTCACGCGGCCGCGCCCGACGGCGCTACCGACGAGGGCGCCCGAGAGCACGCGCCCGAGGAGCGAGGTCGGCGCGATCCGGTCCGGCAATCGAGGCCATTGATCGGCTGCCAGCTCAAAACCGCTAGCGCCCCGAGGAGCCACGGCGCCTCCTTTCTACCGAGCGTGCGCTCGACGCTCGCTCGCGCCGGCTGACCTTTCCGCCTCGACAACGCAAGGCTCACGAACGCCGGGGCGGTGAACGTCCGCACTCCCGCCACTGCCCCCCACGCCGCGGCCGCCAGCGGCCCGTTGTGCCCCATGTCCATACGCCGCCCCCTCTTCCCGGCCGCCGAGTGCCAGCCGTCGACATGCTGCGAAGTGAGCTCCGGACAGCAAGCGGGATGCCCACGCCGAGCATCGCCGGATCTGCCGGACACTCGTCATCGTGTGGCCGGGGGGGACGCGGCTTCGGCGGGCCGACGAAGGGACCTGAACGCCGCGCGGAGCTCCGCGGCGAGGACCTCCGGTTGCTCCCACGCCGCGAAGTGCCCGCCTTTGGGGAGCCGGTTGTAATGAATGAGCTTGGGGTAGGCTCTCTCCGTCCAGCTCCGCGGTGCCGTGTAGATCTCGTCAGGAAAGGCGCTCACGGCGACGGGTATGGCCACGCCTTTCGGGGCGAAGAAGGCGAGCTTGCTCTCCCAATAGAGGCGCGCCGAAGAGACCGCCGTGTTCGTCAGCCAGTAGAGCGTGACGTTGTCGAGGACGTCGTCTCGGGAAAGGCCCTCGGGCTGACCGGCGAAGACGCGTGAGATGAGCGCGTAACTGCGCGCGTCGTGGTCGAGCATCCAGGCCGCGAGGCCGACCGGTGAGTCCTCGATCCCGTACAGTGTCTGGGGGCGGCTCCCCATCTCCTGGGCATAGGCCAGGCCGTGCTTGTAGAAGAAGTCGAGCTGATCGTACGCATACTTCTCGTCGGCCGAAAGGCCGGACGGTGGCGCGCCACCGGACGCGAGCGCCTTGGCGATGTCCTCGGGGATGGTGGCGGGCATGTTGGTGTGAATGCCGGCCAGTTCCGGAGGGGCCTGCAGGGCCATCTGCTCCGTCACTGCATTGCCCCAGTCGCCGCCCTGGGCCACGTATCGCGTGTAGCCGAGGCGCTTCATCAGCACGACCCAGGCGCGTGCGATGCGAACGGGGTCCCAGCCGAGAGTCGTGGGCTTCCCGGAAAAACCATGTCCCGGCAATGACGGGATCACGACGTCGAAGGCGTCCGATGCGCTCCCGCCGTGTGCCGTCGGGTTGATCAGCGGATCGACGATCTTCAACTGCTCGACGATCGAGCCGGGCCATCCGTGCGTGACGATGATCGGCAACGCGCCCGGATGTTTCGAACGGACGTGGATGAAGTGAATGTCCTCCCCATCGATCGTCGTCACGAACTGGGGCAGGGCGTTCAGCCTCGCCTCGAACTTGCGCCAGTCATATTTTGTCTGCCAATACTGCGCGAGCTCGCGCATCGTCGCGAGCTGCACGCCTTGCGATGCATCCGCGACCAATTCCCGGGAGGGCCACTTCGTGGCGACGATCCGCCGATGCAGATCCGCGAGCGCTTCATCGGACGCGTGAAACTTGAACGGCCGGATCGATGTGTCGCCGCCATGCTGCGCCATGGCGGCGGCGACCAACGAAGTGGCAGCTACGATGCTTCCAATCACCGAATGCAGCACCGACATGACGTTCTCCTGGCGGGAGGAAGGCGATCCGAACGTTGCCCGCAGCAAGCGGCATGCCCGCCGGGCGTGACGCCGGATCTCGGATTCCTCGGCCGCGTCGAAACGCGGCACGCAACGAAGCGATCAGGCGTCGGCGCCTCTCGAGCGTTCTGGTGTCCCCGCGCAGAGGAACGCCGAGAAGTCAGCGCCGATCCTCCAGCACGCCGAGACGGCGAACGCGTCCGCAATCCTCGCGGACCTTCCATTGTCGACGCGGCTGTCGCGTAGGAGACCTAGCCGGCGACGAGCTGCTCGCCGCCGTCGATGTCGAAGGTCGCGCCGGTCACCGCCGTGTTCGTCATCAGGTGAACTGCGAGCGCGGCGACGTCGGCCGGGCCGACGACGCGCCGGATCGGGAGGGTCGCGCGGAGCTGCTCGCGCCGGGCGTCCAGCTGGTCACCGAGGATCGCCGCCGACAGTGGAGTGTCGACGAACCCGGCCGCGATCAGGTTGACGCGGACGGGCGCGAGCTCGAGCGCGAGGTTCTTCGTCAGGGCGGGAAGCGCGGCCGTGAGCGCCGAGATGAACGCGAGTCCCACCGCCGTGCGGCGGCCGCCGGTGCCGCCCATGAAGAGCAGGGTCCCTCCGGGGCGAACCTTGCCCGCGGCGTGCCGCGCCACCTGCACCGGCAGCAGGAGATGGGCCTCCACGTCGCGGCGCGCCTTGGCGACGTCGAGCTCCCGCAGCGGCGCGTAGTAGGGACCCGGGCCCGTGACCAGCACGTGGTCGATCGTCGCGGGGAGCTCGGCGAAGAACCGCCCGAGTCGTTCGAAGTCGGTGGCGTCGAAGGCGGCGGTGCGCGCCCCGAGCTCGAGGCCGGCGCGTCGCAGGCGATCCGGATCGCGCGCGGTGAGGATCACATCGGCTCCCTCCGCTCGCGCGCGCCGGGCGGTCTCGAGCCCGATCCCCGCGCCGCCGCCGATGACGACCACGATCTGGCCGGCGAGCTCCGGCCCGTGGCGGGCCGCAGCGGCTGTGGGTTCGGCGGTCATCGGTCCTCCTCCTCAGCGGCGCCGGTTTCCGACCTGGCCGCTCGTTCTGCTCTCGTAGTCGGGAAAGGTGCCTCCGGGCACGATGTCCGAGCGCATGAGCGGGCTCCTTCACGCGTGTGCGTCAGCCGAACGTGAAGGCGAAGGCCTCGACGCCGGCATCGAGGAACTCGATCTCGAACTGGCGATCGGCGATCGGAGCGGGCTGGCGGACGAGCTGGTACAGCCGCTGCTCGGTCACCGTCCCGTTCCCCTGCTCGTCGACGTCCGTTCCGTGAGCGGCGCCGGGCGGACGCCCGTCGATGAGCACGCGGAACCGCGCGGAGGTCCCTCGCGCCGCCGGACCCATGATCAGATGGAGGTCGCGCGCGTGAAAGCGGTACACGATGCGCCCGGTGGCCTCGTTCAGCACGGCGGCGTGGTCCCCGAGCGTCCACGCGCCGGCGAGCGCCCACTCGTTGAGCGCGAGCCGCGCCGGAGCCACGTAGGTGTGGCGCTTGCCCGGTGCCGACCCGCCGGGCGACGCGAAGCGCTCGATACGCCGCTGGCGGACGTACGTCTCGGGAGACCGCAAGCTGGCCCAGTCGGCGGCGGCTTCCGCGCCGCGCCCAGCCACCGAGACCAGCTCACGGCCGACGCCGCCGTTCCCAGCCTCGGCCAGCAACTGCTGGATGATCGTCTCCGACCGCTCGTAGTCACCCTCGCCGAAGTGCCGGTGACGGACGTGCCCCCGCGCGTCGACGAAGTAGAGGGCCGGCCAGGCCTCGTTCCCGAAGGCGCGCCAGACGGTGCCGTCGCTGTCGACCGCGATCGGGAAGTCCACCCGCATGTCCTTCGCCGCTCGGCGAACGTTGTCGACGTTCTTCTCGAAGGCGAACTCGGGCGTGTGCACGCCGATGACGACCAGCCCGCTGTCCTTGTACTTCTCGGCCCAGGCGCGAACGTACGGGAGCTGGCGAAGCCAGTTGATGCACGTGTACGTCCAGAACTCGACGAGGACGACCTTTCCGCGGAGACCATCAGCGGTCAATGGCTGCGAGTTGAGCCACAGCGTCGCGCCCCCGAAGGAAGGCAGGTCGCCTTCGACGGGCAGCGCGACCGCTCCGGACGCGGTCTGCTGCGGGGCGGCTGTCTCCTTGGGCGAGGAATCGATCAAGACGCCGCTCGCGCTCGCGATCACGACGCCGAGCACCAGGTCGTGCGCAGTCATGGGGGTTTACACCTCATCCGGTCGGTCTCGGCGTCCGGAGCGCCAGGCGACGCGGCGGCGCCGGAAGGTGCGTCGACGCTCGGCCCGCGATGGACGCGCCCGCCGCCCGCCGCGGGAAAAGCAAGCTGCGTGCCCGCCGGCGAGACGTCGGAGCTCGCCTCGCGTCGGCACTGGCACGACGCGCCGAGGGTCGGAGGACCGCGGCACGCCGAGAATTCGGCGGTTGCCGATCCTTCGTCACGCCGGGACGGAGGGCGCACGCGGTCGGTGGCGAGACGGCAAGCGCGCGGGTGCCGGCGCCTGCCCGGCGCACGAACGCGCCGCGGGCGGCGGCGCGTGGCTGGCTCGCGAGGTGCAGCGAAGCCGGCGGGCAGTGAGGAGACGCCTCGACACGAGCGGACGGGCGCGGGGTCCACACTCGACCCGGCTAGCGCGCGCCCTCCTCGCCACAGAGGACGACATGGCCAGCGAGGTCGACCACTCCCGGCGCCGGCTGCTCCGCGGTGCCGCGATGACGATCGTCGCCGCCCGGCTCGGGGGGCTCGCCTCTGCGGACGCAGGTGCCGGCGATCCGACCCCGCGCACGGCCGGTGCGCGCAGGTCGTTCGGGCCACTCAAGCAGATCGACGCGGGGGTGCTGAACGTCGGGTATGCCGAAGCCGGTCCCCGCGACGGTCCCGCGGTCATCCTCCTGCACGGGTGGCCTTACGACATTCACAGCTACGTCGACGTGGCCCCGCTGCTGGCGTCGGCGGGACACCGCGTGATCGTCCCGTTCCTGCGCGGCTACGGGACGACCCGCTTCCGCTCGAGCGAGACGTTCCGGAACGGCCAGCAGTCGGCGGTCGCGCTCGACGTGATCGCGCTCATGGATGCGCTCGAGATCAGGACGGCGATCCTCGCCGGCTTCGACTGGGGGGCGCGCACGGCCGACATCGTCGCGGCGCTCTGGCCGGAACGCTGCAGGGCGCTCGTCGCCGTCAGCGGGTACCTCATCACGAGCCTCGACGCGAACCTCGAGCCCTTGCCGCCGGCCGCCGAGCTGGGGTGGTGGTACCAGTATTACTTCGTCACGGAGCGCGGCCGAGCCGGGTACGAGCGGTACCGGCGCGACTTCAACAAGCTAATCTGGAGGAACGCCTCGCCGAGGTGGGCCTTCGACGACGCCACGTACGATCGCACGGCCGCCGCCTTCGACAACCCGGATCACGTCGCCATCGTCATCCACAACTACCGCTGGCGGCTGAGCCTCGCGAAGGGCGAGGCACGCTACGACGAGCTGGAGCGGAAACTGTTCGCACGACCCGTCATCACAGTCCCGACCATCACCATCGCCAGCGACTTCGACGGCGCGGCCGCGGACGGGGCAGCGTACGCCAGGATGTATGTGGGGAGGCATTCGCACCGGATCCTCGAGGGCATCGGTCACAACGTGCCCCAGGAAGCTCCCGAGGCGTTCGCGAACGCCGTGCTGGACGTGGGCGCGAGGTGAGCCGGAGCTCCGGCGCGCCGGCCCGAGGGCCCGCCGTCTGGGCACGGGCGCATGGTGCGCGCGCAGGCGCGTTCGTTTCCATGGCGCCGCCGTCGCAAACCTCGGGCGGCTGCGAGCGCTTCAGGACGTCCTGAACTTGTACTTGTCGATGTGCAGGGCCCTGATCTTGGAGTCCAGGGTCTGCCGTGGAATTCCCAGCTTCGCAGCGGCTCCGCCGGGGCCCGAGACACGTCCCTTGCACGACGCCAGGGCTCCCTCGATGAGCTCCTTCTCGCTGGCGGCGAGCGCGCCGGTGAGAGAGGCGGCCGGCCCAGGTCCGTGGCTCGCCTCGCGCTTGAACCACGACTCGTCCACGAAGAACGTGTCACGGTCGCTGAGGATGACCGCCCGCTCGACGACGTTCTGGAGCTCGCGCACGTTTCCGGGCCACGCGTAGGCCCGAAACATCTCGAGCGTGTCCTCGTCGATGCTCTTGATCGTCTTGCCCGCCTTCTTGGCGTAGCGGTCGATCATGTACCGAACCAGCAGGAGGATGTCCTCCCGCCGCTCGCGCAGCGGAGGGATCTCGACCGGGAAAACGTTCAGCCGATAGAAGAGATCCTCGCGGAAAGTGCCCGCCTTCACCGCGGCGCCCAGATCGCGGTACGTCGCGGCCAAGACGCGCACGTCGACGGAGACGGGGCGATTGCTGCCGATGCGCTCGAACTCCCGCTCCTGGAGCACGCGCAGCAGCGCCACCTGCGTCTCGGGCTGCAGATCGCCGATCTCGTCCAGGAAGATCGTCCCACCGTCCGCGGCCTCGAACCGCCCGACGCGCCGCTGCAGCGCCCCGGTGAAGGCGCCCTTCTCGTGTCCGAACAGCTCGGAGGCGACCAGGGACGGCGGGATCGCCGCGCAGTTGACGCGGATGAACGCCCGGCTCGCGCGGCTGGAGCGCTTGTGGATGGCGCGCGCCACGAGCTCCTTCCCCGTCCCCGTCTCGCCGACGATGAGGACGGTCGAGTCCGTCGGCGCGACCTTCGCCACCTTCGCGAGCACGCGGCGGAGCCCCTCGGACGAGCCGACGATCTCCTCGAACATGGACGAGCGGTCGATCTCGTCGCGGAGGGCGAGGTTCTCGTTGCGAACCCTCTCCTCCGCCCGTCGACGATCCTCGATGTCGGTCGCCGTCGCGTACCACCGCAGGATCTCTCCGCTCTCGCTGCGGAGGGGCTGGTACCGCATGAGGAACCAGCGGTACTGCCCGTCCTTGCGGCGCGCGCGCAGCTCCGACTCGAACGGCTCGCCACGCGAGAGGCCCGCCTCGCGTTCGTTCAGGACCCGCTCGCGATCGTCGGGATGGAAGATCCGCTCGCGCGCGGCCTCGGCGTTCCCGGCCACGACGCTCAACCCCGCGTAGGCGAGCACGAATGCGTTCACGTACACGACGCGTCCGTCCGGCGCGAGCACGATGATCGCCTGCGGGACTGCGTCGGTGATGCGCCGCAGCTCCTCGTTGGCGGCCGCGAGCTCCTTCGTCCGCTCGGCGACCCTCGCATCGAGCTCCTTCGCGATGCGCTTCTGCTCGCCGAGGAGCCGAGCCTCGTGGACCCCGACCACCGCCTCGTTCGCTGCGACGCTCAGCAGGAGCCGCTCGGTGTCACGAGGAAATCCGGAGCGAGCCGAGGCCGCCACCATGACGCCGAGGTCGTCCGCGAGCCCAAGCCTCAGCGCCATGATCGCGACGTCGCCCCCGCCGAAGGGGTTCGGCACCGTCGACGGCCACCGGCTCGGCTCGTCCGCGACCCAGCGATCGAACGTCCTCGCGACCTGCCGCTCCACGCCCCCCGAGCCTCGCGACTCTCCGAGCCGCACCGTCAAGAGGTACGGCGCGCTCGCCTCCAGCTTGAGCCACGCGCACGCGAAATCCAGGCCCAGCATCCCCACGACCGCGTCCAGGAGCGTGCCGACGACCTGTGCCGGGTCCTGGCCGGTCCACATCGCGGGGAGGGCCAGGACGCTGACGAGATCGTTTATGCAGGCCTGCAGCAGTCTGCTCTCGATCACCTGTTCCATCTCGGCGTGTCGTCCAGCGCGGCCAACGCTCAGTCGCGCCCTTCGCGATACTCGCGATGCTCGCGCAGGAACTCCTCCGGCGGCACGAAGAACGGGTTCTGCTGGAGGATGCCCCCGATGATGACCAGGGGATGCGTCCGCACCATGTCGAGCACGGTGACGCCTGCGAACTTCGCGAGATCGTACACGCAGATCACCGCGTCGTCGTGTCGGGACCACACGTCATTCACACGTGACTCGAACTCGACGAGCGCGGCCAGATGCGATCGACTCTCCGTCGCCCAGTCCATCTGGCACACGATGCGACTCAGCGGGAATCCACCTTTGGCGGTGCCGCTCGCGAGCTGCTCGAACGCCTCGAGCATGCGATCCTGATCGAAGCGGCCGTCGCGCAGGTAGGTGTCGGCGTTGCTCCGGAGCTCCAGCTGTCCGGTGCGCTGCGCAGCCGTCGAGTCGATGCCCGCAGCGTCGAGCCGTCGCACGTGATCCGCCCGTCGAGCCGGGTTGACGACGTGGACCGCCTTGTCGCCACACGCGAACCCGTCTTTGATGAAGGGAAGCAACACGCGGTACTGCTCGTCGTCGCTGCGGAAGAACGCACAAACGTGACGCGACCTGCCGGGCAACTCGGAGCCGGCAAACGGAATCGGTGCGGCGGGCACGCTCATGGGGGCCCCTCGAAGAGATGAAGGCGTTCTCGTGTCTACGACGGAGAGCTAAACGACGCGCCGGGACGTCGCGAAACGCCTTTCGGGTCTCCCAAGCACGCGCCGACTCACCTGCCAGCCCGTCGGCCGTCTCCGAGCCCACGCCGGGCACGTCCGCTGCATCACGTGCTCGGCGGGATGACGATGCGGATCGACACGACTACGAACGGGATCGTCGTCACTCTGCGCCTGAGTGGGCGAATCACCTCGGAGCATATCGATCATGTGACGAAGGAGATCGGGGCGCGCGGGGCGATCGTGCTGGATCTCGCCGAGGTGACGCTCGTGGACGTCGAAGTCGTTCGTTTTCTGAAATTCGCGGAGCGTCAGGGTCTCGAGCTGCGCAATTGTCCGCCGTTCATACGTGAATGGATTGCGCGGGAATGAGACCACCGCGTCGCGCGCGCGGCGTGCCTGTCCGCCCGACTTGGCGCTCGGTCAGAACCGATCGCCAAGTCGGCGCCGTGCATACCCGGGGCCGCGCGTTCGCGGAAACGGCAAGCGGCATACCGCACGACGCAGCTGAGCCGTCCGGCCGGGCGGCCCGGTGATCAGAGCCGGTGCGGCGCGCGCGCGTGTGCGCGGCCATGGCGAAGCTCCAGGGTGAGCAACGCGAAGAGCACGCCCACATATGCGCCGAGCGTGGCGATCGGGCGGCGCGTCGCCCCGACGGCCGCCAGCGAGGGGAAGAACACCCCTGCCGCGAGGAACGGCCAGTGCCACCAGCGATCTCGATGCCGGAGCACGACTGCGCGAACGAGGACGAGCCCGGTGATCCAGAGCGACAGCCCCGCCGCCACGAAGCCGACGCCGCGGGCCGCCTGGCCGCCTGGCCCACCGGCCTCGACCGCGACCCGGACGCCGACGCTGAGCGTCCCGACCCCGAGCACGATCGCGAGATGCGAGTACAGGTACGGCAACGCGCTCGAGCCGAACACCGAACGCATGTCCTGCCTGTTGACGCGCGCCGCGTAGATCCACCAGGACGTGACCACGAGCGCGAAGGACAGCAGCGCGACAACGCTCGTCCAGGCGCTCCATCCCGTCTCGGTGAGTCCACGGACGAGGCTCTCGATCGAGACGTATAGCAGCAGGCTCGTGAACGCTCCGACGCGCGACCGGACGTACCGGTCATCGAGCGGCATCCGCTGGAGGCGTGGCCGAGCCAGCCAGGGCACGGAGAAGTCAATGGCGAGCCCGAGAGCCCACGCCGCGCCTCGCTGCGAGGCGGGGAGCAAAGCGGACACCGCCCAGAGCCCCGCGCCCGCTCCGAATCCAACCAGGTACGCGTCGGCGATCCTTCGCGCATCGGAGGAAACGCCGCGGACGCTCGCGTACAGCGCGAGGAGCGCCGCCCGCGCCGCCACGAAGCCGAGCGGAAAGCGCAACGACCGCGTGGGGTCCGCGACCAGCTCGGTCGACATGACGCCGACCGCCACGACCACGGCGAGGGCCAGGAGACGTTCCATCGGCCGATCGACCGGGAAGCGGGCTGCGAACAGCGTCTGGCCGAGCCACAGCCACCAGATCGGAACGAGCTCCGCGACCCCCCTCGCGTATGCGCCCACGGTCGGATGGTCGCCGACCTGCTCCGCCCAGAGAACGATGGCGACGGCGAACACGAGATCGAAGAACAGATCGAACCATTCGCCGCCCTCGGTCTCCGGGGAGCGGTTCGGCAGGGCGCCAAGCCTCGCGCCGCCGGTGGGACGAGGCGAGCTCAGGATGCGGTGGATAGCGGGCCGGCTCGCCGCGCTCCATCGAAAGCGTTCGAAGTCCGTCACCGACGTCGCGGGTACCGACTCTCCTCACCGCGGCCGCCGAGAGTTCGGATTGTGACGCCCGTGCGGGGTGCCGAGCTGGTACCTGGTCACCACCGAGGACCGGATGATCCCGCCCCCTGCGCAGCGAATCATGGCCAAGCGTGCCGGAGCGACGACGATCGAGGAGAAGGGGTCCCACGCGATCTACATGTCGCAACCCAAGGCCGTGGCGGCGCTCATCGCCAGGGCCGCCACGAGCGTGAAGGTGGTAGCTGTCGGCTCCGCAGGAGCCGAGGAAGCCGGCATGCCTGGTGGGCACGCCTAGAGTCTGTCAGTACGCTTTGGCGAAGATGGCCCACCGATCGGTATCTCTGCCGGGGAACAGGCACTTCGCCGGGCGCCGCTCTTGCTGGAGCGGGATGCACCGCACGGACACCTCGAGCGCGGAGAGCGCGTCGACGACCTCGGGAGCGTCGACGAAGGAAGAGCAGTGAGGATGGATGAGCTTGGGCTGAAATCGACGCGGCGCTGCTAGGCCGTCCGGGCATCTTCCGCGACGACGGGCGCTGCGGCTCATCGGCGGTCAGAGGGCGAGCATGAAAGCGATCATGCAACGCAGCGGCCGCATGAAAGGAGTGAACGCCGTCGGGCGCTAGGGCTGGCCTTCAGGGATGACGTCGTTCACGCAAGTCAGGGCGCTCAGCGCCCGCGGATAGCCGATGTACGGAAGAAGCTGCGTCACGACCGCGATGAGCTTCTCCTTGTCGTTCCCGACGTTGACGTTGCCCTGGACGTGCCCCTTGAGCTGAGGCTCGGCGCCGCCGAGAGACGCCAGCATGGAAAACGTCAGGAGCTCCCGCGTCCTCGTATCGAGGCCGCTCCGGGTCCAGTAATCGCCGAAGCAGTTCGCCGAGAGGAGCTCCTTGATGTGGCGCTGATTGGCGGGCGCGGCCTCGTGCATCTCGTCGATTCGATCCCCGAAGATCTCCTTCTGGAGCGCCAGCCCCCTCGCGCGCCGGGTCTCTCGCGTCGTCGTGGACTGAGGCTCCAGCGGCAGCTCCACGCCCCTGGCCCGCAGCACCTCGTTGGTCGTGTGGATGAAGTCGAGGACCTTGGCGAGGCCGACGTAGGGGACGGCCTGGTACAGGATCTCCTTGGCCTCGACCGGGGTGACGCCCACGTTCAGCGCGCCGCCGAGCATCACCCTGTACTCGCTCAAAGCCCGGCTCGCGATCGTCGACGCCAGGATGACCATGACCCTCGTCTTCGGGTCCAGGTTCCCGTGACGGAGAACCTCGTCGAACGCGAAGTTGTCGAAGATCTCGATCAGCTCCGGGTCCGTCTCCTTCAACTTGGACTCGTACCCGGGAAAGAGCTGTTCGTGATTGCGGACGGCCGCCTCCGTCAGATGGGCAACTGGACGATTCGTGGTCGGTTTCATGTTTCCGGTCCTCGTGTCGGCGCTGCTGGCGGCCCGGGACGTTCCTGGGGTCAGAAGCGTTCGGGTCGCGCCGTGAGCACGCGCTACGGGCGCAGGAGCGCCTTGATCGCGCGGCGCTCGTCCATCGCGCGGTAGCCCTCCGCCACCTGGTCGAGTGGGAGCATGAGGTCGAACACCTTCCCCGGGTTGATCCTGCCGTTCCAGACGAGGTCGATCAGGTCGGGGAGGTAGTGGCGCACGGGGGCAGGGCCACCGAAGAGGCGGACGTGCCCGAAGAACAGGGCCTGCGCGTCGAGCTCGACGCCGTGGGGAACACCGACGTAGCCGACCGTTCCACCCGGGCGGGTGGACCGGATCGCCGCCTGCATCGCCTCCTGCGTGCCGACGCACTCCAGCACCGCATCGGCGCCGACCCCGCGGGTCAGCTCCCGGACGCGGGCCACTGCCTCGTCGCCACGCTCGGTCACGATGTCGGTCGCTCCGAACTCGCGAGCGAGCTTCTGCCGCGAGGGGTGACGGCTCATCGCGATGACGCGCTCGGCGCCCTTCTGCCGTGCGGAGAGGACGGCGAGGAGGCCGACCGCGCCGTCGCCGACGACCACCACGGTCATGCCGGGCTTCACGTTGGCGGCCTCCGCCGCGAACCAGCCGGTGCCCATCACGTCCGAGAGCGTGAGCAGGCTCGGGACGAGGTCGGCGGAGGGAGTTTCCCGGGTCGGGACCAGCGTGCCATCCGCGAGCGGCACCCGCAGGAAGGGCGCCTGCGCACCACCGACGAGCTCGCGGTGCTGGCACGACGAGTGATACCCGGCATGACAATGAGGGCAGGTGCCGTCGGAGGCGAAGAACGAGCCGATCACGAACTGGCCCGGCTTCACGCCGGTGACCTCTCGGCCGACCTCCTCGACGAAGCCGCAGTACTCGTGCCCCATCGGCGTGGGCTGGGTGATGGGGTTGGCGCCGCGGTAGGGCCACAGGTCGGACCCGCACACGCACGCCGCGGAGATGCGGATGACGGCGTCGGTCGGCTTCTCGATCTTTGGCGTCGGGCGCTCCTCGAAGCGCACGTCGCGCGGTCCGTGGATGACTGCTCCTCTCATGATGATCTCTCCTCGGCCATCTCTGTTGGAACGACTCCGGCGTCGAGCGTCACCGCCCGCATGTGCTTCGAACCTCCTCCGAACACGGGCGGCTAGAGCCCCGTCCTCTTCTCGAGCTCCTCCGGGTACCGGGCGCCCTCCACGCGAATGTTCGATGCGGCTTCGTCGATGGCGCGGAGGTCGTCCTGCGTGAGCTCGACCTCGGCGGCGCCGAGGTTCTCCTCGAGGCGGCGCAGCTTGGTCGTCCCCGGGATGGGCACGATCCAGGGCTTCTGCGCGAGCAGCCACGCGAGCGCGATCTGCGCGGGCGTCGCGTCCTTGCGCGTCGCGATGTCCCCGAGGAGGTCGACCAGCGCCTGGTTCGCCTTGCGTGCCTCCGGGGAGAAGCGGGGCACGATGTTGCGGAAATCGCTCTTCTCGAAGGTGGTCTTCTCGTCGATCTTCCCGGTCAGGAAACCCTTGCCGAGCGGGCTGAACGGGACGAACCCGATGCCGAGCTCCTCGAGCGTGGGGAGCAGCTCCTCCTCGGGCTTCCGCCACCACAGCGAGTACTCGCTCTGGACCGCCGTGACCGGCTGCACGGCGTGCGCGCGGCGGATGGTCTTCACGCCCGCCTCCGACATGCCGAAGTGCTTCACCTTGCCTTCGCGGATCAGCTCCTTCACCGTGCCCGCGACATCCTCGATGGGAACGTCCGGATCGACGCGGTGCTGGTAGAGGAGGTCGATGGCGCCGACCTCGAGCCTCCGGAGCGACGCCTCGGCGACCTCGCGGATGTGCTCGGGCCGGCTGTCCACTCCGATCGTCCCGAGCTTCATCCCGAACTTCGTCGCGATGACGACTCGGTCGCGGACGGGCGCGAGCGCCTCGCCGACCAGCTCCTCGTTCGTGAACGGCCCGTACGCCTCCGCCGTGTCGAAGAACGTGACGCCACGATCGACCGCGGCCCGGAGGAGCGCGATCATCTCCTTCCTGTCCGGTGGGGTTCCGTAGGCGAAGCTCATCCCCATACAGCCGAGGCCGATGGCCGAGACCTCGAGTCCGCTCCTTCCCAGCTTGCGCTTCTGCATCGCGTCCTCCTTCTCCGTGCTTCGTTCAACCTCGGCTCACGCCGATGCTGTGGCGGCTCTCCATCCCCGGCGTGAGCGCCAGCTTCACGATCAGGAGCGAGAGGCCGTTCAGCGACACGTCGTGGCCCACGAACGGCTGCCCCTTCTGTGTGATCTGGTAAGAGATCTCGCGTCGTCCCGCGTGAACCAGCCCGGCCGCAGGATCGTGTAGTCGAGGTCCGAGGCTTCGATGACTGCGGCCGAGTCGCGGTACGGGTCGAGCACGCTGCGGGAACGCTCGCCCGGAACCTCGCCGTAGATCCCCATCGAGCTGATGAAGACGAGGCGCGCGACGCCGGTCGCGAGCATCGCCTTGCGCGCGAGCTGCCCGTTGGCGCCGAGGATGAGGACGTTCGTCATGGTCGGACGAGAACCTACGCGCGGCCCGGCGGTCTCGAAAGAGGTCGATCGCGGATGGCCCGTGCAGGAAAACTTCACGATGTGCCATCTTCGCGGCCGAGCGCATGGCGCGTCGCTCGGCGCCTGTCGCGCTGTCGCGCCGGGACCCCCTCGAGCGACGCGTGCCTGACCGCGAGATTGCCGGCTGGTTCGGCGACGCGCTCGCCCACACTCTCGCCGCTCTGTTGGCCCTCACCGAGACCGCGGAACCATGAACACGCCGGCGACTCCCGTTGAGAGTGGTACGCTTCACCGTCGATGAAGGTCCAGGTCCTGATGAGCCCCGCCTGCGGGCACGGAGAGCGAGCGCTCGAGCTGGTGGCGGACGTCGTCCGGCATAGCGCGCCGGGGACGGAGATCGAGACGACCTTGGTCGCGACCGCGGAGGACGCCGCGCGGTTCTCCTTCCCAGGGTCGCCGACCATCCGCGTGAACGGCCGCGATATCGATCCGCAACCGCCGACGAACGTCGGCCTGGGTTGACGGCTGTACGGCCTCGCGGGCGTGCCCCCGCGATTGCTCATCGAGGCGGCCGTGAGATCGGCGCTCGCGCGCTCATGATCGCTTCTTCCGGCGTCGCGTCTCGGGCGCCTCCTTCGCGAGCTCGGACTCGCGGTTCGCGGCTGATGAGCCCCGGCTTGAAGTGGCCGGAGACAGCCATCGTCGTGTCTTGCTCATGGGGGCTCGTCCTCTTCGCCCAGATGAGCTCCGGAACTCTCGAGCGATCAGGCGCCGCGAGATCCCAGCCCTCGACCGCCACCCGGCGTCACGCTCTCCAGCGTGTCTTGGCGGCGTCGGCCGACGGCTCTTGCTCGCCGGCGACGGGCAGCCGCCAGCCGCGCCGGAGGGCCATGAAGCGGAGCCCGAAGCAGAGGAGCGCGCCGGCGGCCGTGGCCAGCGAGGATGGCACTCCGAGCGCGCTCCCGAGGACCACCACGGCCGCGCCGGCGAGGGCGGCGACGGCGTAGATCTCGGCGCGCAGCACGGTGGGAACCTCGGCGACCAGCAGGTCGCGCACGATGCCGCCGCCGATCCCGCTCAGCATGCCGAGCAGCGCGGCGGGGAGCGGGCCGACGTGGAAGGCGAGTGCCTTGTGAGCGCCGGAGACCGCGAACAGGGCCAGGCCGACCGCGTCGAAGAGCTGCACCGGGTTCCGCAGGCGCTCCACCGCGGAGTGCCAGAGGAGCACCACCGCGCCTGCGAGCAGCGAGACCGCGAGGTATCGCCAGTCGACGAGCGCCGCCGGCGGCACGGCGCCGATGAGCACGTCGCGAACCATCCCGCCCGAGCTCGCGGCCACGAGGGCCAGCACGAGGGCCCCGAAGACGTCGAGCCGGTGCTTCACGCCCGCGGCCGCGCCGCTGAGCGCGAACACGAACGTGCCGCCGAGGTCGAGCGCCACGGGGAGCACGCCGAGGTCGACCGCGAAGCGGGTGACGGTCATGGCGCGAGCCAGGCCGTCGCCGCGGCGACGGCTGCCTCCACGCCGGTGCGCAGGGTCGGGTGCAGGACCGGCGCGAAGCGCGGGTTGTGGTTGGTCGGCAGGTCGCCCATGCGGCCCGCGTCCCGGGCCTGCCGGTACGCCTCGGGATCGGTGCCACCCACGAACCAGAACACCGAGGGCACGTGCCACTCCGCGCCGAAGCAGCCGAAGTCCTCGCTCGCCGACGTCGGCTCCACCTCCCGCACGCGCTCGGCGGGGAAGCTCCGCTGGAACGAGGCGACCACGCGGCGCGTCGCCTCCGGGTCGTTCCGGACGGAGACGTAGCGGTCGAGCGGCGTGAGCTCGGGCGGCTTGGGCGCACCCGACGCCGCCGCTTCAGCCTTCGCGATCCGCTCGATGGCGGCGAGCACGCGAGCGCGGACGCCCTCGTCGAAGGTGCGGACGTTGAGCTTGATGAGGGCCTCGTCGGGGATGACGTTCTCCTTCGTGCCGGCCTGCAGCGCCCCCACCGTCACGACCGCGGCCTCGGTCGCCGCGACCTCGCGGGAGACGATCGTCTGCAGGCGGAGCACGGTCGCCGCGGCCATCACCACCGGGTCGATGCTCGCCTGAGGCATCGACCCGTGGGCGCCACGGCCGAAGAGCCGGATCTGCAGGCTGTCGCCGGCGGAGGTCATGACGCCGGCGCGCCAGCCGAGGACGCCGGCGGAGCCGACCATGACGTGCTGCCCGAGCACGACATCCGGCTTCGGGAAGCGGGTGAAGAGCCCGTCGTCGATCATCGCCTGGGCGCCCGTGGCGATCTCCTCCGCGGGCTGGAACACGGCGAGCAGCGTCCCCCGCCAGGCCCCGCGGGTACGGCCGAACAGCGCCGCCGCGCCGGCCAGCCACGCGACGTGCATGTCGTGCCCGCAGGCATGCATGACCGGAACGGTCTTGCCGTCCTTGTCCACCGACGTGACCGCGCTGGCGTAGGGCAACCCCGTCAGCTCCTTGACCGGCAGTGCATCCATGTCCGCGCGCAGCATGACGGTGGGACCGTCGCCGTTCCGCAGCACGCCGACGACGCCGGTCTTCCCGATCCCCGTCGTGACGTCGCACCCGGCGGCGCGCAGCCGCTCCGCCGCGATCCCCGCCGTGCGGGTCTCCTGCATCGAGAGCTCCGGGTGCGCGTGGAGGTCGGTGTAGACCTTCTCCAGGTCCGGGAGCAGACCGTCGAGGGGGGCGAGCAACTCGCTGACGCCGGGCGCGTGTGCCATGTATTCCTCACTCCGTTCCACGGGGCGGCCGACCGCGTGTGAGGCCACAGGCCGTGTCGAGCGGCCCCTCGGCGGGGCCCCGCTCGCCGGGTCGAGTCAGGGAATGACGTGGCACCGTTCCCGTGTGAATCGGACGGAAACTTGAGCACGGCGGGCTGCGCCAGCACCGCGTCAGTCCTCCCTGACGACGTCAGGCACGTGGCAGGGATGGCCGTGGCGCGGCGAACGAGGGAACCCCGAGGCCAGCGTCCACGCGAACGAGCGGCGTGACGACCACTCGCGACCCGCTTCGATTCGCCCGCGCGCTCCGCGGACGGTGCGTACGGTTATCGCGCCTCGCACGACGGGCAGGACGGGATGGGCCTGGGCCTGCGCGGACGAGGCGTTCACGTCGGAGGCGAGACCATGGCCGAGGACAACCTGCAGCGGATGAAGACGCTCGACGATGCCTGGAACAGCCAGGACTGGGAGGTCTTCAGGAAGCGCCACTCGGCGGACACGCAGGTGTTCTGGCCGGGCCAGCCCGACCCGACGCGCGGCCGCGACGCACACCAGGCCGAGTCGGCGGCATTCTTCAAGTCGATCGAGAACCAGCTCGAGAACGATCCCTACAAGGTGATGCTCGCGTCGGGCGACTGGACCTGCACGATCGCGAAGTGGAAGGGGAAGATGATCGGGCCGTGGAAGGATCTGAGCGGCAAGGTGCATCCCCCCACCGGCAAGTCGTTCGAGCTGGAGTTCTGCACCGTCGCGCGCTGGAAGGACGGCGAGATCGTCGAGGAGAAGCTCTTCTACGACCAGGTCGGCTTCCTGCGGCAGATCGGCCTGCTGTAGTTGCGTGGCCGGCCGCGTGCGCAAGGTCGCACTCGGCCCGGCCGAACCGTGCAGGCGCGGCCGGGCCGAGGGGGGAAGCGCGAGGCGTGGCGCGGCCGGATCGACTCAGCCAGGACCGGAGCCCCAGCGGCCCTGGATCAGCGCGAGCGTTCGCCGTTTCCGGGGAGCCAGCCGTTGCCCTCGCCAGGGAACTGGCCGGGGGGCATGGGATAGACGGGGTGCTTGCTGGCCCCGGACACCTTGCTCAGCAAGGCGTCCCCGAGCGCCGTCGGCGCGGGCACGGGGCGGAGGGGCTTCTCGTTCGGATTGCGCATTGTCGTCATCCTTCTTCGTGGGGTTGGTGACGCCCGTGGTGGGCGGGGCCCCACGGAGCAGCGCGCTCGCTGCACCGCCAGACCCGAGTCTTCAGACGGGCCGGGGCGGGAAAGCTGACACCCCCACCGGACGGCGAGCACCTCGGATGCGTCATCCGAGCCCGGCTGCTCGCGCGATCATGAGCAGCCCCGCCCCGACGACGGCGGCCCCGATGGCTCGCGCGACGCGCTCGCCGGCCGGTGCGAGACGCTCCACGGTGATGGCTGCCGTCACGAGTGCCATCGCGCGAAGGTCCATGACCCCCATGACCAGGAGGATCGCCATCGGACCGGCGCAGCAGTAGCTGCAGTGGAGACCGAGGCGCAGGCCGTGCCGCCAGGCCGTGGCGGCGTCGGCCGGCAGCGTGCGGCCGCGCCCGGGTGCCTCCCGGCAGCAGGCAAGGTGACGCGCCTTCCATGCGGTGAACTGGAGGGAGCCGGCGATGACGACGACCACGCCGACCGCGATCGGTACGCCGTGCGCCAGCGCCGGCTCCATCATCTCGGCCGCCGCCAGCGCGATCCCCAGCGGAAAGGCCGCCATTCCGAACACCGTCCACACCAGGAAGTAACCCACGCCCACGAGCGCGGTCAGCCGACCGAGGTGCGTCTCGCCCGTCCTGCCAGCGGCTGCCTCGCGGTAGCGCCCCAGCATCGGGACCAGGGACGGCAGCATCATCGCCACCATCATCACGACCCACATGCCGAGGAACGACGCCGCGGCGCCGGGCCACGTCTGTCCGGGCATCCGCATCCACGCCATCGACATCGTCCAGCCGCCGGGCATCGGCATCCCGCCCATCGCCGACATGGACCGGCACCAGACGATCGTCACCGCCGCGCTGACGGCGAAGAGCAGGGCCGAGACGCCGAGGAAGGCTTGCCGCGAGGCTCGCTCGGAAACCATGGGTGAGATCTCCAGTCCCGCAGTTGCGCCACTGACCCCCACGACTTCGCTCAGTACTCGTCGTGGCGGCGCCACCAGACGTCCGTCTCGTTGCGCCCCCCGGGCGCGCGGTCGAGCCACTGGTACATGCCCCACAGGCCGTCGATCCCGCGCGAATAGGCGGAATAGGCGTGGTAGACGACGCCGTCCTCGAGCACGAACGCGCTCATGCCCGGCCGCTCGCGGGTGTACGTGGCCACGTCGGTTCCGGTCATGGCCGCGATCTCGCCGACGGCCCCCTCGCCGCCACCGTCCCGGCCGAGCGCGCTCCGCTGAAACGCGGCCGCCTCGCGCCGGTAGTTGTATTCGATGCCCCCCTCGCGCTGTTGCCTCGCGGTGAACTGGACGTTGAAGTCGAGGTTGAAGTCCCCTCCGAACGAGGACGCCCAGGGAAACTTCCACCCCATCCGTCGCTTGTACGCCTGCAGCTTCGCGAGAGGCGCCCGCGACACCGCCGAGAGCGTGACGTCGTGGTGGGCCAGGTGGACGACGGAACCGTCGAACCCGTCCGCGATCGCCGAGCAGGACGGACACCCCGCCGTGTAGTCGGGGCCGAACATGAAGTGGTAGACGAGGAGCTGCGAGCGCCCCCGGAAGAGGTCCGCCAGCGAGGCGCTCCCCTCGTCGGTCTCGAATCGATACTCCTTGTCGATCCGAACCCACGGCAGCTCCTGCCGCCGCCGCGCCAGCTCGTCGCTGCGCCGTGTCAGCTCCTTCTCCGCCTCGAGCAGCTCGAGCCGTGCAGCGAGCCACTCCTCACGTGTGCCGGTCGTGTGCGTCGTCATCTTTCTCTCCTTCCTGCGGGTGTCCTTCATCGTTCGTCCCCTTCCGTCCCGCGTTCGTCGGCTGCTCGGGCGAAAGGTCGCTCGTTCATGCCGCGGATCCCGACAGCATCGCGGCGGCCATTGCGGCGATCTGTCGTTCCGAGGCCTTCGGCGAGGACCCGAACTGTCGACCAAACTCCACGGCGAAGGGGTCCGGGAAGATGTCCTCCTGCCCGGTCTCGATGCCGTCGAGGATCGCGAACGCCACGTCACGCGGCGAGGTCTTCGGCAGCGCAAGCTCACGGGCCATGTCGGTGTCGACGGGGCCCGCGTAGACGCCGAAGACCGAGGTGCCCTGCGCCCCGAGGAGGATACGCGCGGCCTGGGTCAGCGAATGGAGCGCGGCCTTCGAGGCGCTGTAGGTCGGGAAGAAGGGGAGGTTGGTCAGGCCGGCCGCCGAGCCGATGTTGACGACCGCCCCCCCGCCGTTCCTGGCCAGCGTCGGCGCCAGGCGGTGGAGCAGCTGCAGAGGCCCGAAGTAGTTCACCTCCATCTCGCGCCGGGCCTGGTCGAGGAGCGTTGAATCCGCGATTCCTCTGGCAAGCACCACGCCGGCGTTGTTGAAGACGAGCTCGACGTCCGAAGCCGCTTCTGCGCCCGCGCGGATCTGGTTCGCGTCGGTCACGTCGAGCCGCAGCGAAACGAGCCGCTCGTCACGCACGGCGCGCAGCGCCTCCGGATTGCGCGCCGTGGCGTAGACCTTCCTCACGCCCCGGGTCAGGAGCGCTTCGGTCAGAGCTCGCCCGATGCCACGGTTGGCGCCCGTCACCAGGGCGACCGCTCCTTCGATTCTCTGTGCGTTCATCGTCTCTTCCCTTCTCGTTGTTCGGCAGGGCTCAGCCCCTGCACAGGACGAGTCGTAAAGGCCGACGAAGCGAGGCGGGAGTAACAAGGACGACGCGGTTAGGATCGGACGATGGATTCCTCGATCACCGCGGCAGGGCGCGCGCTGCGCGCGGGAGATCCGCTCGGCGCGCTCAAGCGCGTCGCCTTGCGGGACGACCCGGCGGCGCTCGCGCTGCGCGGGATCGCGATGGCCCAGCTCTCGGACCTGGGGCGCGCGCGGGAGCTGCTGCGACGCGCGGCGCAGGGCTTCGGGCCGCGCGAGACGCTCGCGCGGGCACGGTGCCTCACGGCGGAGGCGGAGGTGGCGCTGGCGGCGCGCGATCTCGCCTGGCCGCCGCGGGCGCTCGCCGAAGCCCTGCGCACGTTCGCCGCTCGCGGGGACCGGGAGAACGCGGCCCACGCCCGGCTGCTGCAGATCCGTCGTCTCCTGCTGCTCGGCCGGGTGGACGAGGCGGACGCCGCGTGCGCGACGCTCGAGCTCGGCGCCGGGCCCGCCCGCCTCGCGGCCATCGCCGCCCTGGTCACCTTCGAGATCGCGCTCCGCCGCGGGCGAGCAGAGCAGGCGCGCGTGGCCCTCGCCGGCGCGCGGGCGGCGGCGGAGCGGTCGGGCATCGGGGCGCTGTGCGCGGAGGTCGAGCAGGCGGGACGGACCCTCGTGCTGCCGGCGGCGCGCCTCGTCGCCGCGGGCGAGGCGCGGTCCCTGACCCTGGCGGAGGTGGAGGCGGTACTCGCCTCACCGGACCTGGTCGTCGACGGCTGCCGGCGGGTGGCGCGCCGGGGAGAGCGGGTCGTGCGGCTCTCACGCCGGCCGGCGCTGTTCGCGCTGCTGTACGGTCTGGCGGAGGCGTGGCCCGGCGAGGCGGCGCGCGACGGCCTGATCGAGCGCGCGTTCGGCGCGCGCCGGACGAACCCATCCCATCGCGCGCGCCTGCGGGTCGGAATCGGGCGCCTGCGTCGAGAGCTGCGGCCGCTCGCCGAGATCCGGGCCACCGCGGTTGGCTTTCGCCTGGTGGCGCGAGGGGCCGGCACGGTGCGGCTGCTGGCGCCACCGATCGAGAGCCCCGACGCCGCCGTCCTGGCGCTGCTCGCCGACGGCGAGGCCTGGTCGACCTCGGCGCTGGCTCAGGCCCTTGGGGCCAGCCAGCGGACGGTGCAGCGGGCCCTGGTCGCCCTCGAGGAGGCCGGCCAGGTTCGCGCGCTGGGCCGCGGCCGCTCCCAGCGCTGGCTCTCCGCGCCAGTGGCCGGATTCGCGACGACCTTGTTGCTCCCGGTCTCCGACGGGCTCGGTTAGGGAGAGAGAAAAGGAGCAGGCGATGAGCAAGGTCAGCGAGACGGAGCAACCGGCCGAGACCGTGCGCGAGTACGGGCCCTTCCCCGGCGCACCGCACGTGCACGGCGTCAGCTTCGACGGCAGCCGGGTCTGGTTCGCCAGCGGCGAGAAGCTGCAGGCCTTCGAGCCGGCGAGCGGCAGGATCGTGCGAGCCCTGGACGTCGCCTGCGATGCCGGGACGGCCTTCGACGGCCGGCACCTCTTCCAGATCGCGGGGGACCGCATCCACAAGATCGATCCGGCGACCGGCGAGGTCCTGTCGACGATCCCGGCGCCCGGCGGCGGGCGTGACTCGGGGCTGGCCTGGGGTGAGGGTACGCTGTGGGTCGGGCAATACCGCGACCGGAAGATCCATCAGATCGATCCCGACACCGGCGCGATCCTGCGCACGATCGAGTCGAACCGCTTCGTCACCGGAGTCACCTGGGTGGACGGCGAGCTCTGGCACGGGACCTGGGAAGGCGACGACGCCGACATCCGCCAGGTCGACCCCGAGACGGGCGAGGTGCTGACCCGCCTGACGATGCCGGCGGGAACGGGCGTGAGCGGGCTGGAGTCGGACCAGGGCGAGCTCTTCTACGCCGGCGGTGGCGCGAGCGGCCGGGTCCGCGCCGTGCGGAAGCCACGCCGCCGGTCAGGGCGCTAGTCGCAGCAGGGAGCACGTCCGCCCGGCGCGAGGCGTGCGGTCACCGTGATCGCTGCTTCGACTCGGTCGCCAGCTCGCGCGCGACGTCCACGAAGGCCCTGAACGCGGGCGACACCTGGGCTCGGCTCGGGAAGTACAGGAAGAACCCCGGAACGGCTGCCGCGTACTGCTCGAGAACGATGCGCAGGCTCCCGCGGCGCAGCTCGTCCGCGATCTGCGGCTCGAACGCGTAGAGGAGGCCCACTCCCGCCACGGCGAGAAGTCGCATGAGGTCGGGGTCGTTCGTCGTGACCGTCCCTTGCACGGGGACGCGCCACGTCTTCCTCCCGCGCTCGAGCTCCCACGCGTAACGCGCTCCGCTGGGGGACGCGCGGATGCAGAGGCAGTCGTGCTGGAGGAGGTCCTGCGGCTTCTCCGGGATGCCCCGTCGCGAAAGATACGACGGAGCCGCCGCGACGACGAAGCGGCCCGCGTCCGTGAGCCGGACCTGGACCATGTCGCGCTCGATGGCCTCCGAGAGGCGGATGCCCGCGTCGAAGCCCTCGGCGACGATGTTCACGAACCGATTCTCGGCCTGAACCTCGACCTCCACCTTCGGATACCGTTCGATGAACCGCGAGAGCAGTCGAGCGACGACGAGCGCCACCGACGGGGTCGGCACCGAGAGCCGGACCCGGCCCGTGACCTCGCCAGGCCGGGCCGACACGGTCTTCAGCGACTCGAGCGCCTGATCCACCGCCGGGCCCGCGTTCTCCACCAGACGCTGCCCCGCGTCCGTGAGCGCCACGGTCCGCGACGTCCGCGTGAGCAGCGTCACGCCGAGGCGCACCTCGAGCTGCCGAACGGACTGGCTCAGCGCGGAGGTGGATACGCCGAGATCCCTGGCAGCGGCCGCGAAGCTACGGCGACGCGCGACCGCGATGAAGGCGTTCAGGGCATTGAGCGGAGTGAGGGCCACAGTGAAGGTTTCCTACCCGAGCTCGCCGCCCGGCGCCAGGGACGAGCCCCGCGGCGTCACGAGGCCCCGGCCGGCGTCGGGGCGGCTCGCGGAGCGCGCCGGCGAAGTCCCGGCGCGCTCACGACGGTGATGCCCGCGAGCACCAGCGCGGCGCCCACGCCGAAGGCGGCGTCGACGCGCTCGTGGAGCACGACCACGCCGAAGGTCACGCCGAACAGCGGCGTCAGGAACGAGAACACCGAGACCTGGGACGCGGCGTAGCGGCGGAGCAGCCAGAACCAGGCGAGGTAGCTCGCGAACGACACGACGACCCCCTGGAAGAGGAGGCTCGTCCACGCGACGGGCGTGAGGGAGACCTGCGCCGCCTGGCCCGAGATCGCGGCGGCGCCCACCAGGAGGACGCTCGCGACCGCCAGCTGGTACAGCAGCGTCTTCGCCGGCGCCGCGTCGGACAGCGCCGATCCCCGCACCACCACCGTCGTCGCTCCCCACGCCGCGCCGGCGAGGACGCCCAGCGCGTCGCCGACGAGCATCCGCGTCGAGACGCCGCCGTGGAGCCAGCCGCCCGCGAACGCCACCGCGACCCCGGCGAATGCGACCACGATGCCGAGCCACTGGTGGCGGCGGAGGCGCTCGGCGCGGACGGCGAAGTGGAGCCCCACCGCCGTGAAGATCGGGGAGGTGTAGAGGAGCACCGCCATGTGCGACGCGGACGTCCGGCGCAGCCCCTCGGCGACGAACAGGAACTCGGCGGCGAAGAGCGCCCCCGCGAGGACCCCGGGCCGAAGCGTGCCGTCCCGGAGCGACAGGTCCTCGCGGCGGGCCAGCATCAGGAGCAGCACGAGCAGGGCGCTCATCCCGGAGCGGAGGCCGACCTGCATGATCGGGACGACGTCGTGGGCCGCGAGCTTGATCGCGACCTGCTGCGCGCCCCAGATCGCGCACAGCAGCACCATCGTCGCCATCACGAAGCCGTCGAGACCCTTGCGCGTCGAGCTCATGCCGTCCCCTCTGCCGCCAGCCCAGCCGCCGGCACGCGCACGATGATGCCGCTGGCGAGGTGCCTCGATATAGTGCGATCCGGACATTCGCTGCAGCGAAGTCGCCATGCCGAGGCACATCCGCACCCCGCTCGACGAGACGCTCCCGCACCCGGTGTACTTCCGGACGGACAGCCTGCAGCCGGACTCGTCGTACCCGCGTCACCGCCACCACTGGGGCGAGTTCGTGTACGCGTTCAGCGGCGTCATGGAGCTGAAGCTGGCGGACCGCCACTACCTCGCGCCGCCGCAGTACGGGATCTGGCTCCCGCCCGAGGTGGAGCACGTCGGCCTCAACCGCCACGAGGCGACGTTCTGCTCGCTCTACCTCGCGCGCGACCGGTCTCGCCGGCTCCCCCGCGAGGCGTGCGCCCTCGCGGTGGGCCCGCTCCTGAAGGTGCTCCTCGAAGAGCTGCGCGCGCGCGGGATCGACACGCCCCGCACCCCCGCGGACGCGCGGCTCGTGGAGGTGCTCGTGGACGAGCTCGCCGCGGCGCCGCGCCAGGGCACGTACCTGCCCACCTCCGAGGATCCGCTCCTCCGCCCCATCCTCGCCGCGCTCGAGGCGTGCCCCGACGATCCGCGGACCCTGGCGCAGTGGGCGAGGCGAGTGCACACCACGGAGCGGACGCTCGTGCGGCGGTGCCAGCGCGACCTCGGCATGTCCTTCGGCGAGTGGCGGCAGCGGCTGCGGGTCGTGCGCGCGCTCGCGCTGCTCGAGGCGGGGCGGTCGGTGGAGTCCATCGCGCTCGACCTCGGGTACGGCAGCTCGTCCGCGTTCATCGCGATGTTCCGGCGGATGATGGGGACTTCGCCGAGCAAGCTCCGGAGGGACGCCACCGCGAGCCCCACGCGTCGGTAGCCGGCGCGCGCGGCGAGCGCGGGTCGGGATAGCGGGTGAGCGCTTCCTGGCGTACCCGTTTTCTCCGGTGCCCTCTGCTCCTGGGCACGCATGATCCCGCCACCCAGAGCGGCCGAGGTGGGCATCCATGGCCAAGACGAAGCCGGTGAAGAAGAAGGTCGGGGGGCGGGCGAGGGTCGCAAAGAAGGTCGGCGAGCGGGGGAGGGTCGCGAAGCGGAAAGCGGCTCCGGCGCGGCGCCCGGCGCAGCGGCGTGCGCCGACGTTCGCCCCGCTCAAGGGCGCGACGCGCCGGGACATCGGCGGCGTGCAGCTCGAGATCGGTCGAGCCGGCGGCGCACGCGTGAAGCGCGTCATCTATCCGGCGGGGTTCCGCTGGTCGACCGACATGAAGCCGGTCGTCTCGACGGACCTCTGCATGCACGCGCACGTCGGCTTCCTCGCGAGCGGCGCGATCGGCATCGAGTACCCGGACGGCTGCACCGTCGAGTTCGAGGCACCGGAGATCGTGGCGATCGACCCGGGCCACGACGGGTACGTGGTCGGCGATGCGCCGGCCGTGCTGATCGAGTTCGACTTCGAGAGCGCCACGGTCGATCGGCTCGGGATGCCTGCGTCGCATCGGCACCCGTGAGGCGGCGGCGAGCACCATGACGCCCGGCGCGCGACGCCTCGTGGAGCTGAGCCATCCGATCCGGCACGGGATGGTGACCTACCCGGGCCTGCCCGGCCCGGAGATCACCGACCACCTCACCCGGGAGGCGTCGAGGGCCCGCTACGCCCCGGGCACCGAGTTCCACATCGCGCGCATCTCGATGGTGGCCAACACCGGCACCTACCTCGATGCGCCCTCGCACCGCTTCGCCGGAGGCGCGGATCTGGCGGGGACGTCCCTCGCCTCCATGGCCGATCTCGAGGGCGTCGTCGTGCGCGTGGCCGGGGACGGCGGCCGGGCGGTCGATCGCGAGCTCTTGCTGCCGCTCGAGGTGCGCGGGCGCGCGGTGCTCGTCCACACGGGATGGGACCGCTACTTCGGCACCGAGCAGTACTCGCGCGGCGCGCCGTTCCTCACGCGCCGGGCGGCCGAGTGGCTCGCGGCCGAGGGCGCGGCGCTCGTCGGCATCGACGCGGTCAACGTGGACGACGTGGAGGACGGCACCCGGCCGGCGCACACCGTGCTCCTCGCGGCCGGCATCCCCGTGGTCGAGCACCTCCGCGGCCTCGAGCAACTCCCCCCCGGCGGCTTCCGGTTCCACGCCGCGCCGCCGCTCGTCCACGGCATGGGGACGTTCCCCGTGCGCGCCTACGCGGTGATCGGGGGCTAGGAGCTTCCTGCGAGCCCAGGCAGGACCGCCGGCGGCGTGCCCCGCGCCCTCGAAGGGGCGCGTGCGTCAGCTACGGCGCGCGCCCCGGTCCACCTCACGTTCTCCCGAGGCACCGGTGAGCTTCAGGGCCGGACCGCAGCGCGGCAGAAGGGCCGCAGGGGAGACGGCAGGCCAATACACACCAACCGAATACGAGAGGAGCAACAGAATGAAGATCGACATCGTCCGCGCGTGGAAGGATCCCGAGTACCGCAAGAGCCTGAGCGCGGAGGAGCTCGCGAGCGTGCCGGAGTGTCCGACGGGGTTCGTCGCGACGTCCGACGAGGAGCTGAAGGCGGCCGTCGGCGGCGCCAGGCTCGGCGCCATGCGCTTCAGCGGGCTGCGGCTCGCGGACACCACGCTCGGTGGCAGCAACTGCAAGACCGAGTACCCGGAGTGCTGCTACAACTCCACCATCGGTCCGATGAAGGTGATGTGACGGACCCCCGCGCCCCGGCGGGAGACGACGCCGCGCCCCCCCAAAAACACCGCCCGCCCGGGGCGCGGTCCCCCCGCGCGGCGTCGGCCGCCGCCGGGGCGCCCCCGAAACACAGCGTCCGGCCGGCGGCGCGTCTCGGCTCGCGCCGGGACCGCCGCCGGCCTCCCACCCGCACAGAACGAGGTCACGAGGCTCATGGCTCACGAGGCCTGCTCTCCCGCGTCCGGGCTCACCCCACACCTCTACTCGGCGCTGTCGCTCGGCGAGCGGGCGGCGTGCCTCCGGCGAGGTGCGGAACGCTTCGAAGGCTCGAGGCCCGTCAGCGGCCGCGGGGCGGCCGCGCTGGAACGCTGGAGGTCGCGTGAGCCCTTCTCGGCGGACGAGCTCCTCCAGCGGCGGCTCCGGCTGGACGGCCTGAGCGAAGCAGGCCTGGCGACCCTCCTCGGGCTGCCGCCCGACGCCTACTCCGACCTCCTGGCGGCGCCGCCCGAGTGGGCGCGCGAGCTGGAGGCGCTCTACCTCGCGCCGCCACCCGACGACGACGTCGACCCCGCGTTCGCGCGTTACGCGGAGGAGGGGACGAACGGATTCCTGTGGCTCGCGTACCCGCTCGTCGCCGAGGCGCTCCGCCGGTTCCGAGCGCGCGCGGCCCGGATCCCGGCGAGGGGCGTCCCGTTCGACGCAGCGTCCGCGGAAGGGCTCGTCGTCCCCCGGCTGCTCGAGACGCTCGAGCACGCGCTCGAGGTCGTGATGGTGCTCGAGCTGAACGTCGCCCGCGTGCAGGGGACGCTCACGGGCGAGACCCCGGAGGCGCGCTTCCGCGGCTTCTGCGAGCGCCTCCGCGAGCGGGACGAGCGGCTGGCGATCGCCCGGGAGTACCCGGTCCTGTTCCGCTCACTCCACGCGAAGGCGACGAGCTGGCTGGAGTGCAGCCTCGAGCTCCTGGAGCGGCTGCACGCCGACTGGGAGCTCATCCGCGCGAGGCTCCCCGGCGGCGCGGAGGCGGGCCACCTCTCCGCGATCCGCTTCGGCGCCGGCGACACGCACCGCCGCGGCCAGACGGTCGCGATCCTCGAGTTCTCGACGGGCTTCAAGCTCGTCTACAAGCCCCACGGCCAGTCGGTCGACGTCCACTTCGGCGAGCTCCTCGAGTGGCTCAACGCGGCGGGCTTCGAGGCGCCGTTCCGCGTCCTGCGGATCCTCGACCGCGGCGGCTACGGCTGGTCCGAGTTCGTCGCTCATGAGCCCTGCACGAGCCGCGAGGAGGTCGAGCGCTTCTATCGAAGGCTCGGCGGGTACCTGGCCGCGTTCCGGATGGTGCGAGCGCGGGACATGCACTTCGAGAACGTGATCGCGGCCGGCGAGCACCCGATGCCCGTGGACCTCGAGACGATGTTCCACAACGACGCCGGCGCGGCCCTGCGCGACGATCCTGCCATCGCGGCGTTCCAGTCGTCCGTCATGCAGGTGATGCTGCTGCCCCAGCCCGTCCAGGGCGCCTCCGGCGAGGTCGTCGACATGAGCGGCTTCGGCGCGAGCAGCGATCAGTCCTTCCCGCTGGGCCGCTCCTCTTCCTGGGAGGGGGCGGCGACCGACGAGATGCGCGTGGGGCACGGCACGACGGTGCCGAGGATGGTCGCGAGGAATCGCCCGAAGCTGGACGGCGAGGAGGTCGACGCGGCGGAGTGGGCCCCGGCCTTCGTCGAAGGCTTCCGGCGCGTGTACGGCCTCGTCGAGGCGCGGCGCGACGAGCTCCTCGCGGGCGGAGGGATCCTGGAGCGCTTCGCCGGCGACGAGGTGCGGTTCGTCGCGAGGCCCACCGCGACCTACGCGATGCTGCTCAGGCCCACGCATCACCCCGACCTGCTCAGGAACGCGATCGACTGGGATCACGCGTTCGACGGCCTGTGGCTCGACGCCGCGCGGCAGCCGCACCTCATGCGGCTCATCCCGGCGGAGGCGAGGGATCTCCAGCGCGGCGACGTCCCGGTCTTCACCTCCCGCCCCGACTCGCGGGACCTGTGGACGAGCGACGGCGAGCGCATCCCGGACGTCTTCGACCGTCCGGCCATGGCGCTGGTCCGCGAGGGGCTGAGCCGCCTCGGCGCGGACGACCTCGCGCGGCAGGAGAGCTTCATCCGCGCGGCCATCGCGTCCGTCGCGAAGAGTGCGCCGTCCCCCGACGGCGGCCCGACGGCGCCGAGGCTGCGCCCGGCGGGCGGATCCGAGCCGATCCACCTCGCGCGCGCGGTGGGAGACCTGCTCTGCCGGGACGTCGTGGAGAGCGACGCCTGCGCGAGCTGGATCGGGACGTCGCCGCTGGGCGACGGGCGCTCGTCGATCCACCCGCTGGATCCGGGGCTCTACGACGGGCTCTCCGGCTGCTCGATGTTCCTGGCCTACCTGGCGCGCGCCACCGGGGACGGGTCGTACGAGCGGGTCGCGAGGAAGGCGCTCACCCTCGCGCGGAGGCACGTCGCTCGCGGGAGAGCCTCCGGCGCGCTCGCCGCGGGCCTGGGCGCGTTCACCGGCCTCGGCGGGATCATCTACACGCTCTCTCACCTGGCGGTGCTCTGGGACGACGCCGCGCTGCTCGAGGAGGCGAAGGCGCTCGCGGCGGACGTGCCGGCGCTGGTCGGCGCGGACGAGACCCTCGACGTGATCGGCGGCTCGGCGGGCGCGATCGCCGCGCTGCACGTCCTGAACGGCGTCAGCGCGAGCGACGACCTGCTCACGGCGGCCGTCCTCTGCGGCGAGCGGCTCCTGCAAAGGCAGCAGCCCCAGGGCGCGGGGGCGGGGTGGAGGACCGACGTCGCGAGTGATCGGCCGCTGACGGGCTTCTCCCACGGCGCGGCCGGGATCGCGTGGGCGCTGCTCAAGCTCGCGGCGTGGAGCGGGGAGGAGCGCTTCCGCCGGGCGGCGGAGGCAGCGATCGCGTACGAGCGCAGCACGTTCGTGGCGGCGCGGGCCAACTGGCCGGACTACCGTGCGCGGCCCGGGGGAGATCCAGCCGACGTGCACTGCGAGGTCGCCTGGTGCCACGGCGCGCCCGGGATCGGCCTGGCCCGGATCGACGGCCTGCCGTACCTGGACGACGCCGAGGTTCGCGGGGAGATCCGCATCGCGCTCCAGACGACGATCGACTCCGGCTTCGGGTCGAACCACTCCCTCTGCCACGGCGCCCTCGGCAACCTGGACCTCCTGCTCCACGCCGCGCGGCACGTGGACGAGTCCTGGTGGACGGACGCCGGGCAGCGGCTCGCGCGCGAGACCCTGGCCGGGATCGCGGCGCGCGGCTGCCTCCTGGGCGCGCCGACCCACGTCGCGCCGCCGGGGCTCATGACCGGTCTGGCCGGCGTTGGCTACGGGCTCTTGCGGCTCGCGCGCCCGGAGCGAGTCCCCTCGGTGCTGGTGCTGGCGCCGCCGACGGACGCGTAGGCCGGGCGCCCGAAGGGCGCGTGGCGCGCTACGGGCCCATGCCGGGATCGAACATCGGCCGCACCTCGGCCTCGCCCTCGAACTCGGGCCAGTGCTTCCGGTGCAGCTCCATGAACTCGGTCGCGATCCGGATCGCCTCGCCCTTCGTATCCGTCTTCAGGATGGCCCACCCCCCGATGACCTCCTTGCTCTCGGAGAACGGGCCGTCGGACACGGCGATCTTGCCGCTGGCGAGTCGCACGCGGACGCCATCCTTGCTCGGCAGCAGACCGCCCGTGTCGACGAGGGTGCCGTCCTTGAGCGACTTCTCGACGAACTTGCCCATCGCCTCCATCAACGCCGCAGGCGGCGGGGACTCGCGATAGGACTCGGAATGGCGGATGAACGTCAGGTATTTCATGGCTTCTCCTCTGGGTTCCAATCTGGCGACGAGCGAGCCCGCGCCGGATCGACGTCGGCACCCTCTTGGGCTGCGAGACGTTCTTCGGTCTCGAACTTGGCGACCGGGTCGAGGGGCCCGTCGCCGTTCACGCCGGCGAGCGAGCTCCAGGGCGCGCCGGCGCCGTCCGGCGCGACCGGAGCTGGTGTCGAAGAACGCGCGAGGATGAAAGGAACGGCCCCGGCCGGCGATGCCGGTCGGGGCCGCTGGGATCCTGCGTGAGAGCGTGGCTACTTGCCCGAGGGGACCTTGCCCTCGACGCCCTTCACGTAGAAGTTGATCGCGCCCTTCCAGGCGTCGTCGGCGACGACGTCCTTCGCGAGGACCTCCTTGCCGGTGTTGTCGACGACCGGGCCCTTGAACACCGCGACCGTGCCGGTCTTGAGCCCCTCGCGCGCGGTCTCGACGGCCTTCTTCGTGTCCTCGGGGAGGAACGCGGCGGGCTTCACGAAGTCGAGCATGCCCTCCTTGACGCCCCACTTCGTGACCTCGGGCTTCCAGCTCTTCTCGAGGATCTCGCCGAACGACTTCTCGTAGTAGACGGTCCAGTTCAGCGCGACCGAGCCGAGGTGCGCCTTCGGCGCGAACGCGCTCATGTCGCTGTCCCAGCCGAACGCGAACTTGCCGTTGCGCTCCGCGGCCTGGAGGACGGCCGTCGAGTCGGTGTTCTGGAGCAGCACGTCGGCGCCCTGGTTCATGAGCGACTGCGCCGCCTCGGTCTCCTTCGGCGGATCGAACCAGGAGTTGATCCAGACCACCCGCGTCTTCACCTTCGGGTTGACGCTCTGGGCGCCGAGCGTGAACGCGTTGATGTTCCGGAGCACCTCGGGGATCGGGAACGAGGCGACGAAGCCGAGGGTGTTCGTCTTCGTCATCTTGCCCGCGACGACGCCCGCGAGGTAGGCGCCCTCGTAGAAGCGGGCCTCGTAGACGCGGAGGTTGTCCGCCGTCTTGTAGCCCGTCGCGTGCTCGAAGTAGACGTCCGGGTGGTCCTTCGCGACCTTCACCATCGCGTCCATGAAGCCGAACGACGTGGCGAAGACGACCTTGTTGCCCTGCGCGACGAGGTCGCGGATGACGCGCTCGGCGTCGGGGCCCTCGGGCACCTTCTCGACGAAGGTGGTCGTGACCTTGTCGCCGAACTTGGCGAGCGCGTTCTTGCGGCCGAGGTCGTGCGAGAAGCTCCAGCCGGAGTCGCCGACCGGGCCGACGTAGACGAAGGCGGCCTTCAGCGGCTCGACCTTGGCGACGGGGGCGGCGGCAGGCGCCGGCGGCGCCTCTTCCTTCTTGGCGCAGGCGGCGAGCGTCGCCCCGAGGACGATCGCGCCGAGCGCGAGCTTGCGGGTGAACGAGCGAGTCATGTGTCTCCCCTCTCTAGGTGCGGTGGTGACTTCGGTGAGGCGCTTCGTCCCGCGGTTCAGGCGCCCGGGAAGAACGGCTTCCCGAGCGACGCGGGCATGTTGAGCCGGATCCAGAGCGGATTCCGGGAGATGAGGACGAGGACGACGACGGTCGCGACGTAGGGCAGCATCGCCATGAACTGGCTCGGCATCTGGACGCCCTGCGCCTGCAGGTGGAGCTGGAGCATGGTCACGCCGCCGAACAGGTAGGCGCCGAGGAGGATCCGTCCGGGCCGCCACGTCGCGAAGACCGTGAGCGCGAGCGCGATCCAGCCGCGTCCGGCGACCATGCCCTCGACCCAGAGCGGCGTGTACACCACCGAGAGGAACGCCCCCGCGACGCCGCACAGCGCCCCGCCCGTCACGACGGCCGCGAGGCGGATCCGCCGCACGCCGTACCCGAGCGCGTGCGCGGACTGCGGCGACTCGCCGACCGCCCGCAGCACGAGCCCCGCGCGCGTCCGGTACAGGAAGAAGGCCGCGGCCGCGACGAGCGCGACCGCCACGTAGACCATCGGGTGCTGCCGGAAGAGGGCAGGGCCGAGGAACGGCACGTCGGCGAGGACCGGCACCGCGTGGGCGGTCTTCTCGCCGAGCTGCCTGCCGACGTAGTCGATCCCCACGAACGCCGAGAACCCCGAGCCGAAGAGGCTCACCGCGAGCCCGGTCGCGTACTGGTTCGTGTTGAGCCAGACGACGAGCCAGCCGAAGACGGCCGCGACCGCCGCGCCCGCGGCCGCGCCCGCCGCGAAGCCCAGCCACTCGCTCCCGCCGTGGTACGCCGCCGCGAAGCCGGCGACCGCGGAGATGAGCAGCATGCCCTCGGCGCCGAGGTTCAGGACGCCGGCGCGCTCATTGAGGAGGAGCCCGAGCCCAGCGATGGCGAGGGGCGTGCCCGCGGAGAGCGTCGCGGCGACGAGCAGGGCGAGCTCGTTCACGGCGCGGCCCTCCAGGTCCACCGGGCGAGCCGCGGGCGGTGGTGGATGAGCGTGTCGCAGCCGAGCAGGGCGAGGAGCAGCATGCCCTGGAACACGCCGCTCACCGACGCGGGCAGGCCGACGCGCGACTGCGCGAGCTGGCCGCCGATCACGAAGGCGGAGAGCACGACGCTGCCGAGGACCGCCCCGAGCGGATGGAGCCGGCCCACGAACGCGACGATGATCGCGGTGAACCCGTAGCCGCTCGCGACGTGAGGCGTGAGCTGTCCCATCGGGCCGGTGACCTCGAAGGCGCCGGCGATCCCGGCGAGCGCGCCCGAGATGAGGAGCGTCGTCCAGATCGCGGCGCGCGACGAGAACCCGGCGTACCGCGCCGCCGCCGGCGCCGGGCCGCCGATCTGGAGCTGGATGCCGCGGTGCGTCCGGAACATGAACAGCCACATGAGGACCGCCGCGACGAGCGCGAACGCGAACCCCCAGTGCAGCCGCATGCCGCGCACGAACCGCGGGATCTCGGTCGCCGCCGCGAACTGCACGGTCTGCGGAAAGTTGAAGCCGAGAGGGTCCTTCCACGGCCCGAACACGAGCCACGAGAGGAAGAGGTCCGCGACGTAGACGAGCATCAGGCTGACGAGGATCTCGTTCGCGTTGAAGCGGTCCCGCAGGAGCGCCACGATCGCGGCCCACGCCGCGCCGCCCGCGGCCCCCGCCACCACGACGAGCGGGAAGAAGACCCACGGCGAGAGCGCGGCCGAGGCGTTCGTGACCCACAGCGCGAGCCCGCCGCCCGCGATCGCGCCCATCAGGAACTGCCCCTCGGCGCCGATGTTCCACACGTTCGACCGGAAGCAGAGCCCGAGGCCGAGCGCGCACAGGATGAGCGGCGTGCACTTGAGGCCGAGCTCGGTGAGCGCGCGAACGCCGTTGAACGGCTCGACGAGGAACATCGAGAGCACGCGCACGGGGTCCTTGCCGAGCGCGAGGAAGAGCACGCCGCCCGCGGCGACGGTCACGGCGAGCGCGATGATCGGGGACAGGACGCTCATCCTGAGCGAAGGGACCTGGCGGACGTCGAGGCGGATCATCGGGCTCCTCCGGCGAGCGCGGCCGCCTGTCCGGGGCCGCCGGTCCACAGCCCGCTCATCCACTCCCCGATCTGCTCGACGCTCGCCTCGGCCGACCCGATCGACGGAGAGAGGCGGCCCTTCGCGATGACGTGGAGCCGGTCGGCGAGCGCGAAGAGCTCCTCGAGCTCCTCGGAGACGACGAGCACGGCGCACCCCGCGTCGCGGAGGGCGACGAGCTCGGCGCGGATCTGCGCCGCCGCGCCGACGTCCACTCCCCAGGTCGGCTGCGCCACGACGAGCACCTTCGGGACGGCGTCGAGCTCGCGTCCGACGATGTACTTCTGGAGGTTGCCGCCCGAGAGGCTCCGCGCCGCCGCGGCCGGCCCCGAGGCCTTCACCCAGTACCGCCGGAGCACGCCGGACGCCTGGTGGCGGAGCGCGGCGCGATCGATCCAGCCGAACGCGCGCAGCGCCTCGTGGCGCGTCAGCAGCATGTTGTTCGCGAGCGAGAGCGACGGCACCGCGCCGCGGCCGAGCCGCTCCTCGGGGACGAAGTGCAGGCCGCGCTTCCGGCGAGCGGCCGCGCCCATCCGCCCGATGGGCTGCCCGAAGAGCTGGATCGCGCCGGCGTCGGCGCGCGGATCCTCGCCGGAGAGCGCGGCGAGCAGCTCCTGCTGCCCGTTCCCGGACACCCCGGCGATCCCGACGATCTCGCCCGCGTGGACGTCGAGCGAGACGTCCTCGAGCGCGACGCCGAACCGGTCGTGGCCGGGGAGGGCGAGCCCCCGCGCCGAGAGCGCGAGGGGGCCGACGTTCGCGGGGCGCCGCTCGAGCCGCGGCGGCTCGGCGCCGATCATCATGCGCGAGAGGCTCGCGGTGCTCTCCCGCGTGGGATCGCAGCTCGCCACGACGCGGCCGCCGCGCAGCACGGTGCACTGGTGGCACAGCGCGAGGATCTCGTGGAGCTTGTGGCTGATGTAGAGGATCGAGCACCCCGTCGCGGCGAGCTTGCGCAGGGTCTCGAACAGCTTCTCGGCGGCCTGCGGCGTGAGCACCGCCGTCGGCTCGTCGAGGATCAGGAGCCGCGGGTTCGCGAGGAGCGCCCGGACGATCTCGACGCGCTGGCGCTCGCCGACGGACAGCACGTGCACCGGCCGGTCGGGATCGAGGTCGAGGCCGTACTCGGCCGCCTTGCCGCGGATCCCCTCGACCACCTCCCGCAGGCTCACCGTGCGGGACAGGCCGAGCCAGACGTTCTCCGCGACCGTGAGCGAGTCGAACAGCGAGAAGTGCTGGAACACCATCGCGATGCCGAGCGCGCGCGCGTCGTGCGGGCTCTGGATCGCGGCCGGCGCGCCGTCCCAGAGGAGCTCGCCGGCGTCCGGCGCGACGGCGCCGTAGACGACCTTCATCAGCGTCGACTTGCCCGCGCCGTTCTCGCCGAGGATCGCGTGGATCTCTCCGGGCGCGACCGCGAGCCCGACGTCGTCGTTCGCGACGACGTCCCCGTAGCGCTTCGTGATGTGGCGGAGCTCGAGGCGCGGTGCGCTCACTTCGGGCCCCTCACTCCGTCCGCCGCTGCCGGATCGGCGAGACGAACCTGTAGTCGATGTCCCACGGGAAGTAGATCCACTTCTCCTGTCGGAACTCCTTCACGAACGTGTCGACGACGGGGCGCCCGAGCGGCTTCGCGTAGAGCGTCGCGAAGTGCGCCTTCGGGAGCTTCTCCCGGACCGCCTGCGCGGTCCGTCCGGTGTCGACGAGGTCGTCGATGAGGAGCCAGCCGTCGCCGTCTCCGGGGACCGTCTTCAGCCAGCGCAGCTCGCCCTGCTTCTGCTCCGCGCCGCCGGACTCGCCCCCGCCGTAGCTGACGATGCAGACCGTGTCGATGAGCCGGATCTCGAGCTCGCGGGCGACGAGCGCCGCCGGCACGAGGCCGCCGCGCGTGATCGCGATGATGCCCTTCCAGTCGCCGAGCTCGTGCAGGACGCGCGACAGGTAGCGCGTGTCGCGATGCAGCTCCGGCCACGAGATGACGATCTCGTCCTTGTACGGGCCATCCTCGGAGAGCACCGCGCCGCGCTCCTCGCCGGGGGAGGAGTTCGTCGGGTCTGTCGCCATGGCGTGTTCTACCGGATGGGGCTGACACGGGCCACACGGGGGGGGGGGAGCCGTCTTCAGCGGCGGGCCCGCCCTAGGCTTGGCGCGTCACCTCGCGCGCCTTCTCGTACCAGCGCACTCCCGCGGCGGAGCTGGCCTCGAGCTCGGCGATGACCTGCGCGCCGAGGAGCAGGATGACGAACACGATCTCGAGCGAGAGCAGCACGACGACGACGCTGGCGAGCGAGCCGTAGAGCACGTTCACCATCGAGATGTTGGCGAAGAAGTAGACCACGAACAGCGCGGTGAGCCGCCAGAGCACCGCCGCGGCGAGCCCGCCGATGAATGCGCGTCGGGCGGAGATCCTGACCACCGGCAGGACGCGGTAGATGCCGCCGAACAGGACGACCAGCCCCAGGAAACCCGATAGCCGCAAGAGCAGCTTGATCCCGGACGCGAGCGGGCGCTGCAGCCCGAACATCCGCAGCTGGTGCTCGTCGAGGGCGTCGAGGCCGGCCGTGAGCAGGGTGACACACAGGAGAGCGACCATCAGCACCAGCATGAACAGGTAGGGAAGCAGGGCCGAGACCCAGAAGCTCCGGTGCGCGGTCGGGCTGGACGTGTGGAAGATCGCGGCAACTGCCTGCTCCAGCATGCGAAACGCGATCGAGCTGAAGAACAGCATGGCCAGCACGCTGAGAGCGCGGGTCGACGCCTCGGTGTGGAGGAACGCCTGCGCAGCCTGCAGTACGGCGTCCGCGTGCTGGGGAACGAGCGCCGTGAGCTCCGGGCGCAAGATGTCGAGGATGCGAGCCTCGTCGAAGAAGAGCGAGAGCGCGGCCACCACCAGCGTCAGGAAGGGCACGAGCGAGAGCAGCGCGTTGTAGCCCACGCCGCCGGCGAGCAGGATTCCACGGTTTCGCGAGAACGCGCGCAGGGTTCGGCCGGCGAAGAGCAGCAGCTGAGTGGTCCATCGCCATGCGTCGCGAACCGGGTCCATGGCCTCACCTCACCGTCGTCTCCTCCTCGGTGATGAGTCGAGCGCCAGGCGTGCGTCGTCCCGAAGCGGCAGCACCCCGCGCACGGGCGGGCGCCCTGTCGCCGATGCGAGCGTGCTCGCTGGCGGCGTCGCCCCCATCGTCGAGCTCCGACAGGGAGGCGTCGATGCGCGGAAGCACGACCTCTTCCGTGTAGCGGATGAGGCTCTCGCCGACGATCGCGAACATCACCGCCCGCGGCAGCGCGGCGGTGCCGCGCCGCAGGGCGCGTGCGACGAGCCGCCAGAAAAGCCGCCGGCGGGGGCCGCGGATGCCGAGGCGCCACAGCGCTCGACCCAGCGTCCCGACGGATCCGTTGCCGACGCTGTGCGCGACGGCGCCGCGCCGCGGCGGCGCCTGCTCGAGCTGGAGGGCGCAACGCCGGAAGTATGCCTCCGGTGCATACAGCGCGGCGAGCAGGCGGCGGTACCCCGCGAGCAACGTCCGCTCGTCCAGCGCGGGCTCGAAGTTGGGACGCTCGAACGAGTCGCCGGACGGTGCGCCGCGCAGGCGCCCCTCCTGCTCGAGCCGCCGCCACAGCTGCGTCCCCGGGAGCGCGGTCAGCAGGTTCACCATGGCGCGTGCGATGGGAAGGCCCGAGATGAATGCGAGCTGCCGGTCGAAGATGTCCGGGCCATCGCTGTCGAAGCCGACGATGAACCCCGCGTACACCTCGAGCCCGGCGCGGGTCAGCGCCTCGACGGCCTGCTCCTGGGGCACCCGCAGGTTCTGCGTCTTTCCCGCCTCGGCGAGCGCGGTGGTCGAGGGGGTCTCGAGCCCGACGAAGACCTGCCCGAACCCCGCGCCGACCATGGCGGTCACCAGCTCGGGATGCGTCGCGAGATCGATGCTCGCCTCCGTGCAGAAGGCGAAGGGGAACCCGTTCCGCTCCTGCCACGCGCGCAGCGCCGGGAGCAGGCTCGCGACCGCGCGCCGGTTGCCCACGAAGTTGTCGTCCACGAAGAACAGGGTGCCGCGGGCTCCCAGCGCGCGTAGCGCGTCGAGCTCGGCCAGGACCTGTTCCGTCGACTTCACCCTCGGCACGCGCCCGAAGATCTCGATGATGTCGCAGAACTCGCACTTGAAAGGGCAGCCGCGCGAGTACTGGAGCGCGTGGCTCCCGTAGCGCGAGAGCTCGAGCAGATCGAAGCGGGGCACCCGAGCGAGGCGCAGATCGGGGCGGTCGTCGCCTTGCGGGGACAGAAGGCGGGGCGAATCGGTCGCGGGCGCCTCGAGGACGCGCACGAGCAGGTCGAGTCGGCCCTCGGCCTCGCCGCGGAACACGTGGTCCGCCTGCTCGAAGAGCTCGGGCGCGCTGCTCGCGGCGGGGCCGCCCACGACCGTGCGCCGGCCCATCGCTCGAGCGCGCCGCAGCACGGCGCGCATCGACTCCAGCTGGATGAGCATTCCCGAGACGAGGACCACGTCGGCCCACGCGAGGTCGGCGTCGTCGAGCGGCGCGACGTGGAGGTCGCGGAGGCGCAGCTCCCAATGGGTCGGCAGGAGCGCGGCCAGCGTCGCGATCCCGAGCGGCGGGTACGTCGCCGCCTTCTCGACGAACGGGAGCGCGTGCTCGAAGCTCCAGTAGGTCGTCGGTGACCGCGACTGCACGAGGAGGGCGCGCATGACCGCGAGCTATTCACTGTATGTCACCGATCCGTCACGGTCACGCCATGGCTGCCCCGACCATCGTCGGCGGGCCACGGAGCGCCGCGCGGTCCCCCGATCTCGGCGCCATGGGTGGGCTGCGTGCGCTCAGCCGAGCGTGATCCGTCGGTTGCAGGTCTGGCGCCCAGTGCCGACCGTTCGAGCGGTGCTGGTCCTCTTCCTCTTCGCGCTGGTGCTCCTCGCCGCGTGGTTCATCGCGGTGGTGGCGTTCCACGTCGCGGCCGCGGCCATCCACCTCCTCCTGGTCGTCGCGCTGGTCCTGTTCGCGGTCGGCTTCATGAGGCGCAGGTTCGCGCGACCGCAAGGACCAGCCGTCTAGCCATCCACTCGCCCGCCCGGCTGCGCGCGCGCCGCGGCGAGCTGGGGTGGCGGGAGTCGCAATCGTCATCAATCGACGCGACCGTCGGCTCATCGCAATCACGACCGTCGGGCAGCCAGGCGGTCCGTGTGCCTTTCGGTGCACGCCCGGTTGGCGCTCGGGCTCAGGCGAGCGACGTTGCATCCGCGGGTGGCGCGCCGAGGTGCAATTGCCGTAGGGTTCGACACTCGAATACGCGGTCTTCGAAACGTCGCGCGCGTCATGACCGCCTCGAGCCTTCTGGATGCGCCATCTCCTGGATCTCCTGTTCGATGAGCGCACCGTGGGGCGGTGCCTCGTCGCCGCGGACGGCACCATCCTTCGCGCCAACGCCGAGTGGCTGCGCTCGACGGGCTTCCCACACGACGATGTCCTCGGCGCGGACATCGTCGCGTTCTCCCCCGCGACGCGAGACACGGTGCTCGCGATGCACGCGCACGCCCGCGCCGGGCACCACGTCGAGGTGCCTCGGCAAGCGAGGCACGTGGAGGGGCGCGAGACGTGGTGGGAGGGGAGCATCGATCCCGTCCCGCTGGACGGCGGCACGGGGCTCCTCATCACGGCGCGGGAGGTCTCGCCGCGCGGCGACGATCAAGGCGTGTCGGTCCCGTCGGCCGCGGCGAACGCCGGGAACGCGCCCGCAACGGACCCAGGGCGGGCCGAGTCCGGATTCGAGGAACGGCTCCGGCTCGTGATCGAAGCCATGCCGCAGATCGTGTGCCTGGTCGAACCGGACGGCAGGCCCGAGTACGTCAACTCGGCCTGGACCGCGTTCTCCGGCCTCGACCTCGAGGCGACGGCACGCGCGGGGTGGCTCGGGTTTCTGCACCCGGACGACGTGGCCGCCGCGGGCGAGTGCCGACTGCGGGCGCTGAAGAGCCTCGCTCCGCAGCACGCCGAGCTGCGTTACCGCGCCGCGGACGGTACCTACCGCTGGTTCCTGAGCCGCCTCGCGCCGATCGTCGAGGGTGGGCGGGTGGCTCGGCTCATCGGCGCGGCGCTGGACATCGAGGATCGGAAGCGCGCCGAGGCGGCGATGCGCGAAAGCGAGGAACAGGCCCGGGTCAGCGAGCAGCGCGCGCGGGGGCAGCTCGCGGAGATCGAGGCCATCTACGCAAACGCGCCCGTGGGGCTGTGCGTCTTCGATCGGGACCTGCGCTGGGTGCGGCTGAACGAGCGCGCCGCCGAGGTCGACGGCCTCTCGCTGGAGGCTCACATCGGCAAGACCCCGCGTGAGCTGCTGCCGGACGTCGGCGAGCAGGCCGAAGCTGCGCTCCGCAAGGTCCTGGAGACCGGGGAGCCGCTCCTCGACGTCGAGTTCACCGGGACCACGACCACCCAGCCCGGCGTCGCGCGGTTCTGGAACGAGCGGTGGGTTCCGATCAAGGACGGCGAGGGGCGCATCCTCGGGATCAGCGTCGCCATACAGGAGATCACCGACCGCAAGCGTACCGAGCTGGAGCTTCGCGAGGCGAATCTGCGGCTGCGGGACGCCGACCAGCGCAAGAACGAGTTCCTCGGGATGCTCTCGCACGAGCTGCGGAACCCGCTAGCTCCCATCCGGAACGCGCTCTACATCCTCGACCGCGCCGAGCCGGCGGGGCAACAGGCGCGCCGAGCGAAGGAGGTGGTGAACCGGCAGCTCACTCACCTCACGCGGCTCGTCGACGACCTCCTGGATGTCACGCGCATCGGGCGGGGTAAGATCGAGCTGCGCCGCACGGATGTGGATCTCGCCGCCCTCGGGCGTCGGACCGCCGAGGACCACCGCGCGCTGATGCAGGTTCGAGGGCTGGACCTCAAGGTGGACGTGCCGGACGAACGCCTCGTGGTGAACGGCGACGACACCCGGCTCGCGCAGGTGCTCGGGAATCTGCTCAGCAATGCCGCGAAGTTCACGCCCGCGGGCGGCCGCGTGACGCTCACGGTCCGCGCCGACGGACGCCATGCGGTGGTGCACGTCCAAGACACCGGGCCCGGCATCGAGCCGCACATGTTGCTGTCGATCTTCGAGCCCTTCACCCAGGCGACGCAGACGCTCGCGCGGAGCGACGGTGGGCTCGGGCTCGGGCTCGCCCTCGTGAAGGGCCTGGTAGCTCTGCATGGCGGCGAGGTCCTTGCGGTCAGCGGCGGCACGGGGGAAGGGACGGATTTCGTCGTCAGGCTCCCGCTCGGCGCTGCGACCACGGCCGCCGTCGCGGAGCGAGACGGCGCCGCGGTTGCGCGACCCGCACCTTTTCGGCGGCGAGTCCTCGTCGTGGACGACAACGAGGACGCCGCCGAGACCCTCGCGCAGCTCGTCGAGATGCTGGGGCACGACGCCGAGGTCGCCTACGACGGGCCGAGCGCGATCACGAAAGCGCGCGAGTACGCCCCCGACCTCATCCTCTGCGACATCGGCCTGCCCGGGATGGATGGCTACGAGGTGGCGAGGCAGCTTCGCGGCCGCGGCACGGCTGCCCGGATCGTCGCCGTGAGCGGGTACGCGCAGCCGGAGGACGTGGCGAAGGCGACCGAGGCCGGCTTCGACGGGCATGTGGCGAAGCCGCCGGATCCGGAGGAGATCGCACAGGTCATCCGCTCCTACGCCGAGACCTCTCCGTCCGCGACCGGCGCGCGTTCGACGAGCTCCGGGCTGACGTCGGCGCGCCCGTCCTGCGCAAGTTGACGACCCGGCTCGAGGCTCCTCGCTCGCGCCGATCCTGCTCCCGCCGCGGGCCCGTCACGCGACGTCCGCCGCGGCGGCGAGGGAGGCCTCCTCGACGAATCGCCGGAGGTCTCGACGCGCGAGCGCGAGCGGGCCACTCCGGTGGACCTCGGGGCGCGCCCGCGTGAGGTTCGCCGACGTGCAGAAGAAGGGTCGCCACGTGTCGGCGATGTCGCGCGCGCCGAACCACCGCTCGAGCGCCGCATCGAGGCGCTTGCCGCGCACGAGCGCGAGGTGCCCAACGCCCGGGGCGGCCGCTCGCTCTCCAGGCGGAGTCCCCCCAGGGGTTACAGCGATCTCCCCGCCTGCTAGGCTCTCCGGGCGGAGGTGGGGATGCCAGGAGAGCGGCGCAGGGCGCGATCGTGCTCGCGGGCAACCTGGGCGCTCGTCGCGCTCGCGTGCGGGGGATGCACGTTGACGCACCGTCACGCCATCCCGGAGCCCGTCGTCGAGCCGCCGCCCGCGCGGCGCATCGAGGCGACGGTGGGCGTCCGCTTCGAGCCAGGACTGGCGAGGCGAGAGGACGTCTCCTCGCGGCCAGGATGGGCATGGACCTCCGTCCGGTCGGTCGCGCCGGTGGGCCGCTCCGTCGAGGCCATGTGCGATCGGCTCCTCCCCGCCGTCTTCGCCGGGACGAGGCCGCTCTCGGCGACCGCGCCGCCCGAGGGCATCGACGCCGTGCTCGACGTCCGGCTCGCCGCGTTCGAGCTCCGCGCGCCCGAGGGGTTCGACGCGACCGCCTGCCGCGCCACCGTCGCCCTCGGCTGGGAGCTCTCGACCGCGGCCGGCGAGCCGATCGCGCGCTGGACCACGGAGACCGTCGGCGAGCAGCCGCCACCGGCGCTCGGCTCCTGCATCGGCGACGCGGTCGCGCTCGCGCTCCAGGAGGCAGGTCGCGCGTTCGTGGACCGGCTGCTCTCCGATGCCTCTGTCCGCGCCTGGATGGACAGCCGAGGCATCGCCGCCGTGCCGGCTCCGGAGCTTCCGCGCGCGCCACCGGCCCCCTCGCCGAGGGAGCCAGAGGGAGCGCAGGATCCGTGGGCGACGGAGGCGGGGGAGCCCCGGCCCGTCCTGCCCAGGCCGGTCGTGAAGGCGGCACCGCAGATGCCGGGAACCTTGGCATTTCGCGGCGCGCTGGGCTGGTTCTCGCCGCGCGGCGAGCCCGGCGCCCTCGACGAGCCGAGCGGCGGGATCGCGCTCCTGCTCGGCGCCACGTATCGCCGAATGCAGTCGCTGGGCGTCGATCTCGACCTGACCTACGGGTACGGTCAGTTCTCCTCCACCACCGCCCCTCCACCCGGGATGTTCGAGACGAAGAGCGATCGCATGAGCCTGTCGTCGCTCGGGTTCGCCGCCGGGATCCGAGGGATCGCGCCGCTCGGGATCCTCCAACCGTGGGCGGGAGCCGGCGTGGCCCTTCTCGTGTCGAAGGTCACGCTGACCGGCGCGACGCTCGGCTTCCCCGGTGAGGTGACCGAGAGCGGCGTCACGGGCGGCGCGTACGTGGCGGCGGGTCTCGATCTCGCGGTGGAGAAGACGTGGCTCGTCGGCGGGCAGTGCCGGTGGACCTTCGCCGAGCAGGGCTTCCGCAGGCTGTCGGCGGGGCGGACGGGGAGCATCGGCGGACCGATGTGCCTCGCCGCCATCTCGCGGACCTGGCCCTGAGCGCGCTCCCCGGCGGGGCCCGCGCGCCTCAGCGCGGCGAATCGGTCACGGGGACGCGTGGATCTTCCGGGCCGCGACCGCCACGCCGCCGAGGGCGGCCGCCGCGTCCACCCCGATGATGCAGAACTCCGGCGCGGGCCCGAGCACCATCTGGCGCTGCCACGTCTCCCCGGGCGGAAGCTGCGCGACGAACTCGGGATACGAGGCGCCGCCAGGCTTCGAGCACCACGTCGTGCGGGGCAGGGTGCCGCCCCGGGCCGGCGCGAGGAGGCGGTAGACGCCGCCGTGGCCGCCGCCCGCCAGCCGTGCCGCGGCGTCGTGCGGCTCGCGCCGAGCTCCCGAGACAGCGGCCTCGTTCAGCGCGCCGAGCGCGGCGAAGTCGTCCACGAGGTACCAGTCCTCGAACGCGCGCGCGACCGGCAGCCACGGCGCGGCCTCCAGCTCGTACACGCGCGACGAACGCACGCCGGGAGGAGGGGTGGACGCGAGTGCGCGGTGGAACGCGACGAGCGACTCTGCGTAGCGTGCGGCGTCCACCGTGGGCGCCGGCCAGTGCCAGAAGACGTAGGCGAGCATGTCCTCGTGATTATGGGCGACGCGCCTCGCTCGCAACCCCCTCCGGAGTTGCAGCGCGCCACACCGGCGCTCCTCACGTGTGAGACGTTCGAGACCGTCTACAGGCGCGGTTCGCTCCCGTCATCGCGAGACACCCGGCCTAACGTCCGATGAGCTCGCGTGCGGACGAGCCGACCGTCGGCACGGTGTTGGCGATCTGCGTCAGCAGCCATCGACCCTCGGACTTGCGCCAGGTGGTGCTGAAGCGCACCACGACCGGCGGCCGCCCGCCCGCGGAGAACGGAACGTGGAAGTACGCAGTGGCCAGCGCACCGTCGACGCGCACGTCGAGGTCGCGCACCGCGCCGAACGTGGCGCTGCGCCAGAGCGCGAAGTCGTCTGCCATCAGCCGTCGCAGCTCGGCGGGAGTGCGCACGACCTCGGACAGATCGCTTCCGTAGGCGATGAAGCCGGCGGGGTCGACGAGGCGCAGGACGCCGTCCGCATCGTCCTCGGCGTACCGCCGCAAGAGCTCCGCGACGCGGCCCTCGACAGCCGGGCGTCCAGCTTCGGCATCGGCGTGCGGTCGCGCCGAGGCGCAGCTCGCGAGCACCGGCACGACGGCGGCGGCAAGGATGGAGGCGAGACGGCGTGAAGGCATGGGCGCGGATTCCTTCCGGGTCGCGTGATCGGTCATGGTCGGGTCGTGGCGCCGCGCGATGGCCGGCGACCGGGTCATGGCCTGCCCGGGCGGCGGGGAGGAAGCCTAATCGCGGGCGCGAGGTTCGACCCGCATTTCGGCTTCCGTCACCGCCGCGTCCGCGACGAGCAGGTCGGCGGCGGTCGCGACGATGTGCTTTCCGCGCTGCGCAGCCACCTCGTTCGTGAATGCAGCGAGGATGTTGCGCGCGACGGTGGGGCGCCCCGCGTCCAGCGCGCTGCGCGCGCTCGCGAGCTTCGCGAGGAGACTCGTCGCGACGCCGTCCGAGTCGATGCGCCCGTCGGCGCGCAGGCGCACGACCGCCGCCTCGAGGCTCGCGAGCGTGGAGCGGACCTCGAACGCCACCTGACGCTCGGCGACGTTGCGCGCGGTGTCCTCGGCCATGACGCGGAGCACGTGCCTGCCGAGCGGCAGCGCGAGCAGATCGAGCACCTCGCGGTTCGCGACCGGGCGCCCGTCGAGCGTCGCCGAGACCGCGAACACCCCGCTCAGCGCGTCCGTCGCCTCGAAGCCCACCGTCACGAGCTCGGCGTGTCCGTACGCGCGCGCCGCCGGAGCGACGATCGCGATCTCGGGCTTCACGAAGTCCTCGATGCTGCGCGCCGCGGCGTACTCGCCGAGCGTCATGAAGACCGCGTCCTTCTCGGTCGCGAGCGCCTGCAGGTCGTCGAGTACGCGCTGGTAGCCCTCGAACGCGACCGGGTCGAGCCCGCCGGTGCTGGTGCCGTCGTCGTACGACGAGAGCTCGAAGAGGATCGAGCAGAGGCCGCCGCCATAGCGCGACTCGATGTCGTAGCGGCACCGCGCCGCGAGCGTGTTCAGGGCGAAGTCGCTCCACGGCTCGTAGCTCTTCGCATCCTTCGTCGGCTTGCAGACCGCCTCGTCCGCGCAGTCGACCCCGGCGTGCGCCTCGAGCGACGTCGTGCGGCACTCGATCCACGGCGAAGCCCCGTTGCCGCAAGCGGTCTGCGACCACGGGATGTGGACGAGGCCGCGCGCGTCCACGTACGCCAGCCACAGCGAGGACTTCTCCGCCGAGTAGCTCGACCCGATGTACCGGTAGCCGAGCGCCGCGATCGCGTCGAGCGCCGCGTCGTCGTACTGGTCCTCGGGAGGGATGAACCCGGCGAGCGCGTGCGTCGCGCCCGACCGATCGACGGCGGTCTCGAGCGCGTCCTTGCCGACGAACATGAGGTTCAGCGAGCGCGCGAAGTCCATGCCGCAGTCGAACTCCGCGCCGGTGAGCACGGGCGTGTACATGCACGCATGGTACGTCCCGTGCTGCACCGTCTCGAACCTCGGGTGGCGCGCCATCTCGGAGAGGAAGGGCGCGGAGGTCGAGCCCGCGAGCCGAGCGGCGTTCCAGGGGATGACCGCCAGCGAGAACGCGATCCCGCGCGACGTCGCCTCGCGCGCGAGCGCGAAGGCGATCTCGCTGCGGAAGCCGATCGAGAGCGCGTCGGCACGGAGCACGATCACGGGCCTCCGCCCCCACAGCGTCTCGTGGGCCTGGCGCCACTCGTACGAGCCGACGCCCGGCGCGCCAGGACGGTCGTCGTGGGGGTCGCAGGCGTCGCCGCGCCCGTCGCCGTCCACGTCGCCCTGAGCCGCGTCGGGTGTGAGCGGGCAGTGGTCGCTGGCGTCCGTGACCCCGTCCCCGTCGTCGTCGTCGTCGTCGCACGCGTCGCCGGCGCCGTCGCCGTCCGTGTCGATCTGAACCGGGTTGCTCCGGTCGAGCTTCATGTCGGCCGGGTTCGGCGTGGCGGGGCAGTTGTCGACCGGATCCGACAGCCCGTCGCCGTCGGTGTCGGGTGCGCTCCCGTGGAGCAGCGTGACCGGGTTCCCGATGAGCCCGCTGAAGAACCCGCGCAGGAGGTCGACGGTCCCGTCGCCGTCCCAGTCGACCGCGTCGATGGCGTTGTGGACGAGGCCGTGGGCGAGGGACGAGGTGCAGGACGGGAAGAGCGGCGCCCCCGGCGTGCCTGCGTCGCGGCACTCCCACAGCCAGAACGCCTGCACCCCCGGTGCCTGCTGCGCCCCGGCCACGAGGAGGTCCCTGCCGCCGTCGCCGTCGAGATCGGCCACCGCGGGCGCGAAGTAGGTCTCGGTGGCGAGCCCGCCCGTCACCCCGCGCTGCACGACGAAGATCGGCTCGGCGAGCGATGGCGCCTGGGCGGTCCCGACGTTCCGGTAGAGACGCACGCCCTTCTCGTTCGCGGGCCCGCCGGTACCGACGAGCAGGTCGAGATCGCCGTCGCCGTCCCAGTCGACGACCTCGGGCGAGAGATAGCCGAACGAGCTCCCGGTGGTGACGCCCACGACCGCGCCCGCTGCCGTCGTCAGACGACGGCAGTTCACGCCGTGGATCACGGGCGCACCCACGGCCCCCGTGTTCGGGCAGAACAGCACGCCGCCGGCCGCTGGCGAGCCGGAGCGCTGTCCCAGGAGCAGGTCGGGAAGACCGTCTCCATTCCAGTCGGCGACGGCGGGCCTGTAATGGTAGCTCGCTGGCAGCACGCTCGCCGCGCTGCCGCTCGCGAACGCGCTCGTCGCGGGGCCGAGGGCGCCGCTGGCGTCGCGCAGGTAGACCGCGACGCCGCCGAACAGCGAGGGCTGGTAGAGCCCGACGACGAGGTCCTGGACGCCGTCGCCGTTCCAGTCGGCAGCGACAGGCGCTGGCGCGTAGTTCACCGGAAGCGGAACCACGGTCTTGGCGAGGTCGTACGACCAGGCTCCGCGCGCGGCGACGGGTACAGCGGCGGCGGAGAGAGAGGCGAGCGCGGCGAGCGCGCGCGAGCGGATGCGCAGCATGGGTCCCCTTCTGGCGGTGACTCGTCCGAGCCGGCCCGTGCGTTTACGATGAGTCGCAAGGATCCGGCTCTGCGCAAATGGGGTGTAAACGCAAAATGGTGACCCACGGTGACGTCGCCGAACGTGAAGGTTCGCCCGCGAATCGGGAACACCCATGGACGAGGCCCCCCGGGCCGCCCGGGTCACGGCGATGTACGGCGCTGTCGGTCCACGGCCACTTCACGCCGCGGACCTGCGGGCGTGCCTAGCGCGGGACCATCCAGCCGAGCCAGTACGCCTGGGCGAACACGACGACGCCGACGAGGCACGCCAGCGCGAGCGAGTGCCAGAACACGTAGCGCAGGATGGCGCCCTCGTGCCCGTCCTGCTTCGTCGCGACCGACGCCACGACGATGCTCTGCGCGTCGATCATCTTGCCCATGACGCCGCCCGAGCTGTTGGACGCGGCCGCGAGGAGCGGGTTCATCCCGATCTGCTGGGCCGAGACGACCTGGAGGTTCCCGAACAGCACGTTCGACGACGTGTCGGAGCCGGTCAGCGCCACGCCGAGCCAGCCGAGGAGCGGCGAGAAGAACGGGAACAGGAAGCCCGTCGAGGCGAACGCGAGGCCCATCGTCGAGTCGGAGCCCGAGTAGCGCGTCGTGAACCCGAGGGCGAGCATCGCGGCGATCGTCAGGAGCGAGTAGCGGACCCGCTTCAGCGTGCCGAGGTAGGTCCTGGCGAGGGTGAGCGGCGAGAGCCTCAGCCACAGGCCCGCGACCAGGCCGGCGACGAGGAGGGCCGTGCCGGTGGCGGAGAGGAGGTTCAGGCTGTACCGCGCCGCCTCGGGGTGGACCTTGGCCGCGACCGGTGGCGCCTTGAGGACGAGGTTGTGGAGGAACGGCACGTCGAAGGTCGGGTTGAACAGCCCGTTCAGCCAGGTCTTCACGGCGGGCTGGCCCCACACGAACACGGAGACGGAGAGGACGATCCAGGGCATCCAGCCCATGAACGCCTCGCCGAACGTGTGGCGGCGGAACGCGGCGGCGGCGCCGACCGACCGCCGCTGCGGCGCGGCGGCCGCCTCGGGCGCGCGCTCCTCGGGGAACCGCCACTCCTCCTTCGGCTGCCACAGCTTGAGGAAGCCGTAGGTCACGAGGATGCAGGACGCCGCGGCGACGATGTCGACGAGGTTCGGCCCGATGAAGTTCGAGACGAGGAACTGAGGGATGGCGAAGGAGAGCCCCGCGACGAGGCACGCCGGCCACACCCCGAGCATCCCGCGGAACCCGGCCATGGCCCACACGAGCCAGAACGGGACCATCAGCGAGAACAGCGGGAGCTGGCGGCCCGCCATCGAGGAGAGCGCCAGCTCGTTGAGGCCCGTGACCTTCGCGAGCGTGATGATGGGCGTGCCGAGCGCGCCGTAGGCGACGGGCGCGGTGTTGCCGATGAGCGCCAGGCCGGCTGCGGCGAGGGGCTTGAAGCCCAGGCCGATGAGCATCGCGGCGCTGATCGCGACCGGCGTGCCGAACCCCGCCGCGCCCTCGATGAACGCGCCGAACGCGAACGCGATGAGGAGCACCTGGATGCGCCGGTCGCCGGCGAGGCCGCCGATCGTGTCCTTCACCACCTCGAACTTCCCGGTCTTCACCGTGATGTCGTAGATGAAGATGGCGTTCAGGATGATCCAGCCGATCGGCAGGAGCCCGAAGGCCGCGCCGTACGCGGCGGTCGCGCCCGCCATGCCGAGGGGCATCCCGTAGACGCCGACCGCGATGCCGAGGGCGAGCGCGAGCCCGAGCAGCGCCGCGACGTGCGCCTTCACGTGGAAGAACGCCAGCGCGGCGAGGAGGACGACCACCGGGATCGCCGCCACGAGCGCGGAGAGATGGAGGTTCCCGAGCGGCACGTAGTTCTGGGTCCACGTCATGCGTCGTCCCCTGTGGTTGGAGGTCTCCCCGGCGCGCGCGACACACGGCAGGGCGGGCTGCGTCGCTGCCAGGTCTCGCACGGCGCGCGCGAGGGCCGCGGCCGTTCCGGGCGACCGGTGGCGGGCAGGCGGGGAGCGGCGCGTGGGCGAGGGTGACCGGCGAGCTTCATGGCGCCACCCGCTCGCATGGAGCCTGCTGCGACGCACGCTGCCTGCCTGCGCCGGGCGGCCTCGTCGTTGCGCTCCTCGACGTGCCTTGGCGGGCTCGACTCATCACATCTCAGAGCCGACCGCCCGGAGGGCCGTACGCCGATGGACCGGCGTATGGATGCGCACATCGGACTCGGGCATCGACGAGGTGGGATCGCGCTGTCCGGGCACGGTTCCGAGCGGCCCAGCCGGAGTGGCGGGTGCAGGTGAGCGTCTCTTCACCGAGGCGTCTTGCCGTGGGCGCTCGCGCCCCCCACGCGCGGAGGCGAGCCCGGAAGCGGCGCATGAGCTTGCGTAGTTCACTGAACGTAACAACTATCGCCAGAGGTAGTGACGGACGTCTTACGCGCTTCATGGCGACGTGAACAATCGGTCCCAGTTGCGGTGCGTGAATGAACGCCCTTGACTGCTCCTCGCCGAAATTCCGCTCCTGGGTTCGAGGCGGCGCGCCAGGGCCACTCACGCGCGCGCAAATGGGCTGGGCGCGCGCGTTCGACCGCGGCAGGGGGTTGCCGAGGGGAGGCCGAAGAAAGCCGCGCTCGCACGAGCCTGGAGCGCCTCCGGAGCTCCCGAAAACGCGTGTTACGAAGGGTGCATCTGGAGGTGCACTCCATGTCCGCGCCCGTTCCCGCTTCCCTCGACTCGAGCGTCCTCGCCGTTCGCCTGCGCGAGCTCGCCGGAGAGGAACGAAACGTTCAGGTCGACTTCCTCCTCCACCTCGACGAGTTCGACCGACGGCGCGCCTTCGTCGAGGCGGGGCACGCCTCGCTCTGGGCCTATTGCCTGAAGGTCCTCCACCTCCGGGAGGGGGCCACCGGCCGCCGCATCCAGGCCATGCGCGTGCTGCGCCGGTTCCCGAGCCTCGAGGCGCCGCTGCGCGACGGGCGCGTCTGCCTGTCCACCGTGGCGCTCCTCGGCCAGGTTCTCACTGACGAGAACGCGGACGATCTCGTCGCGCGCGCCGCGTACCGGACCCGCGCCGAGGTCGAGCACCTCGTCGTCTCCATCCAGGCCCGCACCGCGCCGCGCGCGGGGATCCGCAAGCTCCCGGAGCGCGCGCCCGCCCAGGCGAGCGCGGCGCTGCCGACCGTACGACTCCGAAGGGCGCGTTCCCGGGCCGCGCGTGCTCACCCCCGTCGATGCCCCAACCGCCGCGCGCGCTGAGCCGCTCGTCGAATGGCGACCGCGTGCACGGTCGACAGCCTCAGGATGTGGTGAATGATGAGGCCTTGCAGGCACGCCTGCGGTGCTCACTCCTCGGAGCGCCCGGCTCGGCGACGGCATCGCGCGTCTCGCGACGGCTCCACGCAAGCGACGGCCGCCATCAGAGGTCGAGGCGCGCCTTGACGGCGGGCAGGTGCCGGCGGCTCACCGGTACGTCCTTCCCGGACCGGGTCCGGATCACCGCGAGCCCCTCGTCGATGCTGATCTGATCGACCTGGTCGACGTTGACGAGGAACTGCTTGTGGCAGCGGACGAGCCCGGCGCGCTCCTCGAGCACCTTCAGCGTGAGCTCGGTGAAGAGCTCCGCCTTCGCGGTGACGACGTACACGCCGGCCTCGCTCGACCGCACGAACTCGACGTCCGGGAGGTCGACGAGCTTGATCGCGCGCGCGGCGAGGCAGGGGATGCGCCGGATCTCGGCGCGCGGGTAGCCCTGCCGGGCCTCCACGCCGGGGAGCCTTCGCAGCCGCTCGACGGTCTTCGCGAGGCGCTCCCGCCCGACGGGCTTCAGGAGGTAGTCGAGGGCGCGCTCCTCGAACGCGCGCAGCGCGAACGCGTCGTGGGCAGTGACGAAGACGACGGCAGGCAGCTCGTCGTCGTCGAGCATCGAGAGGAGCTCGAACCCGGAGATCGCCGGCATCTGGATGTCGAGGAACACCACGTCCGGACGCTGCTTGCGGATCGCCTGGATCGCCTCGACGGCGTTGCCGCACAGGCCCGCGATCGTGAAGGCGCCCGTCTCGAGGAGGAGCGACTCGAGCTCCTCGCGCGCGTGCAGCTCGTCGTCGACGATCAGGGCGCGCATCACGCCGCGACTCCCTTCCCGGGGAGGCGCACCGTCACGCGCGTCAGCTCGTGCGGCACGCACGTGACCGACAGGCCGAACGCCTCTCCGAAGCGGTTCTTCACGCGCTTGTCGACGATCTGCATGCCGAGCCCCGCGCGTTCCCGCGGTTCGGTCCACGCGCCGGCGTTGTCCTCGACCTCGACGAGCGCCTCGCCATCCTTCCGGTAGGCGCGGATGGTGGCGCGGCCCTCCCCGAGCACCTCCGAGAGCCCGTGCTTGAAGGCGTTCTCGACGAGCGGCTGGAGCGTGAACGCGGGCATCTCGAGCGAGAGGAGCTCCGGATCGACGTCCGTCTCGACGGCGATGCGGCCCTCGAACCGCGCCTTCTCGATCTCCAGGTACGCGCCGACGTGCTCGAGCTCCTCGCGGAGCGTCGACACGTCGCTGGAGCGCTTCAGGTTCTTCCGGAAGAAGTTCGAGAGGTGGACGAGCAGGTCCCGCGCGCGGTCGGCGTCGCGGCGCAGGATGGCGATGATGGTGTTGAGCGCGTTGAACAGGAAGTGCGGGTTCACCTGCGCCTGGGCGAGCTTCAGCTCCGACATGACGAGCAGGCTCTTCTGCTCCTGGTAGCGCGCGATGAGGAGCTGGCTCGAGAGCACGGCGCCGAGCCCCTCGCCGAGCGACTTGTTCATGTTGAGGAAGCGGCGCCCGCGCGGCTCGAAGAGCTGGACCGTCCCGACGACGGCGCCGTCCACCTGCAGCGGCGCGATCACCATCGAGTTGAGCGGGCAGCTCGGCGACACCGTGCAGTCGTAGGCCTGCCGGACGCCGTCGGCGAAGACGACGGCGTTCTCCGCGATGGACTGGCGGGTGTACGGCGAGGCGATCGGGTTCCCTGGCAGGTGATGGTCGGAGCCCATCCCGGACCAGCCGACGACGCGCTCGGTGTCCGTGACCCCCACCGCGCCGACGCCGGTCTCCTCCCGGATGATCGCGGCGAGCTCGCCGGCGGCCTCCCGCCCGAGCCCCCGCGCGAGGAGGCGCAGCGTCCGGTCCGCGACCTTGAGGGCGCGCGCCGAGGACGTCGCCGCGACCCGGTCCTGCTCGCGCTGCCGCTCGAGGAGCACGGCCATGAAGAGCGCGGCGCCGATCGGGTTCGCGATCACCATCGGCGGGCCGATCGCCTTCACGATCGCGATCACCTGCTCGGGCGGCGCCGACGTGAGGTACCGCACGATGAACATGTGGAGGAGCTCGCCGACGAACGTCGTCGCGAACGCGACCCGCGGGGTCATGAGCTGCTCGGGCCGGCGCTTCAACGCGAGGTGCACGAGGCCGCCGAGCAGCCCTTCCAGCGTGGTGGAGACGGCGCCCGGGAACGCGGCCGCGCCGCTGAGCGCCGTCACGCGGTGCAGGCCCGCGGTCGCCCCGACGAGCATCCCGAGCGCGGGGCCGCCGAGCAGGCCGGCGAGCGTCGAGCCGACCGCCCGCGCGTTCACGATGGCCTGCCCGTCCACGACAGGCACGCCGAGGTAGTTCCCGAGGATCGCGATGCCGCTGAAGACGAGGTACAGGCGGATCTTGCCCCGGGGGCGGGGCCAGTCGGGCTTGAGTGGACGGAACGCGGGCGACCGGCAGTACAGGTAGAAGATGACGAGGAAGACCGAGAGCGCCTCGGTGAGCTGCAGCGCGAGTTTCATGCCGGTCTCCCGTCGGGCGGCCGTCGTCCTCCAGCCGTGAACCGCGCGCGGCGAGCGGGCATTATGGCGCCTCCGCGCTCCCGCGCGAAGACCCCCGCCGCCTCGGCCGCGCGCGAGGCCGCCCGGTGACGTCCAGTCGCCCAGGCGCCCGCCGTCCACCCGCCCTCGGATGTCGGTCCGGCGCGCGCCGCCAGCCCACCTGTGCTACGACGATGCGTGGATGCGCTTCTCCACGGCGGCGCTGCTATCCCAACGTCCCCGCGAGCGGGCCGGCTGGATCGCGCTCGTCGCCGCCGCCGCACTCGTCGGCTTCTGGATCGTCGACGCCGCGATCGACGCCGTCGTCCTCGAGCGCCGCGGCTGGAGCGCGGCGCTCGTCCATCCGACGCCGTCGGAGGCGTGGATGAGGGTCCTCGTGGCCACGCTGATCGCGGCCGTGTTCGCGCTGAGGCAGGAGAGGGCTCGGCTGCACCTGCTCTCCTCGGCGGTCGCCGAGGCCCCCGACGGCGTCCAGATCTCGGACCTCGGGGGCCACGTGGCCTACTCGAACCGCGCCGTGCAGGAGATCTACGGGTTCTCGCCAGACGAGCTCCGGGGGAAGCACGTGAACTCGATGAACGTCGATCCAGACTTCGCGAGCCGCGTCATCCTCCCGGCGATCCAGCAGACGGGTCGCTGGACCGGCGAGCTCGAGGTGAAGCACAAGGACGGGCGGACCTTCCCGATCTGGCTGACGACCGCGCTCGTGTTCGGCGTCGCGGGGAAGCCGACCGCGGCCGTGGGGATCATCCGCGACATCACCGAGCGAAGGCGCACGGAGCAGAAGCTGCGGAGCTATGCGACGCAGCTCGAGGAGGCGACCCGGCTCAAGGACCTGTTCGCCGACATCCTCCGGCACGATCTGCTCGGTCCCGCCGCCACGCTCCGGATGACCGTCGACGTGCTGGCGAAGCGAGAGTCGAGCCCGACCACGACGCGGCTGCTCGGCCAGATGAGGAGGAGCTGCGCGAGGCTGACGGACCTGATCGAGAACGCCGCGAAGTACGCGAAGATCTCGACGCTGGAACAGCTCGAGCTCGAGACGCTCGATCTTCGACGGGTGCTGCAGGACGTGGTGGCGGACTTCCAGGTGCCGATCCAGGATGACGCGGCGCGCATCGCGCTGGGGTCGCTCCGCGACCTGCCCGTCCGCGCGAACCCCCTCGTCAGCGAGGTCTTCGCCAACCTCGTCTCGAACGCGATCAAGTACGGGCGCGACGGCGGCACCGTCACGGTCGACGTCGAGGACGCCGGCGAGCACTGGGTCGTCGCCGTGGCCGACCACGGCGAAGGCATACGGGACGAGGACAAGCAGCGGATCTTCACGCGGTTCGAGCGGCTGGAGCGGGAAGGAGTGAAGGGGACGGGGCTCGGCCTCGCGATCGCGAAGCACATCGTGGAGCTGCATCGCGGCAAGATCTGGGTCGAGGACAACGCTGGCGGCGGGAGCGTGTTCCGCGTCGCCCTGCCGAAGGCGCGACCGCTGTGACCTCCCTGACACGGCCGCGCCAGGGATCGAGGGGTCACGGCGTGCGGTCCGCCGGTCTCTCGCCCCCGAGCGCGACGAACGTCAAGCCCAGCACCAGGAGCTGGCCTTGCGGGCGGGAGCGTGCGCCGAGCTCGCGCTCGTAGCGGATCGTCAGCTTGGAGCGGAGCGGCGCGACGAGGACGCCGACCTCGGGCCCCAGGCCGAAGATTCGGTCCCGTGCGCCCCGCAGCACCGGCGGCAGGTCCGCCCCGCGGTCGTCTCGGACCTGCCACAGCGCGTAACCCGCGACACCGAGCTGCAGGAACCGGAGCAGCGTCTTCCCTGCGCCGCCCTGGAGCTGGACCGTGTCGCCGCGGGTGAGGTCGATGCCCTGCTTGCGCTGGTTGTGGTCGTAGCTCGCGACGGCGGAGACGTTCCAGGTCCGCGCCGGGTCGAGGTAGGCCGTCCCGCCGGCCGAGAGCTGGTGCGTCCAGTGGCCACGACCGACGCCGTCCCGGCCGCCGGGCTCGAAGCGGCCGGTCGGTGCGTAGAAGCCGTACCCGATCCCGAGGTCGGACCGGGGCCAGCGCCAGCCCAGCTTCAGGGGTTGCACGTACACGTCCCCCAGGCCGAGCCGGTCGGTGCTCGCCTCCGGTCGGTCCGTCGTGACGGTCACGTGGGCGATGGGGATGGCGATCGCGGCGGTGAGGTACGTCGAGAGCGGTCGCACCTCGACGACGCCGATCACCCCGATCCCGTTCCCGAAAGCATCCAGGTCCATGCCGATGGGAATCCGGTCGCCATGCCGGTCCCTCGCTTCGTCCGCGTCGTAGAGCAGGGCACGCTCGACGACGTAGAGGCCCGGCTCCGGCTGTGACCCGGCGTCGAGCCCGACCGCGCCGAGCGTCTTGTGCCCGACGTTGAGCTGGGCCTCGGCAAGCGGCGGGAGCAGCGCGAGCAAAGCCACGACCTGCAGGCGCAACGCGCTCATGGTGGTCGGATGTTCGCCGATCCAGGGCGGCTGGAACGCCGTCTGGTGCGGCCTACCCGGCGAGGACCGTCCACGCAGGCTGCGCTCCGCGCACGGGGTCCGGCGTACCGGGAGCCGGGGGCGTGGCCCGCGGCTTCGCGCGAGCGCACCCCCGTCGGCTCGACCGGATGCGGCCGTCTGCGGCAGAGGTGCGCACCACAGCGCGGGGCATCGCGTGGGGCCGGTCTTTCGGAGTCGCCCGCGTGGTGCGAACGCCTCGGCCACGACCGGCTACGATGCAGGCGGGGTGCATCCGGTGACGACGTTGTCTGGTGCAACGGTCGACGTGCGCCGCACCGACGACGCGACGCTGTTCATCCGACTCGGTGGAACCTGGCGGCTCGCGGATGGGCTGCCGCGCGTGAAGGACGTCGAGCGCGAGCTGGACCGCCCCCGCCCACCGAGGGTCACGATCGATGGGGCCGGCCTCGCCGCATGGGACAGCGCCCTCGTGGTGTTCGTCGGTGCCGTCCTCGACGGCTGTCGCTCCCGCGGAATTCCAGTGGACGCGCGCGGCCTCCCGGCCGAGGTCGGCCGGCTCCTCGAGCTCGCGCAGGAGACCGCCGTCCCCGAGGAACGGACGGCGCCGAGCCCGAGCGGCATCGAGCGCGTGGGCGTGCGGGCCCTGAAGCGGCACGTGAAGCTGCTGGGCGCAGTCGCGTTCATCGGCGACACCGCGCTCGCGCTCGGAAGGTTCGGGAGAGGCCGTGGACGCTATCGCCCCCAGGACCTGTGGCTCCTCGTTCAGCAGTCCGGCGCCGAGGCGCTCCCGATCGTCGTGCTCGTGAACTTCCTCGTGGGGATCATCCTCGCCTTCGTCGGGATCACGCAGCTCCGGTTCTTCGGTGCGGAGACCTACGTCGCGGACATCGTCGGGATCGCCGTCGTCCGCGACATGGCCGCCCTCATCACCGGCGTCACGCTGTCGGGGCGGAGCGGCGGGGCGTTCGCAGCGCAGATCGCCACGATGAAGGTGACCCAGGAGATCGACGCGCTGCGGACGTTCGGCTTCTCGCCGGTGGAGTTCCTGGTCGTTCCCCGCGTCCTCGCCCTCACGGCGATGACGCCTTTCCTGACGCTCTTCGCGGACGCGACCGGCATCCTGGGGGGCGCCGTGGTCGGCACGACGATGCTGCACCAGCCCTTCAGCGGCTACGTGCGGCAGACGGCGCTCGCCGTCACGGCGGGGGACCTCGTCGGCGGACTCGTGAAGGGCGCGACCTACGGGCTCCTCATCGCGCTCACGGCCACGCACCGGGGCATGCAGGCGGAGCGCAGCGCAGCGCGGGTGGGCGACGCGGCGACCCAGGCGGTCGTGACGGGCATCGTCGCGATCATCGCCGCGTGTGGCGTCTACCAGTACGTGTTCTTCCTGTTCGGGTGGTGAACGTGGCGGACGACGTCATCAGCGTGCGCGGGCTCACGATGGGGTTCGGCGAGCGCGTGGTCATCCGCGATCTCGACTTCACGGTCCGTCGCGGCGAGATCTTCGTCGTGATGGGCGCGAGCGGCTGCGGGAAGACCACGCTGCTCCGCCACCTCCTCGGCCTCCAGGAGCCCGCCGCCGGCGAGGTCCGCTACGGCGACGAGAGCTTCACGAGCGCTCCCCCGGACGAGCGGGAGCGCATCCTCCGGCGCGTCGGCGTCCTGTTCCAGGGGAGCGCCCTCTGGACGTCCATGACGCTCGCCGAGAACGTCGCGCTGCCCCTCGAGCAGTTCACCTCGCTGGGCGCGTCGAGCGTTCGCGCCGTCGTGCGGCTCAAGCTCTCGCTCGTCGGCCTGCGCGGCTTCGAGGAGTACTACCCGTGGGAGCTGTCGGGGGGGATGCAGAAGCGCGCCGGGCTCGCCCGCGCGATCTCGCTCGACCCGGAGATCCTCCTCATCGACGAGCCCTCGGCGAGCCTCGACCCGCCGACCGCGCGGCGGCTCGACGGGCTCATCCTGCAGCTGCGCGGCGCGCTCGGCACGACCGCCGTCGTCGTCACCCATGACGTCGCGACGATCCTCGGGATCGGGACGCGGGCGCTGTTCCTCGACGGAGAGGCCCAGCGGGCGATCGCGGAGGGTCCGCCGTCGGAGCTGCGCGAGCGCGGGCCGGCGCCGGTCCGGGCGTTCTTCGCAGGGAGCGTCGCCGGTCCGTGAAGGAGGTCTCATGCCACGGAGGTGGGATCCGAAGTTGGTCGGCGCGTTCGTGATCGCGGCCGTCGCGCTCGGCGTCGTCGCGGCGGTGTACCTCGGGGCCGGTCGTGTCCTCCAGCACCGGGTCCAGTTCGTGGTGGTCTTCTCCGAGGACCTCGCGGGCCTGGAGCTGGACGCACCGGTGAAGTTCCGCGGGGTCCCCGTGGGACGCGTCACGAGCATCCACCTCTCGATGGGTTCCGCGACGGAGCCCCTGCGCGAGCTGCGCATGCCGGTCGTGATCGAGCTCAACCAGACGCGGATCCGGGAGATCGGCGGGGAGATCGACCTCTCGGACCAGCGCGCCATGCGCACGCTGATCGACCACGGCCTCCGCGCGCGGCTCGCGCTCGAGAGCTACCTCTCGAACCGCCGCTACGTCACCCTCGACATCCTGCCCGAGGCGCCGCCCGCGAAGCCGTCACCGCTCCGGCTCCCGTACCCGGAGATCCCGGTCTACTCCGAGCCCGGGCTGGCCGCGCTCCAGGCGGACGCCTCGAAGCTCCTCACGAAGCTCCAGGCCCTGGATCTCGACGGGCTCGTCGCCGACCTTCGCCGCGCCGCGCGCTCGTTCGAGCGCACCGCCGGAGGCGTCGACGCCGCCGTCGCGGGGGTGCCGAGCACGCTCCGAGCCGCGGACGCCGCGATCGCGTCCGTGGGGCGGGCGGCGCGCTCGATCGAGGCCGGCGTGCCGCCGCTCACCGCCGACACGCGCGCCGCGGTCGTCCAGCTCCGCACGACCCTCGAGAGCGCGGAGTCCGCCGTCCGGCACGTGGACGAGCTCGTCGATCCCGCCTCGCCGCTCGCGTGGCAGCTCACGAGGACGCTCGCCGAGCTCCAGAGCACCAGCCGGACGCTGCGCAACCTCGCGGAGAGGCTCGACCGCGATCCGAGCGCGCTCGTCCGAGGCCGCGCGGAGGACCGGCGATGAGAAGGGCGATCGCGCTCGCCCTCGCGGCGCCGCTCGCGCTGGTCGCCGGATGCCTGACGCTCGGGCCGCGATCCGAGCCGGCCCGCTGGTACGTCCTCGAGGCCGAGGCGAGCGCACCGGGCTCGACCCGCCCGCCGATGCCCGTGCTCGGCGTCGGCCCGGTGCGGCTGCCCGCATACCTCGACCGGCCGGAGATCGTGACGCGTGCCGGACCCGCGCGCGTCGAGGTGGCGAGCGCCGATCGGTGGGCCGCTCCGCTCGACGTCCTCTTCACGGGCGTGCTCGCCGAGGATCTCCGAGCGGCCGTCCCTGCGCGCGAGGTGCTCGGGTGGCCCTGGCCGGTGAGCGCCTCGCCGGAGTGGTCGGTCTCCGTCGAGGTGCTGCGGTTCGAAGGCGAGCCGGACGGGAGCGCCGTCCTCGAGGCGCGATGGGCCGTGCGCAGGGGTGGCGCCCTCGCGAAGCAGGGGGTCACGACCGCGCGCGAGCGCGGCGCCGCGCCGGGGGTCGCTGCCACGGTGGCGGCGCTGAGCAGGGCGATCGGGGCGCTGGCCCGAGACATCGCCGCGGCCGTGGGCGCGAGCCGGGGGGACGCGCCGCGCGGCACGCCGTGAGGAAGGACCGCGTCCTGCTTCAGCGCCTCCGGAGGTCGACGTCGAGGGCCCGCTCAGGATGAGGCGACGACGGGACGGTCCTATCGCCGCCTCGGGATGGCGCGCCGCTCCCGATCCGCAGCGTCCCATACCTCCTCGAGTCCGCGAACCGCGGCACGTGCTCGGGCCGGCGCTTCCACCAGTTCATGACGAGCGCGAGGCGCAGCGGCATCGGCGCGGGCAGCCGGCGGCACGGGATGTCGTCGTTCGCGTCGAGCACGCCGTGGGTCGCGTCGCCGGCGAAGACCGCGAGGCGGTTCGGCCGGGGCCTCACGAGGTCGGCATCGAGCGCATCCGGCGCGCACGCCGGGTTCGCGTCGTTCGGCGGGGCGTCCACGACGGCGAGGAGCCCGCCGCGGCAGCGGTTCAGGAACAGGACGGAGGAGATCGCCGGGTGCGCGATCCGCCCGGTCCGGCGGAACAGGGCCTCGTCGCGGTCCCGGTGGAAGTCCACCTGGACGTCGCTCGTGCGCATGCGGGAGAGCCACCACTCGACGCCGGCGACCGCGCGCACGCGGAGGCGCTCGCGCAGCGAGAGGATCGCCTCCTCCGGCAGCGCGGCCGGCGCGCGGAGGTCGAACCAGAAGGTCGTCTGGTAGGTGCGGTCCAGGTTCTCGGTCCCGAGCGCACGCACCGAGCGCGCGAGGCGCGAGAAGAGCGGCGAGGGGAGCGCCCCGTCCTCGATGCGGACGAGCGAACGCCGTCGAGCGCGCCGGGTCGTCATTCCGTGCGGATCATGTGGCCACTACCGGCGAGCCGCATCGCAGGTCGCCATGAGGCCCGGGGGCCCGGGGGCCCGGTGGCCCGGCCCATGGACGTACGAGCGGACGGCGGCGGGCTGCGCTTTCGTCATGCCCCGCCGACAGGGGAGCGGCACCACGTGGGGTGTGGCAAAAACAGCCAGCCGCCCCGGCCGGCTCGGGCATCGCCGCCCGGCGTCGCCGCCGCGTACAGTCGCAGACGCGTCCACACCCGACCGACCGAGGTGCGTCCATGATGAGCCCGTCACGGCCCTTCCTCGAAGCGCGAGACTTCCTCCTCGCCCACCGGACCGACTACGAGCAGGCCTACCGGAACTTCCGGTGGCCGAGGCTCGAGCGGTTCAACTGGGCCCTCGACTACTTCGACGAGATGGCGAGAGGGAACGACCGCCCCGCGCTCTGGATCGTCGACGAGGGCGGCCACGAGGTGAAGCTCTCCTTCGCCGAGCTCTCCCTGCGCTCGGCCCAGGTCGCGAACTTCCTCCGCGCGAAGGGCGTCCGCCGGGGTGACGCGGTCCTCATGATGCTCGGGAACGTGGTCCCGCTCTGGGAGGTCATGCTCGCCTGCATGAAGCTCGGCGCGGTGATCATCCCGGCCACGACCCTCCTCACCACCGACGACCTGAAGGACCGGTTCGAGCGCGGCAAGGTGCGGCACGTGATCGTCGGAGAGGCGGACGCCGGCAAGTTCGACGCGCTCCCCGGCGACTACACGCGCATCGTCGTCGGGCGCGAGCGCTCGGGCTGGACGACCTACGACAGCGCCCGCGCCGTGGCGGCGGAGTTCACGCCGGACGGGCCCACGGCCGCCGGCGATCCGCTGCTCCTCTACTTCACCTCCGGCACGACGGCGAAGCCGAAGCTCGTGCTCCACACGCACACGAGCTATCCAGTCGGTCACCTCTCGACCATGTACTGGATCGGCCTGATGCCGGGCGACGTGCACTACAACGTCAGCTCGCCGGGGTGGGCGAAGCACGCCTGGAGCAACCTCTTCGCGCCGTGGAACGCAGGCGCGACGGTGTTCATCTACAACTACGCGCGCTTCAACGCGAAGGCGATGCTCGACGTCGTCGGGCGCTGCGGCGTCACCTCCCTGTGCGCCCCGCCGACCGTGTGGCGGATGCTGATCCAGGAGGACCTCGAGAGGTACCCGGTGAAGCTCCGCGAGCTCGTCGGCGCGGGCGAGCCGCTCAACCCCGAGGTTATCGAGCAGGTCAAGAAGGCGTGGGGCATCGTCATCCGCGACGGCTACGGCCAGACCGAGACCACCTGCCAGATCGGCAACTCGCCCGGGCAGAAGGTGAAGCCCGGGTCGATGGGGCGGCCGTTGCCGGGCTACCGGGTCGCGCTGCTCGGCGACGCGGAGCAGCCCGCGCGCGAGGGCGAGATCTGCCTCTCGCTCGAGGAGCGCCCCGTCGGGCTCATGAGCGGCTACAGTGACGACCCCGCCAAGACGGCACACCTGCTGCGCAACGGCCACTACCACTGCGGCGACGTCGCCTCCGTGGACGACGAGGGCTACTACACGTACGTCGGCCGGATGGACGACGTGTTCAAGTCGTCCGACTACCGCATCAGCCCGTTCGAGCTCGAGAGCGCGCTGATCGAGCACGACGCCATCGCGGAGGCGGCGGTCGTCCCGAGCCCCGATCCGCGCCGCCTCAGCGTCCCGAAGGCGTTCGTCGTGCTGCGCGACGGCTACGAGCCCAGCCGGGAGCTGGCGCTCTCGATCTTCCAGCACATCCGGGCCGTGCTCGCCCCCTACAAGCGCGTCCGCCGGATCGAGATCGCGGAGCTCCCGAAGACCATCTCCGGGAAGATCCGCCGCACCGAGCTGAGCCGGCTCGAGAAGCAGCGCCACGAGTCTCCCGCGGCGCGCGGCGAGCGGGAGTTCTTCGAGGAAGACTTCCCCGAGCTGAAGGCGAACCCGTGAGCATCGCGTCCGGCGAGGTCGCGCCCGTCGCCGAGGAGCGGCCGAGGCACAAGGTCCGGATCGTCAGCGCCGCCGCGCTGTTCGACGGCCACGACGCCGCGATCAACATCGTGCGGCGGATCCTCATGGACGAGGGAGCCGAGGTCATCCACCTCGGCCACAACCGCTCGGTCGACGAGATCGTCACGGCGGCCCTGCACGAGGACGCGCAGGGGATCGCCATCAGCTCGTACCAGGGCGGCCACCTCGAGTTCTTCAAGTACGTGGTCGACTCGCTCCGGCAGCGCGGCGGCGAGGACATCCAGGTGTTCGGGGGCGGCGGTGGCGTCATCGTGCCCGCGGAGATCCGGGAGCTGCACGCCTACGGCGTCGGGCGGATCTACAGCCCCGAGGACGGCCAGCGCATGGGGCTGGCCGGGATGATCGGCGAGATCGTGAAGCAGTGCGACGTCGCTCCGTCGCCGCTCGCCCCGCGGACGCTCGAGGCGATCACGGGCCACGGCGACGCCGCGTGGCGAGCCCTCGCGCGGCTCATCACGGCCCTCGAGAACGGCGACGCGGACCCGAAGCTCGTCATGGCGCTCCACGCGCAGTCGCGCAGCCGGCGCGTCCCGACCGTCGGCGTCACCGGCACGGGCGGCGCCGGCAAGTCGAGCCTCACCGACGAGCTCATCCGGCGGCTGCGCCTCGACCAGGACGACGCGCTCCGGATCGCCGTCATCAGCATCGACCCGTCGCGGCGGAAGAGCGGCGGCGCGCTCCTCGGCGATCGCATCCGCATGAACGCCATCGGCCCGTGGGCGCGAGGCCCGCGCGTCTACTTCCGGAGCCTCGCCACGCGGGACACCGGCGCCGAGGTGAGCCGGGCGCTGCCGGACGTCGTCGCCGCCGCGAAGGTCGCCGGGTTCGATCTCGTCATCGTCGAGACCCCCGGCATCGGCCAGGGCGACGCCGCGATCGCGCCGCTCGTCGACGTGCCGCTGTACGTCATGACCCCGGAGTTCGGCGCGGCGAGCCAGCTCGAGAAGATCGACATGCTCGACTTCGCCGAGCTCGTCGCCATCAACAAGTTCGACCGCCGGGGCGCGGCCGACGCGCTGCGCGACGTCTCGAAGCAGGTGCAGCGGAACCGCGGAGCGTTCGACCGGCCGCTCGACGCGATGCCGGTGTTCGGGACCATCGCGAGCCGCTTCAACGACGACGGCGTCACCGCGCTGTACCACGCGCTGCGCCCGCGCCTGCGCGAGCTGGGCCTCCCGGTCCGCGAGGGCCGGCTCCCGGCGGTCACGACGCGCCACAGCACCCACCAGACCCCGCTCGTGCCGGCCGGGCGCGTGCGCTACCTCGCCGAGATCGCGGACGGCGTCCGCGGCCACAAGCGCCGCGCCCGCGAGCAGGCGGCGCTCGCGCGGGAGGTGCAGCAGCTCCGCGCGGCGCAGCGCATGGTGCTCGCGGCCGACCCGGCGCGGCCGGCGCCCGCCGAGGCGCTCGAGCCGCTCGCGCAGGCGCGCGAGGCCCGCCTCGAGCCCGCCGCGAAGGCGCTGCTCGCGAGCTGGCCCGAGCTCGTGGACGCCTACGCGGGCGACGAATACGTCATGAAGATCCGCGACCGCGAGGTGCGGACGCGGCTCGTGCACACCTCCCTCTCCGGCACCAGGATCCGGAAGGTGGTCCTGCCCCGGTTCGAGGACGACGGCGAGCGGCTCGCGTGGCTCATGCTGGAGAACGTGCCCGGCGCGTTCCCGTACACGGCGGGCACCTTCCCGTTCAAGCGCGAGAACGAGGACCCGACCCGCATGTTCGCGGGGGAGGGCGACGCGTTCCGGACCAACCGGCGCTTCAAGCTCGTCTCCGAGGGCATGCCGGCGAAGCGGCTCTCCACGGCCTTCGACTCGGTGACCTTGTACGGCTGCGACCCGGACGCGCGCCCCGACATCTACGGCAAGATCGGGAACTCCGGCGTCTCGATCGCGACGCTCGACGACATGAAGGTGCTGTACTCGGGGTTCGACCTCTGCGACCCCGCGACGTCGGTCTCGATGACGATCAACGGCCCGGCGCCCGCGATCCTGGCGATGTTCATGAACACCGCCGTCGACCAGCAGGTCGAGAAGTTCGTGGTCGAGCGCGGGCGGGAGCCGACCGAGGCCGAGGCGGCGGAGCTCCGCGCCTGCGCGCTCTCGAGCGTGCGCGGGACGGTGCAGGCCGACATCCTCAAGGAGGATCAGGGCCAGAACACCTGCATCTTCTCGACGGAGTTCAGCCTGAAGGTGATGGGCGACATCGCCGAGTACTTCGTCCGCCACCAGGTGCGCAACTTCTACTCGGTCAGCATCAGCGGGTACCACATCGCCGAGGCGGGGGCGAACCCGATCAGCCAGCTCGCGTTCACGCTCGCGAACGGGTTCACGTTCGTCGAGGCCTACCTCGCGCGCGGCATGCGCATCGACGAGTTCGCGCCGAACCTGAGCTTCTTCTTCAGCAACGGCATGGACCCGGAGTACACGGTGCTCGGCCGCGTGGCGCGCCGCATCTGGGCGGTGGCGATGCGCGATCGGTACGGCGCGAACGAGCGCAGCCAGAAGCTGAAGTACCACATCCAGACCTCGGGCCGGTCGCTGCACGCGCAGGAGATCGCGTTCAACGACATCCGCACGACGCTCCAGGCCCTCGTCGCGATCTACGACAACTGCAACTCCCTCCACACGAACGCCTACGACGAGGCGATCACCACGCCCACGGAGGAGAGCGTCCGCCGCGCGATGGCGATCCAGCTCATCATCAACCGTGAGTGGGGACTCGCGAAGAACGAGAACCCGAACCAGGGCGCGTTCGTGATCGACGAGCTGACGGAGCTCGTCGAGGAGGCGGTGCTCGCCGAGTTCGAGCGGCTCGCGGATCGCGGCGGCGTGCTCGGCGCGATGGAGACCGGCTACCAGCGCAGCCGGATCCAGGAAGAGAGCATGCACTACGAGATGCTCAAGCACACCGGCGAGTACCCGATCGTCGGCGTGAACACCTTCCGCAACCCGCACGGCGACCCGGTCCCCGACCACATCGAGCTGGCGCGCTCGACGGAGGAGGAGAAGCGCTCCCAGCTCGACCGGCTGCGAGACTTCCACGCGCGCCACGCGGACGAGGCGCCGCTCGCGCTGCGCCGGCTGAGGCAGGCCGTCCTCGAGGGCCGCAACGTCTTCGAGGTGCTCATGGACGCGGTCCGGGTGTGCTCGCTCGGCCAGATCACGACCGCGCTCTTCGAGGTGGGCGGACAGTACCGGCGCAACATGTGACGAAGCACGGCTCCTGTTATGGCGATTGAAGGCTGACCGACCGTTTCCCCATCGAACGCTCGCTCTACCGGCTGCTCGAGGTACCTCATGAAGGAATACAGCGCACCCCTCCGCGACATGCAGTTCGTCCTGCGCGAGCTCGCCCCGCTCGAGGAGGTGGCCCGCCTCCCGGGCTGCGGCGACGTGAACCTCGAGCTGGCGGAGGCGATCCTCACGGAGGCCGGGAAGTTCGCCGCCGGAGTCCTCTCGCCCCTCAACGCCGTGGGCGACCGCGAAGGTGCGCGCGTCGAGGGCGGCGAGGTCGTCACCGCGACCGGCTGGCGCGACGCGTACGGCAAGTTCGTGGACGGGGGCTGGAACGCCCTCTCGTGCAGCCCCGAGTACGGCGGCCAGGGGGTCCCGCGGCTCGTGTCGGCGCTCGTCGAGGAGATGTGGAACGCGGCGAACGTCTCGTTCGCGCTCTGCCCCATGCTCACCCGGGGCGCCATCGAGGCGCTCGAGCTGAAGGGCTCGGAGGAGCTGAAGCGTAGATACCTGCCGAAGCTCACCTCGGGCGAGTGGGCCGGTACGATGGTGCTCACCGAGCCGCAGGCGGGCTCGGATCTCTCGGCGGTGCGCACGCGCGCGGTGCGGCAGCCGGACGGCAGCTACCGCCTCGAGGGGCAGAAGATCTTCATCACCTACGGCGAGCACGACCTCACCGAGAACATCATCCACCTCGTCCTCGCCCGGACGCCCGACGCCCCCGAGGGCGTCAAGGGGATCTCGCTGTTCGTCGTGCCGAAGTTCCTCGTGAACGACGACGGCGGCCTCGGCGCGCGGAACGACGTCCGCTGCGTGTCGCTCGAGCACAAGCTCGGCATTCACGCGAGCCCGACGGCAGTCCTCGCCTTCGGCGACCAGGGGGGCGCGGTCGGGTGGCTCGTCGGCGAGGAGAACCGCGGCCTCGAGTACATGTTCATCACCATGAACGCGGCCCGGTTCTCGGTCGGCCTCGAGGGGGTCGGCCTCGCGGAGCGCGCCTACCAGGTCGCGCTCGCCTACGCGCGCGAGCGGCTCCAGGGGACGGAGCTCGGCACGCGGAGCAAGGAGAAGGTGGCGATCCTCCGCCACCCGGACGTCCGCCGGATGCTCCTGCTCATGAAGTCGCGGACCGAGGCGATGCGCGCCATCGCGTGCGTCACCGCGGCGGCGATGGATACGGCGCGCTGCCACCCCGAGGCGGAGCAGCGCGCGCGCAGCCAGGCGTTCGTCGAGCTCATGATCCCGATCGTGAAGGCGTGGAGCACCGATCACGCGATCGACATCGCGTCGCTCGGGATCCAGGTCCACGGCGGCATGGGCTTCATCGAGGAGACCGGCGCGGCGCAGTTCTTCCGCGACGCCCGGATCACCTCGATCTACGAGGGCACCAACGGCATCCAGGCCATCGATCTCATCGGCCGGAAGGTGGCCCGAGACGGGGGAGAGACGATCCGCCGGGTGATGGACGAGATGCGCGAGGTGGTGGCGCAGCTCGATCAGGAGAGGAGCGAGGCGCTCTCCGCCATCGCGGCGCGGCTCAGGGACGGCGTCACGGCCCTCGAGCAGGCGGTGCAGTTCGTCGTCGCCACCTTCGGCCCGGACGTGCGCCGCGCCGCGGTCGGCGCCGTGCCGTTCCTCGAGCTCTTCGGCACCGTCGCCGGCGGGTGGCAGATGGCCCGCGCCGCGCTCGCCGCGCACCGGCACCTCGGGGCGGGGCGGGGCGAGGCCGGCTTCCTCCGCGCCAAGGTGTCGACCGCGCGCTTCTACGCCGATCACGTGCTCGTGCGCGCGGCCGGGCTCGCGCGGACCGTCGTCTCCGACGCCGACGCGCTGCTCGCCCTCGAGGACGACCAGTTCTGACGGCCGCGCGGCGGGGTGCCGGGCGGATCAGCCGCGCGCCGAGGCGGACAGGGGCGCGGCGTCGTCCGGCCGGCGCGGCGCGAGCTCCGCCTGCCGCCTGCGGTACTCACCGGGCTGCACGCCGCTCCAGCGCTTGAACGCGCGGTGGAACGCGCTCGTCTCCTGGAAGCCGAGCGTGGCGGCGATCTCGGCGACGCTCAGGCGGGAGCCGCACAGGTGATGGACGGCCGCGTCGCGCCGCAGCTCGTCCTTGATCCCCTGGTAGCTCGTCCCCTCCGCGTCGAGCCGCCGGCGGAGCGTCGTCGGTGCGACGTGGAACTCGCGCGCGACGTCCTCGAGCCGCGGCCACTCGATCTGGCCGATGCTCCTGCGCAGCCGCCGACGAAGCCGCGCCGTCCAGCTGTCCTCGTTCGTGTACTTGAGGAACACGGACTGCGGCGCCGTGCGCAGGAACGTCTTCAGGCTGGTCGCGTTCTGCCGGATGGGCAGCGCGAGGAGCTGCGCGTCGAAGCGGATCCCCGTGCGCTCCGCGTCGAACCGCAGCGCCTGCGAGTACATGACCGTGTACTCCTGCGCGTAGGGGGGCCGCGGGTGCGCGAACTCCGCCATCGTGAGCGGGATCCGCCGGCCCGCCAGCCAGCACATCAGCCCGTGGACCATGATGAGGAACGTCTCGTCCGCGAAGCGCCGGGCGTGCGCGGCCTCGATGCCGTTCGTCACGGCGACGACCGCGTCCCGCCCCTCCACGCGCAGCTCCGCGCGGACGTCGTCCAGGAACACCCCGAACCCCCTCAGCATCCGCCGCAGCGCCCGGTCGAGCGTCCCGGCGTGCAGGACGGCGTGGCACAGCAGGGCGAAGCTGCCGCACTTCATCCGCCGGCGGTCGAGCCCGAAGAACTCGTCGTCGAGCTCGCGGTTCACGGCGAGCCACAGGGCAGAGAAGGACTCCGCCGGCACCCGCGCGTGGGCCGTGGCGAGGAGGTCCGCGGGGATGCCGGCGGACGCCAGCACCCGCGCGCGCGCGTCGCCGGAGAGTCCGGCGACGGCGGCGCCGACGAAATGCATCGAGACGGTGTGCTTTTGCATCGCTCTCGGGCCGCTTCGGGGTGGCCCTCGATGGTACAGCGCCCCCACGCCGACTGGCAAAAAGCGCCAGCCACCGGGCCCTCGCCAGGCATCGCGCCCGCGCCGCGCCGGTGCGTACAGTCGCGGTGGTCGGTCGCTCGCGAGGGAGGATGGCATGCCGCTGAAGCTGCTGGTCACCGCGAAGCGGGTCGAGGACCCGGAGTCGAGGATCCAGGTCAAGCCGGACGGCACGGGGATCGTGACGGACGGCGTGAACTACAAGATGAACCCCTTCGACGAGATCGCCGTCGAGGAGGCGCTGCGGCTCAGGGAGCGGCACGGGGGCGAGGTGGTCGTCGTCTCCATCGGCGGGGAGCGGTCGGTGACCGAGATCCGCGCCGCGCTCGCGATGGGGGCCGACCGCGGCGTCCTCGTCCGGCACGAGGGCCCCCTCGACCCGGCCGTCGTCTCCGCCATCCTCGCGAGGGTGTTCGAGCAGGAGAAGCCCGACCTCGTGATCCTCGGGAAGCAGTCGATCGACGACGACCAGAACCAGGCCGGCCAGTACCTCGCGGAGCGGCTCGGGGTCGGGCAGGCGACGTTCGCCTCGAAGAGCGAGAGCCTCGAGAGCGAGGCGGAGCAGAAGCGGCTGCCGGGGCTCGCCGTGTCCGCCGACGGCACGCGCGTCACCGTCGTGCGCGAGGTCGACGGGGGCGTCGAGACGCTCGAGGTCCGGCTCCCGACGGTCGTCACGACCGACCTCAGGCTCAACAAGCCGCGGTTCGCGTCGCTCCCCGGGATCATGAAGGCGAAGAAGAAGGAGGTCCGGGAGATCCCGGCCGCGTCGCTCGGGGTGGACCTCACGCCGAAGGTGATCGTGAGGAAGCTCGTGGCGCCGCCCGCGCGCAAGGGCGGCGTGAAGGTCGCGGACGTGGACGAGCTCGTCCGGAAGCTGCGCGACGAGGCGAAGGCGGTCTGAACGGCCATCATGATTAGCGAACAGGCGAGCGAAGCGAGCCCGCCGGGGCGGCCCCCCCCACCCCCCCCCGCCCCCCCCCGGGGGGCCGGGGGCCCCCCGCCGCGGGGGG